>CAZSFY010000060.1:0-6811 GCA_964606315.1 uncultured Chitinophagaceae bacterium | reverse complement strand
AACGAAAAAATTGTAGCTTGTAATTGTGGGAATTTTTGACCGCTTTATAGGTAACCAGGGTCGGGTAGAGTTTAAAACCAACCTTCGCAACGTACTGGGGTTTACACCCGGAAAGCTTGCCCTTTACAAAGCAGCACTTACACATCGTTCTATACGCGAAAATGCTGATGAGAATAATGAACGGCTGGAATATCTTGGAGATGCTATCCTCAGCGGTATTGTTGCTGATCACCTCTTCAAGAAATATCCTTATAAAGATGAAGGATTCCTGACGGAGATGCGCAGTAAAATGGTGAACAGGAATAAACTCAATGAAATTGCCCTTAAGATGGGCCTGAAAAAAATCACTGCCTTTAATAAATTCGACAATTCTCTTAAGATCAGCCAGATCTTTGGTAATACCCTTGAAGCAATGATCGGAGCTATTTACCTTGACAAAGGATTTAATAAAACCCGCCTCTGGGTGCAGGAAAGGATTATCATGCCTCACTTATTTCTTGACGATCTCGAAAATCTTGAGATTAACCACAAGAACAAACTATACGGATGGGCAAACAGGAATGGAAAAAGCCTTGAGTTTGAAACGCTGAATGAAAAAGTGGAAGGAGGAAGAAGATTGTTTACTATTGGTGCAGTAGTCAATGGAGAATTGATCGCCGAAGCAAAAGCCTATAATAAAAAAGACGCCAGCCAGGTAGCTGCTGCTCTTGCTCTTGAAAAACTCGGACTGCAAAAAATCACTGAAAATGGTGAGGAATGACTGACAAAGCTTCACAAAGCCCTTAAAAAAACCCTGACCGGATCTCCATACAAAGTTCTATCAACACCCCATTTGTACTCTTAGGATGTACAAAACACACTAACTTATTATCGGCTCCCTTTTTAGGTTGCTCGTTAAGCAGAACAAAGTTTTCGCTGCGTAACCTTTCCATTTCGGCATAAATATCTTCTACTTCAAAAGCTATATGGTGGATACCCTCTCCTTTTTTTTCGATAAAATCTGCAATAACTCCGTTACTCTCAATGCTTTCTAACAACTCGATTTTATTGTCACCAGTTTTAAAAAAGGCAGTGTTCACTTTTTCACTCTCTACTATTTCAGTTTTATAACACTGACTATTTAACAGTTTTTCATATAACGGAACAGCAGTTGCAAGACTTTTAACGGCGATCCCGATATGTTCAATTTTAAGCATGTTGTTGTATTTATTATAGATATGGGTAAAGCTTTTCATGGGTATAGGGATCAGCGAAAGTATGCTCATTTGGGCTAATTTTGTTTTGTATGGTTACGCCGCCTGTATATATGGACTATAATGCTACCACTCCCTGTGATACCAGGGTAGTAGAAGCTATGCTGCCTTATTTTACCCGTCATTATGGTAATGCAGCCAGCCGGTCGCACGCCTACGGTTGGCAGGCCGAAGAAGCAGTATCCATTGCGCGTGAACAGGTAGCCAATTTGATAGGTGCGCAGGATAGCGAAATCATTTTTACATCTGGCGCTACAGAAGCGGTGAACCTGGCGCTTAAAGGGGCGTTTGAAGCTTATACTTCTAAGGGTAATCATATTATTACCGTGCAGACAGAACATAAAGCGGTACTGGATACCTGCAGGCATATAGAGCAAAAAGGAGGAGAAGTCAGTTTATTGCGGGTAAATAATGAAGGGTTAATTGATTTGGAAGAACTGCAAGCGTTAATCAGGCCAACAACCATTTTAATAGCGGTAATGTATGCCAATAACGAAACGGGTGTACTACAGCCTATCAAACAGATAGGAGAGCTGGCGAAAAAAAATAGTATATTATTTTTCTCAGATGCGTCGCAGGCAATTGGTAAAATACCTGTTAACGTGCTGGAAGATGGCATCGACCTGCTGGCTATGAGTGCCCATAAATGCTATGGACCTAAAGGCGTAGGAGCATTGTATGTGAGAAGAAGGAACCCCAGGGTTTCCCTAAAGGCGCAAATAGATGGGGGAGGGCATGAAAGAGGTTTGCGCAGCGGAACATTAAATGTACCCGGAATCGTGGGAATGGGTAAAGCCTGTGAGCTAGCTAGCGAAAATGACGCTTCCCGAATGTCCGTTTTACGTGATAAATTGGAAACTTCCCTTTTGGAAGAAGGCATAAAGATCAACGGAAGCCGCGAAAAAAGACTTCCACATGTGACAAATATTTCTTTTAAAGATCTTGGCAGGGGAACTTTGTTAGGAAGTATTACGAAAGAATTGGCTGTTTCTTCCGGTTCGGCATGTACTTCCGCACTGATGGAACCGTCTTATGTATTAAAAGCTATGGGTGTGGATGACGAGCTGGCCTATAATTCCATCCGGTTTTCGTTAGGAAAGGAGAGTACCGAAGAAGAAGTAGACTTTGCCATTAAAGCGGTAAAAGAAAAATTGAGTAAATTAAAGCAAGTGCCATCAGTATGATGAATGGCACAGCATAAAACAAATAATATGATATACGTAAGTGATAGTGCGAAAGAAAGAGTGCAGCGCCTGATGCAGGAGCAAAATATAGCTGATAACCCCGATTATTTTCTGCGTGTATCTGTAGTGGGCGGAGGTTGTTCGGGGTTAAGCTATAAACTTGATTTCGATAACGAGAAGAAAAAATCGGATCAGGAGTTTGAACATAATGGTGTGAAAGTAGTAACGGATCTGAAGAGTTTTCTGTATCTCGTTAATACCACATTGGAATTTTCAGAGGGGCTGAACGGTAAGGGCTTTTATTTCAACAATCCCAATGCCAGCAGAACCTGTGCCTGTGGCGAGAGTTTCGCGGTCTGAATCAGCATTTACCCCTATTCTCCCCATCACGTCGAAAGACGGGAGAGTATATCTTTCTTGCCGATATATCCCTTATTTTCGCAACCTTATGTGGCCCATTTGTAAAAAAGAATTGCAGCAATACTTCAGTAGTCTCACTGGTTATATTGCCATATCTTTTTTTCTCCTTTTAACAGGTGTTATATTGTTTGTATTACCAGACAATCTATTTGATTTTGGTTACGCAACGCTAGAGAAGTTTTTTAGTATAGCTCCGTGGATACTGCTGGTGCTGATTCCCGCTATTACTATGCGTAGTTTTGCGGAAGAATTTAAGACTGGTACTTACGAAGTGTTACAAACACTACCGGTGACCAGGTGGCAACTCATTAACGGTAAATATATTGCTTCACTCATTATCGTGTTGATCGCTATTATTCCGACACTTGTCTATCCCGTTAGCTTGCAACAATTATCGGCAGCGGGAGGCGTCGATACTGGTGGCACTGCAGGTTCTTATGTAGGATTGGTATTATTATCGGCCAGCTTTGTAGCTATAGGAATCTGTTGCAGCAGTCTTACGAATAATGCAGTAATAGCGTTTATTACAAGTGCTTTTTTATGTGTGCTGGTGTACGGCGCATTTACAGCCATCAGCCGTATTCCTGTATTTCAGGGGGGAGCTGATTATTGGCTGGAAATGCTGGGCATCGACTTTCATTACCAGAGTTTGAGCAGAGGAGTGATTGATACAAGAGATATTATCTATTTTGTTAGTGTAATAGGATTTTTTCTCTTTTTTACACATCGTAACCTTATTAAAAGATAATAGCTACCATGAATAAACTATTGCAATCAAAATTTTGGTGGCTCTACCTGCTGGCTGGTATTGTTGTTATCAATTATATTGCTTCTCTCATTCATTATCGTATCGATCTTACTGCGGAAAAAAGATATACTTTATCCGCCCCTACCAAAAAATTATTACGCAACCTGGGTGATAAAGTTGACATTGATGTTTTTTTGGCGGGAGATATGCCTGCCGACTTTCGTAATCTTCGTAATAATGCTGAAGAACTCTTACAGGAGTTTAAAGAAACAGGAAAAAATGTTCACTTCAGATTTATTAAGCCGGGAGTGGGTATGGGTGAAGAAGAAAGGCAGGAATATTTGCTTTATCTCGATAGCCTGGGAATTCGTCCCACAAATGTTAAGGTACAGATCAAAGCCGGCGAAGCCCATGAAGAAAGACTTGTATATCCCGGTGCATTGGTGAGTTATGGCGACAGGGTTTTTCCTATTGATTTGTTACAGGGACAGGATATGACCGGCGGTGTGCAAACGTTGAATAAAGCTGCCGCATTGCTCGAATACAAGTTTGCTAATGCTATCCAGAAAGTAACGCAGGAAAGGCCTGCCAATATAGGCTATCTCACAGGCAACGGTCAGTTGCTGACGTATAATGTTTATGATTTTATAGAAAGAACGCTGAAACCGAATTATGGATTTGGTTTTATTCCTATCGATAGTGTTCCGGTGATTCCGCTTGAATTTGATGCTGTGGTTATTGTTAAACCTACTTTGAAATTCACAGACCGGCAAAAACTGAAACTCGATCAGTATGTGATGCATGGAGGTAAAATAATATGGATGATCGATAACCTCTATGCCGAAATGGATAGTCTGATGAGAAAACAAAGCGACTTCATCGCATTCGACAGGGGACTGAATATCGAGGATCAATTGTTTAAGTATGGTGTAAGGATCAACCAGGATCTGTTGCAGGATCTTCAATGCGATAAGTTGCCGCTTGCTGTAGGTAGTTATGGCGATCAGCCGCAACTGCAATTATTGCCCTGGCCCTATTTCCCTCTGTTATCTTCCTATACCGACCATCCGATAGCTAAGAATCTGAATAATGTTCTTTCTATCTTTCCTAATTCACTCGATACAGTAGAAGCAGAAGGAATTACAAAAACCGTATTGCTGGCCAGTTCGGCTAATTCAAGGAGACTGGCTACTCCGGCGGTAGTATCCTTAAATAGTGTACAAACTGAAGAAGATATTAAATCCTTTAATAAGAAGAATATTCCCGTTGCCGTTTTGCTCGAAGGAAAATTCAGTTCATTATTTGCAAACAGATTGGCGGCCAGCACTGCCGACAGTCTCACTACTGTACATCAACAACCTTTTTTGCGTGAATCAGCAACAGTAAATAGTATGATTGTCATGTCGGATGCTGATATTGTAGCTAATGTGGTTACACAAAATGAGGGGCCATTAACAATGGGCACCAACCAGTTTACAAAAGTGCAATATGCTAATAAGGATTTTATCACTAACTGTATTGAATACCTTACTAATCCTTCAGGAGTGCTGACCACCCGCTCAAAAACACTTGTGCTACGACTCCTTGATCCGTCAAAAATTGAATCTGATAAAACAATGTGGCAACTACTTAATGTTGGATTGCCTGTTGTACTGATAGCGGTATTTGCATTTATTTACCAGGGAATTAGAAATAAGACGTACGCAGCATGAATACAGACCAGTTAACATACGCGATTTTTGGGGCAGTCATAATATTGGCTTTAATATTTGATCTGGGATTGCTAAGTAAGAAGAACTCCCATATCACACTCAAAAAAGCTTTATGGCAAACTATCCTGTGGGTAACTCTTGCATTGAGCTTTATGTTTTTTGTGTGGTATGAGTATGACCAGAAAATAGCCATTGAATATTTAAGCGCCTATCTTACCGAATGGTCGCTAAGTATTGATAATATTTTTGTATTCATTCTTATATTTTCCTTTTTTGGAGTTAAAGAAGTTTACTATGCCCGCGTTCTGCTCATTGGTATACTCATGGCGATCGTGTTCAGGGTAATATTTATTACTATCGGTATTGCTTTGGTAGAACGGTTCGGATGGCTGCTGTATATATTCGGAGCTATACTAGTGTTTACAGGAATAAAAATGTTTTCGGCAAAACATGACGAAGAGGTTAATCTCGCCGACAATAAAGTGTACGCTTTGTTAAAACGATTTGTTCCCCTTGTCCCTGATGATGGTAACGGAAAGTTCTCTGTAATAAGGAATGGTAAGAAATATTACACCTCCATTTTTGCTGTGGTCATTATGTTGGCTACTACTGATATTGTTTTTGCACTGGATTCTATCCCCGCTGTATTTGGTATTTCAACACACAGAGTAGTAATCTATACTTCCAATATTTTTGCAGTATTAGGTTTGCGTTCTTTATTCTTTTTGTTAAGGGGCGCTGTTGGAAAGTTTGCTTACCTGCAACAGGGTATAGCGGTGGTACTGGTATTTATCGGTTTGAAAATGCTGGTTGAAATATTCCATATTCATGTACCTATATTTATTTCATTGCTCGTTATATTGGTTTGTCTTTTAGGCGCGATAGTATATTCAATTAGCGTAACAAACAGGCAGTCCAAAAGAGAACTATTAAATAAGAACGATGTGGATCTGCATTAATCTATGTTACCGGTCACTTACCATATCTCGCAAATAACCACTATAGTAAACGGAAAACTTGTTAAATCGTTTTCGGATAGCGAAATCACGGAATTAATTATGGATAGCAGGAGAATTACATTTCCTGCTACTTCTTTGTTTTTTGCGCTTCAGGGTCCCCGACGTGATGGTCATGCTTATATACAGGAGGCCTATAAAAAAGGCATCAGAAATTTTATTGTTAGTCAGCCTTTGGATCTCGAAGAGGCGAATATTATACAGGTTAGTAATGTATTAAATGCATTGCAGTTGTTAGCTGCCCATCACCGGCACAGGTTTACTATTCCTGTAATTGGTATTGCAGGTAGTAATGGCAAAACTATTGTAAAAGAATGGCTCAATCAGTTGCTAGAGGATAATTATAAAATAGTAAGAAGCCCACGAAGTTATAATTCACAATCAGGTGTTCCGCTAAGTGTGTGGCAATTAAACGGATCGACAGAACTGGGTATTTTTGAAGCAGGTATATCGCAGAGTGATGAAATGGTTAAGCTGG
>CAZSFY010000059.1:0-8462 GCA_964606315.1 uncultured Chitinophagaceae bacterium | reverse complement strand
GACTAATAACAAAAATTTCTAATTATTAGTGGCACAGAAATAAGGGAAGCTTACAGAACCTATGAAAAGTTAGGTATTCCCTCTCTTTTGTTATTAGTGGTCAGTGATATATGGATGACACTACAATATGGAGTTGGAGTTAATCAGTGGTTTTCTTTTTCCTCACCAATTGAAAGAGTCGCTTCCCTAAAATTATTGTTGTTATTGAGTACTGTAGTGTTAGCGGTAATTGCTCAAACAACGCTGATACCAAGATTGAAAAAAAATTTCAGATTATTACCGGTAATGTCGGTTTTTATTTTTTTAGTTACACTGATCGGCGTAAGCATGATGATTTTAGGTTCTTTCGTCAGGTATGGGGGAATAAGATAAATTGTTTAACGTCAAAATTAAAAATCATGAAAGACACTAATCCTATTAAAAGGTTGCCCGAATTACAGATGGCTAGCCGTGAGCATCACCAATCTTTATTATTGTGCTGGAAAATCCGGAATGGGTTAAAACGAGGAGTAAAAGAAAATCAAATACAGGCTTATGTAGAATGGTTTTTCCATGAATATATAATTTCTCATTTTGAATACGAAGAGCGTTATATGTTTCCGATACTACCCTTTCAGCACCCGCAAATTCAAAGAGCATTAAAAGAACATAAATTGTTATATGAGTTAATACTTTCAAAGCTGAATGATGCTGAAAAACTCACAACCTTCGCAAACTTATTAGACGATCATATCCGGTTTGAAGAGCGCTTGCTTTTTAACCTGATACAGAATCAGGCTACACCGGAACAATTGGAAAAAATGGAAACATTTCACAAAATGAAACCATTTGAGGAGAACACCGCATTACAATTTATTTAACCGGATAGTCATATTTTGAAATAATGTGTGCGCTATTAAACGCTTTAAGCCTTATCTGATTTTAACTGATATCAGTAAAGATATTTCTCTGCCTATCAGGTAATTTTCTACCCTTCAGGTAGCGTATGATAGCAGGTCCAAAATCACCAGCCTCCTGTCGGCTGTTTTCATCGTCGGTTGGGCCGGTTATTTTGAATAGCACATACGTGCTGAAAATACCTGGCAGAAAAACAATTTCTTTATTCCCTGCATTCATTATCTTCGGATAAGCCTGTCCTGCCGAAGCTATTCAAGGCTTCTTTACCGGTTTACAGAAAAATATGACACAGCGTGAAACACTCTCGACTATTTATGATTAAATCCTACTTTATTATTTTAATTGCATTAGGATATGGCTTGTCAGCATCAGCTTTGCTTCGTTTACCCAATGCGGTGTCTGACAGTATGGTATTACAACGTGAAACAGAAGTTACGTTATGGGGATGGTCGGGAGTAGCAGACAAAATATATATCACTACTTCCTGGAATAATATTACCGATTCCACCTCTGCTAATGGCGATGGTAAATGGAAAATAGCTATAGCCACACCTGCTGCCGGCGGACCTTACACTATCACTTTTAAAGGCCGGGATTCTGTAATCGTTCTGAAAAATATTTTGATAGGAGAAGTATGGCTTTGTTCAGGACAGTCTAATATGGAATGGCGTCCTTCGTATGGTATCCCTGAAATGGAAGCGGAGCTTCCTAATAGTTATAATCCCAATATAAGACTGCTTTCCGTTTCAAGGGCCAGCGCTGATTATCCCCAGGAAGATCATCCCGCCCGGTGGTTCGGCTGCAATCCTGCTACAGTAAATGAATTCAGCGCGATAGGATATTTCTTCGGCAAAAAACTTCACGAAGTATTAGGCGTACCTGTAGGACTAATAGATGCCACATGGGGAGGTACTGTAGCAGAGCATTGGACACCGATGAAAAAACTGAATACAGACAGCATTCTTCAATATGCTGCCAATAATTTTCCTCCCAACGCATATTATCCAGCGAAAGCAGGAAGTTTATATAACGGTATGATAGCGCCTTTCACGAATTATACTATTAATGGAGTTATTTGGTATCAGGGAGAATCCAACACATTCGCTCCCTCTGTTTATGCTCATCTTCACTCTGCTCTTATCGACAGTTGGCGTGAAGCGTGGAATAAAAATTTCCCTTTCTATTTTGTTCAGATAGCGCCTTTTAATTATGGTACGCCTTATTGCGCAGCTTTGCTCAGGGAGGCGCAAACAGTAGCTTCCAAACATCCCAATACCGGCATGGTAGTCATTACCGACCTGGTAGAAGATATCAATGATATTCATCCGCGCCAAAAAAGAGGCGTAGGAGAGCGATTAGCTAACTGGGCATTAGCAGAAACATACGGGAAAACCGGCATTACCCATAAAAGTCCTCAATACAAAAGCATGATGACAGATAAGAATACACTCATTATTGAATTTGATAATGCCCAGGATGGATTGATCTTAAAAGACAAGGACAAGAAAGCCACTGAATTTTATATTGCTGGAGAAGACCTCCAATTTTTACCTGCAGAAGCCCGTATCAAAGGCAACCGCGTGCTACTCACTAATAAAAAAATCAAGAAACCAGTTGCAGCACGTTTCGCATTCAGCAATGCTGCCATCGGAAATATTTTCAGCAAACAGGGACTTCCTGTTAATCCGTTTCGTACAGACGATTGGGGTGTTGATATGAGTAAGCCGAAATGACAAGAATGGAATAGGAATACAAATACCTGCTTTAAAGCCGATCTCTCCATTAAGACCACTTAACGTCATTACGCTGTTAACACCGGCTGTACGATTGCTCTCTGCATAAAATTTCATTGGAGCGGTCATGTCAATCAGGTCAATCCTAGCAAGAATCTTTGCATAAGCAACAACTGCATCTGCCCCTCCGGAACCATTGATGTTTAGATTGGCATAAGACTCTATAACGATATTGATTTCCGATGTTTCCCCAAGGTTGGTTATTGATTGAGTGAGTTTTTTCTTTTTTGTTGCCTTTTGGCGGATTTTTGCTTGTTGATTATTGCCACAAAATATGAAAGGGAACTGCCCAAAGATTCTCTCCAAACGGAACAGGCTCTTTACCTGAATAAAGCACAATACCTCCTATCAATTTATTCTTATTTAATTCCGCCAGTAACCGGATATTCTTAAAATCATGCTCGCTAACCAACTCACTACTTTTTATTTCTATTGCAAGAATCGACCCATCAGGTCTTTCCAGAACAAAATCAATTTCTTTACCATCACTTGTTCTGAAATGAAGTAACTCCGCTTTTATATCGCTAAAGCTTAATAATTTAATTAATTCGGTGGCAACGAAATTCTCTATTATATGACCGAAAAATACCGGATCTTTTTCACGGGATTTCTTTATATCGATATCCATCAAATGGCACATCATTAAGGTATCAATCAGATATCCTTTAGGTGCTTTTACTAGTCTCTTCCCTATATTTTTAAACCAGGGCTGAATATCAAAATTCAGAAACATCATTTTCAATATGTTCCTGTAAAATTTGCCGGTGACAGAATTTAATCCAACTTCTCTTGCAATGTTCGAATCATTTATTAGTCCGCCTGCTCTTATTGCCAGCACACGCAAAAGAGTAGGCAAAACAGATATTTTTTCAAGATCAGCAAGCATTTTTACATCTCGTTGTAAAATGGTTGCGAGATAGCTATCAAACCATATATTCCTTTCTTTTATGTTTTTTCCTGCGATTTCAGGAAAAGTGGCCATGCTAATAGCATCAATTAAACTAATTCCTTTGTCACTAATATTTTCAAAATTCAAAGTAAACATCCTGTTCAATCCGTCTCCACTGGTTTGCAAAAATTCACAAACAGCGAAAGGATATAATGTTAATACCGACATTCGTCCAACCAGTGCTTCAGAAAGTGCCGGCAGAGCCAGGATATTAGCAGACCCGGTAAGAAGGTATCGTCCATTTGCATTTTGTTTGTCTTTTATCCGCAACTCGTCAACCACAATTTTTAAAGCTCTGAAAAGAGCAGGAACCATTTGTACTTCATCGATTATCCGTGTTCCTTTGGCCGATGTGAGGAATGTTTCCGGATTGGCGTTAGCCGCTGCCATTTGCACCGGTCTGTCAAACGAAACATATGTAGAGTTGCCCACTTTTGAGCAAAAAGAATCGCTTTGCACCAAGGTGCTTTTACCGCATTGCCTGGGGCCATTCAAAAAAGTTATTGGCATAACCAATTGACTATCAATAATTTTTTGTTCTATTTTTCTAGGAACTTCACTCATTTTGCAAATTTAAATTTATTCCTTAAAATATCAAAAGTTATACTTTAAATTTACAAAATGAGCATGCTGTACGGCTAATGTGGAGATCCTACACCAGGAGGTATATAAGCGAATTTTTTGATCCTTTTTCTCATCGTACATAAAAAACAAAAAAATTAGAATGTTATAACTTCTGTTATAACTTTGAGGAAAAAAACAAACGCTTTATGGAATCAGCTAATCGGAAGGATGGGAAAATATACCACAAGGTCAGGAGAAAGATAACTAATGGACCAGCAGGACGATCTGTGGCCTATACTTCAAAAATTCGTGCAATTGGCAATTCCAGCGGTATTATCTTAAATACTAAAATTATGGATGCAGTAGGATTAAAATCAGATTCGGAGATCATCATGCATGCCGAAAATGGTATTATAACTATTAAAAAAGCAGATGATGCAGAAGTGAATACAGATATTTCTTCATGGGATAGACACTTCAAAGCTGCGATTAAAAAAGGTGCATTGCCTGAAAATGATTTATTTGAAGGTATTGTTAATGATTTTGATAAAAATGAATGGTAACAATAACTCAATTTGATGTGTATATAGTGGATCTTGATCCGGCTAAAGGCGCGGAAATGAAAAAAACGCGTCCTGTTGTCGTAATCTCTCCTGCTGTAATGAATAAGAATCTTAAAACTGTTCTTATAGCTCCCTTAACTACAACAAGAAAATCTTACCCCTCACGCATATTTTGTGATTTTAACAATGAGCCTGGAGAAATAGTGCTTGACCAAATCAGAGGTATAGATAAAAAGAGACTTAGAAAAAGATTAGGTTCTCTTAATACAAAAACAGCATCTAATATCAAAAAAGTGCTGGTTACAATGTTTGGATAAAGTAAAAAACTTAACAGTGAAATTTATCCTGCGAGGATTAATTAATTACAATTAAAATGAACAATACAAGAGTATACAGAATGTCCTTCGCCAGTATCTATCCATTGTATATACAAAAAGCGGAGAAAAAGGGGCGAACAAAAGCAGAAGTTGATACTATCATCTTCTGGTTAACGGGATATGATGAACAATCATTGAAAAAACAAATTGACAATAAAACCGATCTTGAAACCTTTTTTGCCGAGGCGCCTCGTATTAATCCAAATGTTTCAAAAATCACTGGTGTAATTTGCGGCTATCGCGTTGAAGAAATAGATGATAAGCTCATGCAAAAGATCCGTTACATGGATAAATTAATTGATGAATTGGCCAAAGGAAAAGTGATGGAAAAAATCTTAAGAAAGTAATACGCCCTGACAATCATTTATAATAATACAGATCATTTCGCCTGTGCATAAAGTAGGAATTGTTTTTCCTCAACTCGGGTATCTTACCGGGATAAACATCACTAATGATCACACCTTCTTTGTCCCATATTTCTGCGATAACCTCTCCACCAGGACCTGTAATATTACTTCCACCCGGACAGAAATTTCCTAATTCATCTATTCCGGTATTGCATGACACCGGCATAATCATCGTGTTTTTCCGCGCAAGATCTTTTACTTCAGCATTTCCCCGACTTCTCCTGTTATTCATCCAGAAAACCATTGAGCAACCCATATTAGCATAAGAGCTGGTTGTTTCAGGAAAATCGCCGTCATAACAAATCATCAGTCCGCATAAATAACCCTTAACCTTAAAAGTTTTCAGCGCATTACCAGGCGTGTACACAGCAGGCTCATCACGTAGCGTACCTTTTTCATGCCACAAATGAGTTTTTCTATAATGAGCTACTATACCTCCTCCTGATACAACCACCGAAGAAATATAATATTTTTCATCATCCTTTTCGGTGAGACCGTAAACGATCACCGATGAAGTGCCTTTAAGCAATTCCTGGAATGCCCGGGTAGTGGGCCCATCCACCGACTCTGCCAATTTTTTCACATCCTTCGTATATCCGGTCAACAATTCCTCATGAAAAAGAATAACGTCTGCTCCTTTTTTCAGCGCTTCCCTGGCAAAACCAAGAGCCTTCATCCTGTTTTCTTCTACCTTACCCGGATTACCATTTTGCTGCACAACGGCAACTCTAACCGGAGTGCCGCTATTATTCTCCTGTTGCGAAAAACAACTCGTGATCAACACAAGCTGAATGAACATCCCAAATACAATCGCTTTCATAGTAAACTATTAAGATCAATATTAATGATCAAATGGTGAAGTTAATATATCGAAAGTAAAAAACGATTTGGATCTATACCCGATAGTTATTATCTCGATACATTATGAACACAAAAAAAAATTGCATATTGTACTCAACCCTTATGCACCTAAATCTTCTATTTGTACTCTCTCTTATCCTGTGCACGAGCATTCTTCGCTCGGAGAATATTGTAGTTACCAATACATCAGATAATGGAACAGGATCTTTGCGCTGGGCTATAGAAAGAGCCAATGCTAATGGAACGGCTGTAGGAGATGTCATTTTATTCAACCTTCCCCTAGTTGACTTCAATGATCACATCATTCTTCTCAACACTGAACTACCAGCACTTACTTCCAATATCACTATTGATGGAACAACACAGCCCGGACAATCATTCGGCCTAACAGATGCGAAAGTCACTATCAAGCAAGATCATTATGCACCATTTTTTAGCATGCTGACTATAAGCAATGCAAAGAACGTAAATATATACGGACTACATCTTTATATGGGCTACAGGGACGGCATGTTTAATCCGCCGGCCAGATCCAACTCACTATACGGTATTAATATTTCTAATTCATTCGATATTCAAATAGGCGCTCCCGGAAAAGGAAATGTTATTAACGGTGCCCAATATGCTATTTTTTCACAATCGGATTCCTGCAAAAATATCAATATTAAATCGAATTTTATTGGTCAGAGAGCTTATTTCAATGTTGGTAGTAATCCCGTAACAGGCACTGATATTGACTATCCCAGTGTTGTAGGCTGTGAATATGCTATCTTTTACGGAATGTCAGGGACATCACTATTGGTGGTTCGAATGCTGATGAGGGGAATGTGTTTGCAACCAATTCAAGTATAACCGTTGAAAGTAATTATACAACAGAAAATGGATTTGTTATTATCCGGCACAACCTGTTTAATAAGTGGTATGACAAAATAGTTGATACGGAATATCATCGGTATGGCATTTTCTTTACAACGATGCATTAGGACAAAACTTAATAATGCAGAATAACTCTGGTCATTTCAAAACTCCACCCTTATCTGATAATACCACTTATTATGTTCGCTTTATATCCGGAAGCTGTAGCAGTAATCTCACTGAAATATCCATCACAATTTCAGACAAATCTTTTTTTACGATTCCTTCAGCCTTTACGCCTAATAACGATGGACGCAATGATTACATTGAAGTCAGGGTACATGGTTATGTGCAGTTAGAATATTTCAAGATATTCAATAGGTATGGGCAGGAAGTGTTCGTTTCTCAAACTTTGAATAGTAAATGGGATGGGAGAGTAAAAGGAATAGAAGCTCCGGGAGGAACATACGTGTGGGTAGCAAAGGGCTTCGATATCTATGGAAAGCCTGTGACCAGTAAGGGAACAATTGTATTAATAAGATGATATTTTAATATCGACACTTCAGGAACATCATTAATAAACCGCATTAGGTAGACGATCCATCGTACGATAATATTTTCTACTTACTATTATAAAAGCCCGGTGGTGAGACTTGGCTCTTATTTTTTATTAGTGTCTAGATTACATTTTATCGTATACAATGACCGTATTTTTACTATAAAAGCATAGAAAAGTATTTGTGATTAATCCAAATCTTGTTTTGTGATTTTAGCAGACAAAGTTGTTTTTAAAATAACTGTGACAGAAATATCATTTGGCTTACAGGCAGTTGTATAATATGCTCAAAAAGCAGTAAACAATTAATAAAGTTCAACAATTCTGTAATGCTAATAACTGCTCACAGTGCAGCATAGCTATGTATTTTTATTATTATACCTTTTATCCATATTATTAATTATTAATTCAACCTTCTCATTTCCTAACGATTAAAGCTTATTTAGTATGAAAAGAATCTTTACCTTCTTATTTTTATTTTTTCTTCTATCACAGGTTTCCGCACAGGGTCAGAAAGAGCTTATCCTGAATACCACGGGATACGGTTTTTCTTCAAACCCAAACTCTGCTCCCCATTACAATGAGCTGTGGAATTATATCCAGAAGTTTGTGAATCTTACCTATAATGGTCAGGATGCCA
>CAZSFY010000058.1:0-8627 GCA_964606315.1 uncultured Chitinophagaceae bacterium | reverse complement strand
TAAGTTAGATATTTTTTCTAACTACCAATGGGCTAAAAATGGGGAATCCGACAGTTCTTTCAAAGTTTAATATATGGTCAGGATTTTTTTGAAACAGTGCTTTAGGGACTAAACATATGCATAAATATAAATGTCCGCCTACCCAGATACTGGCACTAATAAGATGAATAATCAGTAAAATCTGATGACTGATCATAATATTACTGCTTTTTTGACAATAGTCGAGATTTTAATTTTCTATTTTTATGATTATAGTCATAAATTGACTGAAAACTACCTAGTAGTTTTGGCGAAATCAAACTAACGGACGAAATCTTATAGAGTGGACAGTTGATAGTGGACAGTGAGTTTGGGTGACGTCCCAGTCACAACTATCCACTCTCAACATCAAGGTTTTTGTCCGACCATTGAAAAAACAAAAACTATACGGATGAAACGATCATTCACTTTCTTCAGCTTAGTTCTTACTGCATTTGTTTTACTGTTCATGGCGTGCTCTGATAATGGTGCAGGTAGTAATAAGTCAACGTCTGATGGTTCAAGTAAGGGATCTACTGCTAATCCCTCATCTTACGATCCCAATCGTGGAGAAGGGAAGTACGATGCTTCCAATGTAACTATCGGTCCCCTTGACCAAGCTATGGCAGAAAAGGGAAAAGCTATTTCTGCAACCAAATGTAATTCATGTCATAAGTACACTGACGAACGGTTGGTTGGTCCGGGTTGGAAAGGAGTAACAGAAAGACGTACTCCATACTGGATTATGAATTTTATTACTAATCCTGATCCAATGATCGAAAAAGATCCTGAGGTGCAGGCACAATTAGAGTTATGCCTGGTTCGTATGCCTAACCAAAACCTGCAGGACGATGAAGCCAGGAATATTTTGGAATTCATGCGGCAAAATGACGGAGTTAAATAATTAATAAATAAATCAAATCGTTTTTAAAATTTTATCAGCATGAACAACAGTAAAATAATCTTTGGCTTATTATTGGTCGCGGGATCGATGATCATATCATGCAAGCCCAGAAGTTCGGGAAGCGCTGTTAGCGGAGACGCTGCTTCTAAAGTATATGTAGCTCCGGGTCAGTATGACGAATTTTACAATTTTGTATCAGGTGGATTTAGCGGACAATTAAGTGTATACGGATTGCCCAGCGGACGCCTGTTAAGAGTGATTCCTGTATTTTCCGTTGATCCTGAAAAAGGATGGGGATTTAGTGAGGAAACCAAACCTATGCTCAATACTTCGCATGGATTTGTTCCCTGGGATGATCTGCACCACGTAGAAATGTCTATGACTAACGGGGAAGCCGATGGCAAGTGGGTGTTTGTTAATGGAAATAATACTCCGCGTCTGGCGAGAATAGACCTGAAAACTTTTCGCACAGTAGAGGTTCTTGAATTACCTAATAGCGGTGGAAACCACAGCTCTCCCTTTGGAACTGAAAATTCAGAATACATCGTAGCTGGTACAAGATTCAGTGTGCCTGAGGATGCAAAAAGCGATGTGCCTATAGATTCCTATAAAGAGAGTTTTAAAGGACATATCAGCTTTGTAAGTGTTGATAAAGAAAGCGGTGAGATGGATATTGCTTTCCAATTAAAAACACCTGGTGTGAATTTTGACCTGGCTCGTGCAGGAAAAGGTAAGTCTCATGGCTGGTTCTTTTTCAGCTGTTATAACACCGAGCTGGCAAATACATTGTTAGAAGTAAATGCTTCAAAACGCGATAAGGATTTTATTATGGCGGTTAACTGGAAGAAAGCTGAAGAATATATAAAAGCCGGTAAAGGAACAAAACAATCAGTAAAATACGCTCATAATAAATTTGATGAACATACACATACCGGCTCTTCCGAGATAAAGAAAGAAGTAACCGTATTGGATGTTAGTGAATTTCCTGATATTGTTTACTTTATTCCCTGCCCCAAATCGCCTCATGGATGTGATGTAGATCCTTCAGGCGAGTATATTGTTGGAAGTGGAAAATTAGCAGCCCTGTTACCAGTATTTAGCTATGATAAAATTCAAAAAGCTATTGCTGATCAAAATTTTGAAGATGAGAAATTTTCAGGTATTCCTGTAATAAAATATGAAGCTGCCCTTTATGGTGAAGTAGAAAAACCAGGGTTAGGTCCATTGCATACAGAGTTTGATAATAACGGTAATGCCTATACTTCATTTTTCGTATCATCAGAAGTAGTGAAATGGAATATTAAAGACTTGAAAGTATTAGACAGACAACCTACTTATTATTCTGTTGGCCACTTAATGGTAGTGGGTGGAAATACTAAAAAACCTGTGGGCAAATACCTGGTAGCCTATAATAAAATAACAAAAGACAGGTACTTACCTACAGGTCCTGAGTTATCACAGAGTGCACAGTTGTATGATATTAGCGGCGACAAAATGCAGTTGATACTCGATTATCCTACTATAGGGGAACCTCACTATGCACAGGCAGTTCCTGCTGATCTGATCAAGGATAAACAATTAAAAATATTTGATATAAATAATAATAAGCACCCTTATAAAACCAATGGGGAAGCTGAAGCAAAAGTGGTGCGTGAAGGTAATAAAGTGCATGTATATATTACTACCATTCGTTCTCACCTTACACCCGATAATATTGAAGGGGTAAAACTGGGAGATGAAGTTATATTCCATGTTACGAACCTGGAACAGGATTGGGATGTTCCGCATGGCTTTGCTGTAAAAGGAGCTAATAATGGTGAATTATTAGTTATGCCTGGTGAAACAGTGAGTCTTAAATGGACCCCAGACCGTATAGGTGTTTTCCCATTCTATTGTACAGACTTTTGCTCGGCTCTGCACCAGGAAATGTCGGGTTATATAAGAGTATCTCCGGCTGGAAGTAATGTGCCACTCAAATTCTGGTTGGGTGATAAAACGGATGAATAATTCAGTGCGATTGAAATAAATTCTTAAGGTTTGGTTTTATAAAAGGGCAGTAGCGACTATGTAGCCTGCCCTTTTAATTTTTTTATAACAGGAATGCATTATAAACGTCACCACAAATGTGATCTTAAATTATCTGTAACTATATCAGGCATTCGATAAGTACTATTGAAAATGAAACACAAAATATCTGCCTTTTCCACACTATGCTTATTTATTGCAGCATTTATGCTGGTTATTTCCTTATTCTTTCCGATATGGAAGATTGAATTGGATGCGCCGCAGTATCCGGAAGGATTAGAGCTGCATATCTGGGCCAATAGAATTGCGGGTGATGTGGATGTAATAAATGGATTAAACCATTATATAGGAATGAAAACATTGCATTCTGATGATTTTGTAGAGTTTCGTATTCTTCCGTACATCATTGGTGTATATGCCTTGATATTCCTGCTTAATGCAATTGTGCGTTCGAAAAAGATGTTGTATTTCGTTTTAGCTGCATTTATATTATTCGGGATCGTTGCTATGGTAGATTTTTGGTTGTGGGAATATAATTATGGTCATGATCTTGATCCTAATGCTGCTATTAAAGTGCCGGGGATGGCATACCAGCCTCCGCTGATCGGATTTAAACAACTGTTGAATTTTGGAGCTTATTCTATTCCCCATACAGGCGGCTGGCTGTTTATCGGTTCAGGAGTTTTAGTGCTGATAGCTGTATTAAACGAATCTGGTATTTTGAATAAAAAATCACAGAGAAAAAATGTTGCAAGAAATGCCATAGTTGCGAACCTGTTTATATTATTATTTAGTTCATGCTCAAGTGACCAGCCCGATCCTATCCGGATTAATAGCGATGACTGTGATTTTTGCCGCATGACAATATCAGACGGAAGATTTGGTGCTGAAGTTGTTACCAATAAAGGAAGAGTGTATAAGTTCGATGATTTTTCATGCCTGAAAAAGTTTGTGAACGAACAGGGAAATGCCGGTATTAAGAAATATTATATTGCTGATTATACAAAGGACAATACGCTGATTGATGCAACAGGAGCATGGTATGTACACGATGACGAATTAAAAAGCCCGATGTTAGGAAATATTGCTGCATTTTCTTCCCGGGAGGATGCTGCTGAATACTCGAAAAAGAATGATAGATCAGTAAGCAACTGGACTGAAATGAAAGTTGTTGCAGATTAACCCTGGCATGAAAATAAAATGCATAAATATTATTAAATGGTATTTCACTGCAGTTGTTTTTATATTGATTCATGCGGTAAATAATGCTGTTGTTGCTAAAACCCTGTATGTAGGGAAAACAAAAGAATTTCATAGCATTAACCAGGCAGTAAGAAGCGCTGCTCACGGAGATACTATTATTGTTTCCAGCGGTTCTTACAAAGAAGGAAATATTGTTATTGATAAATCCATTCATTTATTAGGGGTAGGAATGCCAGTTCTTGATGGTGAAAATAAACATGAAGTTTTATCTGTCAAGGCAAATTCCGTTACCATACGGGGATTGCGTATTCAATTTTCCGGAACCGGAGTGTTAGATGACCCTAGTGGTATCAAAGTATATAATGCTTCCGATGTTTTAATTGAAGGAAATGAATTGTATGACAATTTCTTTGGTATTTATATTCAGTATGGAAAGAATTGTATAATCAGGAATAATATACTGAAATCGACATATAAGGAAGAGTACAGGTCCGGTAATGGTATTCATTGCTGGAAGAGCGACAGTTTGCAGATTATAGGTAACCGGATAACAGGTCATAGGGATGGTATTTATTTTGAGTTTGTTACACATTCTATTATATGGAGAAATATTTCGCAGGATAATTTAAGATATGGATTGCATTTTATGTTTTCCAATAATGACGCGTACATAGGAAATTATTTTAAAAATAATGGCGCTGGCGTGGCAGTGATGTTTACTAAAAATGTGGTAATGATGAATAATACTTTTGAAGAAAACTGGGGAGACGCAGCCTATGGTGTATTGTTTAAAGAGATATCAGACTGCTATCTTTCGGGTAATAGGTTTAGAAAAAACACAACTGGTGTTTTCCTGGATGGATCAAACCGGATAAGAATGGAGCGCAATACATTGCAATCAAATGGATGGGGGATGCGTATACAGGCGAATTGTATAGATAATGTCATAGAGAAAAATAATTTTATTTCAAACACTTTTGATGTAAGCACCAATGGTTCACTTACGCTTAATAAGTTTTCTCAAAACTATTGGGACAAATACGAGGGCTTTGATTTGAATAAGGATGGAATCGGGGATGTGCCATACAGACCGTTAAGTCTTTTTTCTGTAATTGTAGAAAAAAATCCGCCTGCGATGCTGTTGTACCGGAGTTTTATGATCGGGTTATTGGACAAGTCAGAAAAACTTCTTCCCAGTCTCACACCAGAGAATTTTATAGATAATTCTCCCCGTATGAAATCCTATAATTTATGATTGAAGTAAAGAATATATCTAAGTCTTTTGGTAGACTGAAAGCGCTTGACCAGGTCAGTTTACAGTTGCGAAAAGGAGAATGTATCGCATTGATCGGACCTAACGGCTGTGGTAAAACCACTTTGATTAAATCCATTCTTGGAATGGTGTTACCTGATGATGGCGATATCTTTTTTGATGGGAAGAGTATTCGCAATAATAATCTATATAGAGAGCATATAGGATATATGCCCCAGATTGGACGGTATCCGGAGAATATGACAATAGGACAGATCATCAGCATGATAAAGGGGATAAGGAAGAATAGTCAAAATTTTGACTATGACTTATATCGCCAGTTTGCAATAGAGGGGATGCTGGAAAAGAAAATGCGCACACTAAGCGGTGGCACAACCCAAAAGGTGAGCGCAACATTGGCTTTTCTTTTTTCGCCGCAGGTGCTGATACTGGATGAACCTACTGCAGGACTTGACCCGGTAGCTGCCGAGATATTGAAAGAGAAAATAATTGAAGCAAAAAATACAAATAAGCTGGTGCTTATTACATCCCATATCCTGAGTGAATTAGAAGATGTGGTGAGTGAGATTATTTTTATGCAGGAAGGGAAACTGATACTTCATAAAAATGTTGATGAACTAAAGGAAAGTACGGGTAGTATGACTATTGCCAAATCGGTTATTAGTTTACTAAAAACAATAAACAATGATGAGAATATTAAAGTATGTAGCAATAGACATATTGAAAAATAGGATCGTTATTGCTTATACTATTCTGCTGGCGTTGTTATCATGGAGCGCTTTCGGGATTGAAGATAATATCTCCAAAGGGGTGCTAACTGTCCTTAATATTATTTTACTGACAGTACCGCTGGTCGCGGTATTGTTTTCTACGATTTATATTTATAATAGCAGTGAGTTTATTGATCTGTTGGTTAGCCATCCTGTTAAGCGGGATATGATCTGGAAAGCGATGTTTTCAGGATTGTCATTAAGTTTAACAATGGCATATATGATCGGTGTGGGCGTTCCGTTGCTCATGTTTGCAGATGCAAACACTGCGCTGATGATGATACTAACAGGTTTGTTCTTAACCGTCATTTTTGTTGCCATTGCCTGCCTGGCAAGTATATTGACCAGGGATAAAGCTAAAGGTATAGGTGTATCGGTTTTGCTATGGTTATATTTTGCGCTGTTATTTGACGGATTGGTACTATTTCTTTTTTTCCAGTTCTCCGAATACCCTATCGAAAAAGTAGTGGTAATGCTAAGTGCGTTAAGTCCTATTGATTTATGCAGGATATTGATTTTGCTCCACCTGGATGTATCGGCTATGATGGGATACACCGGAGCAGTATTTAAAGATTTTTTTGGCACTAATTGGGGACTTGCCATTTCATTTGGCTTGTTGTCTTTCTGGATTTTTCTTCCCTTTTATTTTTCACTCAGGAAATTTAAAAATAAGGATCTGTGATTGTTATGATGAATACTGATTTGTAACAGGCTCAATATGACCAATTGATCAGCATATATAGAATTAAATATATAGATCATGAAACCTGATATATTAAATAGAACTGATATTGAAAATATTATAAGCCGGTTTTATGAAAAAGTAAAAAAGGACAAATTGCTATCTCCTTTTTTTTCTAAAACAGTTAAAGTCGATTGGCAAGAGCACCTTGTTGTAATGTGTGATTTTTGGGAGAATGTACTTTTTTATACAGGAAATTACCAGGGCAATCCATTAATGACGCATAAAAAATTAAACGAAAAAGCTGCTACTAAAGAAGTGCACTTCAATAGATGGTTATCTCTTTTTGAGAAATCCGTTGATGATCTATACCAGGGAAAGAATGCTGCGCGTATGAAAGCCCATGCCGAAAATATTGCCAGGATAATGCAGGAAAAAATAAGATAGCAATCTGTTAGGCCAGATTTGGCTTTGCTTTTCTGAACTGCGATATGGCGAGAACAGTTGCGCTGCAAAACAGCAAAAACGCAGCGCCAAATAACATTTCATGAATATAAGGAACAATAGTATAGGTGAATGCCGAAAAACCTTGCACGGCAAGAAATAATTCATTGAATAATACTCCCATCAAAAAGACCAGAGCGCTGATCCTAGCTATTTTCGATGAAAGCAGGTATCCATTTGAAAAATAATAGCCAATAATAAATAGTGAGTACACTCCTAACAGCACAAGATGGAGATAGGCAATTACTATAGGCCGGTAGCCAAATACCAATTGACTGAGTGAAGGAATGACAGAAACGGTCTGCAAAATAAATTTTATACTAATAGCTAATATTGCTGAATAGTGGAATAAATTAATCCATTTATTATGACCAGTATGCTTTATTTTTTCTAATGTAGGTCGGAGTTTTATTATCATCGCTCCCCATGCGTATAGCTGTATTATTGTAGCTATTACAATAATGATATACAACCATAAGGGAAGTTTAAACCAAAGTGTTGATAGGAAAAAAGTGGGTAGAATGGAGATGGCAAATAATCGGAAATACTTGTTTAAGAATTTTATATCTATTGGAAGATGGTTGACAATAATAGCCATAGTAGCAAAAAAGAACCATCCGTTATATTGAAAGTGTAAAAAATAATAAACGGATGCAAGATATATTTCGTGATTAATATTATTGGAAGCCATCATGTAGGCAAGAGAAAATGGTCCTGCCGAAGAAAGTATGTTTAATAACAAACCTGTTACTGCCCAGGGAGCGGATGGATGTTTGGATAACAATTGTTTACTGTCTTTAATGAACAGGCAGGCATAAGCTACAGAAATAAAAATAGTGAGTGTCGAAAATGTAATCGATACTGCTTTATATCCCTGTATGGTAAATGCTATTAACATTCCCCATGCGCAGATCATATTTACTGTAATTAGGACTGTATATTTTCTTCTTCTATTAATTGACAATTGAGCAGCAATAATTGAGAAAAGCCCCAGGTATAGGAATTGACTGATCCAGCCGCTAAAAGCAAAATGAGAATGTGCGTGGAGTAAATATTTTTGGTCTAAGAATGGGAAATTAAACGCAATCTTATAGCGCATTAACATACCGAATAACGCTATTACTCCTAAGTTGATGATTTGCAGTTTATACCAATTTTTTCCTATCAGCGAATTCATTAATACTAATAATAAACTGAAGTAGTCAATATTTGATCTGACAATTTGGGATTAACTTTAAAGTAATCACA
>CAZSFY010000057.1:0-8944 GCA_964606315.1 uncultured Chitinophagaceae bacterium | reverse complement strand
GCTGTAGAGGGAGGACTCGAACCTCCACGAGGCAGTTAGCAATAGCACAATGTTTTGTGGTGGTCAACCCCAGTCACCTTAATTGCTTAAAGCGGCATTACACTAAGTTTATCCCGTGATCCTCACCCCCGAGACAAGAGGGCATGTCTGCCAAAAATTCCATCACTCCACAGTATAATCATCCTTGCAAAGAACAATGATGTTGCAATATTAAATAAAAAGGGGGTTTGGTTAGGAAACTTTCAAGAAATATTTTTAAAATTTAAAAAATATTCAAATATTTGCAATTATTATTGACCATTTCAAAAAACACTATCCAAAATGGGGCTTAAATTAAACCTCGATAAACTTGACCTCCAGATCATCCACGAAATGATGAACAATGCGGAAATATCTTACGCAGACCTTGGCAAAAAACTATTCGTCTCCGGCGGTACCATTCACGTGCGTATCAAAAAGCTGGAAGAAGCCGGAGTTGTCAAAGGTACAAGATTAAGCGTAGATCTGAAGCATCTGGGCTACGATGTAATCGCCTTTATCGGTATCTACCTGGAAAAAAGTTCTCTTTACGATTCAGTAGCTAAAGACCTGCAAAAAATTCCGGAGATAGTTCGGCTGAACTATACTACGGGTAATTACTCGATGTTTGCCGAAGTAATATGCAAGGATATTAACCAACTGCGCTTCGTGTTGCATGATCAACTGCAGAAAATAAAAGGAATAGAAAGAACAGAAACGCTGATCTCATTAGAAGAAAGCTTTTCAAGAAATGTTCAGGTATATAATTCCTAAACTTTCACCTGTAAGGCGTCACGCAATCCGTTTCCTAACATATTAAAAGAAAGTACGAGCAGCATTATCGCAAAGCCCGGCGCTAAAGCCAGCATGGGATTATGCGTAATGATGAAGTTGTAATTTTCTTTGATCATCAGTCCCCAACTGGGTTGAGGAGGCTGAACGCCTATACCCAAAAAACTCAATCCGGCTTCTATCACTATTGCTGTAGCAAAATTGGCGGTGGCCATCACGATAATGGGACCAGCAATATTGGGTAATATATGCCGTAAAATAATCCTGGCCGAAGAAAAGCCCATGGCTCTGGCTGCCTCTACATACTCCAACTCACGCACGGTAAGTATTTGTCCCCTTACAATCCGCGCTACGTTCACCCATGTGGTTAAACCAATAGCAATAAATACCTGCCAAAAACCTTTGCCTAATGCAAGCGTAATGGCAAACACAAGTAATAAAGTGGGCACACTCCAAATGATATTGATAAACCACATGATGATATCATCAACACGGCCACCAAAATAACCGGCCAGCGATCCCAGCAAACTGCCAATAAGCACAGATAAGATGACTGTAACAATACCCACTCCCAAACTCACTCTTACACCAACAATTAACCTGCTTAAAATGTCCCTGCCAAACTTATCAGTGCCTAATAAAAACCGGATAGTAGTAATCGCTGTGCGTCTATCTCCTTTTAATTCCCCAATAGCATAGGCTTGACGCTCACTCACTTCTTCATCAATATACTTATCTACAATAACACTGTCTGTTTTCCATATATAGCTATTGATAGGGATATAATAATAATTATCCTTTTTGCCATTTATTAATCTGTCCAAAAATGAAGTTGACGCAAATTCATTTTTAGGCAGCTTTAAAAACTGTTGGGTAAAGCCAGGCTTGCGTCCACCGATTTCAACAATCATCCTGTTTGCGTAAGGGGAGCTATCGGGACTTATAAAATAAGCAAATACAGCAACAAAACAGCAAATAATAATTATAACACTACCGGCTAAGGCTATGCGATTTCTTCTTAATCTCTTCCATATTTGTTGGAAACGATCAGCCATTTTTAATTTTTCTCGACTTCCAGGTATATGAACCGAATCTGCCTAACCACCCCGAAACAAGAATATACAACACATGCAATGGTTGAAGCACAATAAAGTATTTCATTAAACGCTGTTGCTTAAAGAAAGTAGCGACCGAATTTACAAAGGGAAACTCGATCAATATTTTAGCTAATACAAACAAAAGATAAAATCCCGCAAACTTTATACTAAACAACGCTATAATAAATCCCACTCCATAACAAATATTCACCAGGTAAATTAACCACAGAATATAAGTCACTTTTTTATCCTCGTAATATGTAGCCTTACTCGCCCAGCGAACCCGCTGATTAAAAAAATCCTTCCAGGTTTTTTCTGTTTCGGTATTCACGATGGCCAAATCACTCTTCAGGTAAAATACTTTCTCAGGATAGCGTGAAAAGATCTTATACATTAAAAGCATATCATCGCCGGAAGGAATATCGCTGATGCCTTCAAAACCATCGACTTCCTCAAAACTTTTACGTGAGTAAGCGAGATTGGCGCCATTACACATGGTATGTAATTTTTTAAAAACCGATGCCCCTGTTACTCCCTGTAAAGTCAGAAAATCAATAGCCTGAAAAATTGAGAGTAAAGATCTGTCTGTATTCATTTTAACCGGAGCAGCAATAAAATGTGCTTCTTTGGCTACATGAAATGCAACAATGGTCGATAACCAATGATCACCCATTCTGCAATCGGCATCAGTAGTAATGATCAATTCTCCGCTGCTTTGCCCGATACCAGTGGTAATAGCCTGTTTTTTACCATATACAGGATCTTCCAGGGAGATCAATTTGATATTACTATAACTTTTAACCAATTCAACAGTTTCATCGGTTGAATGATCATCAACAATCACTACCTCGTATAAATGTGAAGGATAATCTTGTTGCAAAAGACATTCTACTAACGGACGAATATTAACAGCTTCATTACGTACGGGTATAATTACTGAAACTTTTACCGATGGAACCCCGAGATTAGAAAACGACGGGGCTTTGTTCCACGCCCTCCTGTAATAATCAATGAGATAGCCATAGGCCAGCAAAAACACAAAAAAGATGAATATAAGTAGCGTCATATAAAGGGAACAATCACTTGGAAAGTACAGATAAAATCGCTAAGTTTGGATAGTTGTATAAACAACTATATGACAAACAACCATTTTAAAAAAGGAGAGCTACATAGTTTTATAACTGGGAAAGCTTCGACGGCTATTGCGAGACGATTGCAAAAAAAGTTTAATACGGCCGGACTTAACCTCACAATTGAGCAGTGGAGCGTTCTCTACCAGTTGTGGAAACATGACGGAAGCAGTCAGCAGGAGCTATGTAAAAGAACTTTCCGCGACAAGCCCAGCATAACCAGACTCGTAGATAACCTGGAAAAACTTCAGTTGGTAAAAAGAGTGCCTTCGGAAACAGATAGAAGGATCAACCTTGTTTATTTAACCAAACAGGGGATGAAACTGGAAGAACAAACCATGAATATTGCTGAAGAAACACTGAACGAAGCTTTGACAGGAATATCACCGGAACATGTCAGTCTCTGCAAAGAAATATTGCAGCAGGTATATGATAACCTAAAGTAAATAACGATTTATTACAATAAAACTTGATTGTATGAGTACCGCTTTGCAACAAATCATAAAAGGAGGAGAGTGGCTGATAAAAGAAAGCTTGCCTGCCGAAACTTTTATTTCTGAAGAATATAATGAGGAGCAGCAAATGGTGAAGGATATGTGTACGACCTTCCTCGAAAACGAGGTGCTGCCCATAGCGGAACGTATTGATAAACTGGAAGCAGGATTAATGCCTTCATTAATTGATAAAGCGGGAGAACAGGGATTATTATCTGTGTCAATACCGGAAGAGTTTGGAGGACTGGGAAAAGATTTTATTACCTCCACCTTAGTAAACGAGGGACTGGGAGGTGGATTTTCATTTTCTGTAGCAGTAGCGGCACATACGGGTATCGGAACACTGCCTATATTATATTTCGGTAACGAACAGCAAAAAAATAAATATATACCCAAACTGTCAACCGGCGAATGGAAAGGCGCCTATGGTTTAACAGAACCCAATAGCGGTAGCGACGCATTAGGAGCAAAAACAACGGCCACATTGAGCGCCGATGGTAAATATTATTTACTTAATGGTCAGAAGTGCTGGATCACTAACGGAGGTTTTGCTGATATATATACGGTGTTTGCTAAAGTAGATGGTGAACAGTTTACTACTTTTATTGTTGAAAGAAATTTCGAAGGATTTTCGCAAGGACCCGAAGAACATAAAATGGGTATCAAAGGTTCTTCCACTGTACAATTGTATTTCCAGGATTGCAAGGTCCCTGTTGAAAATGTATTAGGAGAAATTGGAAAGGGACATATTATCGCCTTTAATATTCTTAACATAGGGAGACTTAAACTAGCAGCAGCTACATTGGGAGCAGCCAAGCGTGCCACTACAACTTCTATCGAATATGCAAAGACACGTGAGCAGTTCAAAACTCCTATCGCGAATTTTGGTGCAATTAAAAGTAAGATAGCTGATATGGCTATCCGCATTTGGGTGAATGAATCTGCACTCTATCGCACATCTAAATGGATAGATGATAAGGAACATGAACTATTAGACGCAGGAAAACCTTTTAACGAAGCGCTGCTGGGCGGAGCCGAAGAATACGCTATCGAATGTGCCATATTAAAAGTATTTGCCAGTGAAATGTTAGACTTTGTTGTGGACGAAGGTGTACAAATACATGGCGGTAATGGTTTCAGCGATGAATATATTATCAGCAAAGCTTATCGCGATAGCCGTATCAATAGAATTTTTGAAGGCACGAATGAAATTAACCGCTTGCTTACAGTAGATATGGTATTGAAACGTGCTATGAAAGGTCGGTTGGATATTATGGGTCCTGCTATGAATGTTTCAAAGGAACTGATGAGCATACCGGATTTTGGTAGTGATGATGATACCGATTTTGCAGCAGAAAAAAAGATCATTCAACAGTTCAAAAAAGCTATCCTGATGACTGCAGGCGCTGCTGTACAAAAACTAATGACGAAGCTGGAAGGTGAACAGGAAATATTGATGAATATCGCCGACATGGCCATCGACACTTTTACAGCAGAAAGCGCTCTATTACGTTTGATCAAGCTATCAGAAAAAAACGGGAAGGAAAATTATCAGTATGAAAATGATATTGTGCAAACTTATCTTTTTGATGTTGCCGACAAAATACATAAACATGGTAAGGATGCCATCAATGCCTTCGCAGATGGTGATGAGCAAAGAATGATGTTATTGGGACTGAAGAGATTTACCAAAACTGCTTCATTCAACACAAAAGAAGCCAGGAGAAGAATAGCCGATAAGCTGATAGCAGAAGGGAAATACCCGCTTTAAATTATTATTTGTAATAACACCAGGTTCACTGAGATTTACTAACGGATGCAAAGCTATTATTGCCGGCAGTTCCGGTATATTTGCACTAAACAATACCAAGTAATGACAGCAAAGAATATGTTTGTGCATCATGTGTACTTTTGGCTTAAAAATCCTTCCAGTAAAGAAGATCGTCAGCAGTTAATAGATGGCCTTAATAAACTGAGCAAAGTCTCCACTATTAAATTATTTCATATTGGTCAGCCTGCTGATACTAACAGAGAGGTGATAGACAGATCGTATGCTGTTTCCTGGCTCTGCTTCTTTGATAACGCAAAGGACCAGGATAGCTACCAGGTAGATCCTATTCACCTAAAGTTTGTAGAGGAATGCAAACACTTATGGGAAAGGGTTGTGGTGTATGATTCAGTGGACATTAGGTAGATTTCTTTAGCAAATATTTCCATGTCTTTTGGTATTCGGCAATGTTATATTGAAAAAGATCCGGCGATAACAAAAAGATCATATAGGAACAGGCAAAACAATTGGGGTAAGCCGTGAACGGAAAGTATCTTTAGACTAACAAGCGATCATACTGAATTTTTTCTTTTATATGCATCGCGGGCTCTTAAAGACGTTTCAAATGAAATGGATACATTTTATTTTACCTGTTGTATTTCTTGTTGCCGCATGTAAATCACAAAAAAATATTACCTCGAGAGATGATGGTAAAATAGATTTTTCTATTGTCCAGGTAAACGATGTATATGAGATAGCGCCGCTTTCTGATAACACAGGTGGGATGGCCAGGGTAGCCACAGTTAAAAAACAGGAGCGCTCGAAAAATCCTAATACTTTTTTAGTGATGGCTGGCGACTTTCTCAGTCCGTCGGTATATAATTCCCTTAAATATGAAGGAAAAAGAATAAGGGGGCGACAAATGGTTGACGCTATGAATGCGGCAGATTTTGACATCGCTATTTTTGGTAATCACGAATTCGATATTACAAAAGAGGAATTGCAGGATCGTCTTGATGAATCTTCTTTTAAATGGATATCTTCCAATGCTTTCGCAATCGACAATCAACAGATCGTTCCTTTTAGAGCAGGCAACAAAGATGTTCCGAAATACTTTATAGTAAACATCAGTGATAAAGATGGAACAAAAGCAAGAGTTGGTTTTTTTGCTATTACCTTATATACCTCCACTTGTTCCTATGTACATTTTGATGATGCGTTGGAAAGCGCTAAAAAAACATATAGCCTGCTAAAAGATTCCTGTGATGCCATAATAGCTGTTACTCACCAGGAAATTGCTGATGATAGTATTCTAGCCAAAGAGTTGCCCGATCTTCCTCTTATTGTGGGCGGCCACGAGCATGATATGCGGTTTAAAAAATTGGGGAATGTATATATTACAAAAGCTCATTCCAATGCAAGGTCGGCCTATATTAACCGGGTATCGATTGATAAGAACCACAAGCGTGTAACAGTTGTTCCCGAACTAAAATATATTGATTCAACAGTTGCTATTGATAGTGTGGCAAATGTTGTGGTGCAACGTTGGGTAAGCAGGGCCAATGAGAATTATGCTTCGCAGGGATTTAACCCGTCGCGGATAATTATGGCCCATGGCGATTCACTGGAAGGAAGGGAAATATATACGCGCAGGCAACCTACCAATCTCACGGATCTTATTCTGAAAGGCATGCAATATGCCTGTCCGCATGCTGATATTGTCATCAATAATTCCGGTTCTATTCGTCTCGATGATGTATTATATCCCCCTGTTTCTGAATACGATCTGTTGCGGACACTTCCATTTGGGGGATCTATCCGGGAGGTGGAAATGACAGGCAGCCTGTTACAAAAGATTTTGGAGGTTGGAGAACAGAATAGGGGAACAGGCGGCTATCTTGATGTCGCTCCGGTTGTTCCCATTGATGGGTCCCGCACTTACCGCGTGGCGCTTTCTGATTTTTTATTGAGGGGCGCCGAGATCCGCCTGGGATTTTTACATCCTGATAATCCGCAGATTACAAGAGTATATCCCGAAGTAACCACTATCGATGACTCCCGGTCCGATATCAGACTGGCAATTATCCGGTACCTCGACCGGTAGCCCTAAGGCTTTATTTTCGGTGTGTTGCTTTTCCTGGCAAATAGCTATTTCCCGTCTTCGAAAGCAGATATGACAATTGCTATATATTTTTGCAGTTATGAGTGAAGTTTTGACAACCCCTTCACCTGCTCTTACCGCTAAAGATTTCGCTACTGACCAGGAAGTGCGTTGGTGTCCCGGATGTGGAGATTATTCGATTTTGGCGCAAGTGCAGAAGGTGATGCCGGGATTAGGTATTCCCAGGGAAAATATTGTGATCATTTCAGGGATTGGCTGCAGCAGCCGGTTTCCTTATTATATGAACACTTATGGCATGCACTCCATTCATGGGAGGGCTACGGCTATAGCATCGGGATTGAAAGCTTCCCGACCGGAACTTAGTGTTTGGGTTGTAACCGGCGATGGTGATAGTCTGAGTATTGGAGGAAATCATACCATTCATCTCCTGCGCAGAAACTTTGATATAAACATCCTGTTATTTAACAATCAGATTTACGGGCTTACAAAGGGTCAGTATTCACCTACATCTGAAACGCATAAGGTTACCAAGTCCACTCCTTTTGGCAGCCTCGATCATCCTTTTAACCCGCTTGCCCTTGCTATGGGCGCCGACGCTACTTTTATAGCAAGAACAATGGATCGTGATCCCAAGCACTTGCAGCAATCGCTGATCAGGTCTCACCAGCATAAGGGAGCATCTTTCCTGGAAATATATCAGAACTGCAACATTTTTAACGATGGTGCTTTTGAAATATTTACTGAAAAATCCTCGAAACCAGAGGAAGTGCTTTTCCTGGAACAGAACAAACCTTTGATTTTTGGTGCGCGGCAGGATAAGGGAATTAAGCTGGATGGCTTTAAACCTGTGGTTGTTAATCTTAATGAGGGCGCTTCAACTGATGACCTTTGGGTTCATGATGAGAGCGATTTCTATAAGGCGCAAATATTAGTTAGAATGTTCGACGATCCCAGGATTGAAGGTCATTTACCCCGACCTTTCGGCGTGTTCTACGAAACACAACGAATGTGTTATGAAGATCTGTTGCATTTGCAGATCGAAGAAATTGTCAGCACAAAAGGCAAAGGCGACCTCGATAAATTACTTCGGGGAAGTGAAACCTGGACTATCGATTAAAGCATTTGTTTTTTCCTAATGTTTTGCTGAAAAGAATCTCATCACATTCCTATAAAGGTATTCATCTGAATTACTAAACTATAATGCTCATTTGCAGCGGCGCTCATTTAAGGATTGACCACTGTGCCTTTTAAACAACTGATTTCTGCGACTCTTCTTAACATACCCTTTTACTATCAATATTTAGTTCACAAGGCAGTGTCGGGACAAGTTTAAACTGGTTGTAAGCTTCTCCTATTAACATTTGTCCGACAAGCGTCTTTCACATTAAGCTTGACAATAAAATTTCCGTTGAAATTTAGACCTGTTGGGCGAGAGATCGGATGCCGATTCTACGGCTCATCCGTATACAGATAAAAAAAATGCCAGCGATGAAAATCGCCGGCCTGTGCTTACCTCTGAAACC
>CAZSFY010000056.1:0-9061 GCA_964606315.1 uncultured Chitinophagaceae bacterium | reverse complement strand
TTTCATCTGGCGCTATCGGTTCGGTTTGAGAAATAAATTCTCTTCCATCTTTACTGTAATCATATGCCCAACGGTGAACTTCAGGAATTTCGCCTGGCCAGTTTCCGTGTCCGGGACGGATAGGCGTTGTCCACTCCAATGTATTTGCACCCCACGGATTCTGCACGGTAACTTTTCTTCCCTTGAAAATAGAATAGAAGAAGTTAAAAATAAACATCAGTTGAACCGCAAACACGACTATCGAAACGGTGGAAATAAATTTATTCAGATCGGCAAACTGGTTGAATGAAGACCAGTTGGAATAATCAAGATAACGGCGAGGCATACCCGCTAAACCTTCATAGTGCATAGGCCAGAAGATCAGGTAAGAACCAATAAGCGTTACCCAGAAATGGATATAAGCCATCGTATTATTCATATAACGGCCATACATTTTAGGGAACCAGTGATAAATACCTGCAAACATTCCGAAGAAACCTGCAACACCCATCACTATATGGAAGTGGGCAATCACGAAATAAGTATCGTGCAAAGCGATATCCAATGTAGAGTTCCCAACGAATATACCGGTAAGACCTCCTGAAATGAACAGGCTTACAAAACCAATGGAGAAAAGCATGCCCGGTGTGAACCTGAGGTTTCCTTTCCAGATAGTAGTAAGCCAGTTAAATACTTTGATAGCAGAAGGTATCGCGATCAGCAAAGTGAGTAACACGAATACTGATCCGAGGAAAGGATTCATTCCGCTTACAAACATGTGGTGCGCCCACACGAGAAACGCGAGCGTCGCAATAGCAAACAGCGATCCCACCATCGCCATATAACCGAAGATGGGTTTTCGGGCGTTTACGCTCATTACTTCGGAAACGATTCCCATTGCCGGGAGTACGATAATATATACTTCGGGGTGACCTAAGAACCAGAACAGGTGCTGATAAAGGATGGCGCTTCCTCCTTCGTTAGGCAGAGCCGTTTGTGTAGAAGCCAGGTAAATATCAGAAAGATAGAAGCTGGTACCGGCGTGACGGTCGAACAGCAATAAGATAAAACCTGATAATAATACAGGGAAAGAAAGAATACCAAGAACAGCGGTGAAGAACAGCGCCCACACAGTTAGCGGTAATCTTGTCATACTCATACCCTTGGTACGCAAATTCAGGATCGTTGATACATAGTTCAGACCGCCAAGTAGTGAAGACACTACAAACAACGCCATAGCAGTGATCCATAGGTCCATCCCTACTTTAGATCCCGGCGAAGCGTCCCCCAGCGCACTTAAAGGCGGATAGGCAGTCCAACCACCACTGAATGGTCCGGTTTCAACAAACAATGAAGAAGCCATTACGATACTGGCAGTAAAGAAGAACCAGTACGACAACATATTCAGGAAAGGAGAAGCCATATCTCTCGCGCCGATCTGGAGAGGAATGAGGAAATTCGCGAAGGTCCCACTCAATCCGCCTGTCAGCACAAAAAACACAAGGATCGTTCCGTGCATGGTAACCAGCGCATAATAAGACTCCGCGGTAATTTTACCGCCCTTCGCCCATTTCCCCAGAAAATCTTCCAGAATAGGAAACGACTGATCTGGATACCCCAACTGTAAACGGAACAATACCGACATCAATCCACCAATGATCGCCCAAATCATCCCTGTAATCAAAAACTGCTTGGCGATCATCTTATGATCCTGGCTAAAGACATACTTCGTTATAAAAGTCTCTTTATGATGATGCACATGGTGCTCATCATGATGGACTTCATGTGAAGTATTTATCTCAGAGTGACCATGCAATGCTGCTTCGTTGCTCATTATAAAATGATTTTAAAAAATTAGTTATTTGCTGCCGTAGCCGTTGAATCTTGTATTACAGGAACTGCCTGGTTTTGGTTAGCAGGATCCTTTTCAGGAAAAGCCTGAAGATACTTAGGTTTTTGCTTAGCCCTCCACAAAATAAATTCATCGCGCGTAACAACTTTTATGACTCCTTTCATAGAATAGTGTCCGTTCCCACACATCTGGTCGCAGGCGATCTCGTATTCAAAATTTGGATTACCTGTAATCTTTTTCATCTCTTCGGTAGTGTACTTTGGAGTAAAATGCATGGTTGTAGGTGTACCGGGCACTGCATCCATTTTCATACGGAAATGTGGCAAACCAACAGAGTGAATTACGTCCCTCGAGAAGATATTGATTTTAACCGGCTGGTCTTTAACCATATACATAGCTTCGGTTGTTACAATATCATCATGCCCATAGGTATCGTCCCACAGTAGACCTAACTCATTACTATTGGTTTCATCAATATTTTTATAATATTTTTTGCCATACACATTATCTTTTCCCGGATACCTGTATATCCAACCAAATTGCTTACCAGTAATTTCTACCTGCATGGCGTCCTTAGGAGCATCACCGGTAATTTTATACCAGTAGTACAATCCGAAACCCACCAACACGCACAATGCAATAGCGGGAATGGTTGTCCATAACAATTCCCAGTTAGTATTATGAGGATAGAAATAGGCCTTTCTTTTTTCCGTATACTGGTACTTATAAGCGAACCAGAAAAGCAGGATCTGCGTAATAAAAAACACGATACCGGTTACAGCAATGGTGATAAATAACATGGTATCAATTTTTTCACCATGATCTGACGCAGAGGGGTAAGGCAGTAATGTTTTACCGTAGTACAATTCATGACACCAGTAAAGACCTACTAATCCCAGTAAAAGAAACACTACCATAAGAAAGGCGTTTATCTTGTTACTCTGTTCGAAAGATTTCTTCTCGCCTTTTAGTATGGACACGTACTCACTCGCCTTTGCAATCTGAAAAGTAATCAGAAAGCCGAGAGCTAATATTGCGAATAATAAGATTCCTGTAGATGACATTATTTACTATGTATGGTGAATAATACTTTCTTTAACAAAAGGATGGTTCTTGGCAACAAGAGGGTATTTACTCAATGCACGTCCGGTTACCAATAATATAATTCCAACAAAACCTAAAGCAATGCCGAAGTCAAACAGATTTAATTCTACATGATCAGGAGAAACGCTGGCAAAGATCATCTGATAAAAATCCAGCCAGTGGCCGAAAATCATCATCAACGCCATTATTGTTACTGATGTATAATTACGTTTTGAACTTCTTTTCATTAATAATAACAGCGGCGCCAGGAAGTTGATAATAAAGCTTAACCAGAATATCCCGCTGTAGGCACCTTTAACTCTTGGAATAAAGTAAACAGTTTCTTCGGGGATGTTAGCATACCAGATCAACATGAACTGGGAGAACCACAAATAGGCCCAGAAGATAGAGAAGGCAAATATGAATTTGCCAAGGTCATGGATATGCTCCTGGTTGGTATATTCCAGATATCCCTTATTTTTCAGATATACAACAAACAATAATATCAAAGCAATACCCGCTACCCATGTGCTGGCGAACGTGTACCAACTATACATCGTAGAATACCAGTGAGCGTCAATACTCATCAGCCATAACCAGGGAGTAGTGGATAAAACAGTCAGTGCGAACCACACAATAAACAGCGCTGACCATACTGTATTTGTCCATATATATTTTTTACCTTCTTCAACACTGAAAGGCGCTTTATCAGACTTGAGCGAGAGTTTACGCATTTTATAACCCAGCACTGCCCAAAGTCCTATTGTCAATACCGTCCAGATAATGAAGAACGGAATATTAAGAAAAGGCTTTTTCCCTTTCAGGATAGGATCTGCTTCAACAGCTTCGGCATCTGTCCAATGATAGATATGCGTCATATGATGACCGCCAAAAACAATAGCCAGGAGAATGATAAACGTAAGGATACCAATAACCGGCACAGCAGCAGAAATAGCTTCGGGAACTCTCCTGAAGGCCATTTGCCAGCCACCAAATGCCAGGGTAGTGGCGCAAATAAAGAACATACATGCATTTACTACCAGCAGGAAGTAAGTGCTATTATGCAGGAGGGTAGCCCAGAAACGGGTTTTGTGGTGAACATCGTCACCGGTTCCGTATAACATAAAGCCCACTATCAGCGATAATATTCCTATGCCGATCAAACCATATGACCAGCTTTTGTATCGCCCCGGAACTTCAAAATATTCTTTACTTGCCATGCTCTGTTTTTTTCAATCGTCCGTTTTGCCTTTCGGCTTCACGGATGGTTTATATAATTTTTGTCGAAGCCTGTTTATTATTTTTCAGACGCCTCTGCCTGTTTTGCATTGATATAATGAACAATCATCCACCTTTCAGTTGTACTTAACTGCGGACCGTAAGGTCCCATCTGGCCCCTTCCATAAGTAATGGAATAAAATATCTGTCCGTCAGGCATTCCTAACACAGGATCAGTCAACAGATTTCTTGGCGCTGCGGCATAGGGACCACTTCCACCATTATACAGCGGACCATTTCCATCAAGTTTGCTACCGTGGCAAATACCACATTGGATAAGATATAGCCTTTCCGCTTCTTTCATTTGTACTTCGCTCAAAGCAGGAAGAGGATTAACAACCTGTTTTGACAACACGTAGTTAGTAGTGTCGGAACCTTCATCTTTTGCCAACGGAAAAGGAAAAAGTTCTCCTCTCTTTATTGTTCCCGGAACCGGCATCTTATTGTAATTAATGCCATGGGAATCGAGATTGGCAGTAGAGGCATAGGTTTCATATGCTCTGCTGTATGCCATATCAGGCATATACACTCTCCCCGGAGATCTTCTTACATCGGAACAAGCCCAGGCGGTAAGTGCAACAACTGCTATGATGGATAATTTCTTCATTCTCTTATTTATAATTATTTGCTATTGACCGAATAAATATTATTTACTCAGCAATAAGTTTTTGTTCTTTATCATATGTCCCTAACCACCAGCCTGTCTCAGCATGCTGTACATTGATCTCTGTGGCTCCGACAGTACTTAAAAAATTACTTGCTTCAGCTTCATTGTGAGCAGATGAACAATCAATCACCATTACAAACTTATCATCTGTTGCCCGTGGGTGGAAGTGATGTTTTTTCACGAATGGAGCAAGCTGGCACAAATAGCAAAAGGTAAGTACCATTCCTACAGCAGAAAATAATACCGTCAGCTCAAAAGTGATAGGTATCCACGCTGGTAATGCAAAATATGGCTTACCACCAATATTAAGCGGCCAGCTTTTTGTAAATACCCAGGAAATAAAACTTACAGCAGTTATTGTACCTGTAATGCCGTAAATAAAGCCAGCGGTATGCAAGCTGGTATCGCGAAGACCCATTACCTTATCCAAACCATGAATAGGGAAAGGAGTATATACATCATGAAGACGGTAGCCTGCTTTGCGAACTTTGGTTACCGCATCAAAAAGTACTTTTTCTTCATCGAAAACTCCAACAACAAATTTTTTTATAGCCATTTCTGCCGAATTAGTAATTCAATTAATGATGTTCTGCATGTGCCTCTTCATGATATAATTCATCAGAAGGCATTTTTTCCACAGCATCCATATCCGCTTTAAAATTCTCTCCGTTTTTCTTCAGTATATGTTTGATTTCCGCAATAGCAATTACGGGGAAGAATTTAGCAAACAGGAAGTAACAGGTAAAGAACAAACCAAATGTTCCGAGATAAAATCCTATTTCCCATATGGTAGGACTATAGTAGGTACTCCAGCTACTGGGCAAATAGTCGCGGTACAGCGATGTAACGATAATTACAAAACGCTCGAACCACATTCCTACATTAACAATGATCGACATGAAGAAGGTAACGGTAAGGTTCCTTCTCATTTTTCTGAACCAGAATATCTGTGGCGATAGTACGTTACAACTCATCATCAGCCAGTAACTCCACCCGTAAGGGCTGAACGGGTTGGCCCTGTTTTGCATGAATGCCCAACTTTCATATTCGTTTTGTCCGTACCAGGCTACAAAAAGTTCGGTGAGATAAGCTATACCCACAATGGAGCCGGTGAGTACAATCACCTTGTTCATCACCTCTATATGCTCAATGGTAATATAATCCTGGAGATTCAGCACCTTCCTGGTAACAAGCAATAACGTTTGTACCATTGCGAAACCCGAAAATATCGCACCCGCGACGAAGTAGGGCGGGAAGATAGTTGTGTGCCATCCGGGAATCACAGAAGTAGCGAAGTCGAAAGATACTATAGTGTGAACCGATAATACGAGAGGAGTACTTAAACCGGCAAGTACAAGAGAAAGACTTTCATGACGCTGCCAGTGTTTTGTAGAGCCTGTCCATCCGAAGGATAACAAACCGTACATTTTTTTCCTCCATTTCAGTTTTGCCCTGTCACGCACAGTAGCCAGATCAGGAAGAAGACCACTGTACCAGAACAATAATGAAACAGTAAAATAAGTAGAGATCGCAAACACGTCCCACAACAACGGTGAGTTGAAGTTCACCCATAAAGGACCACGGGTATTAGGATAAGGCAATACGAAGAAGGCCATCCACACACGACCCATGTGCCAGATAGGAAACTGACCGGCGCACATTACCGCAAAGATTGTCATTGCCTCAGCCGCACGGTTCACACCCGTTCTCCAACCCTGTCTGAATAACAACAGGATCGCAGAGATCAATGTACCAGCGTGACCAATACCCACCCACCATACGAAGTTAGTGATATCCCAACCCCATCCGATGGTTTTACCGAGGTTCCACTGACCGGTTCCGTATATTACCTCATAAGTAACCGAAACCACTCCAAAACCGAGCAGAGCAACAGATATAATAAAACCTACCCACCATGAACGGGTTGGACGCGCCTCTATGGGACGAACAATATTCTCCGTTACCTGGTGATAATCCTTAGTACCACTCACCAATGGGGCTCTGACCTGTGATTCGTATCTCAATAATGACATAGTAATGATTTAATTAGTGGTTATGCGCGGCTTCTTCATGCTTTGCATCGCCTGCAGTTGGTGAATTCCTAACCTTAGCGAGATAACTAACATTTGGCAATGTGTGAATCTGTTCGAGCGAGAAATAAATTCTGTTCTTTCCTTCGCCACGAACCTTGTTGATCATACTTGATGCATTGTTTACGTTACCGAAAACAATGGCATCAGCGGGACAAGCATTCGCACAAGCTACATATGTATCGCTATCTTCCAGCTTACGATTTTCTTTTTTCGCCCTTAATTTTCCTTCCTGCTGACGTTGAACGCAGAAACTACATTTTTCCATTACCCCACGGCTACGAACAGTTACATCCGGATTTAACACCATCCTGGTTAAATCATCATTCATCTGGAATACTGCTTCGTTCAATGCGCCCACACCGGTTCTGTTCTGATTGTCGCTAAAGCTGTCGGCCCCTGTATAGTCGGCCCAGTTAAAACGACGTACTTTATAAGGACAGTTGTTAGCACAATATCTTGTACCAATACAACGGTTATAAATCATCTGGTTAATACCCTCGCTGCTGTGAGTTGTTGCGGCAACGGGACATACGTTTTCACAAGGTGCATTATCACAATGCTGGCAAAGCATCGGCTGGAAAACAGTCTGGATAGAATCCGCATCGTTAAGATCGCCGCTAAAATATCTGTCGATACGCAACCAGTGCATATCGTGATATCTCATCACCTCATTCTTACCAACAACAGGAACATTATTTTCTGCGTGACAAGCAATTACACAGGCGCCACAACCGTAGCAGGCGTTAAGGTCAATAGACATGCCCCATTTTGCACCTGGTCTGTCAAATAACGGATAAAGCGTTCCCTGGCTCTCATATTTTTCCAATCCGCCCCAATGATGTAATTCATGATCTCTTGCATCACGAATAAGCGTTGGATTTTTCTTCATCTCATCCAGTGTCACTTCCGTGATCACATTATGTCTTCCTTCGTAGGAATTATGTGTTTGGGTCTGTGCCACATCATAAGTACCCTTTCCTTTGGTCACCACAGCAGCAGGAGCTATTCTCTCTATTGTTGAACCATTATAAGAAGTAAAAATGAAAGCATTTTTACCGGCGCCTAATACAGCCCTGCCAATCTTACGGGCAGTTTCAGCATCTTCACCGGAAGCGCTGCTTCTTCCATAGCCAAGCGCCACTCCTACAGTATCTTCGTTAACACCGGGAATGATCAAGGCAGGAAGAGTGATTTTTTTATCTCCCAGTTCAATATTAACAACAGGCTTAGCCGGCTTAACTTCATAAGCATCAGCATCGCGGGGGTTAGTCAGATCAATATTCAATACTTCTTTGGCAAATTTTGGAGAAACTACCGCGTAGTTGTCCCAGGTTGCCATTGTAATAGGATCAGGCAACTCCTGTAACCATGGATTATTGGCATATCTTCCATTACCCATCGCCACATTTTCGTACAGTACGAGTTCCGTAGTACCGCCTTTTGGCGCAGATGAAAGCGCTGAAGTCGCAGACGCTACGGCAGCGCTATTAAAGGTAATAGATCCGATGGTTTGTGAAGAAGGTTCTATAACACCATCCTGCAGCGCTTTGTTGAACCCATCATATCCACCCAACTTAGATGTCCAGTAATTGCGGAAGTACACTTCATACGCTTCGCTGCTTCCGGACCATTTCAATAATGATTCTTCAAACTGTCTGGTATCAAATAACGGGAAGATGGTAGGTTGAAGCATACTGAAATAACCGGTAACGGCTTCAGCATCTCCCCAGCTTTCAAGGTAGTGATGAACAGGAGCAATATATTTACAAAGCTCGGCAGTTTCATCCTGCTTGTAGCTGATCGCCACCGATACTTTTACTTTTTTCAACGCTTCTGCAAGGCGCTTTCCGTCGAAATAATTATATACAGGGTTAACATCATGAATAACGATAGAGCCTACTCTTCCCGCTTCCAGGTCGGTTACGAGACCGGCAAACTCACTATCCAGACCCTGTTTTGTCAACTGGTTAACACTCCAGTCAATAGTTTTACCATTTGCACCTATTGCCTCGTTGATGGCATTTACCACCACCTGTACATTGGGATTATTGCTGCCGCTTACTACCAGCGCATTTCCACCGGCAGCCTTTAAAGACGCTGCCGCTTTTT
>CAZSFY010000055.1:0-10400 GCA_964606315.1 uncultured Chitinophagaceae bacterium | reverse complement strand
TGAAAAGAGTACGAGGTTCAGATATGATGAATTTACAGAACCCTATTATTGAACAAGCACCTTATCTTATTGTGCCGACCATCCCCCATCAACCGGGAATGATGCCCCGGTAATTGTTCCGGCATCTTCAGCAGCAAGGAACAAAGCTAATTGCGCCATAATCTCTATTGGTATAAAAGACTTGACCGCCTGTTTATGCAACAAAATTTTTGAAACAACCTCTTCTTCTGATAACCGATGCTCCTTAGCCTGGTTAGCAATCTGATTCTCTACTAAAGGAGTTTTTACATAACCAGGACAAATTGCATTGCAGGTAATATTATACGGTGCTCCCTCGAGAGCAGCAGTTTTAGTAAACCCTATCAATCCGTGTTTTGCTGCTACATAAGCGCTCTTGAACTCAGAGGCAAATAACCCATGCGCCGAAGCGATATTGATAATCCGTCCATATTGCTGTTTTTTCATGAACGGCCATACCGCTTTTGTCAGATGATAAGCCGCATGCAGATTTATAGCAAAAATATCATACCATTTATTATCCGGAAAAGTTTCAATAGGAGCTACATATTGAACTCCTGCATTGTTGATCAATACGTCAATCACGCCAAATTTTTCCACTGCTTCATTAACCATCGTTGCAAGAGCAGCAACATCCAGCATATTAGCCGGGCTAAAGAAATATTCTACTCCGGCTTCTCTTGCTAAAGACTCTGCAATTACTGCCCCATCAGGTTCTATACCATTTACGACTATGCGATATCCCTTAGCTGCAAAAGCTTTAGCCAATCCAAAGCCAATACCACTGGTACTTCCTGTAATTAGTACAGTTCGTTGTTTCATAATCAAATCTACATTATATAATACCCGTCAAATAATAAATTGCAATAATCAGAAATACTGCAATCGTTTTAATGATTGTCATAGCGAAAATATCCAGGTAAGACTGCCGGTGAGTGAGGCCTGTAATAGCCAGCAAAGTAATTACAGCTCCATTATGTGGCAATGTATCCATTCCTCCGCTTGCCATCGATGCTACCCTATGCAATACTTCTGGTGGTATACCAAACAATTCTGCCTGTTCCAGATAGGTTTCACTCATTGTAGCAAGAGCAATACTCATACCACCCGAAGCTGATCCCGTAATACCCGACAAAGCAGTTGTCGTAACAGCTTCATTGACTAAAGGATCACTGATCGCCCGCCCTAGTCCACGGTTAATTTGACTAAACCCGGGTAACGCGGCAATTACACTCCCAAATCCATACTCAGATGCCGTATTGAACGTTGCGAGCAATGCGCCGCCGATAGCAGTTTGCGCACCGGTATTAAAATTAGTCTTTACTTTTTTGAATGCTGTCAGCAATATACATATACACCCTACAATCAGCGCTGCTGAAACAGCCCAAACGGCAGCCAACTTGGAAACATCAATAGCCTGAACATTATTAATCCCTATATCTGAAAAATCAAATTGGCTGTCATAGTAATGAATAATTAGCAGCGTAAATAATTTATTACATATCCCCACCAGTAATAATGGTAAAATCGCTAATGACACCATCGGAAATGCACCCTCTCCCGGCTGGGAAGGCAAAGAACTACTCACTGTCTTTGGAGATTGCTGACCCACTTCATATCCCTCACCTTTTACCATCGCTTTTTTTCGTCTCCATTCCAGGTATAGCATTCCCACTATGAAAATAAAAATACTTCCGATCAATCCCAGCCATGGCGCTGCCCAGGTAGTAGTATTAAAAAATGTAGTTGGAATTATATTCTGGATTTGCGGAGAGCCTGGCAATGCATCCATTGTAAAAGTAAATGCCCCCAGCGCTATTGTTGCAGGAATTAATCGCCTTGGAATATCCGCCAACTTAAACAGTTCCTTTGCAAAAGGATATAATGCAAATGCAACAACAAAAAGCGACACTCCACCATAAGTAAGCACAGCGCCCACAATTACAATAGCCAACATGGCTCTCGTCTGACCAACTATTCGAATGATCGCATGGGCAATAGCTCTGGCGAAATCTGACATTTCGATTAGTTTCCCAAAAATTGCTCCTAATAAAAAGACAGGGAAATACAACTTAATAAAGCCAGCCAGCTTTTCCATAAAAATACCAGAGAAAAAAACAGGCACCAGTGATGGTCCTGTAAAAAATACAGCCAGCAAAGCAGCAATCGGAGCAAAAAGAATAACACTAAAACCACGATAAGCAACAAACATCAGGAAAAGCAATGCCAGCAGAATAATGAAAACGTCCATATAATTGTGTTATATTCTATTAACTCCTATCTGATTATCCTTTCTCAAAAATTCGATCAGCGTACCTTCTCTTCTTTCATTGATCTCTTGCTTAAGTGCTGCATTCCATGTATAAAAACCCTCGTTGGTTTTAAGACCATAATGCCCATTAGCTACAAGATCCTGCAAAACCGGGAGTGGTCCGCTAATATTACACAACTGCAAGTATTCAGCTATGGCTGCAAATACATCGAGACCACCCATATCCGCAGATTCCAGCGGACCTGTTTCTGGAAGTCTTCTGCCAATGCCATATCGGACGGCTGCATCAATATCTTCTTTGGATGCTACTCCTTCCTGCAGAAGATACTGTGCCTCACGAAAAAGCGCAAACTGCAAACGGTTTCCAATAAATCCGCCGAGTTCCTTTTTAACATGCACCGGCTTCTTTCCCATGCTTTGTAAAAAAGTAAAAGTTTTATCGATAGTTGCCTGTGTAGTATGTGCGTTCCCTACCACTTCCACTAACGGAACCAAATGTGCCGGGTTCCAGAAATGAGTGATCAGAAACCGCTGCGGATGTTGCATGCCTGCTGAAATTTCGGAAGGTAACAATCCGGAAGTATTACTCGCCAATATTACATCTTTGGAGCAAAGACTATCTAACTTATTAAAAAGATCTATTTTCAGATTAAGTATTTCAGGAACTGCTTCTATGACGAAATGAACGGATGACACTACTTCTTCAAGATTTGTAGTGGTGAAAATATGGCGCTTTATACTTTCAGTATCATCCACCATTCCATTCACCATCAGTGTTTTCAGTTTGAGATGTATTTCTTTTTGTGCGTTTACCAACTCTTTGTCCGTAAGACCAAAAAGAAATACATCCCATCCGCTCCATGCGGCCTGCAAGGCTATTGAATGTCCCATCGTCCCGCACCCAATAACTAACAATTGGTTACTCTGCTTTTTCATACGGTAATTCGTTTTTTATTTTCCGAGCCAGCGCCTTTTTGCAAGGCCTGACAGCAATTATTTAATAAGGCAATAGTGTACCATTTGCCGTATTTACAACTGCATTGACGGATGTGGAATCTAAACCAATAAAAGATTGATAAAATAAAACATTCCATCTGAAGAAAAATGTCATGACATTAACCCTGTATTAGTTCGTATTAACCTTTTACATCTAAATGAGTAATTTTTCAATCCGGATTCTTATAATATTTATTTATTCAATAAAAATAGACGTCTTTTTATATCAGTTCTAATAAATATTTTTTTAACTTTCAAAACAATACATTCTTTGTGCTAATAATTTTTAAAGCATGAAGCTACTAACCACAGAAATAACGCCTTTAATTAATGATTTCATGTATGTTGATTTGAGAAGTCAGCCGTTTCTCGCTTCTCCATATCATTCACAGCCGTCCTTCCATGCGCATCCTGAAATGGAACTTGTTTTTGTCATTGAGGGATTTGGTAAAAGAATCATCGGCAATAAAGTAGAAATGTTTGAGCCAGGCGACATGGTATTCATGGGATCTAATGTGCCGCATATCTGGTTAAGCGATGTGTCATTTTACGAAGGAAACTCTGGTCTTCAATCCAAAGTTATTGTCACCTATTTTAACGCTAACATCATTCAGCAGATTTTTGAATCTATTAAGGAGTTTAGTCAGATCAGGGAGATGATCAAACAATCATCCAAGGGAATAAAGATTTTAGGGAAAACGAGAGCCCAGATAGCCGCAACATTAATAGATATTTCCAACAAAACAGGCTTTGATAAAATTCAGGGATTATTGAAAATCATGCACCTGATCTCTACGTCGGAGGAAAAGACTTTTATCGCTAATTCAGATAATATAGGAATTGAAACTGCTGATTCGGACCGGTTGATCGATGTTATTAAATACATGAAAGAAAATCTGCATGAACATATTTCTCTTAAGCAGGTTGCTTCTATTGCCTATATGAAGGAACAATCTTTCTGCAGATATTTTAAAAACCGAACTACAAAAAGTTTCTCACAATACCTGGAAGAGCTCCGGATTGAACACGCAAGAAAACTTTTAATTGAAAAAGATAAAAAGATATCAGATATAGCTTTTGCGTGTGGATTCAGCTCCACTTCCCATTTCTGCAAAGTATTTAAGGACCACAACAACCAAAGCCCCTTGCAATACAGGAGTTATATCAGAAAAGGATTAGCTGATTAACTCATGTGCTGCAACTGATAACTGGAGTTATAAAAGAACTATTTATGAAAAAGATTGTTACACCCTGTATTATTTTTCTGAGTTTATCCGTACTCACGCAGTGCTCGGGAGTTAGAAATGTAACAAATAATTCAAACAGGACTTCAACTGGCAGAACTGGTATAATTTCCCCACCCACTAAGGGGTTGTGCATTGGCAATAGTACGGTGGCCGAATATCTTGGTGGCTCATCTGTTGCCTCCTTATTATTCACCGCAGAAGAAATCGTGCAGGGATATAATTGTCAATCCCTTGCAGTACCAGGACATACAATCGACCAGCAACTTGAATTATGGAAGAATTTTCAAGGTAAGGAAATGATCAACTGGATTATTGTAGAAATCGGGTTAAATGATCTTGCACCAGATGATCCTCTGGAAACAACTCTTAACCGGTATCAACGTCTAATTGACACTATTAATAAGACCAGCTTTTCCAACACCAGGGTCATCCTGGCAACAATGACCCCCGTCAGGCAAAGATTAAAAGATGTATATCGCGATGCCGGTAAAGCCAATACATCCTATAGGAAATGGCTTGCCATGAACAACGCAATTATGGGTAAAGACAAATATGCTATTAAAGGTGTTGACTACAGGTTCAATGGTCATACAATCATAATGGGTGACAGGAAAGGAAATCTCAGACCTGAATATGAATTATCTCAAAAGGATCATGTCCATCAAAACACTGCAGGACGTATGGTCATGGCGAGCCAGTGGAGAATAGCCCTTACCAGACTGGGAATGTTGCATTGAATAGGTTTCAACTAAACGTTCAGATAATTTGGTGAAAAATAATGTGAACCAGATTACATTCTTTGGCTATCCAAGATGCTACTTTTATTAAAATTATCATTTGACAAACTTTCAGTACTGCATCAGCATATTCTTACTGCTATGCTTAGCGCCAGGATGTAAAACCGCTCCACAGGAAATTCCTGAAATAGGAGTACAACTGTGGACATTCAAGGAATTTACAGTAGAAGACGCTCTTCGCAAAGCTGATAGCGCCGGTATCCGTAATATAGAATTATTTGAAGGTCAGCAGATACGTAACGGCAGCATTGAAACTGTCAGCGCTTTTATGTCAGACTCTTCAGAATATGAACTGATAGAGATGGCAAAACAATACAACCTGTCCATCCGATCGGCTTACTTAGCGATTCCATCCGATTCCGACCAATGGTCAACACTGTTTGCCTTCGCCAAAAGATTAAAGCTTTCTTACATTGTCATGGAGCCTCCTGTAGAACAACTTTCATTCATCGACAGTATGGCTGTTGCCAAAGGTGTGCCCATAGCTTTACATAATCATCCGAAAGGACAAAGCTATTACTCGCATCCCGACACTGTTGCCGCAGTTATCCATAATCGCCCTGGCTTAGGAGTGTGTGCTGATGTTGGCCATTGGGGAAGAAGCGGTTTGAATCCCATTGACGGGTTAAAAAAATTAAATCACAGAATATTAGGAATTCATATTAAGGATATCGATGAATTTGGGAAAAAAGATGCTGCTGATATTCCTGCAGGAAAAGGCATTCTTGATTTTAAAGTAATGCTGAATGTATTGAAAGATTCTCAGTTTAAAGGGATATTAGTGATTGAACGGGAAGGTAACTGGCATAATAATACGCAAGAAGTAAAAGAAACCGCTGACTTACTACAACTGCTGTGGAAAGAAATTGATTAATCAATGTACTATCATGCCGACAACAGCGTATGATAACTATTACCTTAACAGAATACCTACCTCACTCCCTTCGCGTATGTGCGGATCATGATGATAGCAAAACAATGAATGTCCGTCAATAGAAAGTTTTGCCTGCCAGAAAGATCCCATAAATAAGTTATTCTCTACAGTAACATGCAAAGACTCGTTGGACAAGGGGACAATTGAAAACATTTCGGGACGGCTTATGTTATTATATATCTGATGATAAATTAAAAATAGACAACAACCTCATAGAGAACTCAATTAGGCCGGTTTCTTTAGGTCGTAAAAATTATATGTTCGCAGGCAGTAAAAAAGGAGCAGAGTGCATAGCCGTGATCTATAGCTTAATCGGAACCTGTAAAATGCATAATGTAAATCCATATGAGTGGTTGAAGGATGTTCTCAATAGAATACAGGATCATCCCATTAATCGAATCGAGGAACTACTCCCGCAAAACTGGAAAAACAAATCTAATAGGTGATTACAGACACATTACAAAAAGCTCATCTCGGGGGATTTACGACCATTCTCCAATGATATTAGAGCTTAAGCAATAAGCATATACCGGAATAGTATAGTTGTAACACACTTGTTTATCACCGGTAGATAGTGACTGTAAACAGACGAAAGATTTTTTTTGCCAATAGACCAGGAAAATCGGCACAAATATAACATCCGGCATGGTTCTTTGACGCTGGTTTTTAATCATGTATCTTTAACTTAGAAATGAATGTAGAACAACTAATATCAGCCTATTGTGAGCTTAAACTGCACGAGGTCATTGATCACGACCGATTTAATGAATATGCCATTGTGCATCACTCCAGTTCCATTGAAGGCTCTACATTAACTGAGGTGGAAACCAGGCTGCTGCTGGAAGAAGGGGTAACTCCTAAAGGTAAGCCCCTAGATCACAGCCTGATGGTAAAAGATCATTATGATGCCCTTCGCTATACTCTACTTATGGCAGAGCAAAAGAAAGCAGTTTCTGTACAACTGGTACAAAACATCAATGCTAAAGTGATGAAAAGTACTGGTAAAACGCATCATACAGCACTTGGAACAGTAGTGGAATCGAATGGTGAGTTCCGAAAAGGAAACGTACATGCCGGTGGAAGTTACTTCGTAGGATATGATAAAGTAGAGCCCTACACAAAAAGATTAGTTGACAACCTCATGCAAGAGATGGAGCGACCTCTTTCCATTGAAGAAACGCTCAGACTATCGTTCAGTGCACATTTTGACCTGGTAAGCATTCATCCATTTTATGATGGAAACGGCAGGACAAGCAGATTGCTGATGAACTATATCCAGGGATATTATCAATTACCCCTGGCTATAGTCTTTAAAGAAGATAAGGGCGATTATTTTGAAGCTCTTCAGCAATCACGTAAACAGCAAGACACTGAAATTTTCCAGGCTTTTATGAAAAGCCAATACATTAAACACCTCGAACGTGAAATCACTGAATACCAGCAAATGATAAAGGGAGAACATCTCAAACCTCGCTCAAACAAAGGAAAAGGTTTTTCTATTTTTTTCTGATCGTATGAATGTTGCGACACGATTATTGCTTGAAACAAGGTCTCTGCCTTATAGAAAAACTACCACATGAAAATCCGACTATCGGCATTCCGCTTTGTGCCTGGAAAAATGAGCTTTACCTACTGAACAACTATTAGTGGCCACTGGCTTAAGTTACTCACAGCATTTTCTTTTTACAGAAGGCACGAAATCAGTTGATGCGTTCGCCAGTTTTACAATTTCTTCGACAGAGCGACTGGTATATTCGAGAAGATTTTTACAGAAAATCTGAAAGAGGAATACTATAAAAAACTGACCACAGCGATTAACAAAACCTAAATATAAAACCGTGAGAGAAGAGCATTTACGTCAGGTTAGTGGAACGCACCTCATCAATTATTCATTTATTTAATCAGGATTTGTTCTATAGTCATTTTTTCCAACATACGTTCATTAGGGAAAGCACCCACTCCTGGCTCACCTGAAGCCTTAAACTGGGAGGGTCCGCAATGAGTAATGGCCGGAATACCCAAATCTGTTTCATAAAATCTTGAGGTGGGCATAATATCCGAGGGATATTTAATGTTGGACCGCGTGGCAAAAGCAATATTATGAGAAGATCCGATAGCCGAATCAGCCATGCTTCCTACCCAACAGGGAATATTATTTTTTTCACAGAGATCGTGAATGTCAATTGCATTAGTAATACCTCCTACCCTTCCTAGTTTAATATTCACCCAGCGGCAGGCGCCGATCTGTATAGCTTTCCTAGCTTTATCTGCTGAAACAATGCTTTCATCAAGACAAATTGGTGTTTTTAACTCTTTCTGCAATACAGCGTGATCCATCAGGTCATCATGCGCAAGAGGCTGCTCAATCATAGCAAGTTGATACTTATCCAATTCCCTGAACATAGGAAGATGATCCAATGAATAACCACTGTTACAATCTATATGAATAGGCATATCAGGAAATTTATCGCGTACTTGCTTGATCATATCAAGTTCCCACCCGGGTCTGTATTTTAACTTCACACGTTTATATCCTTGTTCCTGCGCCTCTGTCATCACCTTCAATAAATCTTGTACAGTTTCCATTACACCAAAATCTGCTCCTGCATCGACAATATCTTTACTGCCATTAAGTATTTTCCAAAGTGGTTTATTCTTTTCTTTCGCGTATAGATCCCACCAGGCAAGATCAAAAGCAGCCTTTGCAAAATAATTCCCTTTAATGCTGATTAATTTTTCTTGCAGAACTGCTCCTGACGATATCTCTTGTTTTAATAATAATGGTGCTATAAAGTCGCGCGAAATAATAAACTGGGTGCGGGAGCACTCGCCGGAATATGCCGGGGCGCCCCAGCAGGCAGCTTCTCCCCAGCCACTTTTTCCTCCCGATGACAACTGTACCAGTACCGACTCGACAGAATCGATATCGCTAAAAGCTGTTCTGAAGGGATATATAATGGGCATGTTTACTCTTAGTATCCGGATAGATTCGATGTACATTGTTTAATCTATTTATTGTGTTTACTTATTTGTATGCTCTCAGGAAGTTTGTTTATTTCAACGCTTTCGCAACTGCAGTGCCGATTCCCGTGGAACCGTAGCCGTTCCCGCAATAGAAAAGACGGATATTTTCTCCTTCATGGACGATGCTGGGATATTCTACCATTTTGTTTTCCCATTCGGCCGTTCCGGGTGGAAGCGACAGATTTTCTCCCGGGGCGCCGCGATGCCAGGTAAGGCCGTCTTTGCTGATTGCCTCACTAATAGAATAAGCGCCGAATTGTGTACCGATTCCGGGATACACAGCCCGCCACCCAGACTTTGTTTTCCATACTGTCAGTGCGCCGGCAGCGGCATTTTCATATTTGGCGTCAAGCCTTGGTCTCAACACTACTCGCTTATCCATCCAGGTAATTCCGTCATAAGAATGTGCTAAAACTGACTGTTTTGCCTGATCTACCAACAAGTCGGGACTTTTTCTGCCGGTAGTCAGCGTATGATACATCCGGTAAAGCGTCCGGCCATCGGACTGGGGGATTGCAATGATTGATCCTCCGCCTGCAATGCCTTTATTCCCCGGCCACTCGGGGAAGCCGTCTCCAAGCAGCACCGGTTCATCGGAATACTTTTTCCAATTCATTAAATCGCTACTGGTCGCCAGGCCAATGCCCCGGAAGACCTGAAGGCCATCGCCTTTGGCAGCACGACCAGTATAATACAAATGCCATTTATCCCCTACACGATGCACACAGGGAAGAACACACCATGTTTCATCAAATGCATCTTTACCACCAACGTCAAAAAGAGGCCCGTATCTTTTCCAGTTGACCAGGTCGCCACCTATAGGAGTAGTAGCCAGGCAGATCCGTCGATAGCCTTTCTTGTCGCTTCCAGCATAAAACAGCCAGTATTGTCCTTCGTGCGCCACCACAAAAGGGTTCATACACGCATTCGTATCATACCAACCGCCTCCGGGGGGAAAAATAGGGTTCCGTTCATCCCGCTTCCAATCGTGTACCTGAAACCGTGAGCCGGAAACCTGGCTCGATTTGCAGGCAGACAAAAAAGCGCCTGCTATGGTCAGCCCTGTACAAAAGAGGATTTCTTACAAACAGGACGGCATCTGACCGCTGCCG
>CAZSFY010000054.1:0-11186 GCA_964606315.1 uncultured Chitinophagaceae bacterium | reverse complement strand
GAAATTAAGGCATTGAATCCTTCGAAAAAATATTTTGTATCATTGTTTTATATCTCAAAATTAACTCTTGATTGCTATGCGTTCATACGTTTTCTTCGATCCGTATGTGTTTTTGAAAAAGGCTCTTTATCTTTTTATGCCAGGAGCAGGCGGATTTTGTATCAATAAAGACGGTAAGGTGGTTGAATATTTAGCCGGAGGTGCTGACCGGAGAGATAAACCAATGAGGTCCATTACCCGAATAAATGCTTAAATATTAATACATTTCATAATTTTAGAAGGTTTAATTATACATACTTAAAAATTGATATAAATGAACGAAAACGTAAACAAAACCGCCTTATTTAACGGTAGCTGCTTTGCCCTTATAACGACTGCTTTTACATTCTCGATAAGAGCGGGAATTTTATCGCAGGTGGGCGATAAATTCGGATTAACTGCAGAGCAATTAGGTTTCATAAACCTCATGTTCTTTTTAGGATTCCCTATCTCCATGATCCTGGGGGGGATTTTTTATCATTCCATCGGTGCTAAAAGAATCATGCAGATTGCTTTTATTACACACACCGTAGGTATTCTAACTACCATTTACGCTGGTAGTTATTCTGTATTGCTGATCTCTACTTTATTGGTAGGTTTCGGTAACGGATGTACTGAAGCAGCCTGTAATCCTATGATTGCAGACTCTTATTCAGGTGACAAGATGAATAAAATGCTCAACAGGTTCCACATGTGGTTCCCAGGCGGTATTGTTATCGGTAGTCTTATTTCCAAATTCATGACAGATAATAACATGGGATGGCAAGCCCAGATGTGGGTAACCATGATTCCAACAGTTATTTATGCTATCCTGTTTTTTGGTAAAACTTTCCCCAAACCAAAATATCAGGGTGCTACTTCTCTTGGTGAAAACCTGAAAGCGATGGCATCACCCACATATATTTTCTTATTCGTATGTATGACCCTCACTGCCATTTCAGAATTTGGTCCTCAACAGTGGGTAGGCTTGATTATGAGTAAGAGTGGTGCGAGCCCCATGTTGATCCTCGCATTAGTGACAGGTCTGATGGCAGTAGGCAGATTTTTTGCTGGTCCTGTTGTGGGCGCATTAGGTCAAACCGGAGTATTATTACTAGGCGCTATTTTTGCCGCCGTTGGAATTTATCTTTTCAGCGTTGTTACCGGAGGCGCTGCTTATCTGGCTGCTATTTTATTTGCTATCGGTATCTGTTATTTCTGGCCTGTTATGGTGGGCGCTGTTGCACAAAGAGTTCCTCTCAGCGGTGCATTGGGAATGTCAATCATTGGAGGCGTAGGGATGTTCTCTACCTCTATCTGGCAACCTATCATCGGCGGTTGGATCGATAAAGACAGAGCAGCGACTGCAGCAAAGGGTTTAACAGGAGACCAGTTAGAACTGGTAGCCGGACAGGCGACTCTTGCAAAAATGACTGCGTTCCCATTAATATTGATCGTATTATTTCTGATCTTTTTCTTCTGGCAGAAAAAAGCTGCTCCCCGGGGAGAAGCTACTGCTGCCGCAGCACATTAATACATGATAATTTTTAAATATGAAGCGGAGTGTTTACCTCTGTTTACATAGTACAAAAATTGTTTGAAAAGGCCCCATATGGGGCCTTTTCAAATTAAATTAGCACACAGAACTGTACTGTTATCAGCTTCTTTCGTAAATTTCTTTTTTTAATTCACTTCGCTTGCATGAAAAAAAATGAATCACGTCGTACAGCACTTAAAAATATGATTGGAGGTGCTGGCGTACTTATCGCTTCACCATCATTATTATCATCTTGTAAAGACGAAGTACAGCAAAACAAAAATTCTCTTTTGAAACAGAACATTAATCACTCGGCATGTAAATGGTGCTACGACTCCATTCCCTTTGATGAATTTTGCGCAGAAGCAAAAAAAATAGGACTCACTGCTATCGATCTGGTGGAGCCCGAAGACTGGCCTACACTTAAAAAACACGGATTAGATTCTTCTATGTGCGGGGGGGCGGCTATTAATCTTACCGACGGTTTTAACGATAAACGATTTCATGAGCAGTTAATAAAAAATTATACTGAAGTGATTCCCCTGGTAGCTAAAGCAGGATATAAAAACCTGATATGTTTCAGTGGTAATAGAAGAGGCATGGACGATGAAACCGGGATGAACAATTGCATTGAAGGATTAAAAAAAATACTTCCCCTTGCAGAAAAGCATAAGGTTATACTCGTGATGGAACTGCTGAACAGCCGGGTTGATCATGAAGATTATCAATGCGATAAAAGCGCATGGGGTATTGAATTGGTGAAAAGGATTGGATCAGATAATTTCAGTCTGCTTTATGACATTTACCATATGCAAATTGATGAAGGAGATATTATCAGAACAATTAAAAACAATCATCAATATTTTGCGCACTACCATACTGGCGGTGTTCCGGGACGCCATGAAATAGACGAAACCCAGGAACTCTATTATCCTGCAATTATGAAAGCTATTGTTGAAACGGGATACAAAGGATATGTGGCACAGGAATTTATTCCTTCATCAGATGAAAAGGAGAAAAAACTGGCTGCTTTGGCTAATGCCGTGAAAATATGTGATGTCTAAAACGCTAAATAACTTACAATATGGCTGAGAATGTGTATGATGCTATTGTAGTGGGATCCGGTATCAGTGGAGGGTGGGCTGCAAAAGAACTGACAGAAAAAGGATTAAAAGTCATTATGCTCGAGAGAGGAAGAAATGTTGTGCATGTAAAAGATTACGAAAATGCAACCAAAGCTCCCTGGGAATTTCCACATCGGGGCAAAGCAACACAGCAGATGATAAAAGAATATCCCATTTTGCACAGAGATCGTCTCCTAAATGAAATCAATCTCAGTTTTTGGGCTGAAGAAAAGGATTGTCCATATACGGAAGTAAAGCCTTTTAACTGGTATAGAGGATACCAGGTAGGTGGACGATCACTTATATGGGGAAGACAAAGTTATCGTCTGAGTGATACCGATTTTATGGCAAATATGGTTGATGGAATTGCTGTTGATTGGCCCATCCGCTATAAAGACATTGAAGAGTGGTACACATACGTAGAAAAATTTGCAGGAATAAGCGGAAGCAAAGAAGGATGGCCTTATCTGCCTGATGGACACTTTATGCCGGCTATGGAGATGAACTGTGTAGAAAAAGATGTTGCGGCAAGAGTTAGAGAACATTATAAAGGCTCACGAATAGTCACTATGGGTCGATCGGCTAATATTACACAACCACTGCCGGGCCGCTCAGCTTGTCAATATAGAGGTAAATGCTGGTATGGGTGTCCATTCGGAGCTTATTTCAGTACACAATCCTCGACTTTACCTGCTGCGGTAAAAACAGGTAACCTTACATTAAGACCTTTTTCTATAGTGACAAGAGTATTGTATGATAAAGACACACAAAAAGCTACCGGGGTGGAAGTGCTGGACGCTGAAACAAACAATACTATTGAATACAAGGCAAAAGTCATTTTCCTATGTGCCTCTTCATTTAATTCAACATGGATACTGTTTAATTCGGCTACAGATGTATGGGAGGGCGGACTTGGAAGCAGTAGCGGAGAGCTTGGACATAATGTAATGGATCATCATTTTCGTGCCGGAGCATCAGGTGTTGCTGAAGGGTATGATGATAAAACTACTTTTGGCAGGAGAGCGAATGGCGTTTATATTCCACGTTTTCAAAATATTCCGGAGGACATAAAAAAAAGAAATTATATAAGAGGATTTGGTTACCAGGGAGGTGCTTCAAGAGAAGGTTGGGGGCGTAATGTGGCTGAATTCTCAATAGGCGAATCATTAAAAAATGCACTTTCAGCTCCTGGGCAGTGGACGATTGGAATAGGCGCTTTTGGCGAAACGCTTCCTTATCATCATAATACAATATCGCTTGATAAGACAAAAAAAGATAAATGGGGACTGCCCGTTCTTGCAATAGATAGCAGTATAGGTGACAATGAACTTAGTATGAGAAAAGATATGGTAGAAGAGGCGAAAGAAATGCTCGAAATAGCAGGAATGAAAAAAGTACAAACTTTTGATGAGGGCTATACGATAGGAACAGCCATTCATGAAATGGGCACTGCACGTATGGGAAGAGATCCGAAAACATCTGTACTCAACGGCAATAACCAGGTATGGGATGCAAAAAATGTTTTTGTGACCGACGGAGCCTGTATGACCTCTGCAGCTTGTCAGAATCCGTCACTTACCTATATGGCGCTTACCGCACGAGCGGCAGATTTTGCTGTCAAAGAATTAAAAAAAGGAAATCTTTGATATCAACAACTATAATGAAGTTGTTGTCAATAAAATAACTATTATGAACAGACGCGAAGCATTGTCGAGAGTTGCCCTGGTATTAGGAGGTACTATTGTAGGAGCAAGTTCTTTTCTTGAAGGTTGCCGTCCCGCTGATAAAAAAGCTATAACAGGATTAGACTTTTCTGATGATGATATTGCCTATCTTGATGAAATAGCTGAAACCATTATTCCAGCTACAGATACTCCTGGGGCGAAAGCAGCTAAAGTAGGAGCTTTTATGACGGTGATGGTTAAGGACTGTTATGAAGAAAAAGACCAGAAAGTATTTATTGAAGGAATGAATACGCTTAACAGCGAATCGAAGAAAAAGTTTGATAGAGCATTTATGGAAATTTCTCCCACTGACAGGTTTTCCTTATTGGCTCAAATTGATAATGAAGCCAAAGAGTATGCAAAGAATAAGAAACCGGAAGATCCAGGGCATTATTTCAGACTGATGAAGGAATTAACGGTTCTGGGATACTTTACTTCCGAGATTGGCGCTACCCAGGCGCTTCGATACGTAGAAACTCCGGGAAGATATGAGGGATGCATTCCCTATACCAAGGGAGAAAAAGCATGGGCTCTTTAATAGTCGATATTATCAACCGCTAAATTCTTTTTGGATGGGCATCCGCCATCTTTTCAATTAAATAAATAAAAAAAACAAGGATGAAACACAATCGAAGAATATTCCTCAGGAATACCGGGTTACTAGCTTCAGGTATCGCGTTGACGGGAATAGGCTGCGTATCTCCTGCAGGTAAGGAATCTGAAAATACTGACACATCCTCTAACGATTCCAATGCTTCTGCGGCAGCAGAAATGGTACTTGCCCAATTTGGTATACAGCTTTACACTCTTAGGGACGATCTGCCGAAAGATGTAAAGGGAGTGCTTAAACAAGTGGCTTCTTTTGGATATAAACAAATTGAAGGATATGAAGGTAGTAAGGGTCTTTGGTGGGGCATGACCAATAAAGAATTTAAAAAATATAACGATGAGATTGGTCTGACTATGATATCTTCTCATTGCGATGTATCGAAAGATTTTGAACGTAAAGCGGCAGAAGCGGCAGAAATCGGACTGAAATATTTGATTCAGCCCTGGGTCGGTCCGCAAAAAACATTGGATGATTATAAAAAAATAGCCGATCATTTTAACAAGCTGGGCGATATATGCCAGAAGAACGGGATAAAATTTGCTTATCACAATCATGGCTATACTTTTACAGAACTGGAAGGCCAGTTCCCACAGGATATTTTAATGCAAAACACTAATCCTGATACTGTAGATTTTGAAATTGATATTTATTGGGTGGTGGTTCCTAACCAGGATCCTGTTGCCTGGATAAAAAAATATCCTAACCGTTTTAGGCTTTGCCATGTTAAAGACAGATTAAAGAACGCTGCTCCCGGTGAAGAAAATGCATCAGCAGATTTAGGAACGGGCAGCATCGATTTTAAACCGATTTTAAAAGCTGCAAAAGAAAATGGAATGGAATATTATATCGTAGAGCAGGAGCGATATGATAATACTACTCCCTTAAAAAGTGCTGAAGTTGGCGCTGCATTTATGAAACAATTGGCTTTTTAATATTGTAACGATTTTGCAACGGGAGGTATATTCATTATATACCAGTACAACAACAGCAGTAAATAAAAGCTTAATGGCCCGAGTTCGGTATAATACCGTGCCCGGGCCATTTAAATTTGTAACTCGTCTGACTTCTGAAATTAAAAGTCGCATCAACTTTTTTATTCGACCAACAATTCTTTGAACGTTGTTGAGTCTCCATTAAAAACATTAAAATCTACTTTGGATACAATGCCATTCACTGTTCCTGTTTCGCTGAATTGCCAGAAATGCCAGTCGCGGTAGATCCTTGGTTTTCCTTTGTTCACATAATGAGCTACCCATAAAGGGTAATCATCAAAATCCTCATCCAGGAATCTCCTATAAAAATCTACGTTAGTATAGATAATAGGTTTCACCTTATAATAATTCTCTACTACCAGCAACCATTCCTTTACCCGTTCCCGTAATTTTTCGGGATGTACGCCATAGGTTTGCTCCACATCAAGTACAGGCGGAAGATCTCCGCTTTTAAGATCTACAGTGCTGATGAAATTTTCTGCCTGTGTTTTCCCACTCTTGGTGGCCAGAAAAAAATGATATGCTCCCCTGGTAATGTTTGCTGACTTGGCTCTTCTCCAATTGCGTTTAAAATATTTGTCTTCATTAACATTACCTTCAGTTGCTTTAATAAAAGCAAAGCTGATGCTGATATCATCTACTTTCATGGCTTTTACCGATGGCCAGTCAATTACCTGTTGATATTTGGAGACATCTATGCCGTGAACAGAATAATTTTTGGGAATATCAATGCCAAATTCTTCGTAACGGATGTATTGTGCTTTTCGTGAAATGAACCAGTCCCACACCCCTAGCAGGAGCATAGCCACAATGCTAATGATTATGCATGTTAGTATGAGTTTCCAGGACCTGTCGTTTCTTTTTTTCACGGTCATCGCGCTGCAAATATATTGAGCTATACAGACCCGCGAAGTTTATCGAGCAGTGTGTTCATTATTTTAGCTTCTTCTTCTGAAATACCCGATAAGGTGGCGTCCATTTCGTGTGCATGTGCATCAAGCTTAGTAAGCAATAAGCGACCCTTATCGGAAATGGTAACATCAACCAGCCTTCTGTCGGTTTTACAGACCACTTTTTCCACCAGTTCTTTTTTCACCAAACGGTCTACTATACGGCTGGTATCGCTCATCCTATCCAGCATTCTTTGCCTGATCTGTAAAGTGGATAAAGGTTTGCCGGAACCTCTTAATATGCGCAGGATATTATATTGTTGCGGAGTCAGGTCTGCTTTCTCAAAAAACTTTTTCGATCGTTCCATTACCCAGTTATAAGTATAGATCAGGTTGACGTTCATTTTGTGATATTCACTGTTGAACCGGGCTTGCTGAATGTCTCTTTCAATGCTCATAAAGATCGTGTAAGTTTGGTGTTAAGGAGCTTTAATCACTCCAGACCTTCGTTCCTTCGCTGCAGTTGGAACATATTTCAATGTTTTTTCTGCTGTTCAGAATTTGTTTTCTAAATGCTATATAATTACTGTTCCGCCATATTTCTTTAAAAGAGCTTCCTTTAAGATCTCCTAACTTATTTTGCGCATCCTTATCAAAACAACAAGGCACCACTAGCCCATCCCATGTTATTACGCTGGCGTGCCACAGCCGCCAGCAATGATTGTTAAGGTTGTTTTTTAGTTGATAGCCGCCATCCGCATTTTTTTTGTACCTGCTATATTTTTTTATTGATGGAATAAGCTGGTTAGGATCATTTTGATAGTCGTACACCTGCGCTGTTTTGTATCTGACATCATCCACTCCGCATTCTTTGGCCAGCGCTTTTATATCAGATAGTTGATGTTCATTCGGCTTTACTACCAGGAACTGAAAAAAAATATACGGTGTTCTGCTTTTTAATTTCTTCTTCCAGGCCACTACATTTTTAGCTCCTTCAATGACCTTGCTGAGTTTACCACCTACCCTGTACTGCTCGTACACATCCTGTGTAGTGCCGTCAATAGAAATGATGAGTCGGTCAAGTCCGCTTTCTACTGTTTTACGGGCATTTTCATCCGTAAGATAATGAGCGTTTGTTGAAGTAGCAGTGTAAATTCCCTTATTCGAAGCATATTTTACCATTTTCAAAAAGTCCGGATTCAAATATGGTTCTCCCTGAAAATAAAAAATGAGATAAAGTAACTCTGCGGAGATCTGGTCGATAGTAGAGGAAAAAAAATCATTCTTCAACATGCCTGTCGGCCTGGTAAATGATCGTAGTCCACTGGGACATTCAGGGCATCTCAGATTACAGGAGGTAGTAGGCTCAAACGAGATAGAAACAGGTATTCCCCATTGTATGGGTTTTCCTGTCCATTTGCTCAGATAAAAGCTGCTTAATACTTTTCCGGCATTCCAGGCACGTCTCCAAGTGAGCTTGGACAGGATGTTCAAGGTATCATTCAGGTTGGCCCTGGGCATAGTAGTTAAAGATAAGCAATTACCGAAGTTACTTGTACATCAGGCTCTTCGTCTTCTCTTTGTCTTCTTTTTCTTTCTTCAGATCGAACATAGTGCCAAATACATGATCCCAAAGCGTTGAGCTTACACCGAATCCCTTTTCTTCATCTTTATAATGATGAAGATGATGGTTTCTCCATAAACCTTTCATCCATTTGAATGGAGGATTCCAGGCATGAATGGCATAGTGCATGGTTCCGTACATCAGATAGCCAATGATAAAGCCCGGAAAAAACATGAATGTATATTTTCCTAATACCAGGTATTGCGAGAAAAATATTGCCGAAGCAAGTATCAGGCTGGGAACCGGTGGCATGAACAATCTTTCCTTATCACGGGGAAAATGGTGATGATTGCCATGCATGATATAAATGACCTTTTTAGCCCTCTCGCTTTCCGCCGTATAATGGAAAACGAACCTGTGCATGATATATTCAAAAAACGACCAAAAAAAGGCGCCAACCAAAAATATCAGGATAACTTGCCAGATAGCAAATCCTAGTTTAGTATTAGCATAATACATTAATCCAATGGATAAAGGAAGATATAAACCCCAAATCACCAGCGGGTGAGTTTTCGTGAGCATTTCAAGATATCGGTTGTTAAATAGCTGCGCCTGCCCCTTATTATGTATCTTCTCGAATTTCATACCCCAAAAATACCGAATCCTTATTAAACAGCTTACCGACCAAACCTGTTACCTTTGCGAACCCGGAAATAAAACAAACCATGAAACGTTCACGTGGAAATTTTTATTAATGCATAACGGAATGAAAAATTTCACGTGATAAGTTCCTCCACCTGTTGCGGGACGAGCATCCGACCATTAAAAAAACAAAAATATACTGATGAAATTAGTTTCTTACCTGAAAGACAACCACGACCAATTGGCCATTTTAGTAGATGGATATGTTTTTGATATGGAAAAGCTGCATCCCGATCTGCCTAATACTATGTCGATGTTTTTGCAGTACTGGGACGATGCCCTGCCAATGGCGCTGGGAGGTGAGCTAATGGTTAAGGAAGGTCGTATTGATATAAGTAAAGGGTTGCCGGTTGAGTCGGTGTATCTACTATCACCTGTTCCGTTTCCTCCATCCTGCCGCGATGGTTACGCTTTTCGTCAGCATGTGGCTGCCGCACGCAGGAACAGAAAAGTAGAAATGATACCTGAATTTGATCAGTACCCTATATTTTATTTTACTAATCACCATAGCATAACCGGGCCGGGTGAAATAAGATGCATGCCCGATCACTTCGAAAAACTCGACTTTGAACTGGAAGTGGCTATTGTGATAGCCAAACACGGCAGGAACATCAGGGCTGCTGAAGCCGATGAATATATAGCCGGATTGATGATTATGAACGATATCAGCGCCAGGAAGTTACAGATGGAAGAAATGTTGCTTAACCTTGGTCCTGCCAAAGGAAAGGATTTTGCTACTTCCGTTGGTCCCTACCTGGTTACACTCGATGAACTGCAGGCGCATGAAATCGCGCCGCGTGAAGGACATATAGGCAAAAACTGGAACATTCGTATGCAATGCCGTGTAAATGGCGTACAGGTAAGTGATGGAAATGCGGGGGACATGGACTGGACATTTGCCGAAATCATCGAAAGAGCCTCTTATGGCGCCGATCTGTATCCCGGTGATATTATCGGTAGCGGTACAGTAGGAACAGGTTGTTTCCTGGAACTTAATGGAACGGGTAAATTAAATGATCCTGATTACCAGGAGCAGTGGCTAAAAGACGGAGATGTGGTGGAACTGGAAATTGATGGTTTGGGCGTACTGGCTAATAATTTTGTAAAAGAAGAAGATGACGATTTTTCAATTATTTCCCTGAAAAAAAATATCTGATTTAATTTCGCAACCCGGTTGATAGGTAAAAACCAAAAAACGGGTAAAATAAAATATATGCATTTATCTGACCAGGAAATTATCAGGAGAGACAAACTGAAAGAATTGCAGCAAATGGGCATTGATCCTTATCCTGCTGCTGCCTATCCCATAAATATTTCTTCAACAACTATAAAAGAAAATTATAAGGGAGAAAGCAATGCTGCTGATTTTGCAGATGTATGCATAGCCGGACGCATCATGGGTGTTCGTGATATGGGCAAGGCTTCGTTTGCAGTATTGCAGGACGCTGCGGGAAAAATTCAGTTATATATCAAGCGCGATGAAATTGCTCCGGGAGAAGATAAATCACTATATGACAGAGTTTGGAAACATTTAATTGATATTGGAGATATTATCGGTGTGAAAGGATATGTATTCACTACACGTACCGGTGAAATTTCTATACATGTTAAGGAACTGGTGATCCTTTCCAAATCATTAAAACCGCTTCCTATTGTAAAAGAAAAAGAAGGAGAGACTTTTGATGCAGTTACTGATCCGGAGTTTAAATACCGTCAGCGTTATGCCGATCTTATTATTAATCCGGATGTAAAGGAAACGTTTATCAAACGTACAAAGATGATCAATGCCATGCGCGAGTTTCTGAATAGCAGAGGTGCGTTGGAAGTTGATACTCCTGTATTACAGAATATTCCAGGTGGTGCTATCGCTCGTCCTTTCATTACTCATCATAATGCATTGGACATTCCTTTATACATGCGTATTGCCAATGAATTATATCTGAAAAGATTAATTGTCGGCGGATTTGACTGGGTATATGAATTCAGCAGGAATTTCAGGAATGAGGGAATGGACAGAACGCATAA
>CAZSFY010000053.1:0-14727 GCA_964606315.1 uncultured Chitinophagaceae bacterium | reverse complement strand
TGTGATTACTTTAAAGTTAATCCCAAATTGTCAGATCAAATATTGACTACTTCAGGTAATTACTTGTTCATAAGAGTGGCATTAAAATTACCAAATACCTGCTCAACTTGCACTCTCTTTCCGTAATTTGGGAGCGCCCATAAAAACATTATTTATGAAACATCTACGATGCTGGATAGCCATATCAGGCTGCCTGTTTGTGCTTACCACTCTTTCTGCCTCTGCCCAGGTTAGTGAACAACTAAGAGGTGCATGGAAAATTAAAACTGGTGATCAGGAGAATATTGCCATTTTTCAGGATGGTTATTGCTCATTCAGTGAATTTGATATCGCCGGCAAAAAATTTATTAATACGAAGGGTGGTCCCTATACTTTGAAAGATAACATTCTCACTGTTAAGCTGGATTTTAATGCTGATGAAGGTAAAGACGTAGGTAAGACAATCTCTTCAAAAGTATCCCTCTCGACTGGTAGGCTCGTTACGGTTTTTAATGGAGTAAAACAGGAATGGCAGCAAATTGATAAGGGTGATGGTCACCTGGCCGGTTGCTGGCGCATTAATGGGCGGCTGCAGGAAAATGAGATGCATCCTATGGAAGATGGTCCTCGTAAGACACTCAAGCTATTATCTTCAACTCGGTTTCAATGGTTTGCTATCAACACGGCTACTGGCGGGTTTTTCGGAACCGGCGGGGGCACATATACTAATGAAAACGGGAAATATACAGAGCATATTGAGTTCTTTTCCCGTGATGGTTCAAGGGTTGGGAATAAATTGTCCTTTGATGAGCGGGTTGAAGGAGATATTTGGCATCATTCTGGTCTTAGTTCTACCGGTTCTCCTATTAGAGAAACCTGGATAAGGTATTTTTCCAAGTAATAAGCAATACAAACAATCTTACTCCATGAATGATAAGGAAAACGATGTAGATGGGCAACGTCTGCAGGAATTGGTAGGAAACCAGCTTACCTATTATTTCACAAACGGAAAAGTAAAAGCTACCGGCCGGTTTGTTAACGGGTTAATGGATGGTAAGTGGATATTCTATCGCGAAACAGGTCAGTTGTGGCAGATAGGGCATTTTACTTTGGGAAAGAAAAACGGAAGCTGGGTGCGTTATGATGAAGGCGATGCCATTGAATACCAGGAAATTTTTCAGGATGACAGAATTGTTAAATAATTATTGTAAATCTGTTTGGAATGAATAGTGAACTTTACGTGATTAAGACAAACATACAAATTGCAAAACCTTCTCATGAGGTTTTTGAGGCTATTGTTAATCCTGAAAAAATGTCTAATTATTTTATTGCTTCTTCGACTGGACCGCTTGAAGAAGGAAAAACTGTGTACTGGACTTTTCCCGAATTCAATGATTCTTCGCCTGTTCGTGGAGGTAAGATAGTGCAAAATGCAACTATTTCTTTTTATTGGAATATCGGCGTGCAGGAAATGTTGGTGGAAATAACATTAATACCACGTAATAACGGCAATGACACTCAGGTAACGATCAGGGAAAAATGTGTAGAAGGTGAACCTGATATCAACTGGCTGAAAGGCAATACAGAAGGCTGGGCCAATTTTCTTGCCTGTCTGAAAGCCCACCTTGAGTATAATATCAATCTGAGAAAGGGCGCTTTTGATTTCATAAGGTCTTAAAAGAGAGATCACACGTGACCCTTAACACAAACTTTGCGACTCATATAAATCTTTTGGATAAATATTCTTCTGACAATATTAATTATATTGTGTATGTTAATTAAACGTGCATATGCGTTATCGTGCGTCGCTGGATACTACCGCAAAGTTGTTGACATCAGCAGTAATCTTATTGATGTTGTTTGTCCTCTATAGGAGTTTTTTTGTTTTGCAAACTAGCTTAGCTATAAAGCTTGTTGTCGCTCTTGCATGTTGGATCATTCTTTTTTTAGGTTGGGCATACTCAATATCAGCTTATGAAGTCGACAATGAGAATATTATTATTTACAAGCAGTATGGTAAGGTGGTCATCCCCTTGTCGGATGTTAAAAGCGTGAGGACAGTCAATAAAAAAGAATTGGGTACGCTTATCAGGACATGGGGCTCTGGTGGTCTGTTTGGATATTATGGAAATTTTCGCAGCACACGAATGGGAAAACTAAAACTCTATACTACTCAACGCAAAAACCTTGTGTTGGTCACAACATTGGATGAGGATCACATCTTATTGTCTCCTGACGATCTTACAATGATTCAAAAAATCGAATCGGGTATAAGCTGAGATACAACAACTTTGTAACTCGAAAAAAACACTAAATACAAAAGATTTTTTATTACAAGTTTATATGTTTAGGTTTGGTTATCGGGCTAATTTTTTGCAAATCACAGAATGAAGGTCAGATAGTAGTTGAAAATAAATTTATCAGGTATATGAACCAATCCGTAAGATGCTGTGCAAATAAGGTAATTGCTGTTATATTTTTTTTAATAAATGGTATAATGGTTAAAGCCAGCGACACGCTAAATGTAAAAGGACCTTCTGGTAATATAAATGTTAAGGTTTGGGTAGATAAACAATTATATTATGAAGTGTATTATAAGAACAATCAGATAATGACTGCATCTGCAATTGATATAATGCTGAAAAACGGACAGGCTTTATCCATTGATTCAAAAATAAAATCCTTTTCTTATAAAAGAGTTTCAGAAGAGATTGTATCTCCTGTGCCTGAAAAAAGAAAGCTGATACCTGATGTTTACAACCAGCTTACGGTAAATTTCAAAAAACCTTTTAAAGTCGAATTCAGGGTGTACGACGACGGGTTGGCTTACAGGATATCAACAGCATTTAGAGATTCTATTATTGTAAAAGAGGAGGTTGCAGATTTCTGCTTTCCCGGCAGGCCATCGGCATATTTTCCTGAAATACCATACAGGGATGGCGGGGATATGTTCCATACCACTTTTGAGGATACCTATAACTACAAAAAAGTTGACTCATTTCCTGTAACCTCTATTGCTTATTCACCTGTTTTAATTATTCCTGAAGCAGGTCCTAAAATCGCTATTACTGAATCTGACCTGGAAGAATATCCCGGGATGTTTGTAAAAGGAACGGGTTTATCTTCATTAAAAGCTGTATTTGCAGGTTACCCGATAGAAGAAAAAGTGCGTGAAGGGTTGCCTTCCCAGGTAATGGTTGCAAAAAGGGGCGACTATATAGCAAGAACAAAAGGGACCCGTAGTTTTCCATGGCGTGTGTTGATCATTGCAGAGGAAGACAAACAACTTCCCTCTATCGATATAGTGTACAGGTTAGCATCTCCCTCAAGGGTAAGTGATGTGTCGTGGATAAAACCAGGAAATGTTACTGAAGAATGGATAAACGATCTGAACTTTTTTAATGTGCCTTTTACATCCGGAATAAATACTGCTTCATATAAATATTATATCGATTTTGCCCACAGGTTCGGAATCGACATGGTTATGATGGATGCAGGCTGGAGCGATTATAACGATCTTTTCAAAATTGTCCCCGAGATCAGTATGGATACACTTATCGCTTATGCAAAAGAAAAAGGAGTTAAGATAGCAATGTGGACTTCAGCAATAGCACTCGACAGGCAACTGGATAGTGCATTAAACCAGTTTAATAAATGGGGCGTTGAGTTTATTATGACTGATTTTATCGACAGGGATGATCAAAAGGCTGTTAATTTTCATCATCGTATTGCCAGCGCCTGCGCAGATCATAAAATTATGATCATGTTTCATGGATCATTTCCACCTAAAGGATTTAACCGGACCTATCCTAATGCTGTCGCGCGTGAAGCTGTTCTCGGCTCTGAATATAATATATGGACCGACAAGGTTTCTCCGGGGCATGATGTAACGCTTCCCTTTACCCGAATGCTTGCCGGTTCACTTGATTATGAACCAGGCCTGTTAAGTAATGCTACTAAAAAGAGTTTTCATGCAGCAGGAGGATATGTAATGGGACCGGGAACAAGGTGTCATCAACTGGCTATGTATGTGGTCTATGACAGTCCTATTCAATTCTTTTCCGGTAACCCTTCACAAGGATTTCTTGAACCGGAGTTTATGGAATTACTGGGAAGTATTCCTACAACCTGGGATGAAACGATCATCCTGGATGCCAGGATCGCAGCATTTATTGTCACAGCCAGAAAAAAAGACAATGAATGGTATGTTGGCGGTATGACCGACTGGACGGCAAGAGATATAGAGATTAATTTTGATTTTCTTGATAATGCTGAATACGAGGCAACAATCTGTAAAGATGGAATTAATGCCCATAGGTATGCAGCTGATTATGTAATTGAAAAACTACCGGTTAATAAAAACGATAAAATAAAAATCCACCTTTCAGAAGGCGGGGGCTTTCTAATAAAGCTTAAAAAGAAATCTTAGAATATCTTCTTATCGGCCTAAGATATATACTTTTTTAACTTTCCTTAAAAAATCGCCATAAACCAGGGCAAAAACCTAATTTTGCACCTCAAATTATACAAACACAAACTCTCACACTATGAGCACAGTTAAAGTCGCCATTAATGGCTTCGGACGTATAGGACGTCTTGTTTACCGTCAGATTTACCAAATGGAAGGAATCGATGTTGTGGCAATCAATGATCTTACCAGTCCTAAAGTTCTCGCTCATCTGCTGAAATACGATAGTGCGCAGGGCCGTTTCGATCAGGATGTGAAAGCAACCGAAAACTCTATCATCGTCAACGGCGATGAGGTTAAGATATATGCACAGAAAAATCCGGCTGAAATTCCCTGGAAATCGCATGATGTGGATGTAGTATTGGAATGTACAGGATTTTTTACCGATAAGGATAAAGCAACTGCCCATATTACTGCAGGTGCAAAACGTGTAGTTATTTCTGCTCCGGCTACCGGTGATTTGAAAACTATCGTTTTCAATGTAAACCATGATATTCTCGATGGTTCCGAGACTATCATTTCATGCGCTTCCTGTACTACCAACTGTCTTGCCCCTATGGCAAAAGTACTTGATGACAAATTTGGTATTATAATGGGACTGATGACGACTGTACACGCGTACACCAACGATCAGAATACGCAGGATGCTCCCCACGCTAAAGGAGATCTCCGCAGGGCAAGAGCAGCAGCCCAGAATATCGTGCCTAACAGTACCGGGGCCGCAAAAGCTATTGGCCTGGTATTGCCTAACCTGAAAGGCAAGCTCGATGGAAGCGCACAGCGCGTACCTACCCTTACAGGCTCATTAACTGAACTGAATACTATTCTCAACAAAAAAGTTACTGCCGAAGAAGTAAATGCAGCAATGAAAGCGGCGAGCAACGAAAGCTTTGCCTATACAGAAGATGAAATAGTAAGTAGTGATATTATCGGTAGCAGCTATGGTTCTATTTTTGATGCCACACAAACAAAAGTTATGACTGTTGGTGAGCAGCAATTGGTAAGAACTATCAGTTGGTACGATAATGAGATGAGCTATGTAAGCCAGCTTGTTCGTACGGTTAAATACTTTGCGGGCTTAATCAGTAAGTAACAATTATTTAATTTATTATCGTCCTCCTAAGCAGGGGGACGATCTTATTTAATATCACTATAATGTCTGTATTTTCTAATTACAACTTTGCTGGTAAAAAAGCGCTTATAAGAGTAGACTTTAATGTGCCACTGAACGATCAGTTGGCTATTACGGATGATACGAGGATCCGTGCGGCTGTACCTACTATCAAAAAAATACTTGGTGATGGCGGGAGTGTGATCCTGATGTCTCACCTTGGCAGACCTAAGGATGGTCCTACGAATAAATACTCTCTTAAACACCTTGTGGATCATTTGTCTGAATTACTGGATACTCCTGTATTGTTTGCCGATGATTGTATTGGTGAAGATGCAAAACAAAAGGCTGCTGCTTTAAAGGCTGGTGAAGTGTTATTACTCGAAAACCTTCGTTTTTATAAAGAGGAAGAAAAGGGAAACAAAGAATTTGCCTCCAAACTTGCTGCATTAGGTGATGTGTATGTTAATGACGCTTTCGGAACTGCGCACAGGGCGCACGCATCAACTGCTGTTATTGCCGACAATTTCTCAAAAAGTGAAAAGATGTTTGGGTATCTGATGGAGAATGAAGTGAAGAGTGCCGAAAAAGTACTGAAGAGTGCAGAGAAACCTTTTACGGCTATCTTAGGTGGAGCTAAAGTATCCGATAAGATATTGATTATTGAAAATCTCCTGGAAAAAGCTAACCATATTATTATTGGGGGTGGTATGGCTTATACTTTTTTTAAAGCACAGGGTGGTAGCATAGGAAATTCTTTAGTAGAAGAAGATCGGTTGGAAACTGCAAAAGACCTTCTGGAAAAAGCAAAAGCAAAAAATGTACAGATCCATCTGCCGGTCGACAGTATAGCAGCAGATAAATTTGACGCCAATGCCAATACACAAGAAGCTGATAATACAAATATTCCTTCTGGATGGATGGGTCTCGACATCGGACCAAAAGCTATCAAGGAATTTACTGATGTAATACTGCAATCGAAAACTATTTTATGGAACGGTCCTATGGGTGTTTTTGAAATGGAAAAATTCCAGAAGGGAACAAAAGCTGTTGCAGAAGCTATCGCGCAAGCTACGCAGAAGGGAGCATTTTCCCTGATAGGTGGCGGCGATTCAGTAGCGGCTATTAACCAGTTTGGTTATACTAATAAAGTTAGTTACGTATCTACCGGTGGTGGCGCTATGCTTGAATTCTTCGAAGGAAAGGAGTTGCCAGGTATCGCTGCGATAAATAAATAAAATCTATTCTATACATTAAAACAGGGTGTGTCGGTTTTGATACAACCTGTTTGTTATTATATGGCTATGAACCGTTGGGCCAGAATCATTACTGTTTTGAGATCTCAATGATCTTGTCATTCGATCCGTTACTTGTACACACATATATCTTTCCGTCAGGAGAAATACATACATCTCTCAACCGCCCATATTCATTCACCAGGTATTCTACTGTTTCTGTTACACTCAGGTTTCCTGAAGTGCTTAATTTTAATTGTAGCAGTCTGGAATTTTTTAAGGTTGCAACCAGTAAGGAGTTTTTTAACTGAGGCAGCAGATCGTGGTTATAGTAGGCTATACCGGATACTGCTATTGTAGGAGTCCATGCGATAATCGGAGCAATAACATCATTGACATTACAAAAAGTTTGTTCTTCGGCAGTATTACATTCGCCACGCACATCAGGCCAGCCGTAATTACCGCCCCTGGTAATAATATTGATTTCGTCATCGGTATCAGGGCCATGTTCAGAAGAAACCATTGTATTACCGACCATAATTAATCCCTGTGCATTCCTATGTCCGTATGTCCACACCGGACTTGCGGGATCAGGATTATCGGCAGGAATGCTGCCATCCAGGTTTAGCCTTAGTATTTTACCATTTACCTCATTGAGTTGTTGCGGACTCGCCAGGTCTGATGCGTCGCCAGTGGTAATAAATAGTTTGTCACCCACAATGAGCAGCCGGCATCCGTTATGAATATTGGCTGCCTTAATATCATCTATAATTATACTTGGTTCAGTAAGCATTGTTCCGGAATAGGTAAGCCTGATAATTTTTTCAGTATAGGAACCGGATTTATTGTAGCAGTATGCTACGAATATATGAGGCGTTAAAGGAAAATCAGGATGCATAGCCATACCCAGTAAGCCTCCTTCACCACGACTTTCCACTTCGGAAATCGTTAACAGAGGCGTAACTGTTCCATCTTGAGGGTTTATCATACTGATTCGACCGTCCCTTTCAGTCATCCATATCTGGTTATCATTTCCCCATACGATTTCCCAGGGAAATGTAAGATTCTCCGTTAATATGGTAGCCGTCATTTTAGGGTCTTCTTCAGGAGGATTATTCTCCGAATTCCTGCGGCAGGAGAATAGTAGTATTCCCCACAATAAACAAATGATAAAATACTTTGGCATAGCTTAAGCTTGCAGCTTTATGTTACCAAAATCATACCACGCATTATTCAATATTATCAATAAAAAACCTGCAAAACCTGTAATTTTAGCCAAATAAACATTTAAACACATGAAAACAGGTACTATTACACTGATCATAATTATTGCTGCAGTTCTATTACTGGGAGGATGTGGATGTAGTGGGTACAATAACATGGTGAAAAAGGATGAAAATGTAAAAGCTAAGTGGGCAAATGTACAAAGTGATTATCAGCGTCGCGCTGATCTTATTCCTAACCTGGTGAATACAGTGAAAGGTGCTGCTAATTTTGAGCAGGAGACACTCACACAAGTGATAGAAGCTCGTGCGAAAGCTACGCAAACAACAATAAATCCTGGTGATCTTACTCCGGAAAACATAGAACGTTTTCAGCAGGCCCAGGGCGAATTATCAGGCGCATTAAGTCGTCTGCTCGTTACTGTTGAAAGATATCCTGAACTAAAGGCTAACCAGAATTTCTTGAACCTCCAAACGCAATTGGAAGGAACAGAGAACAGGATTAAAGTATCGCGTAATGATTTTAATGCTGCCGTTCAGGACTACAATGGTGTAGTACGTACTTTCCCCAATAATATTTTTTCCGGAATGTTTGGGTTCCCTGTGCGTCAGCCTTTCGAAGCTGATCAAGGTTCACAGACTGCTCCTAATGTTGAATTCTAATGATAATTATTTATAGGAAATGAGGCTGTTTGCATCCGAAAAAAAGGTTTTCTTCAGTAATGAGGAAAATACACGTATAGTAGAAGCTATCCGGAAAGCTGAACAAACGACCAGCGGAGAAATTCGTGTATATATTGAATCCCGCTGCCGGTTTGTCGATCCACTGCACCGCGCAGAGGAAATATTCTGGGGATTGAAAATGGATCAAACAGTCCATCATAATTCTGTGTTGTTATATGTGGCGATGAAAGATCACCAGTTTTCGATTTTTGCTGACAAAGGCATCCATTCAAAACTGGGAGCGGATTTCTGGGCATCTGAAATAGAGAAGATGACACAACATTTTAGGGAGAATCACTATGTAGATGCTTTAATACTGGTAATAGATGATATTGGAAAGGCATTACAGACTCATTTTCCTTATGACGGAAAAACAGATAAAAATGAGCTGCCCGATGATATTGTTTTTGGTCGATGAATATTAAAACAAAGCAGGTTTGCTGATGAAGTTTTTACACCGTATAATATTCTGTTGCTTACTGTTTGTGCCATGTGCACTTATCGGACAGAAAATACCGGAGAAACCTAATCCACCTAAGTTGGTGAATGATTTTGCCGGGGTGCTTTCTGATGGTGAAGTGGCTACACTGGAAAAAAAGCTGGTGGCATATGACGATAGTACCTCTAACCAGATAGCTATTGTTATTGTTGAGACGCTGGATGATTATCCGTTAGAAGAGTATTCATTAAAAGTGTTGAGAGAATGGGGGATAGGTAACCGTCAGACGAACAACGGTGTATTATTGCTTGTAGCTAGCAAGGATAGAAGTGTAAGGATAGAAGCTGGCTATGGACTGGAAGGCGCTATACCCGATATCACAGCCTCACAGATCATCAATTCGGATATAGTTCCTGCTTTCAGAGGTGGAAACTATTACGAAGGATTAGATAAAGCCACTAACTCTATTATGGCTGCAGCAGCAGGAGAGTACACGCCACCTGAGGGTTACGGTTCAAGAGGAGCGGAGAAAGGTTTTCCAATAGGATTGATCATATTGATCATTATACTGATCATCATCATATCCAATAACAAAAAAGGTGGCGGCGGATTTATGAGTCGCCGTGGTTTCGGTCCGGTCATTTTTCCTGGCGGTGGTTTTGGAGGTGGGGGAAGCTCCTGGGGAGGTGGCGGTGGTGGATTTGGTGGAGGCTTTGGCGGCTTCGGTGGTGGAAGCGGAGGAGGTGGCGGGGCCAGTGGAAGATGGTAGAAAAAAATTATAATAATAAAAAGGATGTATCTAGCCCGATACATCCTTTTTTCGTAGGCTACGGATAATTCTTCATTATTGAATTTTCTTCAGATTATCCGCTTGAAACTTTTTCTTTTAAGCGCCTGTCTAGTTTGTTTTTGATCTGATATAGTCAATCAGTTGCTGATCTGTTTTTCTATCAGCTATATTATTAAGCAGATTGTTGATATAAGGAGCTATACCATAGTCTGCAGGAATATCATCTCTGAAGCTGACGATCAGGTCAACACCCTTTTTGACTTTAGCTGCATCGTTTATTTTAGCCAGCATTTGTCCGAATGGCACTACAAGGTTGAATTTCGCCTGTCCGGGAGGAAGAGTTTCAAAAGTGGAGGCAATAATATCAAATCCACTTTCATCGCCTGCTGCTACCAGTATTTTTGTAATAGATTCAGTGAGTTTACCTTTCGTTTTTTGAGCGCTCATTTTTTTTGCCAGTTCAAAAGCTTGGGCACTATCGATAGCATATAAACCTTCCAGCGCAGCGCCTGCTACAGAATAGGATGAATCATTGGAGCCTTTAATAAAAATATCTCTGTACTTGTCATCGGCAAACATAGCTAAAACTCCTATCGCGCTCGCTCTTACCAATGATTTAGGATCATTCTTACCCAGATCCATAATGATAGGTTCCATTTCTATAGCTACTTCCGGATCTTTCCAATTGAGTTTTGAAATGGTATAGGAGCGGAGGGTATGAAATTTATCCTTAACTGCTTTTTTAAGAAAGGCTATGGCTTTAGTGTCGTCTGACTGAACAGCAAAATCAATAGCTTCCTTTCTGTCTAAAAAGTTACCTGCGTATGTGTACTGGTGTATATAATTGTCAAGTGTTTTCTTATCTGTCTTTTCGGCAAGCAGTATTTTGTCACCATCGACATTTACCAGGTCGGGCTTTGTTGTATAGGAGAATTGCAGGGTGTCTATCTTATTTTGCAGCCAAACATTATGACGCACTTTGTTGCTTCCATTATAAATATCTACGGCGATAGGCAGTGTGAAGGTTTTTTCTCCCTGTAATTGTTTTACAATTACACTTACTTTTTTAGCATTGTCATCGTATAGGTAGGAAATATCCAATTTAGGATGCCCACTACCGTAAAACCATTGGTTCCAATACCAATTCATATCTTTTCCTGTGACTTGCTCAAACGCCAATCTTAATTGGGCAGCTTCTGCCGTGCCAAATTTATTTTGCGTCAGGAACAGGTTCAGTGATTTAAAGAATGCACTATCTCCCACATAGTTTCTAAGCATATGTAATATGCGTCCGCCTTTGTTATAGCTTACTGCGTCAAACATGGCTTCTTTATCGCTATAGTAATAGCGTACCAGGCTTTTATGTTCGTTATTACCCTGGAGGTATCCGAACATATCAGAATAATTTTCTTCATCACCCACATCTTTACCATATTTATATTCTTTCCAAAGTACCTGGCTGTAGTTGGCAAAAGATTCGTTGAGAGTCAGATTGCTCCAGCTTTCTGCTGTAACATAATTTCCAAACCAGTGATGGAATAGTTCGTGGGCGATAGTTCCTTCCCAAATGTTTTCATCAACCAGTTCACGGGCATCCTGCTGCGCGCTTTCCTGGTGGAGGACGGCTGTCGTGTTTTCCATGGCGCCACTAACATAATCACGTCCAACAATCTGCACATATTTGTTCCAGGGATATTCCATGCCCAGTATTTTAGAGAAATAAGCCATCATCTCCGGAGTATTACCAAAGATCTTCCTGGCAACAGGAGTATATTCTTTTTCTACATAGTAGCTAACTTCTTTTCCTTTATAACTATCCCTGATAATAGCATATTCCCCTACACCCATAAAAAACAGGTAGGGGGCGTGTGGCAGATCCATTTTCCATGTATCTGTACGTGTGCCATTCGTGTTTTTCTTTTGAGAAATAAGTTTACCATTGGATAGCGTAACATATTTGGCCGGTACGGTCATGGCGATTTCCTGGGTAGTTTTCTGGTTAGGTCTATCAATAGTAGGGCACCAAACAGAGGTAGCCTCTGTTTCGCCTTGTGTCCATATTTGAACAGGTTTATCTTTTATCTCTCCTTTTGGATTGATAAAATACAGACCCTTGGCATCGGTGATAGCTGCGCTGCCTTTGCCTTTATATTCATTAGGCTTGGCAACATAATCGATGAAGACCGTATAACTTTCTTTGTAGGTATATTTTTTATCCAGGTGGATATTAAGTTGCATATTATCGTACTCATACTTCAGCGGAATGGTGGTTGTGCCTTTAACAAGAGCCACTTTTTTGATATCCATTCCTTTGGCATCAAGTGTAAGTGAGTCAGTGGAATAGAAATGAGGCTTGAGAGTGATCCATGCTTTTCCGATCAGGTAAGCATTGTCATAGTCGAATGTAACATCCAGTTTAGTATGAACCAGATTGTTGATCTTTAGTGGTGTTTCCCTGTAAATTTTAGTCCAGCTTGTATCTGTTTGCCGGTGGCTATGCTGTGCATATGTGCCGGCGAACAATGAAAACAGTGAGAAAAGCAAAAACAATTTTTTCATTTCCGAAATTTATGTGTTGATAAAGATAAGAGGGTCTATGTTTACAGGAACTTAAAAATATATAAGTGGTATAATAAGTGAGGCAAATAACTATTTTTGACTGATTAACAAACAGGTTTCATGAAGCGTATCCTAATATGTCTTTGTTTATTCACGGTTTTTTCTGAAGGTTGGGCACAATCCAGTCATTTTGTGTTTATACAGCAGCGTTCCAACAAACCTTTTTATGTGAGGATTGAAGATCAGAGTTTCAGTTCTTCCGCCGGTGGGCATCTTATATTATCCGGTTTGAAGGATTCGGTATATAGTATGTTTATTGGCTTTCCAGGGAGCAGGGCTGAACAGTTTTTTATTATTGATGTGTTTGGTAAGAACAGGGGATTTATATGGGATAATGACCGGTTAACCGATCTGCAGAATGGACTGGTATTAAAATCGGAGGGCAGGGACGATAAAGTGCTTATTGGTCCGAGAAAGGAGGATACCTATTCTTTACTGATGGCAGGGGTGGTGCATGATACAGCAGTTTTATACGAGACCAATATAAAGAAGGAGATAAAACAAGTGGCAGATAGTTCGGCTGCTATTGTTATTGACAGTGCTATCCGGCAACCTATTCCTCAAACAGACAGTGTTGTTAAAAAAGAGCAGGGTAAGACAGGTAAAAAGGAAGAAAAGAAGCCTAAGCAGGAAAAGGAAGATAAAACAGAAGAGATAAAGACAGAGATGAAGCCAAATGAACCGCCTGTGCCGCCCATGCTGCCTATTCGCGATCCGCATGATGTAGTGAGATATGGAACAGAGAACCTCGTTGAGGGCAAGCTCATGATTTTCCTTGACCGGACTACTGCTGTTACCGACACGATCAGACTGATTATACCACGTTTATGAGCCGTTATTTTATCGAGGTCAGTTATAAGGGAAACCGATATGCAGGTTTTCAGATACAACGTAATGCTGTAACCATCCAGGCTGAAGTCGAACGTGCACTTGAGATTTTTTTCAGGAAAAAGTTTATGTTGACCGGCTCCAGTCGCACCGATGCCGGCGTACATGCTTTTCAGAATTTCTTTCATTTTGATGCCGAAGAAATTGATCCGGCTAGTGTATATAATCTAAATGCCATTTTACCTCCCGATATTGCCGTACTAAGCATTAGGCAGGTATCTCCCGATGCTCATTGTCGTTTTGATGCGTTGGCGCGTCAGTATAGATATACAGTATATGGCCGCAAGCAGCCGTTTCTCACCGATGTTGCCTATTTTTTTCCTTATAAAGTAGACATAGACAAGATGAGCCAGGCTGCTGCGGTGATTATGGAGTATGAGGATTTTGGCGCTTTTGCCAAGCGCAATACGCAGGTAAAAACATTTCATTGCCGGATTGTGGAGAGCAGATGGGAAGTGGAAGGAGAAAAGATGATGTATGTAGTGAGCGCCAACAGGTTTTTGCGTGGGATGGTGCGCGGGCTGACAGGGACCATGCTGCAGGTAGGCAGACAGAAGATCAGTGTTGAAGATTTCAAGGATATTATTGAGAGTGGTGATGTTTCCAGGGCTGACTTTGCAGTACCCGGACATGGTTTATGTTTAGAGAAAGTACTGTTTGCTGATCCTTATTTTGCATAAGGAAAATAAATATTTGAATGGCAAATCCGCTGCTGTAAAGGGTTATAGAAGATTGAAAAAAATGGTGAGAAAGAAATGTTTGATAGAATCTGAACTCATCCTATATTTGCGTCCCGTTAGCAAAAAAACGGATTAGCTCTTCGAAAAGAACGTATTGAAACAGATGATATTACGAGTGAATACGAGGAAATAAAAAAAGATAAAAAGATAAAGAAAAAGTTGGGTAGTAATTAGAAGCTGGTTATCTTTGCAACCCGTTTGAAAAAATAGCGGATAGTTCTTCAAAAGTATACAGGTTTTTTCTCGGTTGATTGAGTGAAAGAATTCATGAAAACATAAAGAAAAATTTTGTTGAAATAAAAAGGCCTCTTACCTTTGCACCCCATTGAAAAATGGGAGGCGAAATAAAGCCGAAAGATCTTTGAAAGTTTGGAAGCAACAGCATCTCGTCTTAGACGAGAGTAAGTTTTAGCGACATAGAAATTTAACTGACAATAACCGTTGAATTTTCTTAAGAGAAATTTTTAACGCTAGAGTCAAAACTCTTTTACAATGGAGAGTTTGATCCTGGC
>CAZSFY010000052.1:0-15091 GCA_964606315.1 uncultured Chitinophagaceae bacterium | reverse complement strand
TTCAGCTTCTCATTGAAGTCGGATGGCGCCTTATACTCAAAAACCCAGTATAAACCTGTGGTTTTTTTGTCAATAGGATACGCCAGTGATTTTAATCCCCACGGTTTTTCGTTTACTACTTCACCACCATTCTCGGTAACTAAAGAAGTGTACTTCTTCTGAGCCGATTTGTAATCGTCATCAGAAAGAACCGGGGTAAAAATCACCATCAATTCGTAGTTCTGCATTACCCTTTGTTTTGTTTTAAAATTTAGAAACGGGCAGCAAAGGTATGGTAATTGTGATAAATTTGCGCAAAATTATCAGTCATGCAACGTGGATCAATAAGGGTTCAAACCGAAAACATCTTTCCTATTATTAAAAAATTTCTCTACAGCGATCATGAAATTTTTCTTAGAGAATTGATTAGTAACGCAGTAGATGCTACCCGCAAGTTAAAAACTCTGGCTTCTCTGGGAGATGCTAAAGGAGAACTGGGACAGCTTGACATAGAAGTGAAACTGGATAAAGAAGCCAAAACCATTACTATCGCCGATAAGGGAATAGGAATGACGGCTGAAGAGGTTGATAAGTATATTAACCAGGTGGCTTTTTCGGGCGCTGAAGAGTTTTTAAAGAAATATAAGGGACAGGCCGACGCCAATATCATTGGACATTTCGGATTGGGATTCTACTCCTCATTTATGGTTAGTGAAAAGGTGGAAATTGTTACCAAAAGCTATAAAGAAGGCGCTACGGCCGTCCGTTGGGAATGTGATGGCAGCCCTGAATACATTCTTGAGGAAACTACAAAAGAACAAAGGGGAACCGATATTATCCTGCATATTAATGAAGAAAGCCTGGAATTTCTTGAGGAAGACAGGATCAAAACTATTCTGAACAAGTTCTGCCGCTTCCTGCCAGTTCCGGTAATGTTCCAGGGAGAACAGATCAATACGACTGATCCTATATGGACAAAAAAACCGGCCGACCTTACCAGCCAGGATTACCAGGATTTTTACAAGAAGTTGTATCCTTTTGGTGAAACTCCTTTGTTCTGGATACATCTCAACGTGGACTATCCCTTTAACCTGACAGGTGTATTGTATTTCCCGAAGATCAAACAGAGCTATGAGATACAGAAAGACAAGATACAGTTATACAGTAACCAGGTGTTTGTAACCGATGAGGTAAAGGATATTGTTCCGGAATTCCTCATGTTATTGCACGGGGTGATAGATAGTCCGGATATTCCCTTAAATGTGAGTCGTAGTTATCTCCAGGGAGATCCTAATGTAAAGAAGATCAATAATCACATTACTAAAAAGGTAGCAGATAAACTTGAAGAAATTTTCAATAAGGAAAGAAAGGAATTTGAAGAAAAGTGGGAGAGCCTTGCCTTATTTGTGAAGTATGGTATGATGACCGACGATAAGTTCCTGGAAAAGGCTAATAAATTTCATTTCCTGGAAGACGTGCAGGGCGGTAAGTTTTATACCCTCGAAGAATACAGAACAGCAACAGAAGTTATACAAAAGAACAAAGAAGGAAAACTGGTTATTCTATACGCCACTAATCCGGTTCAGCAGGATGCTTATATCAAAGCGGCAGAAGGAAAAGGATATAAAGTAGTAAAACTGGAAACATTGGTAGATGCAGCATTCATCAACCAGATGGAGATGAAGTGGGAAAATGTTCACTTTACCAGGGTGGATGCCGATATAGTAGATAACCTGATTGACAAGTCGGATGCGGTAGAAAGTCTGCTTAGCAAAGACGAAGAAGAAAAATTGAAACAACTGTTTACCTATCCTGTCGACCAGTTGCATTTGACTGTTGAAGTAAAAGGTTTAAGTACTGAAGCTCCTCCGGTAGTGGCCACCCGTCCCGAGTTTATGAGAAGGATGAAAGATATGTCGGCCGTCAGCGGACCCATGGGAAGCTTTTATGCTAATATGCCCGATGAGGTAACTCTGACCGTTAATGGTAATCATCCTATTTATCAGCAAGTACTTAAGACTGATGCAGCCAAACAGGAAAAAATTATTCATAACCTTGGTGATTTGGCGCTGTTGTCGCAAGGACTGTTAAAGGGAAGTAATCTCACCAATTTTATTCATCGCAGTATTGAGTTAATGGAAGGTGACCCGAAAGATAAAATTATCCTTGAGGCATAGATGGACGCATATCGGTCACGCGTAACTGCAATGTTTTTTGATCGTTCCATTCATTTTCCTGGAGGGTGAAAACAATATCAACAGGTTTTTGCCCTTCAAGAAATGAAAACTGTTGGGCCATATTAAATCCTATACCGCTGTATGTAATATTATCCTGGGTAAGTGAAAATTTAATATGCTGCTCCTTAACGATCTTGGAATGACCAGTGTCTTTTACATTTCTGGCGATGAATACCGGTCTTGTGTTTGATGGACCGAATGGTTCCATTTGTCGCATGATATTGTAAAAGGATGAGGTAAGATCTTTCAGACTTACTTCTGCATCAATGATGAGTTCGGGTATTAGTAATTCTTCCGTAATATTTGCTGCTACTACTTCTTCAAACTTATCACGAAATGCAGCAACATTTTCCTGTTTAATAGTAAGTCCCGCTGCATAAAAATGACCTCCATAACCAATAAGCAGATCTCTGCATTGATGAATAGCTTCATATACATTGAAGCCTGAAATACTCCTCGCCGATCCGGCCACATAATCTCCTGAGGAGGTCAGCACTATTGTGGGTCTGTAAAAATGATCAATCAGTCGGGATGCCACTATACCTACTACTCCTTTATGCCAGTGCGATTGAAAAACTACTGTTGATTTTCTGTTAAGCCATGCTGTATTACCATTAATGATTTGTAATGCTTCAACGGTAATGGATTGGTCTGCCTCCTTTCTTTCAGAGTTATCGCTGTGTAGCATCTCGGCATAATGTAAAGCCTGCCGGAAGTCGTCCGATATAAACATTTGCACTGCTTTACGCGCATCATCCATTCTCCCCGCTGCATTTACACGCGGAGCGATCATAAACACCAGGTTGTTGATGGATAAAGGAGCTTTGGCTCCGCTTAACTGCATAAGTGCCCGGATACCCGGATTGGGTTGAGTATTGGCCTTTTGCAAACCATAAAAAGCGAGCGTTCTGTTTTCTTCCACCATTGTCACAATATCGGCTGCAATCGCAGTGGCCACAAGATCCAGGTATTTATAGGAATGATCTATCGGAAGCTTTAGTGTTTTGCCGATTGCGCATATGAATTTGAATCCTACGCCACATCCGCAAAGATCTTTAAAGGGATAGGAACAATCTTTTTGTTTAGGATTTAATATAGCTACAGCAGCAGGTAAAATGTCATCGGGCATATGATGATCGCAAACGATAAAATCTATGCCGAGCGTTCGGGCATATTCAATAAGCTCAACAGACTTTATTCCGCAATCTAACGATATGATTAAAGAATAATTTTCTTTATAGGCAAAATCAATTCCTGCTTTTGAAATACCATAACCTTCTCTGTACCGGTGGGGGATATAAAAATCTACGTTTTCGGGTTTATATATTTCATGCAAAAATTTGGTCATGATGGCTACTGAAGTAGTGCCGTCAACATCGTAATCTCCAAATACGAGTATTTTTTCATTGTATTCAAAGGCTTGCAGCAACCGGTGTACAGCCTTATCCATATCCTTCATCAAAAAAGGATCATGAAGATGATCAAGTGCGGGTCTGAAAAAATTTTTTGCCTCATCAAATGTTACAATATTCCTCTGTACAAGGATTTTGCATAATACAGGATTTATTTTTAATGCTTCATGCAATTGTTGACAGACATCGGTATCAGCTTCTAATATTTTCCAGCGTTTTGTCATTAATGTTTACGGTCGGTTGTAAATCTTACCAGTTCTTCCAATGCATCAGTCACTTCTCCCGAAGTAAAATCATTTAATATGGAGAGCGCTTCATTTCTAAAGATGATCATTTTCTCATTTGCATATTCAATACCACCTGCCGCTTTTACTTCGTTAATAACATACCCGACTTTTTGAGGATCCTTATTGTGGTTCTTGATAATGTAAATAAGCTCTCTTCTTTTGGATTTTCCGGTATTATTTAATGTATATATGAGAGGAAGTGTCAGTTTTTTTTCTTTGATATCATTTCCGGTTGGCTTTCCAACTGCTTCTTCTCCATAGTCGAAAAGATCGTCTTTTATTTGAAATGCCATACCAGTCTTTTCACCAAAAAACCTCATTTTTTCTGCGATGGATTCATCGTGAGATGTTGAGAATGCTCCTGCGGCGCACGATGAAGCCAGTAGTGATGCGGTTTTATTTCTGATGATATCAAAATAAATGCCTTCATCAAGATTTAGTGTGCGTGATTTTTCGATTTGCAGTAATTCCCCCTCGCTCATCTGTCTCACCGCTTCCGAAAGTAACTGCAATATTCTAAAATCATTATGGTCAAGTGAAAGCAATAATCCTTTCGCAAGCAGGTAATCGCCCACCAACACCGATATTTTGGTTTTCCATAGGGCGAAAGTGGAATAGAAACCCCGCCTTTCCATTGATTCATCCACTACGTCATCATGTACAAGAGTGGCGGTATGTAACAACTCCACGAGAGAAGCTGCACGGTAGGTTGACTCATTAATAGGGCCGCAAAGTTTTGCTGATAACAAGACAAACATTGGCCGCAATTGTTTCCCCTTACGGTTTACAATAAACCGCATGATCCTGTCCAGCAGGGGGGTCTGACTTTTTACAGCTTCCCTGAAAACCTTTTCAAATATTTTTAACTCGTTATGGAGTAATGCTTCTGCTAGTTTCATCGAAGAAAAGGCAGCAAATTAACGATTAGAAAATTAATTGCCTGTTTTACTAATTTTTTAGGGAAGACTGCCTTTTTCGATTGATTAACTTTTAGTTATGAATATTTTCTGTGCTAAAAAAGTTTGCTAATTAACTTTCAATTAATACTTTTGTAGCGGCATACATATTTTAAATTCTTAATATTCATATTAAACCTCTATTATGGCTATCAAATCCTACGTGAAACTTGTCGCCTTGCTATGCATCATCACTACCAGTGGTTTTGCTCAGGGCGGAAAGGATTACGATCCTACCGACTCTTCTGTTGTTCCTTCAAGAAGACTTCCCCAATACACCGAATTTATGGCACACAACTACCCTTTCCCTGCAAAACCACGCAATCAGTGGGAGATAGGAGTGAAAGGGGGAACCTTTGCCATCGCCGGTGATGTACGTACTTCTTTTCCCGGTTTTGGTGTTGGCTTACATGCGCGGAAGGCTTTAGGTTATGTTTTTTCTATCAGAGCGGAAGCCGGCTACGGACTTGGTAAAGGACTTAACTATACCAAATCAAACTCCTATCTGTATAATACACCCTGGCAGCCTTATCTCGTAGGAGGCGCAGCGGTTAACCCGGTAATTTATAATTATAAAACCAGTGTGTATGATTTTAGTGTGCAGGGTATAGTTACATTGGGTAATATCAGGTTTCATCGCGCGAAGACTGCATTTAACATATACGGCTTCGGCGGTATCGGGGGTATGATCTACGATACCAGGATTGATGCGCTTGATGCTAACGGACAGCCTTATAATTTTAATCTTATCCAGAATGGAGGCTATTCTGATAGAAAAGAGTTGAGAAGAGCCGTGAGAGATTTATTGGATGGGGATTATGAGTCTAAGGGTGAAGAGGATCCCCTGAAACCAAAAGTATTCGGCAACCCTTTCAGACCCTTACTGGTTGTGGGTGCGGGCATGCAATTTAAACTGAACAAAAAGCTGAGTTTATCGCTGGAAAACAGGTATAACATTCCTATGCAAACAGATCTTTTGGATGGATTGCAATGGCAGGCATACACTGCAGCTTCTCCTGTACAAACAAGAGATTTTGATACTTATAATTTTACTTCAATAGGTCTTAATATAGCTGTTGGGGGCCGCGCTGTTGAGCCTCTTTGGTGGATTAACCCGCTCGACTATGCTTATAACGAGTTGAATGCTCCACGGCATATGAAATTACCTAAACCTGTATTGGATGATGCTGATGGCGATGGTGTTACCGACCAGTTCGATAACGAACCTAACACTCCTGCAGGAGCTCCTGTTGACTCTCACGGTGTAAGCCGCGATACTGACGGTGATGGCGTTCCTGATTACAGAGACAAAGAACTGATCACTCCTACTCAATGCCAGCCTGTTGATGCAGATGGTGTAGGTAAATGCCCTCCTCCTGATTGCTGTAAAGGGATTGATTCTTTACTGCAATATGGAGTACGCGGACGTTGTGATATTGGTGATCTTCCCAGTATATCTTTCAAGGGGAAAAACGTTTCATTAAGCAACGACGGAAAAGCTTTGCTGGCTAGCGTTGCTTCAAAGATTCGTGATAACTCAGAATGTAAAATAGCTGTTGTCGGATACTGCTCTTCTAATAAATCAGAACAGCAGTTAAGCTGGGATCGGGTAAACGTGGTAATTAACTACCTCGTTGAAAAAGAAGGTATTAGTTCCGACAGATTTATATTCAAATATGGCCAGGAAGGTGGCGATTGTAATACAGTTGATCTGAGGGATGGTTCTTTGGAAGACGGACCTACTACAGTTCCTGCTCCACACCCCGGTCTAAGAAGGAGATAATTAACTTCATTCTCACATATAAAAATCCCCGCAATGCGGGGATTTTTGTTTATTTTCGCAGACTTTATGCGAACTCTGTTTATAGCTTTTGTGATCCTGTTTTCTGCATCGTGCTCAAAATTTGTCAAAGTACAAAAGAGCAATGACTATGACTATAAGCTTAGGATGGCAGAAAAGTATTATACAGAGAAAAAGTACAATTATTCACAACAGCTTTACCAGGAACTGTTTCCCATTTTTAAAGGTGATCCCCGGTTCGAAGACCTGTTTTATAAATATGCTTACTGTTCTTATTACCTGAAAGATTGGATGCAGGCAGAAAACCTGTTTAAACAATTTACAGAAGTGTTTCCCAGCAGTCCCAGGGCCGCGGAAATGGAATATATGAGGGCCTATACGTTTTACCGACAATCGCCTAAGATGGAGTTGGATCAGACCAACACGTTAAAAGCAATAGGCTTGTTGCAAACGTTTATCAATACCCATCCCGGCTCTCCGAAAAATGAGGAAGCAATAACTATCATTGATAATCTTAGAGAAAAGCTTGAAGCTAAAGATTATAAAAGCGCTGAGCTCTATTATAATATGGGACATTATCGTGCAGCGGCGATTGCCTTTACGAGTCTGATTAACAGCTTCCCCGATACAAAAAAAGGAGATGAATATAAATTGCAGGCTATCAAATCCTATTACCTGTACGCAGAGCATAGCATTGAGGAAAAGAAGCCTGCCAGGTATCAGACAGTTATCGATGAAGTGAACGATTTTACAGACAGGTATCCCGATAGCTCCCATCACCCGGAGGTCGAAAAGTATGCCTCACTATCCAGAAACAACCTTAAACAAAATACAACAAATGAGTAGGTTAAGAAGACAAATAAGCGCTAACACATCCAGCGTTGCTGAAACAAAAGATCTTAATGTGATTAAGTCTAAAACAGGTAACGTTTATGAGTCTATAGCCATTATAGCCAAGAGGGCTAACCAGATTAACATTACCCTGAAAGAAGAGTTGCATAACAAGCTCGAGGAGTTTGCCAGCCACACCGATAGCCTTGAAGAAATTCATGAAAATAAGGAGCAAATAGAGATCTCAAAGGCCTACGAAAGAATGCCTAATCCTGCTTTGTTGGCTACACAGGAATTCCTGGAAGACAAAATCTACTATCGCAAGAACGAGGACGATCTGTTCAGTTGATAATCCTATCTTTATCCCGATGTTAAAAGGGAAAAAAATTCTATTAGCCGTCACCGGTAGCATTGCAGCCTATAAAGCTGTTTTACTGGTTAGGTTATTGGTAAAACAAGGTGCAGAGGTAAAGGTTGTTATGACAACTGCATCAAAGGATTTTGTTACTCCTCTTACACTTTCCACTTTATCGAAAAATCCTGTCATTACAGACCTGTTTACGGACGAAGGATGGTCTAATCATGTGATGCTGGGTAGGTGGGCGGATATTATGCTTGTTGCTCCGTTAAGCTGCAATACACTTTCCAAAATGGTTACTGGACTATGCGATAATATGTTGATGGCAACCTATTTATCGACAACCTGTCCCGTGGTAGTAGCTCCTGCTATGGATGAAGATATGTGGAACCATCCTGTTACAAAAGCCAACTTGGTTCGTCTGCAGGAATTCGGACATCATATTATTCCCGTCGAAAGCGGAGAACTGGCCAGCGGGCTGTTTGGAGAAGGTAGGATGGCGGAGCCCGAAGCTATTGTTAAGTATCTGGAAGCCAATTTTTTTTTAAAAAATGATCTTTCAGGTAAACGTGTATTAGTATCTGCAGGACCAACATACGAGCCGATTGATCCGGTTCGGTTCATTGGCAATCATTCATCCGGTAAAATGGGTATTGCTATATGTGAAGAGCTGGTTAGGCGTGGTGCAGATGTACAATTGGTACTCGGTCCCTCGGTTCAGCAGGTACGCGTGCCCGGGATACAGATCCATCACGTGCAGACTGCCCAGCAAATGTATGAGGCATGTGTTGATCAGTTTAAACGCGCTGATGTAGCAATAATGTCTGCTGCAGTAGCCGATTATACTCCTGCAAAGATAGCTTCAGAAAAAATTAAGAAAAACGAAGATGCGTTAAGCCTTGCCCTTGTACGCACAAAAGATATTCTGAAAACGTTGGGGAGCCAAAAAAAGAACGGACAAATACTAGTAGGATTTGCATTGGAAACACAGCATGAAAGCGAATATGCCCGTCATAAACTGGCTTCCAAAAATGCAGATATTATTGTCATGAACTCGTTGAGAGATGAAGGAGCCGGCTTTGGACATGACACCAATAAAGTGACTATATTCGAAAAAAGCGGCAGGGAATTAACCTACGAGCGCAAACCAAAACAACAAGTTGCCAAAGATATCGTTGACAGAATTGTAAACATGATATATGGTTAAACATTTGTTTTTGTGCCTGGTCTTTGTGGGACTATTGGGCCAGTTGAAAAGCCAGGAATTGCAGGCTAGGGTAACAGTCAATGCTGCCCAGGTAGGATCTTCTGTTGATAAGAAAATATTTCAGACACTTCAATCGGCATTAACTACTTTCCTGAATAACAGGAAGTGGACAACTGATGCCTATCAGCCAAACGAAAAGATCGTTTGCAACTTTTTAATTATGATTTCTAAGGCGGAGAGCAATGTGTTTTCCGGAAAACTGGCTGTTCAGGCTACCCGCCCCGTTTTTAATTCTACCTATGTTACTCCGCTCATCAATTTCCAGGATGAGGCATTTACATTTAAATATGTTGAACATCAGACCATTGAATTTAATGAGAACAGGATATCGGGATCAGACGGGTTAACATCTAATCTTACCGCTACGTTGGCTTTTTACGTATATATTATTTTGGGGCTGGACTATAATTCTTTCTCCTTAAGGGGGGGAGATCCTTATTTTCAGAAGGCGCAGCAAATCGTCAATAATGCTCCGGATGGTAGAGATATAGCCGGATGGCGTGCCTTCGACGGTCAGCGTAACAGATATTGGCTAATGGAAAATTTAACCAATAACAAGTATGCCTTAGTGCACGAAGCCATGTATAATTATTACAGAATGGGATTGGATAATATGTATGACAAAGAAGTAGAAGGAAAAGGTGCAGTGCTGGAAGCTATTACGCAATTCAATACAATTAACAACGATCAGCAGAACTCAATGATTATACCCTTCTTTTTCCAGGGAAAAGCTAATGAGATTGTAAGAATATTTAAAAAATCTCCTCCGGACCAAAAACAGAAGGTTCAGGAAATAATGTCGCGGCTGGATATTTCTAATGCAAACCTGTATCAGCAGGAACTAAAATAAATGCTTCGATACATATTACTGTATAGTCATCTTTTTTCGTCCATTAATAAACTAACAAAAATGAAAGGATGAGGTATTTAGCAATTGTTTGTGTGTTGATCATAACATCCTGCAGCGATAGTCAGAAAGTGCCGAAGGATATTATTCAGAAAGAGAAGATGCAGGCAATAATGTGGGATATGATACAGGCCGACAGATATACTAACGAGTTTTTGCCTAAAGTAAAAGATTCGCTTTATGATAAAAATGAGATATTAAAAGTATATCAAAGTGTTTTTAATATTCATGGTATTACTAAAGATGAATTTATAAAGAGCTACAAGTTTTACCTTGATCATCCCGGTATTGCAAAAGTCATGTTTGATTCCATAGCTAATCAGGCAGAAAGAAAGCGTGCAGAAATATATATTCCCAAAGCCAGGAAAGATTCTTTGAGAGGATTAAATCTGGATACTTTAGGAAAAACTCTTATCTTGGATTCGATCAAAAGAAAATTAAGAAAAGAATAAATTGCATGCTGTATGAAACACCTGCTCACAATAGGTGGTTCATCGAACTGTAATAACAAAATTGTATAGATGAACAAGGTAGTCGCTTCTGCGGATGAAGCTGTAAAAGATATTCGTGACAATGCCACTATTATGCTCGGTGGTTTCGGACTTTGTGGAATTCCTGAAAATTGTATTGCTGCTCTCGTACGTTCGGGAGTAAAAAATCTGACCTGTATTAGTAATAACGCAGGGGTGGATGATTTTGGATTAGGTCTTCTATTAAAGACCCGGCAAATAAAAAAAATGATGAGCTCTTATGTAGGTGAGAATGCTGAGTTTGAAAAACAATTGTTGAATGGAGAATTGGAAGTTGATCTTATTCCGCAGGGAACATTAGCTACCCGTATCCAGATGGCGGGAATGGGCATCCCTGCTTTTTTTACTCCTGCAGGTTATGGCACAGAAGTTCAGGAAGGAAAGGAAATAAGAGAATTCAACGGAAAAAAATATCTGATGGAAATGGCGCTGCATGCTGATTTTACTATAGTGAAAGCGTGGAAGGGAGATAGTTATGGCAATCTTGTATTCAGAAAAACAACTCGCAATTTCTCTACTTCAATGGCAAGAGCCGGAGATATAACTATCGCAGAGGTTGAGCACCTGGTAAGTCCGGGTGAATTAGACCCTGACCAGATTCATATACCTGGAATTTATGTTCACCGCATATTTGAAGGTAAAGATTACGAAAAAAGAATAGAAAAAAGAACAATAAGCGCTCAATAATTCTTATCACCGAAACTATTGTTATGCCACTCGATAAATTTGGAATAGCCAGACGTATAGCAGAGGATCTGCAGGATGGAATGTATGTTAACCTTGGTATTGGTATTCCAACGCTGGTAGCCAATTTCGTTCCAAAGGGAATATCTGTAATGTTTCAGTCGGAAAATGGCATGCTGGGAATGGGTGCTTATCCCAATGAGCAACATATCGATCCTGATCTGATCAACGCCGGTAAAGAAACCGTAACGATCGTTCCTGGCGGATCTTTCTTTGACAGCGCCGAAAGTTTTGGTATGATCAGGGCGGGCAAGGTGGACCTTACTGTACTCGGGGCGATGGAAGTTTCAGAAAATGGAGATATTGCCAACTGGAAAATTCCAGGTAAAATGGTAAAGGGTATGGGTGGAGCAATGGATCTTGTAGCCAGTGCCAGAAATATTATTGTAGCGATGATGCATACCAATCCGAAAGGTGAAAGCAAAATTCTCCCTTCCTGTACATTGCCCCTCACCGGTGTAAACTGTGTGAAAAGAGTAGTGACCGAACTTGCCGTAATGGATATTTTACCCCAAGGCGGATTTAAACTATTAGAGCGCGCTCCCGGCGTTACCGTCGAAGAAATTAAGGCTAAGACAAAAGGTAAGCTGATTATTGAAGGAGATATTCCTGAAATGAATGTCGGATAAATCTGTTGCGTTTTTAAATTGCGCATCTAATTACAGCGCCACGACCTGGAACTACAAAGAAAAATCACGCAACCAGAAATCATCAGTGCATTACGGGGCCGGGACGTGCGCCAAATAATTCTATTGTAACTATCAGCTCGTATAGAAGATAATTATTGTTCTATCAGATCATAAAAATAAAATATGCTGCTGAACGAGCTTATTAGAGGGAATTGTTCACTGCCCTGTCAATCTAAGTTCACGAAAAAACTTTGATGATAATAAAAAGTAACTGTTGAACTCAAGCGGAGAGGAATTGTCCCCTGTCAACTATCCCCTGACAATTGATAATAGGTCGGTAGTTTAATCAATCAGGTTATTCTTCACTGCAAAGAATACCAGTCCTGCTGTGTTTTTTGCTCCGAACCTTTCCATTAACCTGTCCTTAATGGCTTCTACTGTTCTTGGACTGACTTCCAGCTTTTGTGCGATTTCCTGGGCTGTGAACTCCATGCATATATATTTGATAACATCCCGCTCGCGGTCACTTAACGTTATTTCACTGCTGATAATAGGAGCTACTTTTTGCCTGGAATGCGATTTTTTTAGCAGTATTCTGTTAACAAAATTGTTCAGGTAATACCCCTTTGACATTACTTCCATGATGGCTTTCTTGATTTCGGCAGGATCGGCGCTCTTTAAAAGATAGCCGTTTGCGCCTATTTCCATCATATGACTCACGAAGCGTTCATCTTCGTACATGGTAAGCGCTATAATATGGATATTGGGATATTGTTTGGCAACAATTTTTGTCGTTTCGATACCATCCTTTTGAGGCATACGCAGATCCATGAGAATAACATCCGGACTTTCTGCTACTGTAGGTAAATTATCCAGTAATTCCTGGCCATTTTCTGCTTCCAGTACAAATTTGATATTGGGATAGGGTCTCAATGAAAGGATTACTCCTTTCCTGAAAATTTTGTGATCGTCTGCTATGGCAACTTTAATAGGGCCCATAGTTATTGATATTGGTCAATTTAAAATTAAGTCCTCAATGTACAAGTTTTAACCTAATAAGTTACGGCTCTTTCTTCTTTTATTGCCATTTCTTCGGTTTTTGGTACCTCAATCGTTACTTTATAATAGGTTTGTGACATATCTTTTTCAAAAAAGATGCGCCCCTGCAATAGTTTCAGTCGGCTGGTAATATTTTTCAGACCCAATCCACCGCTGCTCTTATTAAGTTTATCAAAATCCGTCTGCGTCAATCCTTTTCCATCGTGATGCATTCTTATGTATAATTTATGGCCGCTGTTGTTCTGTGTAAGATGTATAAAACTTGAATTACTATGCTTTAGTATATTATTGATAAGCTCCTGGATAACCCTGAAAATAATGAGTTCATGGTCGGGAACTAACCGCTCACGGTAATCATGAAAGCGGCAACTGGCGTTAAGGCTTCCTGACCCGCTGATTTTTTGGAATAGGTCATTTACCGCCGACTCTAATCCAAAATTCTTAAGCGTTGGAGGCATCAGACTATGTGAAATGTTCCTGATCAACTGAATCGTATCGTCAATGATTTGTTTAGCATTGTAAATGCTCTGCAATTGCGAGGTCTTGTCAAGGTTGACCAGGTTTTCCGTCAGATATAATCTTGCCGTAGCCAGGAGCGGACCGGCGTCATCATGGAGATCTGCCGCAATACGTTGCCTCTCTTCTTCCTGGAATTTTATCGATGCATTCAGCAAGGTTTTTTGCTGTTCATATTCCATCCGCTGGAGCCTTAACTGGTAGCGGATGACTTTGCGCTGGTGAAAAATGATAAATACGATCATTCCTATAGCCAATACAAGCATTCCAATGGTCCCAAAGAAGAGCATCAGGGAAATTTCGCTACCGGAATTGTTGGCGTTTAAAAGAATCATGGGTTATGTTCAGGAATGAATATATTAAGATTTATAAGGGTTTTCAAACAAATTATGCTCATAGTCCGGTTCAAAGGAATTTTCAAGGGTATTGATAGTGACTTTACTTTTCCTGGTTGAAAACGCAATTGCGAACAGGATATTTTTAACGATGTTAGCAAAAAAGTTGATTTTCCAGAAGTTATTCCTTAATTCCTCACTGAGTTTGTCGGCCTGGATAAACAAAAACAGCGTTCCTGACAGGTACACCATAAGGCCGACTATAAACCAGAAACTCGGTTCCTGGTAAATAAAAATGACCTGGGGCTTATTAAGCTGGTCAAAAAGATAAAAAATACAAAAGGAAACGATCAGGATAGATTCAATAGAGGCCGGAAGAGAATCGAATACACTGTATTCGGATTTGAAAAGGTAGATAAAGGCAAACAGGTAAAAACCTATTGTAGCGACTATAATGATCCTTTTAAAAATTTTGCTTTCAAGGACCGAATAGATAAAATATGTAAATACAGAATATTCAATGATAGTAAAAGCGCTGAGCAGAAAATAGAGATAAGCCTGGTTCTGATAATAGGTGTTAACGATTATCAGTGTTGAATCGTTAAGCAGCGAGTAGATTACATAAAATAAAAGAACCTTTACCCATAGTGCTTTATTTCTTTTACGAAATATTACAAATACGAGTAAAGGTATAAAATGCGAACAATAACTAATATTTACAAGTAGGTTGCTTATTATAAGCAGGGTTTATTCCCAAATATATAAAACAATGACTACTTATAATACTATTACTGTTAATTAATCAACGGTAACATCCCAGTTGTCGCTGTCAGAAGTGCGTCCGCCGCTGCCAGTTAAAATACGGTCAGCAACGATACCTTTTTCAGACGCGAGCATACCTTCGTTATTAACGCAAGTGTACTCAACAATAGCTTTTCCTTTTTTGTCAAGACCTACATAAACGAGAGTTTTTTCTCCCATTTCGTTGTAGGCATTGTAGAACCTAATACCTGCGCAACCAGGCTGAGCAAGAATTTGGTCAATGATGTTTCTTCCGATTTCATAAAAGAAAACATCATTTGAATTGGCAGTTTGATAATCATTGATCATCCTTTTGCCAAGCTCCAAACCAATTTCTTCTCCGATTGCGGCAACTGGTTTTACCAGGGTTTGATTTTTTGCCATACTTAGAAGCTTTTAGAGGTGGTGAATGTTAGTTTATATGTTAAAAAAGCTCCAAAAA
>CAZSFY010000051.1:9216-15818 GCA_964606315.1 uncultured Chitinophagaceae bacterium | reverse complement strand
AGTGGAGAAAAAGTGAAAAACAGAAAAGGATTAAAAGATTTCTGGGGCAAGTTCAAAGTAACTTTGATCGACCTTTTTAAAGAAGAAGAAGATAAAGCTTTATAATTTTTCAACTAACCCATTAAGCAATAATTTATGATCCATTTTGATCTGCCTAAAGAAAAATCTTCTATCATCAAAGTAATTGGTGTTGGTGGAGGCGGGAGCAATGCGGTAAACCACATGTTTGCCCAAAACATCGAAGGTGTAAATTTCATTATTTGTAATACAGACGCGCAAGCTATTGCGCAAAGCAAAGTGCCTAATAAGGTACAGCTCGGTCCGCATTTAACACAAGGTTTGGGAGCCGGCGCTAATCCCGACATTGGCCGCCAGGCTACAGAAGAAAGCCTGGAAGAGTTAAAGAGAATACTCGAAGTAAATACGAAAATGGTTTTTGTCACAGCCGGAATGGGTGGTGGCACTGGAACAGGAGGCGCTCCTATCATATCCAAAATTTGTCGTGAGCTTGGCATCCTGACTGTCGGCATTGTTACTACTCCTTTTTCCTATGAAGGAAAAAAGAGGCAGATGCAGGCAGAAGAAGGTATTAGAACTATGAAGCAGTATGTTGACACCTTGCTGGTGATCAGCAACGATAAACTTCGTCACCAGTTCGGTAATCTTAAGATGAAGGAAGCGTTCAGCAAAGCTGATAATGTATTAGCAACCGCAGCAAAATGTATTACTGACGTCATCAACAGCACCGGACAGATCAATGTTGACTTTGCCGATGTATGTACAGTAATGAAAAATGGCGGTGTAGCTATATTAGGAAGCGCTTCATGTGGAGGAGAAGATCGTGCACAGAGAACAATTGAAGAAGCGTTGAATTCACCATTGCTGAATGATAATGATATTCGCGGCGCCAAATGGATACTGATCAATATTAACTCATCAGAAGGTGATCATGAGTTCACTATGGATGAAGTTGAAATTATTCAGAATTATCTGCTTGAGCAGGCTGGAGAAGGAACAGATGTTATATTGGGAATGGGTTATGACAATAACCTGGGCGATAAAATAGGTATTACATTAATCGCTACCGGTTTTGAACATAAAGATCCTTTTGATAAGCCAAAGCCTGCTGCCGAAGTAAAGAAAGACGAGAAAATAGTGTTGACACTGGCTCCTGAAGCACCTCCCGCTGAGCCTGTAACGATAATGCAACAAGAAACACCGGTAGTGAAGGAAGAAGAAAAACCCGTTCCGCTTCATGTGTCCATTCATGTTGAACAACCACCGGCAATAAAGGAAGAACTTGCTCCGAAGATGATCGCAGAAGAAGAAAACAGTAGTAGTGATTCTACGATATCTTCTGACAAAATTACTGTGGAAAATAAAATAGAAACTGTACGAAGCGAAACCCCGATAGAATGGGTATTTTCGGTGAATCCTTCAACGTCTGCAGCGTCTGGAGGATACCTTGCAAGGCCTTCCAATATTTATGATGAAGCCGATAATACTACTATGGAAACTTCCAGTCCGGAACCTGCGAAGGAACCGGTCCCTGAATCCAAAGCCGAGCCATTACCAGAAGAAGATCCTTCTGTGGCTATGCAATTGGTGATCAGGGAGGAAATTCCATCGGCGGCGGAAGAGCCTCGGGCCCATCAAACACAGGGAATTGTTACGGTGCAACCTTCTGCTGAGGAACCTGCGATGCAGGACGAAGTAGAGCAACAAAAGCGCAGGGCGGCAGAACGAATTCAAAAGCTGCGCAACCTTTCGTTCAACGTTAATGCTGCCGACCCTAACAATGAGTTTGAAACAGTGCCGGCTTATATCCGCCGCAATTTGGATCTATACAATAGCATTTCTCACGTTGAAAATTTCTACAGTAACTACGAAGTAAAAGGTGATGACCAGAGTAAAGGTCAGATCACTACTATTAATACATTTTTAGATGGTAAAAAACCAGACTGATTTTATCATGGTGTGGGTAACGTCGCACCATAGTAATTGCTTTCGTCGTAAATCTGTTGTAGAAAAGAAGTGGTCCTAATTGGTTGCTGCTTTTGCTAAACACTACCTGAATGTAGTCGTGTCTTACTTGTTTTTAGTTGTGATCCCTCTGTTTTAACAGAGGGATTTTTCACAAAGTAAATTTTTGAGGCTATTCTATTTTAGAAAGATCGGTTTTGCTAAGCCATCCCCGGCTAACCAGCCCGTTATCGTTTGTATATTCTACATAAATAAAGCCATTCTTGTCTTCCAGCGCTTCAACCGTTTTATTACTACTACCGCTGATAAAGGCGCTACGAAGCGTATTCTCGTCGGCGCTACTGTAGAAATTAGCTTTTGAAGTAACCTTATATTTACCAATTACCGGACGTGAAGCAACAGCAGGCGTCTGATTGGCCGTTTCATTTGCTGGTTTTGTCTCTGCAGCAGGAGTAGTCGGTTTTTCGGCAGATGCAGCAGGTTTATTAGCAGCGTTTGCATTAGCAACAGTATTTGCGGGCTTTTTGGGAGGTGTTTCATTGATCAGCGCTTCAACTTCAGCCTCGTTATAATCTTCATATTTTTTTTGCGATGCAGCCGCAGTTTTACTGGCTTCAGGTGACGATTTTTTCTCCTGTGTTACAGGTGGTGCGGATTGAACAGCGGTGGCGGTTTTCATAATAATTTCCGCACTATCTTTTACAGCACTTCCTGAAGCAGCAGATGATTGCTGGCCAGCAGTATTTGCATTAGCCGCAGACTCGTTGTCATTGCCAGGAGGAACAAGGTCATTTTCCTGTACTGAAGCTGTTGCAGATTGTTCAAAGGAATTATACTCTTTATCGTTGTATAAAGTATAAAATAATAAGCCGGCGAGGACAATGGCAAGAAACAATACAGTATAAAATGCTCCCTTGGAAACACCGCGAGATGGTGGGGTATATTCAACAGGTAAACGGGTTGCAGCTTCTGCTTTTACCTCTTGTAGTTCTTTATCCAACAGTTTATTAAAAAACTTTTCCTTTTCAAGGTTCTTTTTTAATCTTTCATTTTCCCTGAGAAGGTTTTCTGCGTCAATAGAAGAATTCGTTGAAACATAGGTTCGTGGAGTCCTCTCAGTTCTTTCAAAGTCTTCAAAATCTTCTTTATACATAAAAGATTGAGTTATTTAGGATATAAATATTTATATGCGTATCCAAATTTCGTACCCAGCATGTATTTAATGAAGGATAATATAGAAATTAACAAATGCTTTGTCTGTAAGAATGCCAGTGTTTACCAACAATTCCGTTCAAAAGTGGCAATAATAGGGACGGTCATTTATAACCTGATGCTGTTAGAAGGATAGCATTCGGCAGATTACAGGTGAATTTACTAATAATTTTTAGTCTGTACCGCTAATAATGATAACGATTTCCCCTTTAACCTGTTTATTAATAAAATAATCATATACTTCCTGCAGGCTTCCTCTCTTGTTCTCTTCATATATTTTCGTCAGTTCCCTGCTTACGGAGCATTGTCTGTCTGTACCAAAATACTGTATCAGATCGTTAAGGGTTTTAGTTAGACGTAAAGGGGATTCATATATAATGATTGTTCTTTCTTCCTGGCTTAATTTGGTAAGCAAAGTATGCCGCCCTTTTTTCAGCGGTAAAAATCCTTCAAAGCAAAAACGATTCGAGGGCAGACCGCTATTGACTAGCGCCGGGACAAATGCAGTGGCTCCGGGCAGGCATTCTACGCGGATATTGTGACGAATACATTCACGTACCAATAAAAATCCGGGATCAGATATACCCGGAGTGCCGGCGTCTGTTACAAGAGCCATGGTTTTTCCATCTGTCAACTGATTTACAAGGTGCTGAAGCACCTGGTGTTCGTTATGCTGGTGAAAAGGTGTCAGCGGCTTATCGATAGCATAATGCGATAATAGTCGGGAAGAGTTCCTGGTATCTTCGGCAAGTATCAGATCCACAGTTTTGAGTATTTCCAATGCCCTGAGCGTAATATCCTTCAGGTTGCCGATAGGTGTTGGAACTAGATACAGCACGTTAGTTTTTTAACTCCACTTCAAAATACTCCATCACCTCATTGGCCAGGAGTTTTTTTGAGGCTTCTTCGGCGAGCTGGCGGGCTTTTTCTTCAGAATCGGCCTCCACTTGCAGTTGAATATTTTTACCTATCCTAACGTCTTTGATAGCAGGTAAACCCAGGTTGCTTAATCCACTCATCACTGCTTTCCCCTGGGGATCAAGTAATTCTTTTAAAGGCATCACTTTTACCTGTACTGTATACACCATTTTTAGTTTCTTTTAGTTGAATATGATAGAATGATATAAAAAATAAATACGACCGGAACGGCCAGCCACTGCAAAAGTATTGCAGAAATAATTGCAATAACTACTAATAATATCTTTGGCAGATTGTTTTTTGCTGAAGTACCGTTGAACTTGAACGCCATAAAGCGTGCATTGCTAACCATCAACCAGCTTAAAAGGATAATAATAGCGTATAATGTCCATTTATTGATAAGAATAGGTACAATTCCCCAGTTGTTATACCACAATATCAACGGAAGAGAAGCTACAACAAGTCCGGCTGCGGGGATAGGCACTCCTGTAAAATCTGAAGTTCCGCTATTGGAAATATTGAAGCGCGCCAGTCGCCAGGCTCCCGCCAGCGGAAACAATATAGCTGGTGCGAGCGCCCACATAGAAGTGTCGAGTCCATCTACCTCCTGTATATAACTAATACGCAACAATTGGTAAAGTATCATTCCCGGAGCTACACCAAAGCTGACTACATCGGCAAGTGAATCGAGTTGTTTACCCATTTCGGAAGTGGACTTAAATAACCTGGCTACAAAGCCATCCAGAAAATCGATGACCGCAGCTATGCCAATGAAAAGAGAGCCATACCATATTTTTTCGGGTAGTTGGGGAACCCATGTACCTTCTTCTGTTGTTGTGATTAATGATTCTCCTGTTTGCAGTATAAAAATTATCGCCAGACAGCCAAAAACCAGGTTTAACAATGTGAATAGATTGGGAATTTGCTTCATCCTTATTAGTCTTACTTTTTACAGTGCACCAAACTATGAGTATTATTGGTACATTTCTGCCGGTCAAGATAATTTTATTTCTTCATTAATGCTTCAATTTCTTCTATTGTAATGGGAATATCAGCCATCAGGTCCTGGTTACTGGTTTCGGTGATCAACACATTATTTTCTATTCTGATACCTATTTGCTCCTCTTCGATGTAGATACCTGGTTCGACGGTCAATACCATTCCGGGTTGAAGAGGTTCTGTTTTTGTACCCAGATCATGTACGTCAATACCCAAATGATGAGAAATACCATGATATAAATACTTCCTGTACAACCTGTTTTCTTTATCCTCGTTTTTTACATCGGATTCTTTTAATAATCCAATTTTGATGAATTGTTTTGTTGCTTCATCACCTGCTTTTTCTGTATAATCGGTTAATGTAATACCGGGCTTGAGCAGAGCTTTACAAAAATCATGTAAATGCAGGCAGGCGTTATAGACTTCAGCCTGTCTTTTGCTGAATTTTCCACTGACAGGCACTGTACGGGTAAGGTCGGCGCAATATCCTCCGTACCTTGCGCCAAAATCCATTAATACGAGCTCTCCCTGTAAACATTCCTGGTTATTGAATACATAATGAAGTGTTCTGGCGCGGTCACCTGAAGCAATGATACTGTGATAAGCTTCACCCGAAGCACGTTGTGAGAGGAATGAATGAACAATTTCTGCTTCTATTTCATATTCCATTACACCGGGCCTTATGAATTTCGCTACTCTTTCAAAAGTGTTTTTGGTGATATTCATCGCCTGCTGCATTACAGCTACTTCTTCTTTTGTTTTTATAGCCCGCAGTTCTTTAATGATTTTAGCGCTGCGCTCATAACGGTGAAAAGGATATTCTTCTTTCAGCTTCCTGGCATATCGGTAATCGCGCGTTTCAATCTCGGTAGACTTTCTGTCGTTTTCGTTTGAGTTGAGATAAATAATGTCGGCAATATGTAACCATCCTTGTAAGGCAGGTTGTAAGCTATCCAGCCAGATCACTGTTTTGATACCTGATATTTTTTTTGCTTCTTCGGCACGTAATCTGCGCCCATCCCATTTTTCTTTTATTTCTACAGGTCTCACCAGTACCAGTACTTCCCTATACCTGCTATCGGGATTATCGGGATAAAGTATCAGCATACTGTCTTCCTGCTCTATGCCTGTAAGCCAGTACAGATCACTATTCTGTTGAAAAGGGTAGAGGGCGTCACCATTGGCTGGCATCTCATCATTGCTGTTAAAGATGGCGATGGCCTTCGGTAGCATCTTTTCGGTAAATCTTTTCCTGTTCTTAATGAATATCTGTGGATCAAGTGGTAAATGTTTCATCCGTATATTTTATTTGCGTCGTATATTAAATTTTTGTCAGTGGACAACTGACGGTTGACAAGTGACAGTTTCACGGTTCACAGTTGATAATTTCGTTTTTACAGACTTGAGTATATCAGCATTTTTTACTCTTACTCTTACTGTCCACTGTCCACTGTCCACTGTCCACTGTCCACTGTCCACTGTCCACTGTC
>CAZSFY010000051.1:0-9116 GCA_964606315.1 uncultured Chitinophagaceae bacterium | reverse complement strand
ACTGTCCACTGTCCACTGTCCACTGTCCACTGTCCACTGTCCACTGTCCACTGTCTAAGTCGGCCGTAAAATTAGGAGATTTAGTTGGGGTATACTGAATGACGTCAACTTATCAATCTTAATCAAAACTAACGTTTGTTAGTTATTGAAAATCTAATAATAGATATTTGTTATTAGTAATCATCAAATTATGAGTGCGTAACGGCCTTTGCTTTTGAAAAAAACTCATTATACCTTTGACTTCTCTAATTAAATGTGCTTACCATATGTTGGTCTCTACGATTGCCTATTCGACAGCAAAGCTGGCCGTTAATGGCCTTGATTTTAGTAACAAAATACATTATCAACTGTCACCCGGAGAGTTAATTCGGGACACGCTTCGTGATGATGAAGGTGTCCTGAATGATACCGGGGCACTGGTGATTCAAACCGGGAAATTTACCGGAAGAAGTCCTAAGGACAAATTCATTGTGAGTGACAGTATTACCAGCTCTACAGTTAACTGGAATGATTTTAATCTTCCTCTCGAAGAAAAATATTTTGACATCATCTTTCAGCAGGTTCATGACTATCTTAATAGTAAGAACGAATTATGGGTACGTGATGGTTTTGCCTGCGCCGATGAACGTTTCAGGGTTAAGATCAGGGCTTTTAATGAAAAGCCTTCCGATAACCTGTTTATCTATAATATGTTTTTGCGTCCCTATTTTGAAGAACTGGATGAGTTTGAACCTGAATGGACAATATTATCGGCGCCGGGACTTCAATTGAATCCGGCCGAATGCGGAACAAGACAATCCAACGCTGCTGTTATTAGCTTTAAACATAAAATAATCCTGATAGCCGGCACGGGCTATACTGGAGAAATGAAAAAGGGCATTTTTACGGTACTGAATTTTTTATTACCCCGGCAGGAGAATGTGTTAAGCATGCACTGCTCTGCTAACATGGGTATAGAAGGAGATACGGCATTGTTTTTTGGATTGAGCGGTACGGGAAAAACAACACTTAGTACAGATCCTAACCGTAAACTAATAGGAGATGATGAACATGGCTGGTCTGATATAAATGTATTTAATTTTGAAGGAGGATGTTATGCTAAAACTATCGATCTGTCAATTGTAAAAGAACCGGAAATATATCAGGCTATACGTCCGGGTGCACTGGTAGAAAATACCAGTTTTATTCAAGGGACCAATATTATCAATTTTGCCGACAAGTCGATTACGGAAAACACTCGTGTTTCTTATCCCATTCATTTTATCCAAAATATAAAGGAGCCGTCAATAGGAAACATTCCTTCCAATATATTCTTTTTAACCTGTGATGCTTATGGTGTGCTTCCCCCTATATCGAAGCTAACGCCCGCGCAGGCTATGTACCAGTTTATTTCTGGTTACACGGCTAAAGTAGCAGGTACCGAAACGGGTATCACAGAACCAACAGTAACTTTCAGCGCCTGCTTCGGCGCACCGTTTTTGCCTCTTCACCCGGGTAAATATGCTGCCATGCTGGGAGAAAAGATCAGGAGACACCAGGTAAAAGTATGGTTGGTCAATACCGGTTGGACCGGTGGCCCTTATGGCATTGGTTCACGAATAAAATTATCATATACCAGGGCAATGATCAAAGCTGTGCTGGAGGGAAAACTGGAGCGCGTCGCCTATGAGCAACACCCTGTTTTTGGTATGGATATTCCTTCTGGTTGTCCGGGTGTTCCCACTGCTATGTTATACCCTCGTGATACCTGGACAGACAAAGACAATTACGATGCTACAGTTGCATTGTTGGCGAGGAAGTTTATCGCCAACTTTGAAAAATATGCTGCCGGAGTGGATCCCGAGATAAAGGCTGCCGCTCCCCGGCTGCCCGAATGTTAAAATGTGTATGATTACTTCCTAATTAAGAGCGTACAATTTATTTTGCAGTATATGCTGCGAAACCTTCTTTTAATTATTGTACCGTTTTTGTTGTCTTTTGTCATCGAAGACAACCTTATTGAATGGAGTGCCGATCGTAAACTGACATGGGCCGATTTCCAGGGAAAGCCTGATCTTTCATCAGATAACGCTGCGCTAACCAACAGCAATATTAATGTTGAATTCGGTTTCACCGATAAGTTATTTACGCATTCTATCAGATGCAGCTTTAATAAGGACAAGTCGTGGGTGAAACTTAAAAACGATCATATACTCAATCACGAGCAGGGACATTTTGATATTACTGAAGTGTACGCGCGTATCCTGCATAAGGAGCTTTCTGCATACGTTTTCAATAGCAAAACTGTCAATAAAGACATTAATGATATTTATAGCAAAGTGATGACGCAGCATGTAACTGTTCAGCATAATTATGACCTGGAAACAAATCATTCCATAGATACAGCCAAACAAAGATTATGGGATAATAAAATTGCTAACCTGCTTAAGCAATATGAACAGTATGCTAATTATAAGTGATCAGAACAAACCGTAGAGCATTCCATCAATCTTTCCGATAATTTCTCCTAAATGTTCTTCGTTGTCGGGGAATTTATTTTTATCAATATCAATAACCAGTAGCTGGCCCTCTTTATAACTATCTATCCACTTATTGTAATAGTCGTTAAGACGTTTCAGATAATCGAGGCGTATGTTTTCTTCGTAATCCCTCCCGCGCTTTTGGATTTGTCCGACCAGTGTAGGGACAGAAGCTTTGAGATAGATCAGCAGATCGGGTGGTTGCACCATTGATTTGAGGGTTTGAAAAAAAGAAAAGTAATTATCGTAATCTCTTTTTCCCATTAAACCCATTTCATGAAGGTTGGGGGCAAAAATATGAGCATCCTCGTAAATGGTTCTGTCTTGGATAACAGTTTCAGTACCACGAATAATTTCCAGCAATTGATTGAGGCGGTTATTCAGAAAGTATATCTGAAGATTGAAGCTCCAGCGGGGCATGTCTTCGTAGAAATCAAACAGGTAGGGATTGTGGTCCACATCTTCAAATTGCGGTATCCATTTATAGTGTTTGCTAAGCAGTTCTGTAAGAGTAGTCTTTCCCGCACCGATGTTTCCTGCTACAGCAATATGTTTTGGTTTTTTCAATTTTGCCATCTGGTTCCAATATAAGTCAGTTCTTTAAAAGTAATCTAATCCCATGGATCTTTTTACAGTATCAAGGGTTTTTGCTGCACTTTCCCTGGCTTTTGCGGCGCCATTGGCCATTACCTGTTTCAGGTAATCTTCATCGTGCAGGATAGATTTTGCGCGTTCCCTGATAGGAGATATAAATCTTACCATATCAGTGGCCAGTTGTTCTTTGAGATCGCCATACCTGATAGTTAGATTATTATAATCTTCTTCAAATTTTTGGATCACTTCCTTATCGCTTACAAGTTCAAGCAGGGAAAACAGGTTTTGTATATTTGGCGTTTTCGGTGAATTCTTTTCAGCCGGTACCACATCAGTAACAGCCTTCTTTATCTTTTTCCTGATCAGTTCATCATCATCCGATAGGTAAATAGTCGCATAGTGGTTTTCACTTTTACTCATTTTTCCTGTACCGTCTAAAGAAGGGACTTTGATCAGTTCTTCACCAAAATTAAAAGCATAAGGCTCGGGGAAGACATCACCATAACGATGATTGAAACGATTGACAAAATTGCGCGACATTTCTAAATGCTGTTCCTGGTCCTTACCCACGGGCACGAGGTTCGCGCGGTGCAATAATATATCTGCCGCCTGCAATACCGGATAAGTAAGTAGTCCGGCATTAATATTCTGGGGATGTTGTCGGGCTTTGTCTTTAAATGTGGTGGTCTTTTCGAGTTCTCCTTTATAGGCAAGCATATTCAGATAAAGATATAACTCGCTGGTTTCGGGAACATGGCTCTGGCAATATAATACTGCTTTGTCGGGGTCCAGGCCGCAGGCAATATTTTCGGCGAGCACTCTGTAAACATTCGATTTTAGTTCTTTGGTATCGGGATGGGTGGTTAATGAATGAAGGTCGGCCACCATAAAGAAACACTGGTACTGCTCCTGCATTCTGACGTAATTCTTTATAGCGCCGAAATAATTGCCCAGGTGGAGGAAGCCAGTGCTCCTGATCCCACTCATCACTACTTCATTGGTATTTTGCATAAGGAGGCGAAGATAAGGAGTTGGTGGTTTATCTTGCGCCTCATGGCCAGGTTACAATTTGAACTTCAATATAAGGATGGACATTCCGGGGCAAGAGCGGGAAAAATACTGACAGATCATGGGGAAATACTGACACCTATTTTTATGCCTGTTGGAACAGCCGGAAGTGTAAAAGCTGTTAGCCAGCAACAATTGCGCGATGAGGTAAAGGCGCAAATCATATTAGGAAATACCTATCATTTATATCTCCGCCCCTCACTTGATGTATTGGAAGCAGCCGGCGGCCTTCACCGCTTTAATGGCTGGGATCTGCCTATACTGACCGATAGCGGGGGATATCAGGTTTTTTCTTTGGCGGGCTCAAGAAAGATCAGTGAAGAAGGAGTAGTGTTTCAATCGCATATCGACGGTTCGAGACATTTATTCACTCCTGAATCGGTGATGGATATTCAGCGGACTATCGGAGCCGATATCATCATGGCTTTTGATGAATGTCCGCCTTATCCCAGTGACTATTCCTATGCAAAAAACTCCATGCAACTTACTCATCGCTGGCTGGAGCGTTGTTTTAACCGTTTTAATACTACGGAAAATAAATACGGTTATGACCAGAACCTGTTTCCTATAGTACAGGGAGGAGCGTATAAAGACCTGCGAATAGAATCCTGCAAAGCTGTCGCTGATATGAATGCTTCGGGTAATGCTATCGGCGGACTGAGTGTAGGTGAGCCTGAAGATATAATGTATGAGCTTACTGCATTATGTTGTGAGCATTTGCCGGCAGATAAACCTCGCTATTTAATGGGTGTGGGAACACCCTGGAATATTCTTGAATGTATTGCATTAGGAATTGATATGTTCGATTGTGTAATGCCCACGCGAAACGGACGCAACGCTATGTTGTTTACCAGCAAGGGTATTATCAATATTGATAATAAAAAATGGGAAAAGGATTACTCACCTATTGATGATGGATTGGAGTGCCATACCAGCAATTTCTATTCGAAAGCATACCTCAGACATTTAATCAAATCAAAAGAAATACTGGGACTTACTATTGCCAGTGTTCACAATCTCGCTTTTTATATGCATTTGGTTAGCGAGGCCAGGAAAAAAATAATAGAAGGAAGTTTCTTAAGCTGGAAAAATGAAATGGTTGAAATACTAAAAACAAGATTATAGTTTTTCCTGGTTGAACAGCCACTCTAACAGTTGCGGTTCTGCGAAAGCATTATCCCAGCTATTGTGATTAACTCCCTCATATTCGCTGTATTTTACTTTAGCGCCTGCTTTTTTGAGAGCATTCACCATAACGCGTGAATGGCTTACAGGAACTACTTCATCTTTATCACCATGAAAAATCCATATAGGAAAATCTTTGGCGTATAGTTTTACTTTTTGCGGATCACCACCACCGCAAATAGGAAAAGCTGCCGCGAAAAAGTTGGGCTTTCGCCATAACATTTCAAAAGTGCCCATTCCTCCCATTGAGAGTCCGCCTATATAAATTTTTTTCGTATCGATCTGCGGAGTTTCTGCTAATGAATCTATCAGTTTGTTAACTAGTCCCAGGGATGTTCCAAACGTTCCTGTAGAAATGAATGTAAATTTTCCAAGGCTGTCCCCAGGTATATTTTCTCTTTTGATTTTTGCCCAGAAATCATCTGTCGGACATTGTGGAAATATTACAAAAGCGGGATACTTCACACGATTGACAGAGTCCATAAACAGTTTACCGCCATGAACCAGTTGGGCGCTATTGTCGTTACCTCTTTCTCCTGCTCCATGTAATACAACAATCAGCGGGTATTGTTTATTAACATCATAATCAGACGGATAAAGAATACGGTAATTCAATATTTTTTCTCCTGCAGAAAATTGCTTGGGAGTGTATAGCGCGTATGGATCGGGCGTTTGAGCCAGGGTTGTATTCACAATTAACAGAGTTATAATGATAGAGAATAGTCTCATAGAAGAAAGGTATAAAAGTTTTAAATTACTTTCGTGCATCACAAAAGGCATGCTAAAAAAAATAGATTGGTATATTATTAGAAAGATGCTGTCGACAACAGTATTCATGCTGATCATATTTTCAGTGATAGCCGGAGTGGTGGATGCCAGCGAAAAAGCTGATGATTTTGTAAAATCCGGACAATCGGCTTTTTATATTATTACCCATTATTTTGCGGGATTCATACCTTTTATCATCTCCATGATCTTTCCACTGATGGTGTTCCTGGCGGTGATACTTTTCACTTCCAAGATGGCTGGCCGGTCGGAGATTATCGCCATGCTGGCGGGAGGCATAAAGTTCAACCGTATTCTGCTTCCCTATTTTATAGGAGCAATAATAGTAGGGGGAATTTTCTGGTATTCCACGCAGCATCTTATCCCTAAGGCCAATGTGCTAATGGCCAATTTTAAATCCACTTATATCGATTCTAAAAGTTCTTATGAAATAGGGCAATACCTGGCCAAAGGATCCAATGTATATATCAGGGTGGATTCGAATACTTATGCGGGAATGAAAAACTATGATACTGTTAGTAAAACTGCCTATGGTGGTTTTTTTCTCGACAGGCTGGAGGGAACCGATGTGGTTTATACTATTAGGGCCAATAATCTGCGGTGGGATACGGCCTCCAAAAAGTGGAAGCTCGACAGGGTCACCGAGCGCCATATTGACGGACTGAATGAGCAGGTAAATTCCAGTAATGAAATGCTTATTGATCTTAATGTACAACCGCAGGAGATTCGTTTTGATAAATATCTCAAAGACAAAATGACCACTCCCGAGCTTAAAAAGTATATTAAACTGGAAGAAAACCGTGGTACTGAAGGATTAAACGATTATAAGGTAGAGCGGTATAAAAGAGATGCGACACCCACTTCAGTATTATTATTAGCCCTTATGGGAGCGATTGTGGGGTCACGTAAAACACGTGGAGGAAGTGGGTTACATATGGCTTTAGGTATTGTGCTGGCAGCAACATTTGTAGTCATGGACAAGTTTTCACTGACTTTTTCTACCAAGGGAAATCTCCATCCTTTTATTGCGGCATGGCTGCCCAATATGATTTTTACTGTGGTAGCCATCTACCTGTATCGTAAGGCGCCAAAATGACGGGCTCTTATGGGAGATTATGCTAGTACGATGTTATCGAATTGGCTGTCACTCATTCTCTTTTCCCCCATAAGATGATTGCCACCTCTATTTTAAGCAGTTGCAGAAATGGCTGATATTTCAGTCAAAAAGGGGGAAAATGAATGAAATAACGGACATATTCACATATTCATAGGTAAGAAAAATATATTCTTCATCTTCCGTTAACCCGGAAAATTCCATTCAGCTTATTGTTCTATAACAAACTCATCCGCTCCTCCTCATAAAGTGACGCAAACCCTCCTCCCCGCAAGAATCATTCGGCTCATAATAGGAGGCCCGTTCGCTTTTCCACATCAGGTGATGCAAAGCCCCGTTTGTAGGCAGCTACTAAGAATAAGTGATTATTAATCAGTTTTAATTTAATATTCAGGCTGTGAATAATTATTTTCGCACAATAAATTATATGTATAATGGGAATCATGAAAGACAGGTTCAAGGAAAAGGCAGACGCGGCGGCTATTGAGATAAAAGACATCTTAAAAGAACATGGAACCAGGAAAATCGGGGAGGTACAGCTTTCCCAGATTTACCAGGGTATGCGCGGGATGACTGGCCTTGTTGCTGAAACTTCTTTATTAGATTCCCAGGAAGGCATAAGATTCAGAGGCTATTCAATCCCTGAATTACAGGAAAAGCTTCCCAGTGCTGTAGGGGGAACAGAACCTCTGCCGGAAGGATTGTTTTACCTGATGCTATTAAATGAACTGCCGACAGAAGAAGACGTTGCCCATTTAAGCTCTATGTGGCAGAGAAGGTCTCATGTGCCTAACCACGTTTTTGATGTTATTGATGCTTTTCCGTTGACCAGTCACCCCATGACCATGTTTATTGCGGGTATCATGGCTCTGCAGACAGAAAGCAATTTCGCCAAGCGCTATTCGGAAGGCATGAATAAAAAAGATTACTGGGATGCTGCCTTCGATGATGCAATGGATCTTATAGCCCGTTTACCGAGAATTGCAGCATATATCTACCGCCGAAAATATAAGAATAACGAACATATTCAACCTAATGGTCTGCTTGATTGGGCAGGTAATCTGGCGCATATGTTGGGATACCCCGACAATAGCTTTAAAGAGCTGATGCGTTTATATATGACCATTCACGCCGATCATGAAGGTGGTAATGTATCGGCTCATTCCACACATCTTGTGGGCTCGGCGTTAAGCGATCCTTATATGAGTCTGGCTGCGGGTATGAACGGACTGGCAGGTCCTTTACATGGCCTTGCTAACCAGGAAGTGATTAAGTGGATATTTGAAATGCAAAAAGAACTGAACACCGAATCTCCCACAAAAGAGCAGATATCAGATTATGTTCAAAAGACTTTGAGTGAAGGGAAAGTGGTGCCTGGTTATGGACATGCCGTGTTGCGTAAGACAGATCCCAGGTTTACTGCGCAGATGGAATTCGGTAAAAAACATATGGCCGATGACCCGTTGGTGCAAACAGTATGGAATATTTACGAAGTGGTTCCGCCTATATTACAGTCGTTAGGGAAAGTAAAAAATCCCTGGCCTAATGTTGATGCCCATAGCGGCGCTTTGTTAGTGCATTACGGACTAAAAGAATATGAATTTTATACCGTTTTATTTGGAGTGAGCAGGGCATTAGGCGTATTGGCCAGTTTGATATGGGACAGGGCCCTCGGTTTGCCTCTTGAGCGTCCGAAATCGGTGACTACAGAATTAGTTAAGGGTTGGCTGAAAGGAGAAGCTGAAATATGGGGTGATTGATTATATTTGCCGCCCAGCCGAAACTTGTAAACAATTGTCTGTAAAGACGATTTTAGGTTAACAAGGGGGATTAGCTCAGTTGGCTAGAGC
>CAZSFY010000050.1:12627-17674 GCA_964606315.1 uncultured Chitinophagaceae bacterium | reverse complement strand
ATCGCAGAGTGATGAAATGGATAAGCTGGAAAAAATTATTCAACCTACCATCGGTGTTTTTACCAATATTGGTGATGCGCACGCCAGCGGATTTGTCAACAAGCGCCAGAAGATCAACGAAAAGCTCCGATTGTTTACGAAAGTAGAAACATTAATTTATTGCAAGGATTATCCTGATCTTCATGAAGCTGCCATTGCTTTATACCAGCAGGTGAAAAATAATAAGCCCTATTATCTTTTCAACTGGAGTAGTGTTAGCGAAGCTGAATTGCAAATACTTAGTCTGGTTAAAGAAGAGAAAAAAACAACTATTACAGCGCTTTATAAAGACAATACCATTACCATTGATATTCCTTTCACCGATGACGCTTCTATAGAAAATGCTATTAATTGCTGGTGTGTATTATTGTATTTAAATATTCCGGATGCAGTGGTCAATAGCAAAATGAAGCTTCTTCATCCTGTGGCTATGCGGCTGGAAATGAGGAATGGTATAAATAATACTTCGATCATCAATGATAGCTACAGCGCAGATACCAGTTCACTGAAAATTGCACTCGATTTTCTTTCACAGCAACACCAGCATCCTACACGGACAGTTATTCTTGCAGATTTTATGGAAACTGGTAAGCCTGAAAAAGATCTGTACAGGACTATTGCTGAGTCGTTGCAACAACATCGTGTCAACCGTTTTATTGGTATAGGACCAGTTATATGCCGTAACAGTAATTTGTTTAGCCAGTTAAAAGATGACGATGATACGGTTTCGTTAGACTTTTATCCATCGGTAGAAGATTTTAAGCAACAGTTCTCGCATTTGCATTTTTCAAATGAAACCATACTCATAAAGGGTGCGCGAATATTTGGATTGGAAGAAGTGAATCATTTGCTTGAAAAGCAAACGCATCAAACCCTAATGGAAATAGATCTTGATGCGCTCTTACATAATTTGAGAACCTATCAGCAATTTCTTAAGCCTTCTACCAAACTGATGGCGATGGTAAAAGCCTTTTCTTATGGTAGCGGAAGTTATGAGATCGCCAGCGCATTGCAGTTTAATAAGGTTGACTATCTGACTGTGGCTTATGCCGATGAAGGTGTTGAACTGAGAAAAGGAGGTATTACTTTACCGATAATGGTGATGAACCCTGACGAATCTTCGTTTGATACGCTGGTTAAGTATCATCTCGAACCTGAAATGTATTCGCTGCAGTTGACGGGCGCTTTCGAGAGATTTCTGAAAAATGAGGGATTAACGCAGTTCCCTATTCATATCGAATTAGAAACCGGTATGAACCGGCTGGGTTTTGCAAAGGCTGATATCCCTCAATTAATTACTATACTACAAGGCAATAGTTTTAAGGTGCAAAGTGTATTCAGTCACCTTGTTGCCAGTGAAGATCGGGCATTGGATAAATTTACCCGACAGCAGGCGCATCTGTTTGATGAGTTAAGTGAGCAATTGGTAAAAGCTGTTCCTTATCCCTTTCTGAGGCATATATTGAATACTTCAGGCATTACCCGCCATGCTGCTAATTATCAATATGACATGGTACGGTTGGGTATAGGATTATATGGAATTGATTCGACCGGCCAACTGGATCTGGAAGAAGTGTCTACTTTGAAAACAGCTGTTGCCCAGATAAAAGAGCTAAAAGCCGGAGAGTCGGTAAGCTATGGCAGATCAGGGAAGGTAGTGAAGGATATGAGAATCGCCACCGTACGTATAGGGTACGCTGATGGTTATCCCCGCATTTTAGGAAATGGCAAGGGAAAAATGCTGGTAAACGGTCGGCTTGTGCCTACAGTAGGAAATATATGTATGGATATGACCATGATAGATATTACCGGTATCCCTAACGTAAATGAGGGTGATCAGGTGATCGTATTTGGTAAGGGCAACAGTGTGAGCCAGGTAGCAGCGGCAGCAGATACGATTCCCTATGAAGTGCTTACCGGCATTTCGCACCGTGTAAAAAGAGTATATTTTCGCGAGTAGTGAGTGGCAATGTTAAGGATTGCCCAAATAAGCTGAAAATCATTTTACTATCTATAAACCTTTATCTTTGGCGCTCAAAAATCCCTTATAAGTGAAGAGTAGAACCGTAGTACTGGTGATATTGGCTATAATAGCTGCTGATCAGGCACTTAAAATATGGGTAAAGACAAGCATGCACTATCACGAGCAGATACCCCTGATAGGCAATTGGTTTCGTCTTTTTTTCATTGAAAATGAAGGCATGGCCTGGGGGTGGAAATTTGGAGGTGAATGGGGAAAAATGGTACTTACCCTGTTCAGATTGGTAGCCGTCATCTTTGGAGTATTTTATATCAGAACGATTATAATCAAAAAACAGCATCCCGGCTTTATACTCTGTGCTGCGCTCATTTTTGCCGGTGCGTTGGGTAATCTTATTGATAGTTTGTTCTACGGACTTATTTTTTCGGCGAGTGATGTAGGAATGCCACTGGCTACCATGTTCCCCGAAAATGGCGGTTATGCAGGTTTTTTGCATGGAAGGGTAGTGGATATGTTGTATGCCCCTATTATTGAAGACAAGCAACTTCCTTCCTGGCTTCCCATATGGGGAGGTGAGCGCTTTACCTTTTTTTCTCCTATCTTTAACATTGCCGACGCATCAATATCCGTGGGTGTTATAGCACTCCTGGTTTTTCAGAAAAAATTCTTCAAAAAAGATCCTCAAGAAGAGCCTGTAAAAACAGAACCCCAAGAGCCTGAGAAAGACACTGTAAGTGTATTATAAAATATTAAAAGAAAAGGCAGAATGAGCTTTCTAAAATATCTTCTCAGTGTAACCCTCATTGCGTCCATTTTATTTTCCTGCCAGAAGGAATTGAGTATTGAGAAAGGCAAACTCCCTGATGAAGAAACCGACTGGGAGTTTACCGTAGGCGAGAATGAATATAAGGGCAGTATTGACACAGCCTTCATTACTGAAGCCACGGGATTTAGTATTCTTACCATGCAGGGACTAACTGCTGATAGGACAACCGGGCAAATCATTATGCAGTTTTTTGGGGAGGAACTTGTTCCGGGAATTTATGCTGATCCGAATGTCTATTTTCTGTATTCGGAAGGCGGACAGAAAGTTTATGAATCTATTTTCGACAATAAGGATTTTCTCGTAACTATCACCAGTATCGATTCTTCTTCGGTAATAGGAACTTTTTCCGGAACAGTGGAAGACAGTCAGGGTAACCTTGTTACTATCACTAACGGTAAATTTGAAGGGGTGATTAAGTGGGAGCAATTAGTGATTATTAACCCCAATCCTAATAATGATGATTATTTCCAGGTAGGATCAGAATGGGAGTATGCTCGTGAGAATAATGAAAATGACCGCGTAGTGATCAGGGTCGCCGGTGATACAACTATTAACGTAAACGGAACACCTTACTCGTACAGAATACTTCAGAATACACGAACAGGTGAACACCGGTATTTCCGAAAAGAGGGAGCGAATGATTTTTATGAATACAAGCTTTCCCAATTCGGTCAGGTTTCAGATTTTACCGAATTGGATTTACCCATCCTGAAACAGGATGCTAACGAATTTGAAGAATGGGAAAGCGATAACTATATTATTACTATTTCCGGTATGCCGGGGGTAACATCCAAACTCAGATACACCATTACCAACAGAGCCCCATCCTTAAAATTAAATGGATATCAATACAACAATGTATTGCTTGTGGATACTGAGTTGTTCACTGAAATAGGGGGAGTGTTTCAGTATAGCGGAAGTGGTTTTTCAACTGTTTATGCCAGGGGTGTAGGAATGGTGATCTATTATGATCTTAACCTGGAGAGTTTTTACTTCCTGCGCCGGTATCAGCCTTAATGGGATTTGATGAGAATTCTGTTAAGTACTTCGTTGCCTACTTCAACTCTCAGGAAATAGGTCCCACTGCTTAAGCCGGATATTTTATCAAGGATAATGTGATTATATCCTTTTAACACTTTAGTGTTTAGCCGCCTTATAGGTCTTCCGTAATTGTCGGTAACGGTGATCCTTGCCGGTGAATCTTTAACTGCTATCAGATCAAAGGAAATATTTTGCTGGAAGGGATTAGCCAGGCGTCGTATTTCAGCATTTTTCCCTGTTCTGATTACTTCTCTCTGAATACGGGTAGTCGAATCTCTTACACTTAATACTACAGAGCAATTGTCAACCATTACTACTATTGTTGCAGCTGCAGTAAATGAGCAATCGTCGGTCGATAGATTGGTTGGCGTGGAAGCCACGGTAAACCTGTACTGATTCATATGATGCGAACTGTCGGCCAAAAATGATGGTACTAATTGAGCAAGGTATTCATAACCGCCGGGAACGATGGTTGGGGTAGCGTTACCGGATCCGACGGTCGACCATGTGGCTCCATTATCAATACTTCGTTCAAACCTATAGTAAGTGTAGTTATTAAAGAAAGAAGTGACGGTAGAAGAAATATCCACCTGCTGGCCATAACAGACCGATGCATTGCCACTGGGTACGAGGTCGAGTTGTGGATTGCAGGTAACCAATGCTATATCGTCAATCGCCCAGTCGTTACCTCCACCACCTGAAGCGTTGTTTCTGATGGAGATACTGATACTGGTTTGCGTATCGCCTGTTCTGAATAAAAATCCTTTTTTCATCCACCCGGTTGTATCAATTTGCCCGGAAGAATATCTATCCAGACCATCAATAGCAAAAGTGAGATTAGGATACACTCCCGGACGATAAGTAGCCACACCGTTAGAGTCGGATCCGCAATTGGTACATACATTTTTTACCCATAGCGAGAATTCATAGGAGGTATTGGGGCAAAGTCCCGCAATAGTTTGTTTGTATGCTTCCAATGTGGCGTAGTCTGCGTTTACTACCAGCATATAACCACCTGTGGACCCCGGCGCTGCCGGCGCATTTCCTGTAGGTGTTGCTGTTCCGGTGTGGTCTCCAATAATATCCCAATGTCCGTTAAACATACGGTTAGCACAGGCCAGCGGGGCGGGCGGAGGGCCACCAGCCGGTGTTGGACAGCT
>CAZSFY010000050.1:0-12617 GCA_964606315.1 uncultured Chitinophagaceae bacterium | reverse complement strand
TGGACAGCTATTTCTTTTTTCGGCATTTGTAAAAGTGCTTCCCCAGGGGCTAAGATTATTTACGATGGCATAGTTACCGTCGTTCAGCACCATTGAATTGCTCACATTAGGAACATAATTGTACCCTACTATAGGATAGGAGGGCGGGGTAGGGCGATTCAGCGTGGTTCCACTGCCAAAGGTTCCGCCGGATTCAGCTACGAAGTTTCTTCCCACAGAAGAAGGGCATATAGGTTCGTTGCCGGTAATCAATATTTTGTACCTGGTGGCTGAATATATTTGATCTCCTGCACCAGTATTGTTGGAGTTTTTAAACCTGATTTGTCCGGCCCCCAGCACAATAGTGTCACCCACATTTCCTGTTACTCTCACTCTGAAGGAGGTAGTCACCAGCACATTTCCTCCCGCTCTTGGTTTATCCTTGGCGCCATTTAAGCCGGTGTTGATGGTTGCAGCACCAGTGAGATCGGTAGCCGATGTGTTGGCCGGTGCACCGGGATACCTACCGAGGTTAATACGGATATTATACTGTCCGGCTGATGGACTGGGATTGTAAGTACCCGGATCGCCGTCCGCAGCGATAGTCCAGCGTTTATACGTAAGACCCTCATTGGTGATAAGTCTTAATGAATCATCGAAAAATTCCGTATTGGTAGGGATATTATCAATATATCTGGCGAAGTAGACGGCATTACTGTTATGATTATTAGGAAACCAGATATTTAGCCTGATTTCGAGGATGTCTCCATTTTCGACAGTACCACCTGTGGTTCTTTTGGTGACATTTACGTAGCTGTTTCCAAATTTGATCTGGGCATTAAGGGAATAGGAGGTAACACTCAGTAAAATAAAGAGTAGGGCAGATAGTGAATAATGCACATCAGAGTGTATACCGCTTTTCATGAAATGGATTTACTTGACCGACAACCCGTACAACTATAGCAACGGAACTGTCGTCTCAAGTAATAACGTATTATTTTGGTCTTGAGTGTGCGAAACCCTTTTTTTTAACTATCTACGCCTGGTATTTGTCATTTTATGCTGATTTTTCCTACCATTTTCTCGGGAATTACCCACTCGTCAAACTGTTCCGGAGTAACATATCCCAGTTTAACAGCCATTTCTTTAAGTGTAGTACCTTCTTTATGAGCTTTTTGTGCTATTTCAGCTGCTTTGTAATAGCCTATTTTTGTATTCAAGGATGTGACAAGCATCAGTGAATTATCTACGTGCTTTTTGATATTACTTTCTATGGGCTTGATACCTGCGGCGCACTTATCATTGAAAGAAACACAGCCATCGGCAATCAGCCTGGCGCTATGCAGAAAATTATAGATCATCATGGGTTTAAACACGTTTAACTCAAAATGTCCCATCGATCCACCTACGCTGATAGCTACATCATTACCCAACACCTGGGCGGCAATCATAGTAAGCGCTTCGCACTGTGTGGGATTTACTTTTCCCGGCATAATACTGGATCCGGGTTCGTTGTCCGGAATAAATATTTCACCAATGCCTGATCTTGGACCGGAAGAAAGCATCCTGATATCATTGGCTATTTTCATTAGGCTTACGGCAACTGTTTTCAATGCGCCGTGTGCTTCTACTATTGCATCGTGTGCGGCAAGTGATTCAAATTTATTTTCGGCAGTAACAAAAGGAAGTTTTGTTAAACCGGCAATATGGCTGGCAACATTTTCCGCATAACCTTCGGGGGTATTGATACCTGTTCCTACAGCAGTACCGCCGAGGGCAAGTTCGGATAAGTGAGGGAGAGTGTTTTTGATAGCTTTTAATCCGTGATCGAGTTGTGATACATATCCACTGAATTCCTGTCCGAGTGTTAATGGTGTAGCATCCATAAAATGTGTGCGGCCTATTTTCACCACTTTCATGTATTGCATGCTTTTTTCCTTAAGCGTATCCCTTAATTTTTCTATTCCCGGAATGGTGGATTCAACAAGTATTTTATAGGCAGCAATATGCATGGCAGTGGGAAACGTATCATTAGACGACTGCGATTTGTTAACATCGTCGTTGGGATGTAAAACCTTTTCTTTGTCTTCCAGTTTTCCTCCATTGAGAACATGTCCTCTATAAGCAATTACCTCGTTAACGTTCATATTACTTTGTGTGCCACTTCCTGTTTGCCATACTACGAGAGGAAAGTATTCATCGAGTTTTCCTTCAAGAATTTCATCACATACTTTACCGATCAGATCTGATTTTTCTTTTGATAATACTCCTGCCTCGAGATTGGTAATTGCAGCAGCTTTCTTTAGATATGCAAATGCCCTTATTATTTCTTTGGGCATTTTATTAATATCCTGTGCAATCTTAAAATTCTCAATACTTCTTTGTGTTTGTGCTCCGTAAAATGCATCAATAGGAACTTTCACTTCGCCCATAGTATCTTTTTCGATGCGGTAGTTCATGCTAAATTTTTTTATCTGTTCTTAAAATTTGCTTTTCTTTTTTCGAGGAAGGCTTTCTTTCCTTCCATCATATCTTCAGTGGCAAAACATTCGCTGAATATTTTAGCTTCCAGTAAGAAGCCGTCCTGCGTTTCATCAAATACAGCGTTCGCTGCTTCAATACATCCTGCTACTGCTATAGGACCTTTTGTGTTAATGAGGTTTAATATTTCTTTGGCTTTATTCAGTAATTCTTCGCTGTCAGTAATATGTGTTATCAAACCATATTGTAATGCAGTTGGAGTGTCGATCATATTTGCCGTGAGTAATAATTCCAGCGCTCTTCCTTTTCCAATTAACTGTGCAAGTCGTTGCGTGCCGCCGTATCCTGGTACTAAACCGAGATTTACTTCAGGCTGACCAAATCTTGTATTTGGCGAAGCTATCCTGATATGACAACTCATAGCCAGTTCACAGCCTGCGCCCAGCGCAAACCCATTAATGGCTGCCAGGAAAGGTTTAGGTGATTTTTCAATCTTGAAAAATATTTCCTGACCTTTTCTTGAAAGCTCAAAGCCTTCTTTTTTGTTGCCACTAAACTCGCTGATATCTGCACCAGCTACAAACGCTTTTGAGCCTGCTCCTGTAATAATAGCTGCTTTAATATTTGCATTATTATATACTTCGTCAACAACCCTTCCTAGTTCGTCCATTACAATGCTGTTAATAGCATTTAGTTTATCAGGTCTGTTGACGGTGATAGTAAGAATATCGTTATCCAGTTCGGTAAGCAGAGTTTGATACATAACAATCTTTTTGATTAAAAATTACGGTGGGCGGCTACCCACTCTCTGATGTAACTTGCTATTTCAGTTGTTGGCGTGCCTGGCGGGAATAATTTTCCTACTCCCAATTGATACAGCGATTGCATATCATCTTCGGGAATAATTCCACCACCGGTTACGAGCACATCATTCATTTGTTTTTCTTTTAGCAGTGTCATTACTTTCGGAAAAACAGTCATGTGAGCGCCTGATAAAATGCTAATGCCTATGGCATCAACATCTTCTTGCAAAGCAGTGTTCACCACCATTTCAGGCGTTTGGCGAAGCCCGGTGTAAATTACTTCCATCCCTGCGTCGCGCAAGGATGTAGCAATAACTTTCGCTCCCCGGTCGTGACCATCGAGCCCGATTTTAGCTACAAGAATTCGAAGAGGTCTTTCTTTATTCATCCGAATATTTTTCGTCTTTTCAATGGCCGGAGGGCTACTTGCCTCAATCACTTTTCTAATAATCCCAATAAGTTAACGGCTCGTGGTCATCGGTATATTTTATCAGAGGACGATTATCAGTTGATAGTTGACAATTGACAGTTTGGATTCCTGATCGGTTGTCTTCTATGTCCATTGTCCGCTCTCCACTGTCAATTCTCTACAGTTTGGCCGAAACAAATTGTATTCTTTTGATCGTTTCTTCTTTACCGATCACTTCAGCAATATCAAAAACTGCAGGCCCCATTTTTTGGCCTACCAGCATTATCCGCAAAGGTAGCAATACTTCACCTGCCTTTATTTTCTTTGCGGCGGCCAGCTCTTTAAATTGTTGTTCGAGCAAGGATGCCTCCCACTGCTGTTCATTTTGAAAAAGTGTAATGACTTCTTCAAAAAAGACTTTTTTATCATCATTCCATTTCGGTTTGATGGCATCAATATCGATAGTTGCAGGGAGAGAGAAAAAGAAATCGCTGTTAGCAGGTATATCGGTAAGCAGGGTAATCCTATCCTGTATCAATGCTGCTATTTTAAGCAATTGCTCTTCGGAATAGTTTTTATTTTTTTCGTTGAACGATGATACGATAAGGGATGTACCAGCTTTTTTGATCCATTCGTGATTGAACCATTTTGCCTTTTCATAGTCAAACTTCGCGCCGCTGCTATGAACTCTTTCAATTGAAAATTTATTGATCAGCTCTTCCTTTGAGAATATTTCCTGTCCGCTACCGTCATTCCACCCTAATAGCGCCAGCATATTAATGAATGCTTCCGGAAGAAATCCTTTTTCCCTGAAGCCTTCAGTCAGTTCATGAGTACGCGGATCGGTCCAGTTCATGGCAAAAACCGGAAAGCCGTATTTGGCTCCGTCTCTCTTGCTTAGTTTACCGTTAGGTCCGAGTATAAGAGGAAGATGGGCCCATTGAGGCATATCCTCTTCCCAATCCAGGTATTTCCATAGTAAAATATGCACCGGAGCGCTTGGCAACCATTCTTCTCCCCTGAAAGCATGGGTAATTTTCATGAGATAATCGTCAACGACCACAGCCAGGTGATAGGTAGGCATTCCATCAGCTTTTAATAAAACCTTGTCATCAACAGTGTTGCTGTTAAAACTGATATCACCCCTGATCATATCCGTTAAGCGAATTTCTTCGTTATCGGGCATTCTGATCCTTATCACGTGGGGAGTATTTTCAGCTAGTAATGTTGAAGTTTCTGCAGCCGACAGGGTAATGGAATTTCTCATATGATTTCTTATCACATGATTGTATTGGGGCGAAGGGTTTTCAGCAGTCTTAAATGCCGCACGCATTTTTTCCAATTCCTCGGGTGTATCGAATGCGTAGTAGGCGTATCCTTTTTCTACCAACTGCTCTGCATACTGCCGGTAAAGCGCTTTGCGTTCACTTTGACGATAGGGGCCATATTCACCTCCTTTTAACGGACTTTCGTCAGGTTCAAGGCCACACCATTCCAAACAATCGTAAATATATTGTTCAGCGCCTTCCACATATCTCCCCTGATCCGTATCTTCTATGCGTAAAACAAAATCCCCACCATGCTGTTTGGCAAACAGATAATTATATAAAACTGTCCGCACGCCTCCCAGGTGCAGGCCGCCTGTTGGACTAGGAGCAAACCTTACTCTTACTTTTTTCGACATAGTGGGCAAATATACAGAATGGAAGCCTCCCTGCCTTCGGGACATTATTGCTGATATACCAGTTTGTAGGAATATCCGTTAATTAGTATGTGAAATACACGCTGATCCTTATATTTTTTCTTTTCTTCTTTTCAGGATTTACCCAGCTCACTTACGAAACAGTCTGGGTAGATTATGACAGCGCATGGACCTATAAATCTCTCCAGGTAGTACCAGTACGGTATAAAGGGAATGGCCAGGGTAGTGGAAGTGGTAAAATCATATCCCTTAGCAAAGCCCTTGAGCAGGGATTAGCCAGTGTAAGTGAAAGAGGGACTGCCGCCACTGAAAACGTACACTGGTTAAGGATAAATAACCATTCCGACCAGTCCATTTTTGTAGCATCGGGACAAACTTTTGTAGGAGGACGGCAAGACAGGATGGTGAGCCGTGATACAATATTACCGGCAAGTAGCAAGGATCAGTATATATCAGTGATGTGTATTGAAGAATTAAGATGGAGTGAGAAAGAAAAAAAGCTAGTGTATAATAATTATGCTAATGCAAAACTCCGCAGGGTATTGGATAGGTCAAAGAACCAACTACTGGTATGGAAAGAGATCTACGGACAATTACAAAACAGCGGATCACATTCTACAACTTTTGCCTATAACGCGCTACGACAAAATAAGACTTACCAGTTAAACGAACGGGAATATTTAAATTATTTCATTGATAAACTTAAACACGACAGCAGCGCTGTGGGCATAATATGTGTAAGTGATGATAAAGTGATAGGAACAGATATTTTTGCCTACCGCTCAATGTTTCGTGATGAATTAGAACCATTATTATATGGTTATATCAATGAAGCGCTACTGCACGGCGGTGAACCCGTTCTGACAAATACAAAAATTAAGGAATATGCTGATAAAGTACTCACTAACGAAACCGTACAGGAAGAGTATTGCAGTAAAAACGGGAAGATATTCCGCGCCGACAACAAGGTGATTCATGTAACAGCATATTAAGGCTATCTTTGTAACCATGTTTTACCTGGTAAAAACTCCCGGACTATTAAAAAAAGTGTATCCCGATTGTGTATGGAATTTTTCCAGAGAGGAAAAAGTTATCTATCTCACTTTCGATGATGGTCCGCATCCCACTGCAACACCCTTTGTGCTGGAAACGCTGAAAAAATATAATGCTTTCGCTACCTTCTTTTGTATTGGTAAGAATGTTGTGGAGCATCCCGATATTTACAAAAGTATTTTAGTGAACGGTCATGCAGCAGGTAATCATACGCATAACCATCTGAATGCTGCAAAGAGTATAAGCGAAGAATATGTGGCCAACATTAAAGAAGCGAAAAAATACATCGATAGTAATTTGTTTCGTCCCCCGTACGGAAAAATATCAAGATTCCAGGCACAAATCATCAGCCGGGTTTTTCATATTATCATGTGGGATGTATTGAGTGCAGATTTTGATATGAAAATATCCGGAGAGAAATGTGCCCGCAACGTTACAAGAAATGCGCGTGAAGGTTCGGTGGTGGTTTTTCACGATAGTGAAAAAGCACTTAAAAGATTAGAAGTGGCACTTCCCCAAACGTTAGATTTTTTTTCTGAAAAAGGGTATGTTTTTAAAGCTATTACCGAAGAAAGGATTTCTAAAGCCGGATAAAGGGGTTTTAAAACAAGTTGGGCCGGGGTAGACACCCTGGCCCGTTTTTAATCCGTACCCTATGAAAACTGCTTTAAAGGTAGAACTTTTTTAATTAATCAAACTAAAATATCTCTACCCATAATTACTGATATCCGCTACAGCAGCGTGATACAGCGGCAGAGGACAGTTGACAATGGACATTGGACAATGAACAGTTGAGAGTGGAAAATGAACAACTGTCCACCCTCCACTGAATAAACGGAAATGATAAAAAAAGAATTAATAGATACCCACTGTCATCTTTATCTTGATGATTTTGCTGATGACCTGAATGACCTCGTATTGAGAGCCAGGCAGGAAGGGGTTAGCCGGATTTATTTGCCTGCTATAGACAGTACCCAGTTTCAAAGTATGTGGGATTTAGAAAACACTTACCCTGGTTTTTGCATAGCTATGGTGGGTGTGCATCCCTGCTATATAAAGGAAAACTACAGGGAAGAGCTTGCTGCTGTCAAAGAAGCATTACAAAGGCGCCCTTTTGCAGCGATTGGCGAAATAGGGCTTGATTATTACTGGGACAGGAAATTTGACAATTACCAAATGGAGGCATTTGTTGAGCAACTTTTGTTAGCCAGGCAATTTGATCTCCCTGTAGTCATTCATTCCAGGAACGCTATGGACGAAACCATAGAAGTATTGCAGCAATATCGTCCCAAAGGTATATTTCATTGTTTTTCAGGTTCATTGCAAAACGGGCATGATATTATTGATTGCGGAATGTTACTCGGGATCGGGGGAGTAGTTACCTATAAAAATGCGGGCCTGGATAAGGTGGTGGCCGAATTGCCTCTCGATAAAATGGTACTGGAAACTGACGCTCCTTATCTTACTCCTGCGCCTTTCAGAGGAAAAAGGAACGAGAGCAGTTATCTTAAATATGTAGTGGCGAAAATGGCAGCAATCATGAATGTAACAGAAGAGGAAATAGCAAGTGTTACTACTCAAACGGCGAAGGGTATTTTTAAGTAGCTAATTATCAATTAACTAGCTACTTAAAACACAGTTTTTCACTAAAATAATTTATTAAGATTGACGTGTTGCTATTGAAAACTTTAAACCTTATTTGCTTTTAACTACTATCAGTAAAGATATTTCGCCGTCATTGTATTTATGATTTTCAATCCTATAAAAAATGTCTTTTTATTTCCATCAATTGCCCTTTTCTGACCAGAATACCATACACTTTTCAGATTATCATATATTAGGAGCGGGACTGGATGTGGGTTTGTTGCAGGCCTATGCTTCTGCATTCGACTGCTCTATAATTATCAGTTTCCTGTCGGCTGTTTTCACCGCTATTCTCTTATAACTCATTGAAAACTAATTTAAAGTATTAGGTTTTCAGACTAAATCCTATCCGGCCTGTGAACTTACTGTCGAGGTAAGGATTACCAAATACCCAGCCTTTGGTTTTATAGGACAGATCGGCTATGATGGAAAATCGTCTGGTGATGGAATATCGGGGTTGGACACCAGCAGTCATTCCGAAATTGGCTTTGTTGGCAGCGAATAATTGGTCTTTGGGCTGCATCCAGGCAGACAGTTGCAAAGTGCTATTGAATTTTGCATTTTCCTTTTTTACAAGATTATAATAACGGATATCCAAAGCCGGGAGTGTCAGGTTTTTACTTCTGTTAATACCCGGACTAATCATCATCTGGCGTTTATTAATATCAAGGAAGAAATCTCCACCTGCATAATAACCAAAGGAAGTGGGAACACTACGCAATGCGAAATTGAAATAGTATCCTGGTTTAAGTTGTATTCTGTTAATACCGATCATAAAAGGTGATACAAAGTTCAGGTACTGTATATTCCCGGTTTCTCTTAAAAAACTTTTCATTTCGGGCGTTAAATCGGATTCCTTTATCGGGCGTTTAATACCTGTGCCGCCTGGCCATGTGCCACGGTTTTCATAAGGTTCATCGGGTGTAAAAAGATCGTATACCCACGCTGAAAAATCATATCCGGTAAAATCCCTTAGCAATATATTGTTTTTATCATAAGACAGAATACTATCGGTAATAGCATTAAATCTTTCAGCAAATGGCAGGTTCACATAATTCACAGCATGAAGCGTACCTAATAGTGATATGCCCACAAACGGATAGCTGGTTTGTGTGAAAAAATTATCTTCGCGCATACGTTGCAGATACATATATTCACCTTCTACTCCTGCTGCTGACAGCCGCACTTGGTCGGCCGGAAAATTTTTCTTTAAGTAAATAAGGTCTTCATCCTTTACTCTTGTGACGGCAATGTCCAGCCCTTTACCAAAATTCCACACCTCATCATAACTGTAAACATGCCTTGCAGTCATTACCGATCTGTGAAATTCTTCATGTTGGAAAGCATAACCGTAAGGCAATTTGATTGCGAGATAATCTGTGCCCAGCGCTGTAATATTCGCCAGCACACGGTTCAGGATATACTTTTTCGTGTTTTCAGGTTTTACCAATTTATTCCATAGCATGTTATGTCCATAATACAAGCTACCATGGAGATTACGGGCCATATCTGTTGTCTGCGTCATGCTTAGGTTACGATAAAGCTTACCATAATGCTTAAGTTCCGCTGTACCTGAAAAAGGAGCGTTTCCATCGGTTGCCCTGATAGCTTCCGTTTTAGCTGCATCGGTCATATAGGGTACGTCTATTACATGAAGTCTCCACTCAAAAGAAGGAGTGAGAGTATCCTTTACAATAATTTGTCCGTATCCTTTTCCACAGCATATAGAAAGTACGATGACTATCATTATCCTGTTCATAAAATTTGATTTAGTCTTTGAAATATTATTCGTATTCAGTTCAGTTAAAAAATGTAAGGCAAAAGTGAGGTGGGGAAAGTTCGCGGACATTGACATATGCGACGAACTGCTGATTTAATGGGATGAACCGCTGTGGCTTGCAGAGATTTCTCCTTCCATACGGGGTATCTGCAATTACTACTCAAAGAATAAAAAATATCTTAAGTATTTATTTATCAATTAATTAGGTTATTAAAAAAATATTAAAATCTGCCACTTTAAGCAAAAAGTGACTTTTCTTACATTTTCAGTGCGATCTTAGAAAAATTAAAGTAATTAAAGTGTTGAACGACCAGCTCTGCCTATGGGAGAAATAAATATGAATATTCTTTTAGTAGAAGATGAATCTTCAGTGATATCGCTGATTAAAAGGGGGCTAAATGAGCAAGGCGCCGCTGTGAGTGTTGCACTCGATGGACCTGCCGGCCTCAAAATGGCACGTGAGCATCATTTCGACGTCATGCTGCTGGATATTATGCTGCCTGGTATTAATGGTCTGGAAATTTGCAGGCAACTTCGAAAAGAGGCCATCAAAACACCCATACTCATGCTAACGGCCCTGGGAAGTACTGAAAATGTGGTGACAGGTCTGGATAGTGGTGCGGATGACTATATGACTAAGCCTTTCAAACTTTCAGAGTTATATGCCAGAGTGAGAGCGTTGGTCAGACGGAATACAGCTAACAAAAAAGGCAACACCATCGTTTTGGGAGATATGGTGCTGAACACTGATACTAAAACAGCAGCAAGAACAGGTAAGGAAATCAATCTCACAGCAACAGAATACAAATTGTTAGAGTATTTTATGCGTAATCCCAACCGTGTATTATCACGAATGGAAATACTGGAAAATGTTTGGGATATCAATTTTAACCTCGGAACTAATGTGGTGGATGTTTACGTAAACTATCTCCGGAAAAAGATTGATAAAAATTACGGAACTCCGTTAATACATACTCATGTAGGAATGGGGTATATGATGAAACAATCCTGAAATGAGTATTAGGAACAAGATCGTCATTTTGTTTACAGCAGTAACAGCAACTATTGCTTTACTTCTTAGTCTATTCATTTACATATTTACGGGCAGGTTTATTGAAAGTAATTATTTCCAGCGTATGGAAGTAAGGGCCGGTGTGGCTGGTAAGGCGTATTTGGATGCTAATGATCATAATGTGGAATTCTATAATGAAATACGCCAATATCATTTGCAGCGGTTGCCTAATGAAAAGGAATATATTTATACACTGCCCATACCCGATAGTATTACTATTCCACCAGAGTTTATTATTGATGGTCTGAAAGAACGCAAGGTTGTTTCCAATAAAATAAAAGATAATTATTACCTGTCTACCTTGTACACACATAATGGAGAAGATTATGCAGTATTGGTATCGGCCTGGAACAGGCAGGGAAGCCAATTGCAAGCTAACCTGCTGAATAACCTGATCATAGGTTTTGTTGTGTCTACAGGACTTGTATTTATTTTGAGCTTACTGCTGTCGAAAGAATTAATCAGTCCTATCCGCCATATTATTGAGAATGCCAGGAGGATTAGTGCATCTAATCTTCATTTGCGTTTGCAGAAGAAGGGTAAAGATGAAATGGCCGATCTTACCCAAACCTTCAATGATATGCTCGACAGGTTAGAGACAGCCTTCGAAACCCAGAGTAACTTTTTGAATAAGGCAGCGCATGAATTAAGGACACCTCTCACTGCTATTATTGGCGAGGCGGAACTGGCGCTTAATAAACCTCGAACTCAGGAAGAATATTCCAATGCTCTTCGTGTTATTTCGCGTGAAGCTGAACAATTAAAACATCATACCAGTAGTTTACTGGAGCTGGCGCAGGCAGGGTATAATACCAAGGAGCCATTTATGACTTCTTTGAGAATGGATGAATTATTATTCTCAGTTAAAAGAATAATTGATTTTACCGATCCTGCTAATAAAGTGCAGATGCATCTCGATCAATTACCTGATATTGAGGACAGGTTAATGATTAGCGGAAATGTAAATCTGCTAAAATTAGCGTTGGTCAATATTATTCAGAACGCATGCAAATACTCTGATGGCGGAAATGTTGTTGTTTCCTTAACGGCTGACAACACTCATTGTATTGTGACGGTAAAAGATAACGGTATTGGTATTCCGGAAAAAGAATTGAAATATATTTTTGATCCTTTTTTCAGAGCATCAAATACCTCTCCATATAAAGGGTATGGCGTTGGATTACCACTCGCGCAAAAAATCATTCGTTTACATAGAGGTGAACTATTTTATACTTCCGTTCAGCATGCTGGCACTACCGTTGTTATTCAATTTCCGCTCATTACCAGTTAATTTATTTTACTAATAACACTCTAGTCATCCTTAGAGAAGGAGGAAGGGTCAAAAGTATTTTGAAGAGTTTGAGAATCATATAGTACAGTTTTATCATTAATTATGCTTATTAATAAATCTGTGTGAACTTTTTTGTTTTTAATTGAATGTCGCTTGCGATGGGTGGATCGGTAAATCGAAAATAAACATACCAAACCTTGTTAGTATCACGGTGGTTGGCATTACGAAGATACGCCTGTGGAGCGGTGTAAAGTCTTTTCTGATTGTGCATAGCTATCGTAATTGTTGTACTCTTTTTACATTAGCATCCTGGGAAATGCACACCAGTATTGACTTTCAAAGAAATTCTGCGGAGACGGCGAGATTCGAACTCGCGATACGGTTGCCCGTATACACACTTTCC
>CAZSFY010000049.1:0-19243 GCA_964606315.1 uncultured Chitinophagaceae bacterium | reverse complement strand
GGGTATATGAATTCAGCAGGAATTTCAGGAATGAGGGAATGGACAGAACGCATAATCCTGAATTTACAGTTTTGGAATTCTATACGGCGTATAAAGATTATTTATGGTTGATGGAAACCACCGAGCAGATGCTCGAAAAAGTTGCTATAGCTACTAATGGAACAACTGTTACTACTATCGAAGGAAAAGAAATAGATTTTAAGGCTCCTTACAAGAGAATATCTATGTATGAAGCTATTAAGGAATATACAGGCTATGATATTAGTGGGATGAATGAAGATGATTTGAGAAAGGTATGTCAGGAGCTTAACATTCATACCGATAAATCAATGGGTGTTGGTAAACTGGTAGATGAGATCTTCAGTGAAAAATGCGAGCATCATTTTATTCAGCCCACATTTATTATTGATTATCCTGTAGAAATGAGCCCTCTTACAAAAATGCATCGTACTAAATCCGGATTAGTCGAGCGATTCGAATTAATGATCAATGGTAAGGAGATGGCAAATGCCTATAGTGAGTTGAACGATCCTGTTGATCAGCGAGCCCGTTTTGAAGACCAGGCCAAATTAATGGAAAGAGGTGATGAGGAAGCTATGTATATTGATAATGATTTTTTACGTGCACTCGAATACGGTATGCCTCCTACAGCCGGTATAGGCTTTGGTATTGACAGACTTTGTATGCTGATGACAGCCCAGCCTTCTATCCAGGATGTTTTACTTTTCCCTCAAATGCGTCCTGAAGAAATAAAGTAGGAGAAGTATATCAGTAAAGACTATTTGCTTAGTCCTATTTAGTCATTTTGTGCAGTTTTAGGATAAGCTCCCATATCTCTTTATTTGTATAGAATTTATATACTTCATGCTCCAACGCTGGATTGAAAGAGGAGGGTAATGGTTTGAAAGGGCCTATAATTTCTGCTTCAGTATTATTGGTAATTTTTTTAATGGTAAAAGGAGGAATATTATACTGACCATTAGAGTCGGCCACATTATAAGCAATCATCAATTGATAAAGACTGTCGATGCGGAACTTCAGATCTTCCTGCGTAATAGGCTGCTGTGGAGCATCTCCTTCTTTACCAATTTTCTGATAGGCGCCAGCTACAGTATCTTTCTTAAGGTTAAGAATATAATAACCGTTCTCGGTAACATCAAAATCCTGGGTTCCTGAAGGGGATACTACAGAAATACTATTGCCGTCAGGCACAAAAATAACTTCATTGTGCCCTGTACCCGGCTCAAGATTGACAGTGTTTCCTTTGGCCTGTACTTTTCCGCTAGCCATTACCAATACTTTTTTACCGCCACCGCCACAGGAGAGCAATACCATGCTCACCACAAACAGCATTATTGCAGCGCCTATATTTTTTGATTTCCTGGAAAAATAAAAAAGTGAATATTTCATGTAGTTTGGTTTAGTGAGTAAGGAGTGAGGCAGACAATATGTTCTTCAAAACCTGGGAACGAGGAATAAAATCCCCGTTAAGAAACTAATCATTCTTAACAGGGATTTTTAAAATGCTTATTTAGCCTGGGCAAAGCGATCATTTACTTTGCTCCAATTCACTACGCTCCAAAACTCACCCAGGTATTCTGCACGGCGGTTTTGATACTTTAAGTAATAGGCATGCTCCCATACATCCACGCCTAATAAAGGGGTTCCTTTAACTTCAGCAACATCCATTAAAGGATTGTCCTGATTTGGTGTAGATGTTATTTCCAATTTTCCGTCTTTAACAATAAGCCAGGCCCATCCTGATCCAAAACGGGTCATACCGGCATTATTGAATTTTTCTTTAAAAGCATCGAAAGAACCAAAGGCAGCGTTGATGGCCTCTGCAATCTTTCCGGTAGGTGCTCCGCCTGCATGAGGAGCGAGACTTTCCCAGAAAAAAGTATGATTCCAATGTCCGCCACCGTTATTACGAACAGCCGGGCTGATACTTCCTGCCGCGGCCACCAGGTCTTCAAGGGATTTGTTCTCGTTTGGAGTACCTGCAATCGCTTTGTTCAGGTTGTCCACGTAAGCCTGGTGATGCTTTCCATGGTGTATCTGCATAGTTGTTGTATCAATATGTGGTTCAAGTGCATCGTGCGAGTAAGGTAGTGCTGGTAATGTGAAAGCCATTTCTATAGGTTTTTATTATTAAACGAATGTGTAAAAGTACATAATTATCGTACCAATTTCCGGACCGGTTCCCGGCGGGATATTCAGGAACAGCCTACAACACCGTAAAAATGACGCAAAAACCAGTCATCCTTTAAGGTTCGGCCTTCAATAGAAAATAAAATAATTTCGCACATAGGGGTAAGAGCCGCACTGGTTGTCGTATATAAAACGGCACTTTTGGGCGAAGCAGCGATATATACGACAAGATTACAACGAATAAGAATGGAAGTTACGGAGGCACAGGTAATTACGTTGATACCTACCAGCGAAGACGCTTTTGAACGGGTATTTACTACTCATTTCAAAAGACTCTACGCTTATGCCATTACTATTGTGAAAGAAGAAATGGCTGCTGAAGAGATGGTACAAAACGTGTTTTTTAAGATCTGGGAGAAAAAAGGCAGGATCGATATTCAGACCTCAGTCACAGCATATCTCTATAGAGCAGTTTACCACGAATGCCTCAACTACCTCAAACACAAAAAAGTGAAAACAGCCTATCAGCACTACGCTGCCCGTCAGTCGGGGGTTTCGGATAATGCTACGGCTAAATTGCAACTCAGTGAACTGCAGCAAAACCTGGACACAGCATTAAGTGAACTTCCCGAGCAATGCCGTACTATCTTCCAGATGAGCCGCTTTGAGGAATTGAAATACCAGGAAATAGCCGATAAACTGGGCATTTCGATAAAAACGGTTGAAAATCAGATGGGTAAGGCTCTTAAAATATTAAGAATTAAACTGGCCGACTACCTGCCACTCGTATTGGCATTTTTAATAGATAACGTAAATCCCGATTCATTTTGCTGACCCCCGAAAACCATATGACCGATGACCTGCTGGTTAGCTATCTGCTGAACGAGGCCGATGAAAACACGCGGCAGTTGGTGGAGCAATGGATAGGAGAAGATCCGGAACACCAACGCTATTTTGATCACTTCAGCATTATATGGGAAACAAGTAAAACCATCACGTTACCCGATACCGTTGATCCGCAGGCTGCATGGCAACGATTTAAAAAACGTACCGAGGCAGCAGAAAAACAGATGATAGTTAGTAAAAAACAAAAAGTCACCGGACTGCTAAAGATCGCAGCGTCGATCATCCTGGTCCTGGGAATACTCACTGTTTCCTATGTAGTGTGGAATAGAACAGGTACTGAACCGGTAATAATAACAGCGACAGATAAAACGGAGGTGAATACATTACCCGATGGCTCTATAGTTACACTTAATAAACAATCTACGATTGCCTACGTTGCAAAGTTTAAAGGTGATGAACGAAAAGTTAAGCTGAAAGGAGAAGCTTTTTTTGATGTAAAAGCAGATAAACAAAAACCATTTGTTGTTGAAGCAGACGATGTAACAATTACGGTATTAGGCACTTCATTTAATATTAAAAATATCGATGGACAAGTAGAAGTGATTGTAGAAACAGGATCGGTGATGGTGGCTAAAAATAATAAGACCATTATTGTAAAGGAAAAAGAAAAAGTAGTTATTGAAAATGACACACCTGTTTTAGAGAAAGGTAATAATCCTGATAAATTATATAATTATTACCGGACAAACGAATTTGTATGTGATAACACGCCGCTTTGGAAGTTGGTTGAGGTATTAAGTGATGCTTATCAGGCAAATATTATTATCGAAAATAAAGAGTTAACAGAACTACCCTTAACAACAACTTTTTATAACGAATCATTAGACAATATTCTTAACATTATCAGCGAGACATTTAATATCACCATTGAGAAAAAAGCTGATACGATTATATTAAAATGAGAGCTTTACTTTTTGCGATGCTGCTATGTACAGCATCCTTGTCAAACGCACAGGATATATTGAGTAGTCCCGTGTCTGTGGATATTACTAACCAAAGACTTGATCATGCGCTGGAGATTATCAGCAATACAGGCAACTTCTACTTTTCTTATAATAGCAATATTGTAAAACGCGATAGTCTGGTGACCATTAAAGCGATTAATCAACCACTTCAAAATATTCTCACCATGCTGCTGGGTGCAGGATTTGAGTATCGGCAATCCGGCAACTATATTATTCTGCGTCGCGCTCCTATACGCATGAAGCTGGTTACCTCTTCTGCTTTAACAGATGATAAATTTTATGTGATCAGCGGCTATGTAATAGACGAACAAACTGGAGAAAGGATAAAAGATGCGAGCGTCTATGAAAGAGACAGGCTTTCTGTTGCTAACACCAACGAAAATGGATACTTCAGAATAAGGTTAAAAAGCAAATACAAAACAGCATCAATAAGCGTAAGCAAAGAATACTATGAAGATACTACGGTTATTATTGAGCCTAAGCACAATCAGGAAATTACTATTACGCTTGTTCCAATGGTCATTAATGAAAAAACAGTGATTGTTGGACCCAAAGGATATGAAGCTCCGCAAGCTATTGATCTCGAAATTCCTATTAATGATAGCATGGCGTGGCTATACAGGTATGTAAAAACCGATTCGCAAATAGTTGAAAAAACAGCAATAGGGAAATGGTTGGTTTCTTCTAAACAAAAGATCCAAAGTATTAATCTTAATAAGTTTTTTGTTGCTCGTCCTTACCAGGTATCATTTACTCCCGGGTTGAGCACAAATGGTAAGATGAACGGACAGGTCATCAATAATTTCTCGTTTAATATATTAGGAGGTTATTCGGGTGGAACTAACGGGTTTGAATTAGGTGGATTATTTAATATTGACAAAAAAGATGTTCAGTATACACAGATAGGAGGCTTATTCAATACAGTGGGAGGAGGTGTAAAAGGATTGCAGATAGCGGGAATAACAAATACTGTTTTGGATGAGTTTGACGGATTGCAAATAGGAGGCGTTAACAATTTTGTTAAGCGTGATATAAAAGGTTTGCAAATTGGTGGTGTGGCAAATATTGTTATGGGAACGGTTAAAGGAGTACAAATTGGTGGAGTGCTGAATTATACGAAAAACCTTAAAGGAGTGCAGATAGGGTTGATCAATATTTCCGATACATCAGAAGGATATAGTATCGGTTTAATAAATATTGTACTTAAGGGTTATCATAAATTATCTTTTTCAACAAACGAAGTGATTGATTTAAACGCTTCTTTTAAAACAGGCAACAGAAAACTATATGGTATATTTCTCGGTGGGTATAATACTGTGCCCGATGAAAAAGTATGGAGCTATGGTTATGGCGTAGGTGCTGAATTGACCAAAGGGAAAAAACTAACGCTTAATACCGAGCTTACCTGTCAGTATTTGTATCTCGGATCGTGGGACCATTACAATTTGTTAAACAGGGCCAATCTGCATTTACAGTATAAATTTGGAAAGATGTTCTCCGTTTTTGCCGGGCCGGTTTATTCGGTATATGTATCTAACCAGCAATTTCATGTTCCCGGTTACAAACACAATATTGCTCCTGCAAATTATGGCCATAATAAGTTCAGCGATACAGTTATGGGCTGGTTTGGATGGAGCGCCGGCATTAATATTTTTTGATGAATGGCAGAATTTATCTTGTTAAGGGGTTGGATGCGATAGCTGGCTGCTCTACCTTTGGCGGTGGAGAGGGGCAATGGACAGTGGACAGTTGATAGTGGAGAGTTGACAGTGTAGGGTTTCTTTCTGAAGGCTCGGAGTAGTCTGTTATTAATATCTTTTGCTTCGAGTATTAATATTTTATTGGTTTCGCTGTCCATTGTCGCTCTCAACTGTCCACTATTGACCGCCCTGCAACCTTGAAAAATAAATTAATTGCTGATGAAACACATTTCAATCCTCGTTCCGGAAGGAGCAATACTGGGAAGCGTAGAAGGTCCCCATAAAGTGTTTAGGGAAATGAATGATTTTATCATGAGTATGGGTAATCCGCCTTTATGTAAAGTACAACTGGTAGGATTAACCAGTGAAGTGCGATTGAATGGCGGTTGTTTTTCAGTACATCCGGATGTACTTATTGATGAAATAGAAAAAACTGACCTGGTTATTATCCCTGCTTTTCATGGCGACCTTGAAAAAGCATTATCGATGAACAAGGGATATATTCCTTGGATATTAAAGCAATACCATAACGGTGCAGAAGTAGCCAGCTTATGTATGGGTGCTTTTTTACTGGCGTCTACCGGCCTTGTTACAGGAAAAAAATGTGCTACTCACTGGCTGGCGGCGAATGATTTCAAAAAAATGTTTCCTGATGTTAACCTGGTAGCTGAAAAAATTATCACTGACGAAAATGGTATTTATTCCAGTGGCGGCGCCTATTCCTACCTGAACCTTATTTTATATCTGATTGAAAAATATGCTGGTAGGGAAGTAGCTATTTTCTGCTCAAAAGTATTCCAGATAGAATTTGACAGGGGAAGTCAATCTCCCTTTATTATGTTCAAGGGACAAAAAGAGCATGAGGACAATGTGATCAAACAGGTACAGGAGTATATAGAAAAGAATTTTGCAGAAAAGATCACGGTAGATGAACTGGCTAAAAAATTTGCCGTGGGACGGAGAAACCTGGAAAGGAGGTTTAAGAAAGCTACCAGCAATACCATTATTGAATATATCCAGCGGGTAAAGGTAGAAGCAGCGAAAATGAGCCTGGAGTCATCACGGAATAATGTAAACGAAGTCATGTATAATGTTGGATATGTAGATCCTAAAGCCTTCAGAATCACTTTTAAACGATTTACCGGCCTATCACCCGTCCAATACCGGAATAAATATAACCGCCAGCTTGTTGCCTGATTTTCTTTTTAGAAATTTTTCACAATCTGACATAGGGGTTTTTGTATTTAAAGTTGTCATGCATACAAACAAAAGAAATGAAAAAGGTTTATGCGGCTATGTTGATAGCTATGGCAACTATAAGTTTATCTGCATGTAAAAAAGTAACGGGAGTTGGCCCTATCGTAACAGAATCAAGAACTACAGCTGATTTTTCTTCTATTGAATTCGAAGTGCCCGGAAAGATCAGGTATATTAAAAGTGAAACCCGGGAAATAGTGATTGAAGCGCAGAAAAATATTATTGATTTAATCGAGACCCGCGTAAGCAGTGAAAACCTGAGAATATTTGTCCGGAATAATTATAATCTTAAAAGCCACGAGGAAATACTGATCACCGTAAGATCACCTTATATTCATTTAATTGCCATGAAAGGCTCAGGTGATCTTGATATCCCCGGTATTTTTAATCCCGAAAATGGTCACCTGTCGATAAGTGGTTCGGGAAATATTACAGTAAATGCTGTTGAAAATAAAAAGCTCGATATCCGTATTGCTGGTTCTGGAAATGTCGATATTCTTCACGGTGAAGTTGAGCGTGCGGAGTTGTCTATCAGCGGAAGCGGAAATATCAATATGCTGGGTGTAGCGTCTGAGGAAGTAATCAGCAGTACCAGCGGATCAGGAACGATTAAGGTATCTGTTAGCGAACTGCTTGATGCTAAGATTTCCGGAAGCGGAGATGTTTATTATAATGGTTCTCCGGTAGTAAATGCAGATATTTCTGGTTCTGGTAAGGTTAGAAAATTATAATCTTGACTACTTTCGTGGTGCTATGACCCACGAGTACTATATGACGCAGGCGCTTAAGGAAGCAAAAAAAGCTTTTGAGGTAGAAGAAGTTCCTGTGGGCGCATTGATCGTGCAGAACGAAAAAATTATTGCCAGGGGATATAACCAGGTAGAACGGTTAAGTGATCCCACTGCTCATGCTGAAATTATCGCTCTAACATCAGCGTTTAATTTTCTAGGCGCTAAATATCTTCCCGAAGCTACTATATACATAACTGTTGAGCCCTGTCTCATGTGTGCCGGTGCACTCTACTGGAGTAAAATCGGAAGGGTCGTTTATGGTACACATGATGAAAAAAATGGTTACCGTAAGTTTTGTAAATGTCCTCCCTCTATAGAAGGTATCTCTCTTGCTCCCTGGCCCTTTCATCCTAAAACGGAGCTGGTACATGGAATATTAAGTGATGAGTGCGGGAAACTAATGAAGGATTTTTTCAGAGCCAGGAGATAGAGACCCAACAGATAGTTAATCTCTATGCTCCTTATATTTTTCTGCTTTAACAGATCTCCGCGCTGCATCAATATCGGCGGATACGGGTATAAAAAGCGTGTCCAACTGCGATACAGTACGGATACCTACCACAGCGCTGGCAACAGCGGGATTGGCCAGAACATATTCCACAGCTTCAGCAGCATTATGATGCAACGCCTCCGCGGCAGCAGCCACTTCCGTTTCAGTATGACCCATATACGCTTTTGCGGGCTTACCGGCAAGTAATCCCTGTGCGAGCGTCCCACGGGATAAAACGCTGATGTTATGCGTATGTAATAAATCGAGACACTCTTCTTCCGGACGGCGGTCAAGCAGACTGTATTGCATCATTACACTAACAATAGAGGATCTTTTTACATATTCACGAATAACATTCGGACGAATGGAAGAGATACCATAATACCTGATCTTTCCCTGCTCTTTAAGTCTCTCGAAAGCATCAATAGTTTCATCAATATTATCCTGGATAGTTCCTCCATGCAATTGATAAAGATCGAGATAGTCTGTGTTTAATCTTTGTAAACTCTTATCAATACTGTCAAGAATATGTTTTTTGGAAGGATCCCAGTGAAAACCCGGTGATCCATCGGTTTTACGAACATTCCCCACTTTTGAAGCCAGAATTACGCGCGACCTGTTTGTTTGCAATGCTTTTCCGACAACTATTTCGTTTTGGCCATTGTTATAAACATCAGCAGTATCAAAGAAATTAATTCCTTTGTCAATAGCTGCGTGAATAAGAGAAATAGCATCCTGCTCCTGCTGCGGCAGCGACATACAGCCAAAGCCTATAGAGGAGACATTAAGATCAGATTTTCCTAATAGAGTATATTTCATAAGAATAATTTCTGCCTTCGATTATTATACCGGGCATTTTTCATGATAATTCTGTAAGACTATTGCTGCTTTTTCAAATTCGAAGCCAGAATATTTCAATACAATTTCCTGCAAAACTTCTTCTATTTCTTCTTTGGTTTTGAGGGTAACCAACCTGGCGCGGTATTCTTTTATATTGGGGAGTCCTTTCAGATAATTGGCATAATGACGGCGCATTTCCAATATCCCTACCACTGGCCCTTTCCATTCATACGAACGTTGGAGATGTTTTCTGCAAACTTCTATTCTTTGTTCTATAGTGGGAGGAGGTAAATGCTGGCCGGTGTTTACATAATGCTTGATCTCGTTAAAGATCCACGGATAACCGATAGCAGCCCTTCCTATCATAATACCATCTACGCCGTAGCGGTTTTTATATTCAACCGCTTTTTCAGGCGAATCAATATCTCCGTTGCCGAAAATAGGAATATGCATACGCTGGTTATTCTTCACTTCGCCTATTAACCGCCAGTCGGCGCTACCCTTATACATCTGAACGCGTGTCCGTCCATGTATCGCCAAAGCCTTAACGCCAATGTCCTGCAGGCGCTCGGCAACTTCCACGATGTTTTTAGAATCTTCATCCCAGCCCAACCGGGTTTTTACCGTTACAGGTAATGAAGTGCTTTTTACTACAGCTTCGGTAAGGCGAATCATCAGCGGAAGATCTTTTAAAACACCTGCGCCGGCGCCCTTACAAGCCACTTTTTTTACCGGGCAACCAAAATTAATATCCAGCAAATCGGGTTGGGTAACTTCTACAATTTTAGCAGCCAGGGATAAGCTGTCCTCATCGCCACCAAAGATCTGAATGCCTATTGGGCGCTCATAATCAAATATATCGAGCTTTTTGCGACTCTTAATGGCATCACGGATCAGTCCCTCAGAAGAAATAAACTCTGTGTACATCAGGTCGGCTCCATTATCCTTGCAGACAGCCCGGAATGGCGGATCACTGACATCTTCCATTGGCGCCAGCAGCAGCGGGAAATCGGGGAGCGATATGTTGCCTATTTGAATCATCCGTATCTTGTAGAAAATCCTGCAAATTTATATTTTATCTGCTGTATGATCGATCATTTACGCGTTAAATCTCCTTGGTCACAACTAGCTGTTTTTATAGGCTTACTGGGTTGCTGTATGTTGGTGACAATGATTTTTTCTTCAGTGATCCTGGTATTAAACGGTTCAGGCACACCGGATTGGGATAATCCTGCCTTTGTGAAAACTATGAAGATGCTGCAGGCCATGTCTTCTGTCACCATATTTTTTATTCCTGCGATAGTTGTGGCTTTATTCGCTACTACCCGAAAACCGTTTGCTTTCCTGGGACTTACCCCGGCCGTCCATCCACAGATGTATATTCTTGCCGTGGTCTGTATGCTTCCCTGTTTTCCCGTAGTAAGCCTGCTAGGTGAGATCAATCATTCTATACCTCTTCCCCAGTGGATGCTGGATCTGGAAAAAGACACGTCGAAACAATTGTCAGCTTTTTTAAAGGCAGAATCGGTGTGGGACATTATTGTCAATGTTATTATCATGGCGCTGCTCCCTTCTATCTGCGAGGAATTATGTTTCAGAGGCGCTCTGCAGAATATCCTGATTAATCTGACAAAAAATGCCTGGAAAGGCATTATTATTACAGCTATTATATTTTCTGCTATACATCTTCAGTTCCTTGGATTTCTACCCAGGCTGTTTTTAGGGATTATACTCGGTGCGATTTACTGGTATAGCGGTAGTTTGTGGCCAAGTATCCTTGCGCATTTTGTGTATAATGGTGTGCAGGTAGTGGCCGTATCTTATCAGCCTGAATACATTGAAAAGAATCCTGAAGTACCTATATATTATTCGTTAATCTGTGCGGTGATCGTTCTCGTGATCATGAGAATCATTCGTTCAAAATCAACAGTAAATACTTATGGCTCTTCACCGCGCAACATTTAAAACAAGATCACTCTCGGCAGCAGTTTTCGTGATCGTTATGCTTGCCGGATTATTGATCAGCCAGTGGACAGTCCTGCTGTTGTTTTGTATTATTCATTTCGGTTGCTGGATAGAATATCAAAAACTTATCGGACGTATTGATAGCGACTATAAAAACATCGGGTCGTTTCACAAATACGGTTTTATGTTGGCGGGATTATGTTTCCTGTTATATTTTACTAATGATAATTTCAGATTTGGTGATTTTCTTCTGCATCCTATAGGATGGTGGCTTGGTTTATTGTTTGCCTTCCTGCTACCCATTACAGAACTGTTGTTTAATACTAATATTTCTCTGCGTAATGTTGGTTATTCTGCATTCGGACTTATCTATATATCCTTAAGCTGTGGTTTGATGATCGACTTATTGATATTTCCTTCTATTCCTTTCAAGTCTGTCCCCATATTTCCTATTATCATTATACTTAGTATCTGGATCAATGATACTATGGCTTACATAGTGGGCTCGTTAATAGGAAAAACACCTTTTTCTCCTGTTTCTCCAAAAAAAACATGGGAGGGAACAATAGGAGGTATTGTGCTGTCTGTTACTATAGTTACTATTTCCTGCTCTTATATGTACCTGCTTGAACAATTTAATTTTGTTCACTGGTTAATGATCTCTCTTATTGCATCAGTAGCAGGTACTATAGGCGATCTGTTTGAAAGTAAACTAAAAAGAATGGCCGGCGTAAAAGATAGTGGGACAATGATGCCTGGTCATGGTGGATTTTTAGACAGGTTCGATTCGCTCCTTTTTGCCATTCCTTTTGTATGGTTGTATATTGAAATATTCATGCGTTAAAACCCTATTTTTGCCGGATAATTTTTGAAGTAATGACTATTCACAGAGAAGGTATACCTACTATTGTAATAACGGCCATTTTGTTCGGAGTAATCAATATTGCTTCTTTTACCTTCCTGAGTTTTCATTATCCCTGGTTGAGCTGGTTTATATTTTTGCTGTCAATGGCATTCTGGTTATTCATTATTTCTTTTTTCAGGGTTCCTTTACGAAAATTCGTACTCGATGAAACGCTGGTGATCGCGCCGGCCGATGGGAAAGTAGTGGTAATAGAAGAAGCTTATGACGAAGAATATTTTAAAGAAAAAAGATTACAGATATCTATATTCATGAGTCCCGCTAACGTTCATCAAAACAGAACACCGGTGGCGGGAGAAGTAGTGTATAACCAATATCATAAAGGCAAATATCTTGTGGCTTGGAATCCTAAGTCCTCAACAGAAAATGAAAGACATACTGTAGTGATCAAAAACCCGCGTGCAGAAGTGCTTGTAAAACAAATTGCCGGTGCAGTGGCGCGAAGAATTGTTAACTATCTTGAAGTAGGACAGCAGGTTGATCAGTGCGCAGAATTGGGATTTATAAAATTCGGCAGCCGCGTAGATATTCTTCTTCCTCTCGGCACAAAGGTTGAAGTGTTGCTTAATCAAACTGTAAAAGGGGGAATAACTCCTATAGCACGCATCTAAAAAATTTCTTCCAACTGCTTTATAGAGGTTACAGTAAAAGTGGGATGAATAGCGCATTCCTTATTTACATGATTAACGAATACCTGGTCTATTCCTGCATTCATTGCTCCCTGAATATCAGCATCCAGACAATCACCTATCATGATACTTTGGTGTGGTAATGCTTTCGTTTTATTTAAAGCATAATCGAATATTTCTTTTTTGGGTTTCATACTGTTGCTGCCTTCAGAGGTAATGACCTCAGTAAAAAAATGAGCAATATTGCAATGCTTTAATTTACTGTGCTGCGTTTTTTCAAAACCGTTGGTAATGAGGTGTAATGAATATCCTTTGTCTCTCAAATAAGTTAATACTTCAACTGTATGCGGAAAAAGAATATTTCTTGAAGGAAGTAGGTCCATGAATCGATCGCTTAGTTTTCTTGCTATTTTTTCATCTCCTATCTTAAACTCCAGCAAAGTGTGCCACATTCTTTTCCAGCGCAAATCTTCTGCTTTTATATATCCGCTTCTGAAACGCGCCCATAATTTGTCGTTATGCTGATTGTAATAGGCAAAAAAGGCATTAAAATCGGTTACTCCTATTTGCTCTAATTGTAACTCGTGATATAAAGTAGTAAGCGTTTGCTTTGCATTAGCCTCATAGTCCCATATTGTGTGATCCAAGTCAAAAAACAGATGCCTGTACTTCATATTACCTTTTTAATTATTGGGTCGGCCAAAATTAATGAAGTTTTGAAGAATGCCTGATTAAGGTTTGTGTAAACATTTTCACATGTTCTTTATACAGATCCATTGTTTCATCGTAGTGTTGGTACTTAAACGAATCGAGAACTTTTTTCAGTAATGAAAAAGAAAGTACAGACTGATAGATAGTTGCACAAAATTTTTTTTCTGATAAATATTTAGCCAGGTATTCCTGCTCTGTTTGTCCCGGTGTAGGAATTACAACACATTGCTTCCGCATCTTTAGCAGATCCATCATACTCGTATAGCCTGGTCTGCAAACAATTATTTTTGATTGATGAATAATATTTTCCAGTTCGGATGAAGAAGCATAATCTATTATGCTGATATTAGTGGGTGTAGCGCTGATGTCCTTGGATTCGTTTGAAACCACTCCTCTTACAAGAATGCACTTTTCGCTAACTTCTTTTAACTCATCTACTATTTTATTTTCAAGTATTGTCCGCTGTGGTTCTGGTCCCGATAAAATAAATGCATAAGCATAGGTATAAGTATAAGTATCTGCCGGCTTAACAGCGTTAAATCTTGAAAGCGGTCCAATATATTTAACCGGAATCGCAGGCAGTGTATCAGGATGTGAAAGTTTGCCTGCCAGACTATTATCTTTTTCGTCCGGAACCCAGCAGATAGTGAACTTGTTGATGAAGCGGTAAAGCTGCTTTTGGATCATCCTGTCAACAAAGCGACCTAAGCCGCTCAGCACATTTAACTGGTGAGTAATAAAAATGGAGGGTAGGGAAGGGTGAAAAAAACCGTATCTGTTGTCAGAAATAACTGCTTTTACGTTGTTTTTGGCCACAAAATCGGCTACCCAACACCTTTCTTTCTTGATTTTTGTCAAAATTTTTCGTACGTGCAACGAAATTTTCATCCAGGTCGACAGCCTGCTTTTTCCATACTTGACGTCATATCCTTCTATAAAAACAGTACGCAATTGTGGAAGTTCCTGCTTGAGAATATTCTTTTGAATTGAATTACAAGCTATTACGACATCCCAGCCCTGATCGGTCAACTCCCGGATCAGGGGTATTGACCGCGAAAGATGACCCAGTCCCCAGTCCAATGCCGAATAGAGGATTAAGGGTTTTTCTTTAATTGGGTTATTTTTATGGAAGTTGATCAATTTAAGGTATCCATTTTGCGGTAAAAAAGATTAATTTAGGAGACTAAAGTATGAAGAAGGCTAACTCTGGTTTGTTTTTTTTGTTATTTTTTGTAATGTTTCTGGCTATCAGTTGCAGTACGGGAAATCGCGCAAGTGGTAATTCAAAAAAATGCGGCTGTGGTCTGAACAAAGGCTTTGTTGGTTATTAAAATCCTATAATGAGATGAAAACACCTAATCGTGATTTGCTTGTTTTAGTTAAAGATGATCGCCTCGACAAAGATGCTATCGAGTTCGAATTGGAACAACTCAACCAATTACTGTTTGTTTTTGAAACGGTTGACAATTTTTGCGTGGCGCATGAAGTCTTTGACCTGAACAAGTACAGAATCATCCATAACGCAAAAAAAGTAAGGCTGGTAATGAGCCAAAAGGAACTCAAACCTTTTGTTTTCATTTCCAATAAAAACTAACGACACTACTGCTGCGCTCATATGAAAGATCACTAACCGTGACCTTCCTGTTATTCTTGAATCTTCATCAAAGCATTTTCCAGTTTTTCCAGCATTTCCTGTATGTCTCCCTTTTTGCACGTACCTACACTCAACCGGTACCACGGTAACTCTTTTGATGTACCGAATGCGTAGAACGGAACGATTGCTAATTGTGCTTCATCCAATAAATAGTCAGTAACGCCCGATTGCGTGGAGAGCAATTTTCCATTGGCCTTCTTACCGGCAAGATCAAATTTGATAGTCAGATAAATGGCTCCTTCAGGTGCAATAGCATCAATCGCAAATCCCTTACTTTTTAATGTCATTAATCCGTTGTAGATGGCAGTGAGACGCTGGACTATTTCTTTTTTAAAGTGAGATAGATAGTTTTGTATAGCTTCATCTTTTTTTAGATAAGCTGCTACGGCCTTTTGTTCTGCCATAGGCGCCCAAGCTCCTATATGTGTGAGAATAGCTTTCATTTTCCCAATGATCTTTTCTGGTCCTAATGCCCAGCCAACGCGAACGCCGGTGGCTGCAAATACCTTACTGACTGCATCGATAAAAATGGTATAGTCCTTCATCTCCGGACGTAGTGAGACGGGATTATAGTGCTGCGTATTTCCATAGGTCAGATGCCAGTACATCTGGTCATATAAGAGATAGATCTTTTTTTCTCCTTCCTTGCGTGAAGCATTCTCGGCGATAATCATATCACAGATTTCTGTTAGGTCTTTTTCCGAGATAGTTGTTCCTGTGGGATTTTGTGGAGAACAAAGCGCCAGCATTGTTGCTCCTTTCAGGTGAGGTCTGATATCTTCTGCAGAAGGCATAAACTTATTCTCTGCACTTGTTTCGACCGCTACATGCACAGCGCCTATAAAATGTGTGTAGTGATTATTATTCCATGATGGAACAGCGTATATTATTTTATCTCCTTCATCGCAAATAGCTCTGTAAGCGCCGTAGATAAGCGGCCTGCCACCCGCTGCAATCAAAACTTCTGCAGGCGTATATTGAATGTTTTCCCATTTTTTGATAAAGGAGGCAACAGCTTCTCTTAAATCTGCGTTTCCTTCGGCAGCAGGATAATTAGTAAAATGATTTTTGTAAGCGGAGATGATCTCGTCTTCCAGTTCTTTAGGGATGGGAAAGATTGATGGATCAAAATCACCGACGGTGAAGTTGTAAATTTTTTTGCCCTGCCTGATTTTTTCTCTGATGTCTGCTCCTAGTTTGACAATTTCGGATCCGATTAATGTTTCTGAGAGGTGCGATAATTTCATTAGTAAGAAGATTTAAATAGAACTTATCGCGCGAAATTAATTCTTCTTCTCTTTCCACATCGCATTAAATGTTTTATCGGGGAAGTTTAATGGTGAACGGTGCTTTGTCCAGCCGGTAAATAATTTATTAACTATCCAATTTTTAATGCGGGCATTGCCTTTATTCATCAGACTCCTGTTAAGGCTCGCTTTTCTCCAGGCCTTCCATGCCAGTTTTTCGCCGAATGATGCATTGCCCTGTTCAACAGCTTCACTCCTGTTTTCAAGCAACAGTTCATGCAGATTTATTTTTACTGCACATACTTCTGTGCAATTGCCACATAACGATGAAGCATAACTTAAATGTTTCCACTCCTTCATTCCCTGCATATGCGGAGTGATAACAGATCCTATAGGTCCGCTGTAAGTGGTTTCATAACTATGTCCCCCGATATTTTTATACACCGGACAAGCATTCAGACAAGCACCACAACGGATACAGTATAAACTTTCACGTCCTTTTTCGCTTCCGAGTATATTGGTGCGTCCATTATCCAACAAGATCACATACATTTCATCAGGGCCATCTGTTTCTCCTTGTTGTCTCGGACCGCTGATCACAGAATTGTAAACCGTTATTTTTTGTCCGGTTCCGTAAGTAGATAACAATGGCCAGAATAATGCCAGATCGGTAAACGATGGAATTATTTTTTCTATTCCTACAATCACGATATGCGTGCGTGGGAAAGAAGCGCTCAGACGTGCATTGCCTTCATTTTCAGTAAGCGCAATACTACCGGTATCTGCAATAATGAAATTAGCTCCGGTAACACCTACTTCAGCCTGTATATACTTTTCCCGTAATTTTTCTCTTGCTACCAATGTGAGCTCTTGAGGAGTAAGTCCGGCTTTGGTATTGAGTTTATTATAGAACAGCTTAGCCACGTCTTCTTTACTCTTATGCATGGCTGGAGTGACGATATGATAGGGAGGTTCATCATCAAGTTGCTGAATATATTCTCCAAGATCTGTTTCAACACTTTCAATATTGTTTTTTTCCAGGAATTTATTCAGATGAATTTCCTCTGTAACCATGCTTTTACTCTTGACTACTGTCTTGCATTGCTTTTGCTGACAGATAGCCAGAATTTCGTTAAGCGCGTCTGTGGCGGTTTCGGCCCATATTACTTTTCCGCCGCGTGCGGTAAAATTGGATTCAAATGCTTCAAGATACTGATCGAGTGATTCAATTGCGCGCCATTTGATGTTCTTGGCTCTTTCTCTCGCTAAATTGACATTGCTGAATTGCTCTTTGCCTAAAGGCACAGTACTATTATACTTGCCGATGTTGAAATTGATTTTTCTTCTATGTTCAAGATCGGCAGCCTTAATAGTGCTTTTTGCTATAAACGAAGTAGCGTGTTGACTCATTATTTCGTGGACTTGATATGTTCTGTCGCCACCTTATCAAGCGCTTCGTAAAACGCTGCGCCAAATTGCCGGGTCAATGGCTCTTTTAAAAACTGGTACACCGGAACTTTTAATTTTTTGCCTTGCACACAGGCCGGATTACAGAGCTTTTCGCGTGGTTCATAATTGACGCGGTCAAAGTCACCTTTTTTTCCTTTGTTGACGATGATAGGATAGAGATGGCAGCTAATAGGTTTTTTAAATTTTACTTTTCCATCGCGGTAAGCCTGCTCAATACCGCATTTGATAATACCGTGACTATCCTTAAAACCATATGCACACATTCTGCCTTTGATCGTTGGAGTAACCCAGCCAAAATCTTTATTGTATTCGTATCGACCCTGTTTTTCGATTTGACGGATACCTTCTTCTGTGAGATACGGCTTCACCGTTTCGTAGATATCGTTGATGATGTCAAGTTCCTCCTTTTCTAATGGTGCGCCGGCATCTCCGTCTTCGCAACATCCTCCCTTACATTTTATCAGGTCGCATACGAATTGCGCCTGTGCCACATCATCACTTACCAGCACGTTATCAATAGCGATCAAATGTTATGTTTTGCAGTAAAATTACACCAATTGTATGTCAAAATTGACAAGGTCTACAAACTGCCTGATACGCAGGTCAATATCTGTTTTAGAAAGGTTTTTTAAACGCTCGGGACCAAATTTTTCAACACTGAATGAAGCCATGGCTGAACCGACGATAATAGCCGTTTTCATATTATCAAAAGAAATATCTTTTGTACGGGCAAGATGACCCATAAACCCACCTGCAAACGTATCACCGGCGCCGGTTGGATCAAATACTTCTTCTAATGGAAGTGCCGGCGCAAAAAATACCAGGTTACTATGGAAGAGGAGCGCTCCATGTTCTCCTTTCTTAATAATGAGATATTGAGGCCCCATCTTCATGATAGCTTTAGCTGCTTTAACCAGCGAATATTCTCCCGAAAGCTGGCGTGCCTCACTGTCATTGATCATCAAAGCATCTACTTTGGAAAGCGCTTCTTTTAGCCTGGGCATAGCAATTTCCATCCAGAAGTTCATGGTATCCATAGCGATGAACTTAGGCCGGGTTTTTAGCTGTTCGATCACTTTTATCTGTACTGAAGGATCCAGGTTACCCAGCATTAAAAATTCGGCACCCTGATAATTGTCGGGGATCACCGGGTTGAAATCGGCCAGCACGTTCAGTTCGGTAACCAGCGTGTCGCGCGTGTTCATGTCCATATGATACTTGCCACTCCAAAAAAAGGATTTTTTGCCAGGAACGGATTCCACACCACTGAAATCAACTCCTCTTTTCTTTAGTTCTTCTATTTCCTCCTGGGGAAAATCTTCTCCTATGATAGAGACCTGCTGGATAGGTTTCACAAAATTGCTGGCTGTATAGGCAACGTAAGTCGCAGAACCACCAATAATTTTATCAGTTTTTCCAAATGGTGTTTCTATAGCATCAAAAGCCATACTACCAACAACAATAAGTGACATATATCAGTTTCAGTTAAAGATTAATGAATTGGTGTGCAAACCTAAAGTAAATTTTATATTTGAACATCAACTA
>CAZSFY010000048.1:0-20410 GCA_964606315.1 uncultured Chitinophagaceae bacterium | reverse complement strand
CCATTTTTAACCTTATCCACACTTACTGGATTAGTTGTGCAACAGGCACAATTTGAAACCTTAAACTTTCCCACTCCTCTTTAGTAGTAAGTTTTCGCCCAAATATTTTTTCATCTAATAAGTATAGCTTGAGAAATTCATAACGATTATGTGGTGTATTGTAGTCAAAGTAACATGATACCCCTTTACTGTTTTCTTTTTACGAATCGATATTGTCATATACGGTTGTTTTGAATAATTCATTTTTGGGTATTTCTACCCACCTACCTCTTTTTACTGGAGTAATGATTTTTCGGGCAATTAATCTAAAGATGGTACGATCAGTAACTCCAAGAATCATTGCAGACTTTGATATGGATAAACAATCACTCGCATTTTTAAGTTCGTTAGCTAAAGGAGAAACATTTTTTTGTTGTTCAATTTTTTCCTGTCGTTTAACTTCTTTATAATGCTTCTGATTACACCTATGAGAACAATATTTTGTAATACGTGTTTTTGCGATGTAATCCTCTTGGCAATAGATACATTTTTTGTGAAATTCCATGTTACTACTCATATAGTAGAAGATTTATACTTGTGATAAATCTATCCCAAATCTCAATTCGATATGCCGGGTATTATAAAAATTACTGTCAGTAAACAATGGTGATTGATAAAACCATATCTTATCACCCTGCCACTGGAAAGTGTATAGATAGCCGATAGATGCCGATTTTAAGGGTGAAAACATAAAGATGGGATAATATACTTAGCTGAAAAGAGCTTGCAGATTGGCCCAATAGCCACGTTAGATGCAGATATATAAAATCAGCTTTTTCTACATCTGCCTCACAAAAATAAATCGACTGAAAATGCGCTTGCGAATACAGTCGCTCCCGTAGATTTATCGAAAGACTAACCCAAAATGAAAAAGAAAATCATCATCAAACCTGATATGGAATGGCAGGTAAATGAGTACGCCAGAACGCAGGATTTTCACTTTATCCTTCCCTACCAGTTTCTTCTACTATGCAAGTTAATTGAAGTACCACCCCGTCAACTTCTTCTTGACTTTATGGATAATCTTGCCTGTGGTGGCTGGAAAAGAGAAGGCAGAGATCAGGCTAAGGAAAGGTTGATCGAATACTTCTTAGAACACAAGTACGGGCAGGATTATTATACTACCGAAGATTTACGAGAAATTTTTAAGGAAATGGATGCTGTAGGTCTGCTCTTTCCTAATAATGACAGTAATATGATTGATGTTTATACTGACTGGCGGAAACAGCATCAGAAATATTGGTTTAAGAAGTGGTGGGGGAAGTGTAGGAGAATAAATGTATTGTAACATGTTACAACTCAATATTGTCAAGTTTCGCAACTTCACCTATTATTACCCTAAGTTCTTCAATACTTAAAGGTGGATTTCGTTTGTGCAGCATAGCATGGCAATTAGGACAGACAGGTCGAAGATCCTCTACAGGATTTATATTATATTTCTTTCCAATCGTTGATATCTGTGTTAGGTGATGGACATGAATAAATCTATATCCTATATTACCATAGAACTTCTCAAAATTAAATTTGCATACTTCGCAAGTGTATCCATAATGCATAAGACACAGATTTCTCGCATAAGGATTTCTTTCATACCTTGTCTGCAAAATCTGACTTACCGAACCTTCGACAAAATTTCTTGTAGACTCCGCAACATCTGATACAGCGTTTAACCCAATATTATTTGCTCGTAGAAATTCAAACCATTCTTCTTCGAGTTCATGGATAACATCAGGCTTTATAGATATGCCTGATGATTGAGGTGTCCAGAGTTGCTTTTTTAGATTCCCCACATTAAGTAAGTCTAAAGTTAGAATGTTATCTTTTCCTGGATTAAGCAATACATCAAACTCAATCAATACTCGTGGAACTTCTTTATCTTCACCACTCCAATGTGGTGATAAAAATGGTTCTGATACAACTCTTCCTGATCCGATAATTCCCTTTGGAGTAGTGCCTACCTTTGTCAAAAATACTCTATCGCCCGGTCTAATATTTTTAAAACCCTTGCAATTCCATTTTAATGTAACTTTTCCTGTAGTCTGTAATTCCTCGATATTTTCTTCAAGGTTAGACCAAGGCCATTTTTTAGGGTTCCAAACAAATAGGTAGGCGTTATGGGAATTCTCATTAAACCAATCTTCTACCCCTAAAGATTGGTTTGAAAAATCCCTATCTTTTGACACCAAATTCAAATTCATCAAAGCCTCCTGTAGTTCTTCCCACATCTTCCATCCATTCTTTTTATCATATCCTCCAATTAATAAGTAATATGCTGGTCTCAGTTTTCCATGATCACCATACAGTGGAGGAATAATTCCTGTGTATTCTGAAATATATCTACCAATCCTTCCCAGTTTCAAATTTACTTCCTGATATCCCGAGTAATTAAGAACATTCGCTAGCTCTTTAGCTGTCGCACTTGAATTAGGAAAACTAGACAAAGCAGTCAACATGTTTTTTTGGGATTCAGATAATCTACTTATCGCATTTTCATATTCTTTGCTTGTCGGAATTTCAATATTGTGGCTCATAATTTATGTATAAAATAAATTATTTTTATGTTTAAAAATATGTACGCATTTATTTATTTACTCTCCTTCAAAATAATCAGAATCTACTTTCTTTATTTCATATGCAATTTCAACATTTACTCCTAGATTATAATCAATCATAAGTTGTGCTAATTGCTCGCCATCTATCAATACTATCTTGGTTTCATTTTTGGGTGCATAGGATGACGCATCTGGAGTATACCGAGATGTAGTAATAAAAATTCCTTTTTTCGCACCCTGTCCTGCTAATGCACCAACAAACTTCTGAATCTCTGGTCTGCCAACACCACCTTCCCAACGTTTAGCTTGAATGTAAATAACATCTAATCCGAGTTTATCTTCTTTAATTATACCGTCAATCCCTTCATCGCCAGATCTTCCTATCGCTTTTCCTGCATCCCCCAAAGACCCCCCATAACCCATTCTCACTAAAAGGTCAACAACCAACTTTTCAAAAAAAGCAGGAGTGCATGACTTTACTTTTGAAAGAAGGTCTTGTGCAAGTGCCTTACGAATATTCAAATACTCAGACTCAAAAATTTCTTCTGGAGTTTTAGTTGGTACTATTTCCATTTCTGCGACTTCTGCTTCACCCGAATCAATACTCTTCCAACCTTCAACTGCTTCTATATATTCAGGAAGTTGCCTGAGAAATTTCAGATTGATTGCGGTAGGTTTGCTGAATAAAATATTTCGTCCATTAGAGGTAATTTTAAAATATCCACGTTTGGTATTTTCAACCAATGCTGCCATTTTTAAATGTGCTTTTGCCCACGTAACACGATTATAAAATATTGATTGTTTTCGACTAGGAAGCATTTCTGCTAGCTGATTATCAGTTAATCCAAATTTTTGTGCAAGTTGGACTGTAATATCCTTCATGGAATGTTCTCTTTCATCATCCAACAACTCTAACAGAGGAAGCATTAAACTTTGAAAATCTGGAATAGCCATAAGTATAACCTATATTTTAACATTACATCTATAATCTACGTAACAACTGACATAAAAATGTTACTCGTTAACAAACGAGTAACAAGATTGGCATTAACAAAGGAAACATTAGCTACCTTACCAGCCATACTGAGACTAAGGATGTTATTTTTTTAGTTCGTCGATTCTGTTTTTTGCTTCTATAAAAGCAGGTTCTATACTCTCACCATCCTTAACAAAGACTGTGTTGTCCGAACCGTATTTTTCAAGTTTAAGATACCACGTTGCTTTTCCTTTGCTTACGTAATAACCGACTTGAAAACCGTCTATAGTGGTAAATTTATTTTCCAAATAATCCGGGTTTAGAGAAACATCTTTATCTACCTCCGCTTTTAAACTTTTAATCGCTTTAATCACTTCAACTAAATCTGAATAGTCAATTGAAGCTATACTATTACTATATTTTCCCTGATTCTCTATTTGATAAAAAAATCTAGATTCCTGTCCGTTTATGATTTTTCTAATTCTCGTTTCAGCAACAGAACCATAAGACAATTTGAAGTCTGGAAGCTTATGATCAATAAATTTGACAATTACACCAGTCTTAGAAGCGAAGGATTCCATTTTCGTTTCTGACTTTTGTGCCTCTTTTTTTAAGTCTTGGGATAAAGCTGTAACTGACAATAAAACAGTTAACAGAATAACAGATGCTTTTTTAAACATTTTCATTATTTTATTGAAAGTTGATGCGGTATGGAAAAGGATATATCATATTGATTATTGGATTTGTATTAACTAGTAACCTTTATAAAAAATATTCATTACCCCCCTGTCACGCCCTGTCATGACACACCTAACACGAAAATGTTACTCGGTAACACATTTTCAGCTTCTGGTAACAAATGAGTAACAAGATTAGTATTAACAAAGGATAGGATAAGGCAACATCTGCAAACCGGGGAGGTTCTCTATCAACTATATACGAATATAAGTAAATAAATATAACATCGCCTACTTTCCAATACAAAACTTGCTGAATATATAGTCTAACTGGTCTTCGGTGGTGATGTCGCCGCCGGTGATGTCGGAGAGGTAGCTTAGGCAGCGGCGGATGTCGAGGGCGAGAAGGTCGCCGGGCAGATGGGCATCGAGACCGGCAATAATATCTTCGATGGAAGAATGGACCTGACGCAAAGCTTCGTAATGACGGGCATTGGTAATGACTGTGTTACCGGGAGTAACACTCCCGGTAACGGACAACGAAAAAAGTTTTTCCTTCAATTCTTCAAGCCGACTGTCGTTCCGCGCCGAAATAAAAATAATAGGATGGCGAGAAATAATAGATTGGTCTGCTATAACAGCAGGATCTACTGACAATAACTGCTCACCGGGAAATCCTACCTGGCTAAATTTTTCCCTGGCGGCAGCTTCGCCTGCTATATCAACTTTATTGGCAATTAATAAAACGGGTATATGATCGACCTGCTGCAGAAAATCCTTTACCTCATCCACACTGGTATGCTGCACATCAAACACATATAAAACAATATCGGCCTCTTTAATCTTTTCAAAAGTTTTCTGCATGCCTGCCTGCTCAATAATATCCGATGTATGCTCGCGTATACCGGCAGTGTCTATCAGCCTGAATAAAATACCTTTAATATTCAACACTTCTTCTATAGTGTCGCGGGTAGTGCCGGCAATATCACTCACAATAGCCCTGTTATCATTCAATAAATTATTCAATAATGTACTCTTGCCGGCATTGGGTTTTCCTACTATGGCCACGCGCACACCATTCCTGATCACATTACCATAAGCAAACGAATCCATTAAACTATGCGTAATAGCAGCAGCGCTACGCAACAACGTATAAAACTGTGTGCGGTCGGCAAACTCTACATCTTCCTGCGAAAAATCAAGCTCAAGTTCTATCAATGCAGAAAACTTAATCATCTCCTCACGCAAATCGGCGAGCACTTTTGAAAAACCTCCACGCATGGCATGAAAAGCATTATCACGCGAAGCCTTAGTACCGGAAGCAATAAGGTCTGCAACAGCTTCAGCCTGCGTTAAATCAATCTTACCATTAAGATAAGCACGCAAAGTAAACTCACCGGGACGGGCCAGGCGGGCTCCTGACTCTAATACAGCATCAATTACCTGCTGCTGTATATAAGGAGAACCATGACAAGACACTTCTACTACATCCTCCCCGGTATAAGAACGGGGATTACGAAACAACGACACTACCACTTCATCAAGTAACTCTCCATTATATTGTAAATACCCCACATGAATAGTATGCGACGGTTGAGTAGTAAGATCCTTTGAAGGAAACAATTGGTTGATAATAGCAATAGATGAGGGTCCGCTTAAACGGATAACACCAATAGCACCAATACCCGGAGGTGTGGCCAGCGCAACAATAGTATCATCCCAGTTATGAATCGTATGAGGCATGCAGCAAAAATAGTTAATAATTGCGCGGAGCGTACGATTATACTTCCGGTTGCCGAAGACTTCAGTAATAAATACAAAAAGATCACTCCTTTCACAAACGATCATTTTTAATATATTCGCTACCAAATAACACCCCGTAATGAAACCCCTGGCCTTGTCCCTACTATTCATCACATTACAGTTTACAGTCAGCGCTCAAACCGATTCATTGGCATTCGACCCCGGGATCACTACGATCGATAAAAAAGCAACCCAATACATTACGGTGAAGGGAACAGACCTGCAAAAGTTTCCATTTATCAATTTGGAAGAAGCTATCAACATCTACTTCAATGGTATGCTCTCACCAGGCTCCGATTATGCATATATTATCGATGGGAACATTTCAAATGCTATCAGCGCTCTCAGTATTTACGATATTGAAAGTATCACCCTGGTATTAAATGCACAGTCGCTAGTCAACGGAGTTTCGCCCTCGCAAAATATTGTGCTGGTTACCACCGCAACAGGAAATAAAACCGGCATCACCGCTGTAGCAAACACTTTTTATACAAGAAGAAGAAATGAACAAACCGGCAAATTATATAATCATGATAAACCCACTTTTTATCACCAGTATTATCTTGGTGGTAACTGGTCGGGTAAACAGAGCCGCTTTGGCGCTTCGCTAAACTACCTGCATGATGCGTTTAGTCGCATATCAGTAATTGAAGGAAACACTATAAGCCCCCAACGAATCAACCTTTTTCGCGCTAATGCCTCATTCAATACAAAACTGGGAAAAAGATCAGCGCTGGCCATGCGGTTGGCTGTTTCACCCGGAGATAGCGCTCATTCCGACATATTAACCCATCAGTATCCTGACATAAGAAACAAACAGATAAAGGGAAATAATCTATTAATTTTTCCTTCAGCAAAACTGCTGACAAACTTCAATAAACACTGGAGCAATGAGCTCAACATAGCGTATACTCATGGTGATGTTAATACAAAAGAGACAGACGAATCAATTCTAACCAGTCTTAACACCACTTATACCTCGTATATTGATAATAGTTATAATCAAAATCATCTCCTGCTTCGCAACAGGATAGGATTTGAAAAACAGTCAGGTCAATGGAAGTTTAATCCCACTCTTGCCTTTTCCCTACTTCACGGCAAAACCACCTACAATTTTAATAAAACTATTTTAACAGAAGGTAATATAAGTACAAATGGATACTCCTGGGGTGAAAGAAAGAATATAGAAATTGCCATTACACCAAACGCTGCATTTAGCTATAAGGAAGTATTATTCGTACAGGGTGGCGCGCAGTTCACCAGGTTCAAAAAAGATTTCCTACCTCAGACTATCAATAAAATACATCCTTTTATCAGCGCTTCATTCGATCTCATTAAAGCGATCGAATCATCCTCCAACTATTCTGCCAGGTTATTTGCTTCATACAGCGAAGGAAATAGTTGGATGGAAAAAACATTTTATAATACCTACGGTCACTTTCACCGCGAAAACAACAATCTGCAAATATCGCCCTATATAGAACCTCAGCCGGCAACAATACTCTCTGCAGGTGCAACAGTAGGCTGGTATGACAAGCTGAAGTTATCCTATGCTTTCGAAAGAAGCAGGTATCATGAACTCATCATTGTTCCCACGATACTCTCCCTTTCCACTTCCAGGGAAAACGAATCGGAACTGAATACTCACAGGTTTTCATTAAACTATACAGACAGGAAATACACTGGTTTTATAAATGTTTACCATAGAAGCTATTCTGCCAATGTCGTGCGCCAGGGGCCGAGTAGCCCAACAAACCAGGGTCAGATTTTATCAGAAGGCTTTTCGGCAGGATGGGTCAATCATTTCAGATTCAATAATATTACTGCCGGCATAAACGCTATGTATTATAATGCCGACCATAAAAATATATTTCTGTTACAACATTTGTATGCCGGATATACCACGGTCATCAATACCCGCTCAATAGAATATTATCTAAGTGCTAGAAATTTATTGCAGAATAAAGAATCCGATATACCAACTGCTTTTATTAAATATTATGGTATCGGTGTAAAGATGAACTTCCAATAGTCCGATAAGGCACAAGCAAAAGCAGATGTGAATTGTCTGAAAGTATTCTTTATATAAAGCAAAAAGGGTGTATCAGTTTTGATACACCCTTGTCTATTTTAATAGTTTAAAATCACTATTGTGTTTCGAGCCTGAATACAATAGGCTGTTTTTTGTATGATTTTACCTGGCGCCCGTTTTGTACGGCAGGAGTCCATTTACCACTTCTCTTGATCACCCTTACCGCTTCATCGCGTAATTCCTGGGGACCGCTGATGGCTTCTACATCAGTAACAACTCCGGCTTTGTCCACGATAAATTGTACTACAACAGCGCCCTGAATTTCCTGGTCCTGTGCTTCCTGGGGATACCTTAATGTTTTGTTCAGGTAACGTGCCCATGCACCGGGTCCACCGGGATAAGAAGATTCAATTTCCACTTTGGTGAAAGTCTGATCGTAGTCGGTATCATCGCGCTTAGGCGCTTCCACCACACCTTTACCATCATCCATAGGAGGGGCAACGATACCCTCATCCTTAACACCTTCCTGGTTGAATACATCAATCTTGGTTTCTTCCAGTTTTTCTACTTCTGGAGGTCTCTCATCATCCTTCACCTCTTCATCCTTCACGATAACGGGAGGAGTGAACTTGGCCACTTCCACTTTTGGTGGTGGCGGTGGTGCAGGCGGAGGGGGTGGCGGCGGCTCCTCCTCTTTTTGTTGTTTAATTTCTTCGAGCTGCACTTCTTGGACAACGATGGCCTTACTATCGTCTGTAGTGTTAATGTTGCTGGCAACAAAATATCCTATCAGCAATAAAAGAAACAGACCTACCATCGAAGCCAGAGCGATGAAGAGCCTTTTTGTGTAGCTTCTTCTAAGCTCATAGGCGCCATATTCCTTATTCCTACCCTCAAAGACTATGTCGAGAATATCGGCTGACAATATTTTATTAGCTTCCATGTCTAGAATTTTTAATTAATTACCATTACTTACTGAGCAGGGGTAGCGGCTCCGCCACCCTCTGTTTTTGCAATCAGTTCTTTTTCGATATCAAAAAGATCCAGCATTGCATGACGCTTCACTTCATTAATGGTCATTTCATCAAGCATATCAACAGCATTTTTATACGTTGCTTCTGCTGATGGTTTGATCAACACCATAAAATCCTCGGGATTGGTGTTCCTTTTTTTGTCGATAATTATCTGCCTGATATCCTTGTAGTTAGTGGTCAGAAAATTAGACCCATCCGGCTGCAAGGTACCTTCATAGTAATATATCACATTGTTTTTACCCAAAAGCACACTGAGAGCTGCTGATTCCTTGATCTTATTCTGTTCCTCAGGTTTTTCAGTATCCTTCGGAAGGAACAACCTCATGGCCGTTGGCTGGCTCATGGTAGTTGTAAAGATGAAGAAGGTAATGAGCAGGAAACCCAGATCCACCATCGGAGTCAGATCAACGCGGGTAGACAGCTTCTTGGACTTCTTGACGCCGGGGCCTTTCTTATGTCCGCCCCCACCTGAAGTATCTATCTCTGCCATATTAAATAGCTTTTAAGTTGTTTAACTAATTAGTGACTTGTGCTGACGATTTATTAGCATTTAATGATTTGTGCAGATCTGTTCCTTCCGGAACACCTTCCTGGTCAGTGATCAACTGAAACTTCAACTGATCGTTCTTTTTGAACGCATCAACAACACCCTTGAAAGAAGGATATTTTGATTCAGCGTCACCTTTCACCATCAGGTTCATTTTTGTTCCCTGAAAAGCTGAAGTTGCGGCACGTACCCAAACGGTCAACTCATTATTTGTACTGTCCCCAACAGGAATGCCTGGCATATTCACACCTTTGGCCTGCTCGGAATTCAGTTGCAAATAGGATTTTAACTGGTTGAAAGGCACGCCCACATAAGAACCTGCATAAGTAAAACGCTTTTTCTCTTCCGGAGTTAAACCAAGGTTTCTGGCCTGGTCAACTGATTCGATGATAGACTCTTTTTCTTCCTGCGCATCATCAGATACAGAGAAGTACACTCTACCTTCTTTATCAATTGTAATCAATACTACATCTTTCTGCTCCGCCACTTTAGTGGAAACTGAAGACGGTGTAGTTACCGACAAAGCTTCGTCGGGCTTGAACTTTGTAGTAAGAATAAAAAACGCCAGGAGAAGGAATGCCACGTCACACATAGCCGTCATATCCACATTGGTACTCTTTCTAGGCAATTTTGCTCTTCCCATGATAAATAATTTATTGAATTATAAGATTACTTTTTGTACAGTTTCCATACATTTTCTTCAACATTCTGAAAAAGACTTTCTCTTATTTATAAAGAGAGGCGAAACTCTGTGTTAAAGTAAATCCTGATTCATCAATACCATAAGTGATAGAATCGATCCTGGTAGTGAACATATTATAGAATATGATCGCTAATGCAGAAGTACCAATACCTAAAGCAGTGTTATACAAGGCTTCAGAGATACCACGTGAAAGTTCTGCAGCAGCATTACCACCACCTTCGGCACCAAGAGCAGCAAATGAAGTGATCATACCCAATACGGTACCAAACAGACCAATCAAAGTAGCTACGGACGCAAGGGTAGAAAGGAACACGAGATTCTTTTCAAGCATAGGGAGCTCAAGCGCTGTTGCTTCTTCAATTTCTTTTTGAATGTTCAACACTTTCTGATCTGTATCCAGTTCAGTAGTGGTGATCATTTCTTTATATTTACGAAGGCCGGCTTTCATTACATTGCCAACACTTCCTTTTTGTTTGTCACACTCAGAGATAGCCTGATCAACATTTTTGTTAGCCAGGTGATATTGAACACGACGAATAAATTCAGCAACATTTCCCGAACCGGTCGCTTTGTTGATCGTTAAAAAACGCTCAATAGCGAACACTACAACAATTAATAAATTAGAGATAAGGATAGGAACCACGATACCACCTTCATACATTCTCACAAGTCCACTTTTTGGTCCCAGATGATGTGGCCAGAATCCGCCAGCGGGATCTGGATCCGTAAAATTTGAAGGATGACCTAATATGAAACGCCAGATTACATAACCTGCAATTACACATACAATGGGGGCGATCCATGAAACAGCATTACTTCTCCTGACGGGTTGAACTGATGTACTACTCTTTGAAACAACTGATGCAGTTGGTCTTGTCTCAGCCATGATTTGTTTGTTTTTAGTATAAGAGATAAAAATTAACAGCTTCTTCTAAGGGCACACAATATAAACAATTATCAAATGTACAAAGTCAAAAATATAGGTTTTCCCTTTTCCATATCTTCGTGCCCCTATTATTATTGCATTATTAAATGATAGGTATTCATTATATTATAAATTATACCAATGAACCATAGATGTCTGATTGCACTAATATGTGTATTTAACAGTACAATTTTTTCTGTCCAGGCCCAAAAAAAGAAAACCGTTCCGGAGCCCAGAGACACTTCAAAAACGGTCCAATTAACGGCCCCTGCCCCACCAAAAACAGGACCAAAACCTTATTATGAAGTCATTAATAATAAAGCTGTTACAAAAAAGGGTCTTTTCAATGTTCATAAAGTAGATGAAAAATGGTTTTTTGAGATTAATGATTCTCTGTTAAACCGTGATATTCTTATTGTTAACCGCATTTCAAAAGCCCCTATCAATACCCGTTCAGGTTTCCTGGGATTTGCGGGTGACGAGATCAACCAGAATGTTATCCGTTTCGAAAAGGGCCCCAACCATAAATTTTTCCTGCGCAACATATCCTATTCCGTATATGCACGCGATACGGCAGGCGACATGTACAAGTCGGTTATGAATTCCAATATCCAACCGATCTCGGCGGCATTCGAGATCAAAGCCTATTCAACCGATAGCGTGGCATCGGTAATTGATGTAACAGATATCTTGTCGGGCGACACGGAAATATTCTTTTTTGCGCCTTCAGCTAAAACAGCACTCAAATTAGGAGGTCTGCAAAACGACAAATCCTATATTGATGATATCAGGAGCTACCCGATGAATGTAGAGATCCGCACGGTAAAAACATATAACCGGAATACAGGTCAACCACCTGCGGCGGGGATGAGGCCTGCACCCTCGGCTGGAGGCGGGTTATCCACTTTCGAACTCAATAGTTCACTTATTTTATTACCAGCTAATCCAATGAAACCACGCTATTACGATCATCGCGTACCCTATTTTACTACAGAATTCATCGATTTTGATGCTGATCCGCAGGGAGTAAAGGATATTAGCCTGATCACCCGCTGGAGACTGGAACCCAAACCTGAAGATCTTGAAAAATACAAGCGCGGCGAATTGGTAGAACCCGCTAAACCTATCATATTTTATATTGATCCGGCTACACCCAAAAAATGGATACCCTACCTTATCCAGGGAGTTAACGACTGGCAACCTTCATTTGAAAAAGCGGGATTCAAAAATGCAATCACCGCCAGACTGGCGCCAACACCGGAAGAAGATTCTACCTGGAGTCTGGAAGATGCCCGCTATAATGCTATCGTTTATAAACCATCCGATATTCCCAATGCGAGTGGTCCGCATATCCACGATCCCCGCACCGGCGAAATACTGGAATCGCATATCAACTGGTATCATAATATCATGCAACTGGTGTATAACTGGTACGTATTACAGGCTGGCGCCATTGATACGACAGCCCGTAAACCTGCTTTCAGCGATGATCTGATGGGTGAACTGATCAGGTTTGTTTCTTCGCACGAAGTGGGACATACACTTGGTCTGCCTCACAATATGGGCTCATCACATGCTACTCCGGTTGAAAAATTAAGAGATAAAAAATGGGTAGAAGCTAACGGACACACTGCTTCGATCATGGATTATGCACGATTCAATTATGTAGCACAACCAGAAGACAATATCTCGAGAAAAGGAATATTTCCACGCATCGGCGATTATGATCATTGGGCTATAGAATATGGTTACAGACTATTTCCCGATAAGTCAGAGAAAGAAGAAAAAGAAATACTGAACAACTGGATAAAAAGTAAAGCCGATAATCCGCGTTTGAAATTTTTTCACATGAATGGAATGGATCCCCGTGCACAAACAGAAGATCTCGGCGATAATGCGATGAAAGCCGGCGCGTATGGTATTAAAAATCTAAAAAGAATTTTACCACAACTCAACCAGTGGACAAAAACAGAAGGTGAAGATTTTAAAAAACTGGATAAGATTTATAGCGAGACGGTCACCCAATATTCCCGGTACATGAATCATGCTGCCATGAATATTGGTGGTATTTATTCAGATGCAAAAACAACCGACCAGGCTGGACCAGTATTTAGAGTAGTACCTAAAACGGTACAGAAAGAGGCTGTCAAATTTTTAAATGACCAGCTTTTTGCAACGCCTTATTGGTTGATCGATAAAAATATTCTTGATCTTATTGCCGCACCTACTTCAGATCGTGTTAGCGGCATACAGGATAATGTGTTAAGTAATATACTTTCTGTTACCCGTCTGCAAAGAATGATCTCTTCTGCTAACCGCGACAAGAGCGCATATAAAATAGATGAGTTAATTCTTGATCTGAAAAAAGGTATCTGGTCTGAATTGTCTTCAAAAAAACCTATTGATAATTACAGGAGAAACCTGCAGAAATCTTTTGTCGAAAGAATGATCGTCTTATCTGGAGGATCAGGTGCAGGATCAACCTCAACAGGAGGAGCTATTACCATTTCACTCGGCCCAGTGATGGATACTAAAAAATCAGATATCGTATCTGTTGCCAAAGCCACATTAAGATCATTAAAAAATGAAATTGATGCAGCGCTCCCCGGTTTCGCGGATAACATGAGCCGTTATCATTTAACAGATATTAAAGAGAGAATAGACCAGGTGTTTAAAAAGAATTAATGCTTTTTAACGTGTTTTGTGCTATTCAAAATAACCAGTCCAACCAGCTGCGAAACGGCCGACAGAGAGCCTGGTAATTTTAGAGCGAACCTGTAAAATACGACCATCTGAAAAGTGTATGATATTCTGATCAAAAAAGGGCATTCTGACTGGAATATCATCCGTTTAAAAAGCTGTCTAAAAAGAGGGTGTTGAGTTACGGTGAAATATCTTTACTGATAAAGCAGTAAAAATCAGACAAGACTTAAAGCGTTTAATAACACGTTTAAATATTTATCAAACCCTATTCATAACGCAACGCCTCAATAGGATTTAACTTCGATGCTTTGAGTGCAGGATACAATCCGGCTAACAAACCAACAATGGTACAGATGAGCACTCCCAATACCACCCAGTTCCAGGGCACAACAAAACCTGTGTTTAACAATAAAGAAATCACATTGCCGATAGCGACACCGAGGAAAACCCCAAACAGTGCGCCGAACAAACTAATGATGATGGCCTCCAGTAAAAACTGTACACGAACATTACTCTGCTTACCTCCTATTGCTTTTACTAATCCTATCTCTTTGGTACGTTCAGTTACGGCAACCAGCATTATATTCATTAATCCAATAGCCGCGCCGGTAAGCGTAATAAATCCGATAATGATAGCTGCACCGGTTAAATAAGATAATTGGTTAAGCAGCATTTCTACAAAACTGTCACTTTTATCGATAATAAAATTATCCGTTTCGGTAGTGCTTAATTTCCTGATCGACCTGAATAATCCTGTGGCTTCACCAATAGCAGGCTCCATGTATTTGATATCATTCACTTTTACCTGGATACTAAACGATGAATTTGGGTTGGCATTAAAAAAACGCTGTACATTTTTATAAGGAACAATTACTGTATTATCCCAGCTAAACCCTAATGATGATCCTTTTTCATTGAGCGTACCAATAACACGATAGGGAATATTATTCACTTTAATAATCTTGTCGAGCGGCTCTTCGAGATTATTATTAAAAAACTTTTTAGCAATTTCACTTCCTATTAAACAAACGTTTCTACCACTGGATACATCCAGTGAATTTAATGGACGTCCGTAGGCGAGTTTAAAACCGTTCTGGTCTATAAAATGTTCATCGCTACCGTAAACTCTTGTAGTGGGATTTGATTTTTTATTCTGATAGGAAACAACTGCATCACGTGAACCAAAAAGATTAATACAAACAGTTGCAGGAAAGTTGAAATCATTTTTAAATTTTTCAGCCTGGTCTTTTGTAATTCTTTTACCAATGTTTGACCTTTTTTCTTTACGCTGCCCTTTCTTCTGTTTAGTAACCGTGCCTGAATTTGTTTCAAAGCGGAATTGCGGTTCTTTGAAGCGAATATTAAAACCATTCGCTCCCATTGAAGAAAAGCTCTCCATAAATTTCTGCTGTAAAGCGCTGATAGCAGTACTGATACCCACCAACGCCATAATACCAAAAGCGATAATAGCTACGGTCAGTATAGTACGCAGACGATTAGCTTTTACCGTTTGATAGGCCAGGAGGATATTATCCTTGAAATTCATCATTGCACGAGCATTTCACAGGTGCAAATTAAGCAAAAGAATGCTCCGCACCTTTCCGCCCAATACACAGGCAATACTGACCAATAAAAAGAACGATTTAAAAGAAATAATACATTTTGTCGATCAGCCAGTGGGGGAATAAACCTAACAGGATAATAGCTACAGCAGTAATTCCCAATAACAATATGAAGCCGGAACCGGCGGAGATCTCCTGTTTTTCACCTTCTTTAAAGTACATAGCCTGTATGACACGAAAATAATAGTACACGCTAATAGCAGCGCAGATAATACCCACAATCACCAGCCAAAAGAGATGACCATTGCTAATCGCAGCAGAGAGCATATAGAATTTACCCATAAACCCTGCAGTAGCGGGAATGCCTGCCAAAGAAAACATAAATATGGCGACAATAACTGAAAGAACAGGATAGTGCTTGGCCATTCCATTAAAACCATCAAACGTATAATCCTTCATTCTTCCTAATACCGCAAAAACACCTATCGTAGCCAGGCTGTAAGCAGTAGCGTAATAAATAAGCCCCTCCATAGCGATGCCGTTAAGCGCTACAATAGCAAACATCATAAAACCTGCCTGGGCAATACTGGAATAGGCCAGCATTCTTTTTACGCTTTGTTGAAATATCGCTGTGATATTACCAATAATTAAAGTTGATGCTGTAATAATAGATACTATCACCTGCCACTGACTATGTGTTTCGGCAAAACCATATTTAAACAATCTGATGAACGCAAAAAATGCAGCGGCCTTAACAATAGTGGCCATAAAAGAAGTGAACACAGTAGGCGCACCATCATACACGTCCGGTGTCCAGAAGTGAAACGGCGCGGCAGAAACTTTAAACGCCATAGAGAACATCAGCAATAATAATCCCGCTGTATAAAGATTGGAACTGGTTGCTTCTTTATTCAGCTCCCCGATAATATCAAGATTAAAGCTTCCTTTTGCACCATATACTAACGCAATACCCATCAGCATCAGGCCGGTAGAAAAAGCGCCCATCAGAAAGTATTTCAGCGAAGCTTCATTACTCTTTAAGTTACGCTTGTCGCTACCGGTGAGAATATACAGTGGTATAGAAATAATTTCAATTCCCAGGAATAATAATAATAATGTATTAAATGTAGAAGCAATGCCCACTCCTGCCAGGATAAAGAACAACAACGCATAATAGTCGGCCACATGATTACCCACTTTTTCGATATCCTTTCCTGATAATAAAAAATATAAAAGCGTAGTGGCAAACATTACAGCCATAAACAGGAGGGAGAAATTGTCGGTCACCAGCATGTTGCGTGTATTGAAACCGAAAAAATTGATCCCTTCCATTTCAAGGATAGTGGCTACTAAGAGTACGCCAGCGCCTATAACTGCTATTGAACGAACAACAGAAAGGCGTTTAAATAAAATGCCACTAAACATCATCAACACTCCCCAGATGGCCGAAAGTACAATTGCGTTCATAACTTAATTATGGATGTTTTGTTATCATCCTTGATAATATAGCGTCTGCCGTTGAGCTGGTAAGATCGAGCATGGGTTGGGGATAAACACCAAACACCAATATCAATACTACAAGCACACCTAAAATCAGTTTTTCATTTGTTCTGAGATCAGTCGCATTAGCAGTAGCCGCACTGGTTTCACCAAACAACACTTTCTGCAGCATATTGAAAGTATACACTGCGGAAAGAATAATAGTCACCAGCGCAGCAACAGTAAACACTATATTGAATTTTGATACATTAGAAGTAAATATCCCGGTAAACATCATGAACTCACCAACAAAAGCATTGGTAAGCGGCAATGCTACATTAGCCAACCCAATAATCACCAACATGATGGCCATTACAGGTGCCTTTTGGGCCAGTCCACCCAACTCCGACATTTTACGGGTATTGAATCTGCGCTCTATCCACTCTACCACTATCCACAAGGCTATGATGTTAATACCATGACTGAACATCTGGATCATCACACCTTGCAGACCAATATCTGTTGTAGCAAAAATAGCTATACACATTAATCCCATGTGTGCTATTGATGAATAGGCTACCAGACGTTTGAGATCATCCTGCTTCATCGCAATCAAAGAAGCATACACCATCCCTATTACTGCAAGCATAGAAACGGTATCGCCCCAGGCCCACGAACCTACAGATACTACTGGCACTAACCAACGCAGTACACCAAACACGCCCATTTTTACCATGATGCCGCTAAGCACCATCGTTGTTGCGGTGGATGATTGTTCGTATGTATCCGGCTGCCAGGTATGCAATGGAAATACCGGCATTTTTACAGCAAATGCAGCAAACATGACCCAGAACAACCATGACTGGTCAGCGTTCGATAAATTCAATTTATAAAATGCATCGAGCGAAAAAGACTGCTCGGGTGTTTTCAAATAAATATAGATCAGTCCCAACAACATAAAGAGGGAACCGATAAAAGTATAGACAAAAAATTTGAATGTTACGGCCATTCTCCTTTCACCTCCCCACTGACCGCACAGGAAGTAAGCCGGGATCAATGCCAGTTCCCAGAAGAAATAAAATAACAAAGCGTCAAAAGCTACAAACACACCTATCAATCCTGCACAGGATAACAACATCAATGCATAAAAACTATTGGCACGTGTATATTGATGATGCCAGGTAGCAATAAATATTACCGGGAAAGCAACACCAGTAAGCAACACGAGCAACTTACCCATACCATCCAGACCTACATTAAAATTACTTCCCAGCAAAGGCATCCATTCTACATTGGTGAACAGCAAGCCTTCATCTTTAACAGTGATAGCAGCAAGTGAACAAGCCAGTACAAGAAATGATACGAATAGAGAGAACGACTTTGCAGTTTTCTCATTCTTTAGAAAAAACGTAACGACACCACCTATTAATGGGATCAATATGAGTAAGACAGGTATCATCAATTATTTTTTAATAAAGAATTGTATAACAAAAAATACGAGCACACCTAACACCATCAGCAACACATAGCTGCCTACCTGGCCGCTTTGCATCCAGCGCATCTGCCGGCTACCATACTGCACGAGCTTACCTACACCATTTACAAGCCAGTCGATCACTCCCTTTTCTATTTGCTGATTGAAGAATTTGCCAATAGCGTAAACAGGTTTTACAATTATAGTGTTGTACAATTCATCAACATACCATTTGTTTTCCAATACGCGACCAAGACCGGTAGACACTTCAAGATCGGGTTTGCGGCTATACTTCACAGTAGCAATAATTGCAGCAATCACTGCTCCTGCTACTGAAACACCTATTAATATCCACTCAGTTGAATGATCGAGATGGTGTATTTCTTTAAGCTGATTCGATCTTGCAAAGATCGGTGCAAGGAAATGTTCAAGTTGGTGTGCATTATGAGCAAACAATTCGGGAACACCCACAAAGCCACCTATTATAGACAAGATGGCGAGTACTACCAACGCGATGGTCATAGGAAAAGGACTCTCATGTACATGGTGTTTCTGTTCTTCTGTTCCCCTGAATTGACCAAGGAATGTAGTAGAATATAATCTGAACATATACCATGCAGTCATAAATGCTCCTATCACTCCCAGTATCCAGTATATTTTATTAGCTGAAAATGCAACAGCAAGAATTTCATCTTTAGAGAAAAAACCTGAAAGCGGCGGAATACCGGCAATCGCCAGACAGCCGATCAGGAAAGTGATATGTGTAACAGGAAGTTTCTTTTTAAGTCCTCCCATATTGCGGATATCCTGTTCGTGGTGCATAGCATGAATAACAGAACCTGCACCTAAAAAGAGAAGGGCTTTGAAGAAAGCATGTGTCATTACATGAAAAACAGCGCCGGTATAAGCGCCTACACCTAAGCCGATAAACATATATCCTAACTGACTCACCGTTGAATAAGCCAGTACTTTCTTGATATCATTTTGTTTGAGCGCTATGGTAGCAGCAAAAATAGCTGTAGCCAATCCAACAATAGCTACCACTGTTTGCGACACTGGCGCAAGCGTGTACATGATATTACTTCTGGCGATCATGTAAATACCTGCTGTAACCATCGTTGCTGCGTGAATAAGTGCAGAAACAGGTGTCGGGCCAGCCATCGCATCGGGCAACCATGTGTAAAGAGGAAGTTGTGCCGATTTACCGGCCGCTCCTAAGAACAATAATAACGTGATAGCTGTCAGCACTGCAGAACCCATAGGTAATTCGCCTGCTTTAGCAAACACATCTGTAAACACAACTGATTCAAACTGGCTAACCATCATAAATATCGCCAGCAAAAATCCAAAGTCACCTATACGGTTCATAATAAATGCCTTTTTAGCAGCATTATTATAGGATGTGTTCTTGAACCAGTAACCAATAAGCAGATAAGAACATAAACCAACACCTTCCCAGCCAATGAACATGATCACAAAGTTGGAACCCATCACCAGCAGCAACATCGAAAAAACAAAGAGATTAAGATAAGCGAAGTAGCGGGCGTAATGATCGGGTTTTTCTTCGTGCATATAAGCAGTGGAATACACATGAATGAAAAAACCAATTCCGGTAATGATCAATAAAAATATAGAGGATAGCTGATCGACCTGGAAACCGAATGGAATTTTCAGCTCACCAACCGAAATAAAATTGAATAATGAAGTATTAAAAACAGTTCCATTTTTAACATCAAGGAACAACAGTACTGAAACAATAAAAGAGGCGAGAATGGTACCACTTCCTACAACTCCCGCAACAGATTTAGGAAGGAAGTTTCTGAACAATCCGTTCACTAAAAAACCAACCAAGGGAAACAAAGGAACCAGGTAAACTAATTGGGTCATAATTTATTAATGTTTCA
>CAZSFY010000047.1:8665-21034 GCA_964606315.1 uncultured Chitinophagaceae bacterium | reverse complement strand
CCAGGACCTACTGATTAAGAGTCAGTAGCTCTAACCAACTGAGCTAGGGAGTCGTTATACTTCGGACGGCAAATTTACCCAAATCTGAACATTCACAAAATCAAGTTTGCAGTTCGCTGGAACCGGTTCCTGGAAAAGATTTCAGTGGAATATCCATACGCATAAAGCGGCATAGGTAAAAATGGCTGCCAACACTATTTTCTATCTTTCAATGGAAAAATTGATCTTGGCTCACAAGCTCATTGTCACCCGGTGAGTTCCGCAGGATCGATCACCACCAGTTATTCCTATCGGAAAACCAATCTGAAAAAGTTTCATAGGTAGATTGTTTTACAGCAGCAGCTAAAATGTCTTTTCTCCTAATGCCTCGAAATATTGAAGAGTGCGCCAGGTAGATTGGATAGTGTTCAACAGCGCTGTTTTGTATTTATAACTAATAGAATACGTTTACTGGGTGGAGTGGTGAACATATTCATGGAAAAATAATAAATTGGTTAACAAATTATCCTGGTTTATACGCAGTATAGGAATGTCTGACATATTTCTTATGATATCTCCAACTCGGTACAAATGTCTATATGCTAGGATTCAGGAACTTGCAATTTGATTTCCTTCTTATATTACTGCACTCATTGGGTCAAGTGTTCCCGATAAAGGCAATAATATTCCGTAAATCGAAAATGACTGCTCGCTAAATGATCCCACCTTTGCCTTTCACAATGAAATACTGACTTTTCTCTTCCGGAATATGACTGTTTGAGTATTGTGACAGGCTTCATTATTAATCACTTGTGTTTCATGAACTCCAGACCAATTACCGGGTATACCTGGAAAGTCTGTTTGATAGTATCCACACTATTTGCCTTTTCCTCTCTTTCTGCATTGGCGCAGAAAGAGGGTAGTGCTACTTTGGTAGGCCAAATAAAAGACAGTGCGGGATCTTCGGTTGCCGGGGCAAGTATTTTGCTCAAACGGCTGGATAAAGGGGCAACTAGTGATGAACACGGCCGCTATCGAATCGAGCATTTGCCGGCGGGAGAAGAACTGCTTCACGTTTCTTATGTTGGATATACCCCTTCCACGCACAAAATCCTGTTAAAGAAAAATCAAACTACAACACATGATATTGTACTTTCCCGAAGGGGAGAAGTGCTGTCTGAAGTGGAGTTCACCGGTCAATCAAAGGCCAGAACGTTACAACAATCCGCTAATGCTGTGGATGTTATCACAACGGAAAAAGCCCGTCTGCGCACAGGCGACATGGGTCAGTTGCTGGCACAGACCAAAGGCGTGAACGTAAGAAGAAACGGCGGATTGGGGAGTGAGGCACGCTTCTCGCTGAATGGATTGACGGATGACCAGATACGTTTCTTTGTGGATGGTGTGCCGGCTCAGTTCAGCGCTTATTCAAATGGCGTTGCTAATATTCCGATAAATCTTATCGAACGAATAGAAATATTTAAGGGAGTTGTTCCCGTGCGTTTTGGTGCCGATGCTCTTGGCGGCGCGGTAAATATGGTTACTTCTCCTTTGAGAAGAGGATGGCATGGCTCTGCTTCTTATCAATTTGGTTCCTTTAATGCACATCGGATCACAGCCCATCTGCAATACCAGGATTCCTCTGGTTTTTTTGGAAGCGTTGGCGCATTTTATGATTATACTGATAATAATTATAAGGTTGATGTGCAAGTAGGTGATTCCACCGGGGCAATAAAAGACAGGACGGTGCGAAGATTTCATGATGGGTATAAAGCAAAGGCTATCAATGCTTCATTTGGAATTAAAAATCAATCTTGGGCCAATGAATTGTCCATTCATGCCGTGCTCTCTGATTATTTTAAGGAAGTACAGAACAATAATATCATGACTGTTCCTTACGGCGAAGTATTTTATACTACCGCAACTAAAGGAACCCACCTGGTTTATAAAAAAGATTTTCGAAAACAATTTAGTATTGCTCTAACAGCCGGATATACCTACAACGAATACAATTTTGCCGACACAGCCCACTTTGTATATGACTGGTTCGGTAAAATCATTAATAACCGTTTTAACACTGGTGAGATCCATAAAGCAACCGACCAGATCGTTTTTGAAAACAATTCATTTGCCCGGCTACATTTTTTGTACAAACTGCATACAAACCATACTCTTCAATTATCTCTTGCACCCACGTATATCACCCGGTCAGGAGATGAACGTAAGCAAAACGATCCCTCCGCTCCCGATCCGCTCGGAACAAAGCGATTATTGTCTTCATTGGTAAATGGAGTAGAACTGGAAAGTAGCCTGTACGATCAAATGCTGCAGAATATTTTATTTGTCAAACAATACCTGCAAAAACAGGAGTCGCAGGAAATATTGCCGGGTGGAAGCCTAAGAAACCGCAACAGGAGTTCCCAATATTATGGTGCCGGAAATGGATTAAGATATTTTATTACACCTAAAATAATAGGCAAGCTATCCTATGAATATGCTACTCGATTACCCAATGCTAACGAAGTGTTTGGCGACGGCAGACTTTCACAGGCCAACCTTGAGTTACAGCCCGAGAGAAGTCATAATGTGAACGCAGAATTCAATTATGATGGCACCACTTCTCTACGCAGGCTTCAACTAAATGTTACCGGATTTTTACGCTCTATACAAAATATGATCACCCAATTTGGTAATGATAACCTGTACAATTATCAGAATGTTGCTTCGGCGCGTGCTACAGGAGCAGAAGTGGCAATGGTTTGGTCTACATTGAGCAATCGATTATCCATTGATGCCAACGCCACATATATTAATTATCTGAACACTTCAACCAGCGGACCTTTTGCAGTGTATAAATCAGACCGGATTCCTAATCGCCCCTATGGTATGGCCAACGCATCGGCACAATACCGTCTACCTGCTCTCATTCAAAAAAAAGCGGATCTGACGTTGTTCTGGAACGGTGGATATATTCATGAGTTTTACAGAGGTTGGGAAAGCGCAGGATTATCTTCCAGTAAACAAATAATACCATCACAATTCAGTAATAATATTGGGGCGACGGTTCAAGTGCCGGTAGGTAAAACCAACAATGCGATTACTGCTGAAATTCAAAATCTTTTCAATGCGAAGATCTATGACAATTTCGGTATTCAAAAACCCGGAATTGGTTTCTATTTCAAATTAATCACTCAATTATAGCAAATTATGAAAACGATGATGACAACAATGAACCGGTATATCACCCTTGCGGCGCTTATACTGCTGGCTGTTTCTGCCTGTAAGAAAGATAAGGTAGAGGAAGAACAAACTGACGGTAGAGGGACCAAGCCTGCTGTGATGCTAAGTACAATTGCCTGGGACCCTGATGGCAGAAGCACCTATGTTGGCGCTTTTCCCACAGTGCCAACCGGAAGTGTAGACAGTAAAGCTATGCTGGAATTCGGAGATGCTTATTTCTACAGTTTTGACAGCAGTATTTTCGTATGGGAAAGAGATCAGGTGAAGATTACCCGTTACGAAGTGGATGACAATATGAAGCTCACCAAGGGAAATGCTATTTCCTTGCAAAGCTATGGCTTCAAATATGGTGCTGACCTCACTTTTGTATCGCCGACAAAAGCGATCATGATGGTTTCTGAGCAAAATAAGGTGATCGTCTGGGATCCTTCTACTATGACAGTGACTACCTCATTTGATGCTAATATTCCGGTGAAGCCAGGCTTTGACAGTTGGCCCGGGCAGATTGGTATTTCTGGCAATTACATGTACTATACTGTTTTTTACAGTGATTATGATAATCTAAAAGTTTATCCAAAGATGATGGTGGCAGCAGTGCCTGTGGATGGTGGAACTAACGTACAGATTTTTGAAGATGATCGTGCCTTACCTGGTATTACCGGATACGTTGCAGCTAACGGTGATGTGTATGTGATGGGATCTAATGATGCCAGTTCGTTTAAAGCATATTCTTCTGAAGGAAACAGTTATCCGGATGCAGGCATTCTACGCATTAAGAAGGGAGAAACCAGTTTTGATCCATCCTATTATATCAATCTGAATGAGGTGACAGGCTCAAAGGGTATTGTTGGCGATTGGAAAATTGATGATGATTATATCATGGCTCGCGTATACGATCCCGCGAATGAGCTACCGGCTGCGTATGATGACTATTATGGTTCACAGAATTTTATTTCCAAAAAAATCAATATCAAAACCGGTGCTACAGAGGATTATCCGGCACTACCTAAAGGTGGTTTTTCCAGTAACATCCAGGACTGGATCGATAACATGACTTATTTTTCGCTACCGAATAACGATGCCAGCGCAGAAATAGCCTATCGCCTGAAGCCGAATGGAATTGAAGAAGCATTCCAGATTCCAGGTGCGGGATATTGGGGTATGCGTCGCATCAGATAATTATGAAGCGGCGATTTAAAAAACTGATTGGATATATACACCTCTGGCTCGGACTTGCGTCCGGGCTAGTGGTGTTTATTGTAGCACTTACCGGTGCATTATTGACCTTTGAAGAAGAAATTGAATTACATGTGATCAGCCGTCACCACAATTGGGTGAAGTATAATAAGGGAGATAAGGCACTGCCAATGGATTCCCTCATGCGGCTTGGAACTCCCATGTTGTTGACATTATCCAACGGGCACGATCCTACCCGTATATTTATTTACAGGAATCCCGAAAGAAGCGCTATAGTAGGGTTTAACTATGAAGACCAACAAGGAGAAAATCAAAGGGGACATGTATTTATTAATCCATACAATGGCGAGATATTGGGTCTCCGTCAGGGTAACCCTCATCACAGGGTATGGACTATACTTGCAGATTTGCATTATCAGCTATTACTGGGAGAGGTAGGATTGTTCCTGGTACAATGGAGTACATTCATCATGCTGATCATGGTCATCTCTGGAATTATTTTGTGGTGGCCAAAAAATAAAGCAGCGTTGAAGCAACGTTATAAATTCAATTGGAAACCTACTACCCGCTGGAAAAGAAAAAATTATGACCTGCATAATATCCTGGGTTTTTACGCTTCCTGGATTGCTTTCTTCATGATTGTAACTGGTCTAATGTGGGCCTTTCAATGGTTTAATAATGGAGTATACTGGCTGACTTCAGGCGGGGAGCAAATACCCGTTGAATATCCTGTGCCAGGGATGCAAGCCAATGATTCGGCCGAGTCATGGCCATTGGCATTTAGCCAGTATCCACAAGCTTTTGAAGCTTTCCGGCAGCAATTCCCCGATATCTATGGTACTTCGGATGAAATTTGTGTGGGTTATTTTGCCAGTGAGGCAGACAAGATCATTGACGTGTCTGCTATATACGATCCCGCAGGTCTGCGACAAGTGAAAAGTGTATGGGCAAATTATGATCGAATACAAGAAAGTATTATTTCCAGTTCTCTGGATGACGTTAAGCATTTCGGTGATGCGGTACAACAGTCAACGAATGAATTACATTACGGCACCTATTTTGGGTTACCCAGTAAAATCGCTACATTTTTTGCCTGCCTCATTGTGGCTAGTTTACCGGTGACCGGCTTTTACATTTGGTGGGGCAGAAAACGCAAATCGACTGCCAGGACGTAGAGACAAGAGAGAAATATGTAGCTTCGAGTAATACAGCATCAATTGCAATTCAATAGATTTCTTAGCATCTGTTTTTATTCAGAAAAATGGATTGCTTTCGTTGCTTAAAGTTGTACAAAATAAGGAACCTGAATATTTTAAATAATAGTCCTGCTATATCTCTTCTTTCGAATAAAAGCTTATAAAGATTTTAGGTCATTAATGTTCATAAAAATGAATACTTACTGAAATAGTTCTTTACTTTAGGTAAATCACAAATAGAGAGCTCCCCGCCGCTGTACCTGGTATATTTGTGAATTGAATTTGGAGCCGAATTATTCTGAAAACTTAAATAAAAAAGAAAAATAGGTAAATCAATCCGGATATATTCAGTTAAAATAGATAATATCATTATAGATAAAGTGTTTGATTCGACTAACTGTCTCCTGCGTTTTGGCGATATTCGCAGATAAACGACATTAAATATATTATGTTTCATTGTTATAAGACAAATACTGCTTTGTTGCTTTTTATTGTATCACTCACATTTGTCAACCAGGCTTTATCGCAATCGCTTCAGGAATGGGAAAATAGGAAGACGGAATTAAGAGAGTGTGTAAGCGCCAGGCTACACCTCGATACGGTCTATAAAAATTACAAACCAAATATTACGCTTACACCCGCGAGAACGCATAAAGAATATAGTGTTAATAACATTGCTATAGAAACAGTACCGGGATTGTTTGTTTGTGGGTCTGTTTATAAGCCGGTTCATTCAACTAAAAAACTTCCGGTGGTATTAGTGCCTAACGGACATTTTCCTGGTGGCCGCTATCGTGAAGATATCCAGCAGATCTGCGCTTCGCTCGCCAGAATGGGAGCAATGGCAATTAGCTATGATATGTTCGGATGGGGCGAATCGAGATTGCAGGTTAGAGAAGAAGATCACTATACTTCTTTGGCCATGAAAGTGCAGAAGATGAATACTACTGCATTGCTGGATTATGTTTCTGCTTTGCCGGAAACCGACAATTCGCGTATAGCTATTACCGGTGCTTCGGGGGGAGGAAGCCAGGCCATGATAAATACTGCGCTCGATGATAGAATTAAAGTAAGTGTACCGGTGGTCATGCTCTCGGCCGATTATCCCGGTGGCTGTCAATGTGAGACAGGCATACCTGTTCACCAATGTGGAAAAGGAACCAATAATGCAGAAATAGCAGCGATGGCAGCACCCAGACCGCAACTGGTAATATCCTGCGGTAAGGATTGGACAGCGAACGTTCCGCAAAAAGAGTTTCCTTATCTGCAAAAAATATATAATCTATATGGCAAAGCCGATGCGGTTAAGAATGTACATCTCCAGAATGAAGACCATGATTATGGATATAATAAAAGAAAAGCCATGTATTATTTCATGGCAGAACATCTTCAGTTAAATATAAATGCCATACTCAATGATCATGAACTCGATGAATCAGCAATAGTGATAGAGGAAGAAAAGAAGTTGCTGGTATTTGGTGAACATGGAGAAAAATTACCGGCTCAGGCTTTAAAAGGTATTGATGCAATAAAAACTGCGCTGAATTTTTCTCAATTGGAAGTACAAATAGGAAATAAATCTATCTCACTACTAAAAGACGCGAAGGAGCTTTTAAAAATAGATTCAATCTCAATTAATTTTATCGCACAGCATTCGCAAAAGATTACAAGAATAACTGACGATAGCGTGCTTATTCAATTGTTTTATCCGCTTATGCCCGATTTCAACAGACTGGAAACAGGCTTTGATCACACGCTGGATATTGGTGTAAGTTTCCGTAATAATGTATTTCATTTTTCAGCCAAAGGAGATTGGGTGACAAATTTTACCATTCACATGACAGATCGTAACGATCATTTTTTTGGATTACAGGAAACTTTATATCCTGATAATAAAAAATCCCCTAACCTTAGGGGTAGCGTGATTGATGTAGAGATCAATGGACAACAGTATAGGTATCAGGAAAATTTTGCTTCTGCATGGTCATCTTTTTATTTTAATCCTAAAGGATATGCATCTTTCATTAACTCTTTTGCCAAAGGAAAATATCACCTGGCGATAAATGGCGTCACTTCGTTATATCATGAAACCAATACATTGGATTGGTATATATTCACTGGCGATCACCAGGAAATATATTCTCAATATTATAAGGTGATCGGTGCACCCAAAAAAGTGCCGCTATGGTCGTGCGGACCTATTGTTTGGCGTGATGAAAATAAAAATGGAAGTAAAGAGATCCTGGACGATGCCCGTGGGTTTTCGAAATTGAATATTCCTATAACGGCTATGATGGTGGACAGACCTTATAGTAATGGCTCACAGCTTTGGTCTAAGATGGATTTCAATGATAATTTCCGTAATCCGCAGCAGTGGATAAAGACACTTAAGGATTCATTCAATTTAAATTTTGTTACCTGGATTGCTCCCGCTACTTTTTCAGACACTGCATTTCCCGGGCTTTTAAGCGGATCATTCAGCTATATCGATCTTACCCATCCATCAGCATTAACTGAATTCTCGAAGAGGTTAAAAAATAATCAATATGCTTATGGCGTCAGAGGTCATAAAATGGATAGGGCTGATGAACAGTTTCCTGAAAATGAAAGTTGGTACGAACGAACTCCTGTGGCCGAGAGAAAAAATAAATATGTTTATTTATATGCCCGCGTTACTGACAGTATATTGAAATCATATTGGGGTAATGATCAACTGAATTATGCCAGGGCAGCGATTCATGGCTCGCAGCCTTATTTAAGTGGTATATGGGGTGGCGATCCCAAATCAACATGGGATGGAATGGCTGGAAATCTTGCGAATAGTATCAGGGCTTCTTTTATGGGATTTCCTAACTGGGGTACAGATGTAGGTGGCTATCTCGGTCAATCAGGAAGAATAGATGAACAATTATATATCCGTTGGTTGCAATGGGGAGTTTTTAATGGTATTTATGAAATAAAATTGGACGGTCCCAGTGGAGTCGGAGAAGATCGCGTGCCCTGGAATTGCAGCGAAAAAGTGCAGCGTGCATTCAGGGAAGCTTGTGAAATGCGCATGGAATGGTTACCTCATATTTATTCGCAATTAAATACTTCTTCAACATATGGTGTACTGATGAAACCATTAGCGATGGTGTATCCTAACGATACATTAACCTATTCAATATGGGATGAGTATATTTTCGGCAATAGTTTACTTATTGCGCCGGTATTATCCGATGGTTCTTCAAGAACAGTTTATCTCCCTGAAGGCAAATGGATAGATCCGTCAGGGAACGTTATTGACGGGAAAAAATATATTACTGTAAAGCTGGATGATTTTTCGATCCCTGTATTCATCAAATCGAATTCCATTCATGCAAAAGGAAATATTTATGACGGTAAGCAGTATGTCGATTTTTACTGTTATCCGGGTAGTGGAGCAGCAATGGATTTTGTCAATCCCGTTAATCAGGAAATCACTCGTATTACATTGAGGCAGACAGATAATAGATCGATGATAAGTGTTCCTGCTATAGGGTACAACGGCACTGTTAAGATATTCTTCAAACAAAAGCCGGCAACCGTTAAAATTAATGGTAAAAGAACGTCAGTCACATACAAGGACAATTATATTATTGTTCCCCGCAAGGCTGATAGGGATCTTATTGTTGAATGTGTTGAGTGATAATTGTCCAACATTTTAAATTTCTGTAATGCTGCAACGGTTCAGCATTATCAGCAATCAGATACTTATCAAAAGTATTATATGAACAGCCTCAAACCATTTGTGGTGACATGTTGCACTGCATTATTAGTTATTGTCTTTTATACTGGTTGTGATAAACAACTTTCTGGATTTTCAGAAATCTCCAACGGAGATTTTATGAAAGGATCACAAATTGCGATAGGACGAATCGATTCTATTATAGAAAACCAGTTCATTAAAACTGCCGACTCTTCTGTTACTACTTTCTCGGTTGATGCTGACGGGGGATCTTATGTACTTGCGAGGAAGATGGTTGACAAAAAAATGTCATTGAATCAATACAGACAGGCCATACGGGTAGAAGAGTTTATCAACTATTTCACTTTTGATTATCCTGATCCAAATGATGGTGGAAATATTGCCGTTAATGGAGAGGTAAGTGCTTGCCCCTGGAATAATGATCATAAGCTGATTAGGATAGGTATTAAAGGAAAAAGTATTCCCAAGCAAGATTATCCGTTGGCCAATTTTGTGTTATTGATTGATGTGTCAGGATCAATGACTAGTCCTGACAAGCTCGAATTGCTGAAAAATGGCTTTATACAATTTGCTGAACAAATGCGTGCGAATGATAGGATAGCAATAGTTACCTATGCTGGAAGTGAATCTCTGGTTTTACCTTCCACAAGAGGAACTGAAAACTCCAAAATTATTAAGGCCATCCGGGCACTGGGTTCAGGTGGCAGCACCAACGGTGCCGGTGGTATTAAAAAGGCCTACGAAGTAGCAAGGGAAAATTTCATAGAAGGTGGTAATAACCGGGTAATATTGGGAACTGATGGGGATTTTAACGTAGGAATAACTAATACAGACGAACTTGTCAAACTCATTGTAGCAGAAAAGGAAAAGGGAATTTTTCTAACTACGCTGGGAGTGGGTCTTGGTAATTTTAATGAATCCATGATGGAAAAAATTGCCAATAAGGGGGATGGGAATTATGAATACCTCGATAGCGAAGAGGAGTTACAGAAGGTGTTTATTCATGAGTACAGCAAGTTTGTTACTGTAGCTAAAGATGTAAAAGTGCAGGTAACTTTTAATAAAGAAATTGTTGAAGAATATCGTTTGATTGGTTATGAAAACCGGTCCCTAAGAAATGAAGATTTTGAGGATGATAGTAAAGATGCCGGCGATATTGGAGCAGGACAAACTATTACAGCCATTTACGAAATCAAACCTAAGTCGAATATTAATTACAAAATATATCCTTCTTTTAATATTGATTTTCGTTATAAAGAACCTGGATCATCTGCCAGTATTCCCTTATCGCTGGATATTTATGATGATGGTAGATCCTTTGAAGCCTCTACCGAAAACATGCGTTTTGCTGCTTCATTAGCGGCGTTAGGATTGATTTTGCGCAACTCGGATTTTAAAGGAACGGCTAAACTGGAAGATGTAAAAGAATGGGCCAGCAATGCCAAGACTTTTGATCCTAACGGTCAACGTACTAAGCACTTGGCATTTCTTGATAAATTAAAATAATAGGTCAGCGTATTTAGCTCGTGTGATCCGAGATTATTTTCCATTTACCTTTAATTTTTCGAACGAGCAGTGAATAGTGGCCTCCACGGTCACCCTCACTGCGTATTAATGTCCACTTGCCTATAACAAAATAGTATTCAGGAGAAAGCTGTTTGACTTCCTTTATTTCAAAATGCAACTTACCTATTGAAATAGTATCGGGATAAGATTTTTTATAATTATTGAGCACATTGTTGTATCCGTAGGTGACACCATTTTTCCCGACAAACATTAAAGAGTCATTGTTCCAGTATGATGTCATAAACGCTTCAATATTGCCGTTGTTCCAGTCTATGCACTGCTGATCAAGTAATTTTAGGATCTCTTTTTCTGCAGACTGCTGGGCGCTAACATCCGAATTGAAGGCTGATATGAATATTGTGAGGATCAGTAAGCTCTTCATACTATTAAATATTTATTGCTAATATAGGCGTTTAAAATAACATGATTTTGCAGTGAAATCATCTTGTTCATGGCTACTCCTGCATCTAGCTTGCAGCACGTAATGGGCAACTATGATAAAATCATTCGGGATAATCTGGGTCAGCTAAATATGCGGTTAATGCAATATTTGCTGGATGTGCCTGTTGGTTTTATCATTCCTCTTCCTGCTAAGATCAAGAAGACTGTAATTGAGAAGGAGGTGGATGGTTTATTCTTGGTAAAAACTATTAAGGGTAAACCTTTTATTGTACACCTGGAATATCAAAGTACCAATGATAAACTGATGGTTTACCGGATGGCTGCATATGATTACTTTATTCAGAATAAGTACAAGGGGTTAGACGTAATGAGTATAGTGGTTTATGTAGGGCGAAAGAAAATGAATATGGTGAATTCGATATCTTTTAATAAAAACCACTATTCCTTTGATCTTATCGATATTCGTGACCTTAATCCTGAATTATTTCTTAATTCAGGTAATGCTAAAGAAATTATATTTGCATTACTAACGGGCAGGGACAATCAACAGCTTAAATTAACGACTGGAAAAATAATTACCAGATTATCATCTATAGTTTCATCAGCATCAGAATTATCAGAAGTACTTGAAGAACTGGAAATCATCTCTTCATTAAGAGGAAAAGGCATTGAAAAATTCATTACCAAACAAAAAGAAAGTATGCCAATAATCATCGACATCCGCAAAACGTTGCGATACAAGGAGGCTAAGGCAGAGGGTAAGATTGAAGGAAAGATTGAAGGAATAGAAGTAGCCACCCGGGAACGAAATATAGCCTTCGTACTATACTTGCTTGAGCACACCGGTCATAGCATTGCCGAGATTGCCAAACTGGTGAATGTTACTCCGGAGTTTGTTGAAGAGATTAAACATAACCTTACAAAAGGGTAGTATGCCAATAATCATCGATATCCGCAAAACGCTGCGTTACAAGGAGGCTAAGGCAGAGGGTAAGATTGAAGGAATGGAAGTAGCCACCCGGGAACGAAATATAGCCTTCGTACTATACTTGCTTGAGCACA
>CAZSFY010000047.1:0-8565 GCA_964606315.1 uncultured Chitinophagaceae bacterium | reverse complement strand
GTTACTCCGGAGTTTGTTGAAGAGATTAAACATAACCTTACAAAAGGGTAGTATGTAGGATTCCTCCAGACTGAATTTTGAACCTGAATGACGATCGTTGAAATAGCGATCGTTATGATACCGGCATATCCGACAATGTATTGATCTTTTTGTATTTAATGAGTATAATATTGCTGCTATAACCATAAAATGTTAGTTTTCCTGATGGCTATTCTTTTGTCTCTAAAAAAATTGTTGGGTTAAGTTGACGAAGCAAAACTATTAGGTAGTATCTAACGGATTAGCGATAAGCAACTCCTGCTGTGCTGTTTGTAATGTATTGAAAATCAATTAAAAGAGATGTGTTATCTGTTTGTAATTGATATGATATTCAGTTTGAAGAATTATTAAAAAATTACGATATCTCGCAAAAAATATTAGTTAAAAAATGTTTTTTTAACTAATATCAGGCTATTTGGCTTCTTTTATTGATATATTACAAGCATTAGCATTGCAACAATGTTCTTTACCCCATTCTTAAATAAAATATTTGTAGAAATGAAATTTTATGCTGCTGGTACAGGTTTGGTTTTACTATTGCTAGCCAATGTTTCACATGCCCAGCACGATCATCATGCTGATCCATCTCATCAACATCATCATCAAATGGATCAGCCGGTAGTGCTGCGTGATGTTCAACCCTTACTATCACAAGCCTTAAGACTAAAAGAAGCACTTTCATATCTGGGTAGTCCGCTTTCTCCCAATGATGAAAAAGAATTGGATGCTCTCAGTCATCATCCTATTAATGCGGCGACAGGAAAAAAAATTCAGCATATCCTGGATGTTTACTGTCTGGCGTTTGTGGACATTAATCCTGAAGGTAGAGTAAAAGTAAACCGTGGCCCTGCAAAGGCACAATTGATACAGAATGGGTGGACAAGTTTCCTGGTGAAGGTTATAAATGATGCGGGCAGCACACCTCAACTACAGGTGGAAAGCCCCAATGCTTTAAAAGTAGCAAACTATTCTTCGGGATCTCATGTGGTAAAAAAAGAGGATATTATTACAAAAGGACAGGTAGAAAATCGTTTCCTGGAGGCTAAAATGTTTGCTGCGCGTCCGCTGCAACCTAACTTAACAGGATATAAACTTGAATATGCAGTTGTTCAGTTGTATAGCAGTCAGGCGGGCCAACGAGAAGTAGAGATTGGCTTCAACGTTGGACTTGGGTCGCAGGATATTGGCTTCAGAAACACTACGCATATTCTTTTTGATATTCGTCCATCGGTAAAAGTGAAATTCAATATCAAAGATTACGATGGCAAACCAGTGATGGCTTCTTTTACTATTACAGATAATGTAGACAGGGCTTCCGGAAGGTTGGGAGGTGTATATCCTCTTCCTTCACGAAGGGTTGCTGAATACGATGAGTATCCTGATTTCTTCTTTCAAAAACAGATATATAGAAATAATGGTGAACATGTATTGCTACCGGCAGGAAAATTCCAGATCACTTATACGAGAGGGCCGGAATATCTCTCCCAGGTAAAAGAATTGATCGTTCCGGCGGATAAAGATTCTATTGAAGTTTCCTTTAAGTTGGAAAGATGGATTAATATGGCTAAGCAGGGATGGTATAGCGCCGATCATCATGTCCACGCTGCCGGATGCGCGCATTATGATAGTCCGCAGGAAGGAGTGCCACCATCAGCTATGTGGCGCCAGGCACTGGGAGAGGATCTGAATATTTCTGCATTACTTAGCTGGGGACCAAGCTGGTATCATCAGAAAAATTATTTTACAGGGCAGGATGATCAGCTTTCTACTGATAAAAACATTCTGAGATACGATGTTGAAGTATCAGGTTTTCCTTCTTCACATGCTGGTCATGTTGTACTGCTAGGGTTAAAAGAAGATGATTATCCCGGTACTACCAAAGTAGAAGAGTGGCCAAGCTGGACGCTTCCTGTATTAAAATGGGCAAGATCGCAGGGTGGAATTGTAGGATATGCACATTCAGGATGGGGGCTTGAACCTACCAAGCCAACTTCAGAACTTCCTAATTACGTATTGCCAAAAATGGATGGTATAGGGGCAAATGAATATGTAGTAACTGTCGCTCATGATGCTGTGGATTTCTACAGCTTGGGTAATACTCCTGCACTCTGGGAGTTAAATATGTGGTACCATACTTTAAATAGTGGATTCAGAACAAGAGCAAGCGGTGAAACAGATTTTCCTTGCATTACAGACAACAGAATCGGTTTGGCTCGCAGCTATTTTAAATCTGATAAGCCGGTGAGTTACGAAAGCTATCTTGAAGCACTCAAAAATGGCAGGAACTACGTATCGGAAGGGTTCTCTCATATTATGGATTTCTCGATCAATGGTTTGGAGATGGGTACTAACGGAAGCGAGCTGAAGTTGAAAAAACCACAGGAAGTAAAAGTAAAGGCGAATGTTGCTTCCTATCTCGTTGAATTAGCAGAGAATACTACAGAAGAGGAAAGGATGAAAGATAAATACTACTACTGGTCGGTTGAATGGTCGAGAATTGATCGTACAAGGGACGTACTGGCTGAGCTGATTATTAACGGGAAGTCCGTGGATTCAGTAGTGGTGCGTGCGGATGGTAAAATCAATAATATCGAATTTAATTACAAGGTGGAAAAGTCATGTTGGGCAGCAATAAAAGTAAGAGGAAGTGCACATACCAATCCCATATTTATCGTTGTCAACGATCGTCCTATTGCTGAAAAGAAAAGCGCTGAATGGTGTCTGGATGCCCTTGAGCAATGCTGGAAAATGAAAGAGCCTAATATTAGGCCGGAAGAGAAGGAAGCGGCCAAACAGGCTTACGACTTTGCAAGAGAGAGGTATAGGAAAATAATTAAATCAGCCCTATAACTTATCAACCTAAGTTCAGGAGCAGATATTAAAATTATTTTGAAGGGTATGAGATTCGCATAAATGAAAATCATCTTCGAGGGCACACCTTAATAAAAAGACTGTATCAATGTAAGGCCCCCTAAAAGTTAAACGCTTTAGGGGGCATTTTTGTGTATCATTACTGATAAAAACAATACGCCTATAAATTCCCTGTATTTTTCAGCCATCTTTGTCAAATTTGTAAGGAATAATTGACCCCTTTAGGAGTGTTGCGATAACCATTAACTCTCATTCCTGATAACTCTTCAGAAGAATCGAATTAACAAGCTGTATTTAATTCCTCAACTCACTTAGATACCTGAGCATGTCGACAAGATCGCCATGGGAAATATGATTGGTCAGACTTTCGGGCATTACCGACCCTATTTCGGTAATGTGGGCGATAGTGCTTTTGTCTATTACCTGCGGTGTGGCAGATGGGATGGATTTTACAGAAACACTGGTGGGTGTTTCCAACACTTTTATTCCCTGTATGGTTTCGCCGTTTTTAAGAGTGATCAAAGAGGTCAGATATCCTTCTTTGATATTGATATTCGGCCATAACACTTCGGTAATAATATCTTTCAAGGATAGTCCACTGCCCACTGCCGAAAGGTCGGGTCCTATGTTTCCACCCTTGCCGTTAATAGTATGGCAGGTATTGCAGTTTAACTGGTCATACACTTTTTTACCATTAATCGGATCACCTGTATGTGCAGCCCCAATTTCTAATCCCCAAAGATATTGGGGATTATATTCTCTTACATTCGCCGCCCATTCTTTCCCCGCCAGCTTAGTTGCGGCATCAGATAAATTGTTATTCTGAACACGCGTGTATTTTAATGCCCGCAGTACAGCCTGTGCTTCTTCCTTGCTGATACCAGACTGTCCGATGGCTGTAGCAAGATTATTTAGTGTGTTGGAATCAGCTTTAATGGTAAGAAGGATTTGCTGTATTTCTTCTTGCTGACCATTGGCTTCTTTAATGAGTGTAAGCGCTTCGTTGGCAGCAAAAGGCACTTCAAACATTGATATGTTTTTCAGGCAGGCGAGCTTGAAAGCGAGGCTTGTATTATCGGTTAATATGTATTGTTTTAATAAGGGCAAAGCATGCTGACCATGTTGCGCAGCGTAAGTAATTACGCTTTCTGTTTTTACGGTAATATCTTCATGGGGATCATTCAGTATTTGTGTAGCTATGGTTGCCAGTTCGCGAATATCCCAGTTCCTGACCAATCGAAGGGCAGCGGATTTTAATGCTGCTGATCCCCTGCTTTCCAAAATATTTTTTAAACGGTCCGTTGCTGCGGGAGATAATTGCTGTTGGGGGTTTTCATATATGATATCCAGCAACGCAGGATGATTAAACTGTTTGGCCTTTTCAATGATATAAGTGATGTCCTCCTGTTGGGCCACTTTAGCGAGATGTTTAAATAAGGCAACACCGTTATCATTAAGAGGCGTTGTGAGCGGATCAGTCAGTTGGCGATAGGCAGTCGCAGTGTACCATTCAGGCGGCGCTTTGGCAATTACCCAGCTTAAATGTTTTTTATTGCCGATAGCTATTTTATTGTTCTGCAGTGCCGGTCCCCAATAATCTTTTAATGCATGCACTGCTTTTTCCAAAGCGTACACAATGAATGTGTCAGTAGCATGATTTAATGCCTGTGTAGCTACGAGTATGGATTGGGGTTGTTGCACATTGCCAGCGGCCACGACTGCCATCAATCGTACCTGTGGATGTGGATCATTAATTAAAACAGATAAATATTTTAAAGGGTCCTCTAATCGTTTCGCCCATCGTCCAACCGCTTGTGCAGCTAATCCTCTTGCCGATGGATTAGCAGAAGTAAACAGTTTTTTGAGCAATGGTTCATTAACAATCTCGAAGCTCTGATAAATAAACATGGCTTCTCTTAAGGAAGGGATGTAATCGGGACTGGAAGGAGTTAACCCGCTGACCCAATTATCCAGTGCTGTTTGTATCTGATCAACAGGCATAGCCGTTAACAAACGCCTTACCTGGTATTTTGTCCAGTATTCTTTTGATAATAAATGATCGAGTAAAACGGGTATTGATTGATAGGCTAAAGAAGGCGCTTGAAGCAGCGGCCTGTCCATAGCAGATATTCTCCATATTCTTCCATGCACTTTATCGCGTGAAGGATCACGCAAAGAGGCCTGGTAATGTCCAATAATCGGATTGTACCAATCCAGCACATAGATAGCACCATCGGGCCCCATCTTAATTTCGATAGGACGAAATTTTCTGCTTGATGAAGTGAGCAAGGGTTCCATCAGTTCAGCGCTGTATCCCGAGCCGTCTTCCACCAGCTTCATTCGCTCCACTTTATTATTATAATAGCCTGCAACCACTAAATTGTTTTGCAAACTATCATGAAAATGTGTGCTTCTTATGATTTCTAATCCACCTGATTTGTTAGAAGTAGAGCCAATGGAAGGCAGCATTAATTTATGTGAGTTAACAATAATACCAGGTGTACCAAAATAAACATCCGGGTTGTTGGATTTGATAAATAGCTGACCCCAGTCGCCAAAGCTTAATCCCCAGGGATTGTCACTAGCCATGGCTTCGTCAAAGAAAGGATCGAGTTTCCCGAGCCGGGGCATATAACGCCATATGGCAGATCTACTAGCTTTCTTTACTCCCCATGGTGTTTCTACCCTGGAATAGATACTTAAACCCTGGCAGAAAAACAGTTCTCCACTGGGACTCCAGGTAAAGGAATTGATGGTCTGGTGTAAATCGTGTGTACCAAATCCGGATAACAGTGTTTCCTGACTGTCGGCTTTCAAATCATTATCGGTATCCTTTAAAAATAATAATCGTGTTTGTTCACCGAGATAGACACCGCCATTGCCTAGTTCAAATCCGAGTGGGATATTTAAACTGTCGGCATATACTATTGATGTATCCGCTTTACCATCCTGGTCAGTATCTTCCAGGATAATCAATTTATCGGAGGGATGTTCTCCCGGCTTTAGCTGTGGGTAGCCGGGAATGGATAAAACCCATAGTCTGCCGAGTTCATCCCATCTCATGGCAGTGGGTTTGATGAGACCAATATCTTCGGAGGCGAACAATTCTACTTTATATCCTTTGGCCACCTGGAAAGAAGCCAGTTCTGCTTCAACAGAAAAATCTTCGTCTTTGTTTATCCTGTCGGTAGCCGATAAATTATCCTGTTTATTTGTACAATGGGTGAGCAATAACGCCAGGAATAATAGGGAGAAAAAACTATTGCTATTACGTAATAACTTCATGAAAGCTGTCTTGAGATAAATACTGATATTCTTTATAAGAATTAATAGCGTGTGCTAAGTGCTTTTTTAATCCTGCTTTCTGCTTCGGCTAAAATTGGTTTAAATTCATCCATCTCTTCAAGGAAAATTCTTTTTTCATAATTTTTCCAGTCACGGCTAAATTCAACCTGGCTTCTGTCGCCTTTTAGAAATGCCCAGTTAGCCGGACGCCAGTAATTGAACCAGATTTCATTTTTGGCAATGATTTCTTTCCGTAAAGGATCAAGATTGTCATTATATTCTGTTGCTGTTCCTAATGATTGCATAATGGTATTGGCAGCCAGCTTATGTCCATCATCATTTAAATGAATCCCGTTATTGGTAAAAGGAAAATTGGCTTTTTCAAGGAATGTGTTGAACAGATCAACGTATTGATAGTTGTTTGTCAGCGCTAATTTTTTAGTAGCCTGTGCATATTGAGCCAGTACAGTATTATCCAATGCCGGACGATCGGCGTATATTGAAAGACGATCAATTTTTTCACTTTCAAAAGGAGTAGGAGAGATAATGATAATCTTTCTATCTTTTTGTTTTATCTCGTCAAGTAAAGTTTGATAGGCAGTTACAAAACTATCAATTCCCGCTTCTCCGTTAAATGATTCCATCTGTCCGAATTGTACGAATAATATATCTGTATGCAGACTATCAATATTCTCAGCCCAACTGTTGAAACCTATATCGCGGAATTGTTCAAATACTGTGTCACCATCCCACGCGAGATTTCTGAACTTCAGATCAATATTAGGAAATGAAGAACGTATTAATGTTTCCAGGTAGGCATTGTATTGCATGTCTCCGATATTAGTACCTCCCGCAAATGCCACAAGTTGATTATTATGATAATTGATTTTTGCCTGTTTGTTTGCAGGTGTCAACGGCTCGCGCAGTATTTCATTAAGCTGTTTTTCATTCAGACCCGCCAGTTCTATTTTTGGATTGTGTACCAGTTTGTTGATCTTGTAACTGATGGTTTGCGGTCCGCCGGCATGTATCTGCAAAGCAATTTTACCCGAAGTTTCTCCACCGGGATCATTTACTGCGGCACCTATAACACCATTGATGGCTATCCATATTTTATTACCTGATGCCAGCACTTCATAGTGATTCCAGTCATTATGCTTAACCACTTTACCAGCATCGTTTGTTCCATCGAGCAATCCGCGCCCATGTTCATGATACAGCACCCCCCAGAAGCTGATGTTTTCACTGAATCCTACATCGGCCTGGTAACCAATCGCGTGCCCTGATTCATCTCTCGAGGAGCGGATCTGTATGCCTGCATTACCATCTTCAGGAGTCATCTTTACATCAAGGTTGAGGTAAAAGTCCGACACCGGAACATCCGACCACAAAAATTCATTGTTGAATAGAGAATCTGTGAGATGACCAACAATTGCACCGTCTTCTACCGACCAGTATTGCATATTGTTAGATGACCACCCCGTGAGATCCTTGCCGTTAAAGAAGTTCTCTTCTGTTTTTTCGCTGGATGAACAACCAGGTAGAAGATAAATAGCAGCTACTGCTAGAAACGCAAGGAGCGATTGGTCTCGTAAGTTCATATTGATAGCTTGTCTTTTAGCGTTGATTAACAACCAAATATAATTTTATTTTTTTGTGTGCCTGCGACAGATTTTATAAGGATACGAGGAGAAAGGTTACTTGTCTTTCTAAATATTGAGAGAGGTAAGAGGTGTAAATATAGCTGCTAATCAATAAATAAGGGTCATTTTTGATTTTTTTTAGTGGCAGGAGTATAAGAGGGGTGAGAGTTGTCGCGGATCAATGTTCACAATTCGTGCAAAACTTAACATTGAAAAACCTCAATATTTACTTACTTAGTAGAACAAAAAAGAACTCATATGACAGTTACTGCCCCCGTTTCAGATTATATGAAGTTATACAAATATCTCCCTGTACTTAACAGCGACCAGATCCTGAAATTGCGAAAGATCGCTATTGGTATATTGGATCTGTCTGTTTTTTCAAAAGAGGAAATTACGCTGCTGGAGTCCAAATTGTCCCAGATCAAGAAGGGGAAATAATATCAATAATTACAGATTGATAGTATTGCACCTGTTGGTTGTTATATAAATACTGCTATTTTTTATAAGGTAAGAATTTTCCGTCAGCACGGTTCTCACTCGTTTGCAAGTTGAATCATTGCAGTTGTTTTTGTTAACGGGTTTGTCGGTATTTAATAAATAAAATAAACACAAGGTAAGGAGAGCGAGAAAAAATGCTGAAACGCAGAACTGGCCTGCGTTTCAGCGTGTGTACCGGAGCGGGGAGTTGAACCCCGGACCTCAGGGTTATGAATCCTGCGCTCTA
>CAZSFY010000046.1:0-21104 GCA_964606315.1 uncultured Chitinophagaceae bacterium | reverse complement strand
GGAACACCTAACCCAATATTACACCGGTACAAATAGTTTGCTGGTGGAGCGGGACGCTGGCCTCATGGTATACCATAACGCCAAAATGGTCGCATAGCTGCCGCCTCTTTCGATCCATTCAAAGATCATATAATCCGGGTATAACAGTTCGCTGGCCATCTTCCATATGAATAAAATAATCAGCAGAGGAGCAACGGGTTTGATCAGCACGGCAAAAGCTGCTATCACTTCGGCATATCCAACAATCCGGGCTACGAGAACAGGTGAAGAAAATCCTAAACTTGCATACTGGTCCAGCAAACTTTGCTTTTCTAATAGGTTCAGCCAGCCATGACCGGCCAGCAATAGGAATACAACTACTCTCAATATAATATTCAACTGGCGCATACGCCGTTGATCTTCAACGACAGGCGCATAAATCGGTTTAAAAAGATTTCTCATGGTGATCGGCATTCCCACTAAAAAAAGCAAGGCGAATGGCGCACCGTAATTACCCGCCCTTTCGATGGTCTCGGCAAAAGGTTCGCCCGATAAAGGCCTGAGAAAAGCGGTAAGCAGACCCCAAAAAACCAGCCAGGCTGGAATCACCCTCATAGGATAAAAAAGAATAACAATCCCTGCCAGAATATCAGCGATTCCTACATAAGGTATTAAGACATAAGACATTTCGGTTCCTATACCAAATACACCGAAATAATTACACCATATCTGTTTAGTAATAATACCAAAAGCGCCATGACCTATAAAGCACATGGCCACAGCAATACGCAGTATATAATAAATTTTTTGTTCTCTTACCAACATATGACTACGGTTATACCCAAATGTAAGCAGGTTTATGTAATTTCCAGCCACTACCGACAATGGAGAATTGACAGTGGGGTGGAAAATAATTAGTGAAGACCGAAATTATCAACTGTCAATTGTCCACTGACAAAACTTAGTGTACGAAGTAAAAACAAATAATATACGGATGACCGCGAGCCCATTTATTTATCAAGGCATTAGAAAAGTGACTAAGGCGAGCAGCCATCCGGCCATTGAAAAACATAATATACAGATGAACCGATTGCTGCCCATAACTCTGATAATCTCTGTATTAGTAGGTTCCTGCAAGAATAGGAGTTATGAAAAGGTGACCAATGATCCGATCTTGTTTTGTAAGACTGTAAAAAAGCTGAACGATATAGTGCTGGAAAATAATTTTCCACCTATGATCGCTTCACGGAATTACGTTTATGCTGCCATAGCTGCTTATGAGTGTGTTGCCGCCGGCGACAGCAATTACAGAACATTATCGGGTCAAATTAAGCATATGCCACCAATGCCTCGTCCCACAGCAGACAAGCAACCCGATTATCACCTGGCCGCATTACTGGCTTTCACTAAAGTAGGCAATGCTGTTACTTTTCCTGAAGGCAGTATGATGTCACATTACGACGAACTGATTAAAATAGCCGATAAAGCAGGTATGCCCTCCCGCATGCTCAATAATTCCATTGCATTTGCCGATACTGTCTACAACGTGATCATGCAATGGTCAAAAAATGATAATTACGCACAAACACGCTCGGCCAGTAAATACACTATTACCGAAGAAGAAGGGAGATGGGTTCCTACACCACCCGCTTATACATCAGGTTTAGAACCCCATTGGAGCACTATCAGAACAATGGCACTCGATTCGGGTGCAGAATGCCGGCCGATTCCTCCGCCTTATTACACTATTAAAGATACCCAATCCGCCTTTTACCGCTCGCTGATGGATGTGAAACATGCAGTAGACACGCTAACAGAAGAACAAAAACATATAGCTTCTTTCTGGGACGATAATCCTTTTACACTCAATGTAAGCGGACATGTCATGTTTGCCACAAAGAAATTCTCTCCCGGCGGACATTGGATGAACATAGTAGGTATCGCGGCTGAACAATGCAGCGCCGATTTTGAAACTACCGTTTACGCTTACGCGAAAACATCAATTGCTATTTTTGACGCTTTCATTAGTTGCTGGGAAGAAAAATATAAGAGCACTATGATCCGTCCCGAAACAGTCATTAATAAGTATTTTGATCCTGAATGGCGGCCCTTTCTGCAAACTCCTCCTTTTCCCGCTTATATAAGCGGCCACTCTATCATTTCCGCTGCTGCGGCAGAAGTGATGACTGATATTTTTGGCGACAACTTTGCTTATACTGATACCTCCGAAAATGAATTTGGTATTCCCCCGCGCTCATTTAAATCTTTTCACGATGCTGCATGGGAAGCGTCCATATCAAGAATGTTTGGAGGAATACATTATGATTTCGATCTGCTGGAAGGAAATAAAGAAGGAAAAAAAATCGGGAGAATAGTAGTGGAAAGAATGAGAATGAAAGCACAGAAAGAAGACGAATAAATTTTTAAAGATTTAAATTAAACAAGATGTTTTTACGTAACCATTACCTGCTCTTATCATTTATCGTATTATTTATCGTTTCCTGCAAAAGCAGTCACACTGAAATATGGGACGATGCTGAAATTATCCATAAGAATGAAGATCAGTTGACCAGACTGATCACTTATGATGTTTTTAATCCGCCTGTATCCAGCAGAATATATGGCTATACCTCATTAGCAGCATACGAAGCATTGCGGTTTGAAGATAGTACCAAATACCCATCACTGGCTATCCAGTTAAATCTCTTCACTGAAATGCCCCGACCCGAAGCCGGGAAAGAATATAATTACACGTTGGCAGCCACCAAGGCTTTTTTCACTGTTGCCAGGAAGGTGACTTTTTCTGTTGACTCTTTTATAAGACATGAGAATAAAGTATATGGACAATTCGAAAAGCAACTTGACAAAGAGATTTACGAGCGATCAGTAGCATTCGGTAAAAGCATAGGCGAAGCGATCCTAACCAGGTCGGGAAAAGACAACTATTTCCGCTCAAGAGGTAAGCCTAAATACATTGGCAGCAAGGAACCTGGTAAATGGCAACCCACTCCACCTGATTATTTCGATGGTGTGGAATTTTGCTGGGGAGAAATCTCAGCCTTTGTGCTCGATTCAGCCACACAATTTTCTCCACCTCCCTCACCCCCATATAGCGAAGACACTTCCAGCGTTTTTTATAAGGCCAATCTTGAAGTGTACCAGATAACCCAGTCTCTCACCGAAGAACAAAAAGAAATTGCGCTGTATTGGGATGATAATCCCTTTGTGATGGAACACTCGGGACATATGATGTTTGCCAATAAAAAAATTACTCCGGGTGGACATTGGGTCGGCATCACCGAAATAGCTTCCCGTATATCAAAACTTCCTGCAGTAGAAGCAGCAAGAGCCTATGCATTAGTATCCATAGCTATCTACGATGCATTCATCAGTTGCTGGGAAGCTAAATACCGCACTAATGTCGTGAGACCGGTTACTTATATTCATCAGCTTATCGATCCTAACTGGATGCCTTTGCTGCAAACACCTCCATTTCCCGAGTATTCGAGCGGGCATAGTACGATTACCAGCGCAGCAGCCGTTATACTGACTAAACTCTTTGGTGACAATTTCGAGTTCCTTGATACGAGCGACCTGGAATATATTGGCATGCAACGTCACTTCAAGTCATTCAGACAGGCGGCAGATGAAGTATCTATCAGTAGAGTGTATGGTGGCATTCACTACACACACAGTGTTGATGAAGGTGCAATACAAGGCCGGGCAATCGGAGAGTATATTGTATCCAAGCTGAAGTTTTAAGATATAGAATACCCATAACAAAATATTCCTGCCGTCATGGCAGGAATATTTATGAAAGAAATATAAACAACCGTAAAGGTTTGGTTAAGAACCTTCGGATTATTTTACAAGATCAACGCCGGTGAGATTATAAATCGCCTGTATTTTTTTAAGTCCTCCTTCAAAATCAATATTCAGATCCTTCAGCTTTCCCGAAGCTACATCAAATACCCAACCGTGAACAAGTGGATAACCTGATTCAATATAATTTTTCTGAACCACCGCTGTTTTAATAACATTCAAACATTGCTCTTCAACATTTAACTCGATCAAACGGCCATAGCGGGTATGTTCATCACTGATGGCGTCCAGTTCCTGTTGATGAATACGGTAAACATCGCGTATATTTCTGAGCCAGGGATTCAGGATACCAAAATCTTTGGACAGCATAGCTGCCTTCACCCCACCGCAATTAGTATGGCCACACACAACAATGTGTTTTACTTTCAGATATTCTACGGCATATTCAATTACTGACATTACATTCAGATCAGTACTGGGCACAATATTGGCAATGTTTCGGTGAACAAAAAGCTCACCGGCATACAAACCCATTATTTCATTGGCGGGCACACGACTATCGCTACAGCCAATATACAGGTAATCAGGTTTTTGATCCCTGGCAAGATTTACAAAATAATCCTTATCATCTTTAATATGCGCTGCTCTCCATTTCTCGTTGTTAGTGAATATTTGTTTGTACGTCGGCATAATTCAAGCTATTATTTAGTGTTTAAAAAAACTGATTACTCATTTTATAATTCAGTTAACATTTCTTTATCCTTTATTTAAGAATTCAGATTGTCAATATAGAATAATTTTGATGTTCACCCCTGCCAAATACAGGATTTCACATCAAAATCATGCCTGGCTACGCCAGGTTCCTGTAAGTACCAATATTAACACACAGCTTTGAGAAATCATTAATCATTAAAATTAAAACCTAATTAAAATGAGACCATATTTTTTTGGCGGATTGGCAATTATTGCAACGGCTGTGCTGTTTACCTCCTGTTTAAAAAATGATAATAATGGACCGGATCTCCCGGCAGCTGGATTAATGTCCTTTAACCTGGCGCCAGATCAAAGCGCAGTAGTAGTCAGATTATCAGGAAGCGCTGTAACCGCCCAGCCTTTGAACTATACCAGTTTTACCGGTTTTTATCAGCAGATCTATGTAGGTTCAAGAGAAGTCCAGTCCTTCGACCATCTGACAGGCGCCTCCTTAACCAATTCACAATCGTATAATTTTGAAGCAGATAAATCTTATTCTGTTTTTGTGGTAGGAAGCGATAATAACTACAAAAATGTAGTGAACGCTGATAGTGTAGACGATGCAAAAGTAACGGCAGGTAAAGCCTATGTAAGATATATCAATGGCATAACTGACTCTATTAATAATTCTACTGTGACCATTACCGCGGGGGGTACAGAAGTGGTGAATGATGATGCCGCATTTGCTTCCATAAATGAATTTACTCCGGTTGATGCGGGAGATGTGACTATCGCTGTTAAGAATGCTACTAGTGCAGTAGATATCAACAGAACTATTGAACTGCAATCAGGAAAAGCATATACTGTCTTATTGATAGGCGTGCCCGGTGATGAAAGTGCAGAAAAAAAGCCACAGATTAAGTATGTAGAAAATGGAACAGTGGCTGCGGATGATGGGCAGTGAGTTTGAGGGGGTTTAGGGACGGATCAGGGGTTTAATGATTATGTGTGAGAGGGGAAGTTGTCAAAACAATTTCCCCTGTTCCCCTGGCCTCATAAAAGAAGTAGTATCCAACTCCAGTCTTTCGTGATTTAATCCATATTTCCTGGTGTATTTTCTGTATTGCATCGCTACCAGTTCAGCAATATTTCCTTCACCACGCATCCTGACACCCCAGCGACTATCATTCACTTTTCCATTATGGCTGCTTTCAATCAGATGCCACACTTTATCGGCCCTGTCAGGGAAGTTCTTCAATAACCAATCGTGAAATAATAGCTTGATCGCTCCATTGAGACGAATAAAAGTATAAGCTGAAAATTTCGCTCCGGCTTCGCTGGCCAGTTTGATAATATCATGCATTTCATGCTCATTCAGACCGGGTATCATAGGTCCTAACATTACACCCATTCTTACACCTTTGTCGCTTAGCTCCTTAATTAACCGCAGCCGCTGTTTTGCTGTGGTAGTACGTGGCTCCATTACTTTTCTAAGATCTTCATTTAATGAAGTAATAGAAACAAGAATGGATACAAGATTTTTTTTAGCCATCTTTTTAAGTACGTCCATATCTCTTAACATCCCTGCATTTTTGGTGATCATTCCCACAGGCTGATTAAACTCAAGGCATATTTCCAGTAATTGTCGCGTTAACCTGAACTTTTGTTCCGCGGGCTGATAACAATCGGTATTACCGCTTAAACTGATAGGATGACCTTCCCATTTAGGATTCATGAGAAATTTTCTCAATAACTGCGGAGCATTTTTCTTAACGATTATTTTTCTCTCAAAATCAAGGCCAGCACTATACCCCCAATATTCAAATGAATTACGGGCATAACAATAAATGCAACCATGCTCACAACCCTGATAAGGATTCATACTATACATCATCCCCACATCGGGACTTTCCACTTTATTAACAATACCCTTTGCCGTTTCAATTAAATATTGCGTTGCAGTATTAGGATCTGACCAGTCGTCGATCGCTTCTACATGTTCCTTAACACGCTCTGTTTTCAGAAACCTATTTCTTGTATTGATCTGCGCACCTCTTCCTTTAAGATAGGCTGGGCCTTCTTTTTCCTCACTCATAGAATATAATTTATTTACTGTTTGTTGGCAATTAACCAATGGACAATTGATAGTTGATAGTGGACAGTTGATAATTGACAGTGAAGCTCCATTCTGCTATTGAAAGAGGAAGCATTTACTGTAGTTAATAAAAAATATACAGATGAACCCGATCCTACAAAATTGTCCACTATCAACTGTCCACTGTCCGTCGTGTCCGCTTCGCTTTAGCTAAATAAGATGCCCTGCTTCACCGCAACAGGCATATCCAAAAACTCAAATCGTTCAACAATCTGATAACTCTTTTTACTGTCGGCCGGCCGCTTCAACAGCAACATGGCATCAGCCATTATCCGGCCACTAAAAAAACGATGCGAATATTCAAGCCATCCCTTTTCGTATTGCCAGGGCTTTAATTTTCTTGCTACAGTTAAATGAGGATCACCAATAAAATGAGGCGCAAAATCCTTATGCACTTTCATTAATGATTGTAACTGTCTTATCTGTTTTCCAAGTTCCTGCACAGGAATTTTTGTGGCTACGTTAATATATATTGTATGTGAAGGATAACTACCAAAATCTTTTAATTCTATTTTAAAGGGACGAACTCCTAAAGCCAGATGTCTCAAACGCGTAGTCATTTTCTCCTCCATCATACTCCAGGTATAAAACTTTACCAATGTAACATGAGGGATAGTAGCAGTTGCCAGCGGAGCCTCATAGTCGCGGGCAAACTGTTTTTTGATATCCATAATCCTCCCTTTTAATTCATCATTCGGAGGTATGACCAACAAAAATTCGATAAGCCTGTAACCAGGCATATCGGGAGCTTTGAGTTGCATGTAAACTAAATTTATTAGTATAAATATACTAATAAATTTAGTAATCACAAAAATAATTGTTCGGCTTTATCAATGGCTTCGGGCTTGCCTACATCTATGAGTTTTCCGCCTGAATGGTCGAATCGACGGATGATATACGCCGGAGCGAGAGAGAGATAAACATCAACCATTGAGAACTTGCCTCTTTGTGTAATTACATCAAAAATGGCAGGATCTATAATATGTATTCCGCTAAAAGCGGCGGGTAATTGCTGCGTTCCGTTGATGGCAATTTTTTCGTTGCCGGTTTGTACATTTCTCCATCCGCATAAACGGTCATTTTCATCAAAAAGAAAATAACGCGATGTTGAACGGTTAGTGGTAGCCAGCGTAGCAAGGGGACGATATTTATTATGTGCAGTCTTCATAGCCGCCAGATCGAGATCAGTTAGAATATCAGCATTCATCACTATAAAAGGACCATCACCTTCTAATAAAGGCGCAGCCTTTAATAATCCGCCGCCTGTTTCCAATACTTCATCCGATTCATCACTAATTGTAACAGTTGATCCCCAGCCATTATTTTGTTGAATAGTTGTTATGAGTTGTTCTGCAAAATGATGAACATTAACCACTACCTGGTCAATACCATACTGCTGCAGGTATTCGATATTTCTTTGTAATAAACTTTTCCCGTTTATAATAGCCAGCGCCTTGGGATGATGATCTGTCCAGGGTTTAAACCTGGTACCTAAACCAGCCGCGAATATCATTGCCTTCATCTGTAATAAATATTGTTTGGATTGCAGTATGTTGATTACAATACGATATTCTGCACTAATTCACTTCTTGTAGGGTAATCGGTATTATAATGTAGTCCCCTGCTCTCTCTTCTCAATTGTGCACATTTGACGATAAGATAACCTACGGTGATCATATTTCTTAATTCACATAATTGCGGAGAAACGGATGTGGATTGGTATAATGCTTCAGTTTCTTCCCAAAGCAGATCAATTCTTTTTAAAGCTCTTTCCAAACGAATGTTTGTTCTGACAATACCCACGTAATCACTCATTAAGATTTGCAGTTCCTTCAGGCTTTGCGTAATAAGGATCATTTCCTTTGGATCCGAAGTACCTGAAGTATTCCAGTTAGGAATGGATTCGCAATATTCAATATTATTGATATTGAGTGCAGCATCTGAGGCACAGCGGTGAGCAAATACCATTGCTTCAAGCAGTGAGTTACTAGCCAGTCGATTGGCGCCATGTAAACCTGTACTGGCACATTCACCACAGGCATATAAATGTTTAATAGAAGTTCTTCCCCACTCATCAGTTTTTATTCCCCCGCAACTATAATGTGCCGCAGGTGAAACCGGAATATATTGTTTGGAAATATCGATACCTACACTCTTACACTTTTCGTAGATGTTGGGAAAATGCTCAATGAATTTTTCCAATGGCATGTGTGTAACATCGAGAAATACGTGATCTGTACCGCCAATTTTCATTTCATTATCTATGGCCCGTGCCACAATATCACGGGGAGCAAGGTCTTTACGTTCATCATATTTTTCCATGAAGGCTTCACCACTTTTATTTCTGAGAATACCTCCATCACCGCGAACAGCTTCAGTGATCAAGAATGCCTGTCCCCTTAACCCGGGCTCAAATAATGCAGTAGGATGAAACTGGATAAATTCCATATTCTCTATCCGCCCTTTGGCGCGGTATAACATAGCCACTCCATCGCCGGTAGCGATATAAGGATTAGTAGTAGAACGATACACCTGTCCGTTACCACCGGTAGCCAGCAGGGTTATTTTGGCATGAACAGTTTCTATCTCGTTGGTTTCACGATTCAACACATACACACCATAACATTGCACGTCAGGCGTAGCTTTGGTGACGAGCAAACCTAAATGATGCTGTGTAATAATATCAATAACAAAACAGTGTTTGATAATAGTAATATTCGGATAATTGCCGATTTCTTCAAGCAACGCTCTCTCCATTTCCTTTCCGGTTACATCTTTGTGGTGCAGTATCCTGAATTCGCTATGTCCACCTTCTCTTCCTAATTTATAATCACCATCTTTTTCCTTATCAAACTCTGCTCCCCAGTCGATGATTTCCGCTATTCTGTCGACACCCTCCTTCACTACTATTTCTACAATTTTGGGATTACATAAACCATCACCGGCAATAAGCGTATCCTCAATATGTTTTTCGAAGCTGTCTTTTTCAAAGTCCATTACACCCGCTACGCCACCCTGTGCATACTTCGTATTTGTTTCATCAGCCTGTGCCTTTGTAATAATCAGCACCTGTTTATCAGGAAAACGTTTGGCCACTTTCAGCGCATAGGTAATACCTGCAATTCCTGAACCTACTACCAAAAAATCTGTATGCATGTATTAATATTGGATAGTGTAAGAAAATTGTTCGGGGTTAGTAAACAATTTGGAAAGATTGTATTTCAGTGTGGCAGTTTTTTTATCGGCCGACAGGGTAATGAGTTCATTATCCACTTTCTTCACTTTTCTGGGAAAATGAACAGTTGTAGTAAAATCAACAGCAGCAACACTTCCCATCATCTGTTTCATTTCTGCCAGTTCGGGATTCAGCATAAGAGAATCGAATTTATCCCTATTAAGTTTTTTAGATATTTCATTCTTTGATACCGTTATATCAAATACAGTATTGATCTTATCAATTAATTGGTTGTCGTCTGAAGGAGCGTTACCATCCTGCGAAAATACCTGTTTGAAAATATCACCCATACTTCCGGTAGCGCTTCCATCCATCAGCGTTTGTAGGTCACTGTAACTTGTAAAAGGGAAACTAATATCGGTTTTAAGCAGACTCTCCTCCATATTCATCTTCAGTTTCATGGAACCTCCACTTATTAAGCGTTTGTGTTCAGGTGTTAAGCCTTCTGTTCCTTCCACTACATCTTTCATTTGAATGAGAGTATCTATCGTCCTGTTTAAACCATTTTTTTGAACTTCTTCTTCTCCAGCCATACTGGCTACCAATTGCAGTAATGCGCCCATATCGGTCCTGGAACTATATGTTCCTGTCCCATTTTCATTAATAACAATTTCTTCCTGTATATCCAGGCAGGCCGATAACAGGCATACACATAGAACAACAGCAATAGTTTTCAGTTTTACACTTATGTTTTTTGTTTTTTCAATAGCCGAATGCTTGCCCCGCAACAGGCGGGGGAGTTTAGCTGATCCATTGCCTTTTGCAAAAAACTTTATCATGCTATATTTCTTCATTTTATTTTTTATGGAAGTTACAGTAAAGATAGTTCAGGCGCAAAGCCACTTGTATTTATATATCAGCTTTTCAGCTCTACCGCTTGCAGCGCTGCTTTACGGGCAGGGAACCAGGATGCCAGCAGGGCTATAACCATTACGGTGACCATCACTAATACGAAATCCGCAAATCTAAAGTCAATAGGATAATAATCGATCAGGAAAGTGCCCCCCTCAATGGTCACTAATTTAAAAGTTACCTGCGCCCATCCGATCAATAACGCCAGCAGGATGCCTGCGCCACAACCCATCGCTGCCAGCAGCACTCCTTCGTTTAGGAATATTCTTCTTACACGGCTATTGTCGGCACCAAGCGCTTTTAATACCTGGATATCTTTTTGTTTTTCAAGAACAAGCATAGTGAGTGCGCCGATCATCGTGAAAGCGGCAACGATAAGCATTAATGTAAGTATCCCGTAAATGGCCCATTTCTCCAGATTCATTACGCTATACAAACTTTTGTTCTGTTCGTATTTCGTTTCTACGAGATAATCATCACCTACTATTTGCTGAACCTCCCTTTTTGTTTGTGCCTCATTGCGGGGATTGACCAGCGCAATTTCCAGGGCGCTATATTCATCAGCCGCCATGCCCAGCATTGTTTTCATAAATGCCAGGTTGGTAATACCGTATTTATTATCGATATCCTGCTGAATAAAAAACGTTCCGGCTGTGGCCACATTATCGGCAGAAAAGGTCTGGTAAGGATCCATCACACTTATATTCACGCCGCGCTTAAAAAGATAGGCAGTAAGGGGATAAAGATTTCGGTCACTTTGTATCCCAACGGCATTTTCGATACCGCTTCCCAACACGAGTGCAGCATTGTCGGCTGTTCCCAACTCAAATTTACCCCTGATCATATTACTGGCCACTTCTGTTACTTTCACATAATTATCATCTACGCCTTTGAGGTACACAATGGTTTGTATATCTCCATTTTGCAGTAAGGTTTTTTCTTCTACCACCCGCGAAAGCGCTCTTACGTTTTTTAACTGGTTGATCCGTGCAAGTTGATCCCCGGTGATCATTATCGATTTTCCTTCTCTGGCGCCTACCCGCAAATCGGTATAAAAAGAAGAGTAAAGCGATTTTACCAGTCCCTCAAAACCATTAAACACACTCAATAAAATAATAAAAGCTGCGGTGATCAGTACAATCGCGATAAGACTTACCCAGGCAATGATATTAATAGCATTTGTAGACTTTTTTGCCTTGAAATATCGCCACGCAAAGAGAAGGTTCAAAGTAGTTATAATTTATTGATAGAGATACGTAGCTAAATTAAGATTTTCCTTCATTGATCTTTTTGAACAATTCTTCCATTCGGAATACATGATCGAGCGTATCGTCGAGGAAAAATTGCAAAACGGGCATGCGCCTGAGTTGCTTTCCTACCCTGGCGGTTAGCTCTTTTTTTATTTCCCATGATCTATCCTGGATCTTTTTCAACACTGCAGGGGCATCTTTCACCTGGAACAGGCTCAGGTAAATCCTGGCTTCCAGCAGGTCGGGCGTAACTTTTACAGAACTGATAGACACCATTCCTCCATCGATCATAGTAAGTCCCAGCCGCTGAAAAATACTATTAATTTCTTCCAGCAATAATCCCCCTACCTGTTTTTGTCTCTTTCCTTCCTGCATTGTACAAAGGTACGATAAAGTAAATGGAATAGTCTTAACCAGGCTTTGCATGTAAAAGGAGGGTTAATCATTTATCTTTGCCCGCAATGAAGAGATTTGCTATAATTCTCAGGTACCTGAGCAACCAGAAAGCCAAGATTGGGGTGTACATGCTTTTTAACCTGCTTTCTGTAGTTTTTTCGCTGGTATCGCTGGCTATGCTGGCTCCATTCCTCCAACTGCTTTTTCATAAGGAGGGATTGGTAGAAACGGCTCCCGAATTCAGCTTTTCTGCATCAGGTATGCTTAATTACCTCAAATATTATCTGAGTACCCTTATTAAAGAACACAATGAAATGTATGCCCTGGGCGCTATCTGCGTGCTGATCATCGTGGCTATCTTCTTTAAAAATATTTTTATTTATTTATCCTATCGCGTGCTGGCGCCTATCCGCAACAGTATTATGAACCGGCTGCGGGCCGACCTGTACAGCAAATTGCTCGATCTTCCTATTGGCTATTTCACAGAACAGCGCAAAGGAGATATTAATAGTCGCATGAGTAATGATGCGCATGAAATTGAATGGAGTATTATCGGCACACTGGAAGGATTACTTAAAGAACCGCTCACTATCATTGTTATATTAAGCATATTGGTCATACTGAGCCCGCAGTTGTCTCTTTTCCTGCTGGTGCTACTGCCTGTTACGGGATTTATCATCGGCCGCGTAAGCCGCTCTCTTAAAAAACAATCGAACAGTGCACAGGAGGAGATGGGCACGCTGATGTCGATACTTGATGAAACGCTGAGCGGATTAAGAGTAATTAAAGCCTTTAATGCAGAAAACCTCTTGCGGACAAGGTTTTTCAAAAGCAACGATACCTTTACGTATTTGCGCAATAAAATAGTTTTCAGGAGAGATCTTGCCTCACCAATGTCTGAATTTCTAGGTGTACTGGTATTATGCTGTGTGCTTTACTTCGGTGGCCGACTGGTATTTTCCGGCAGTAGTATCGAACCAGATACTTTTATTACGTATATCGTTTTCTTTACGCAGATTATTAATCCTGCCAAATCACTTTCTACGGCTTTCTATAATGCGCAAAGAGGTAGTGCGGCTATTAAACGCATAGAAGATATTGTCAATACACCGGTTCTTGTTGAGGAGATCGCAGAACCAAAACCATTACCTTCTTTTGAAGGATCCATTGAATTTAAAAGCGCTTCATTTTCTTATGAAGAACATTTAATCCTGGATAATATCAATCTTATTATACCCAAAGGAAAAACCATAGCGCTGGTAGGTTCATCAGGTGCAGGAAAATCAACGCTGGCCGATCTTATTCCCCGTTTTCACGATGTAACTCTAGGAGAATTACTGATAGACGGAACAAATATCAGGCAATATTCTCTACACGCTCTTCGCAACCTGATGGGTATAGTAACGCAGGAGCCTATCTTATTCAATGATACCATAGCTGCCAATATCCTGCTGGGCAATCCCACGGCTACACAGGAAGAAGTAGAACAGGCTGCAAAAATTGCCAATGCCCATGAATTTATTATCAAAAAAGAAAATGGTTATCTCACTAATATCGGTGACCGGGGCTCCAAACTTTCTGGTGGTGAACGCCAGCGTTTAACTATTGCAAGAGCTATACTGAAAAACCCTCCTATTCTCATTTTAGATGAAGCTACTTCCTCACTCGATACGGAAAGCGAACGCCTGGTACAGGATGCCATCAATAAGATGATGCAAAACCGTACGAGTATTGTCATTGCACACCGGTTGAGCACTATAAGGCACGCCGATGAGATCATTGTGATGCAAAAAGGACAAATTGTTGAACGTGGAAGTCATGAAGAATTACTGGCGGTAAATGGAACGTATAGAAGGTTAGTGGAGATGCAGGAAGTACAGTAATTTTAGCGCTGCATTGGTCAATTGCATAAAAAAGAACATAATGAAAAAAATATTTGCTGTATTAATGGTATTTCCATTAATACTCTCTGCACAAAAAAAGGATTTTACTTACGATCAATTATTTAAAGGTTCCTATCCCGATGTAATGAAATCGCTTCCGGTAGTTGAACGGTGGATCGACGATGATCATTATGTAGTAATGCAAACTGATGAACATGGTTGGCAAACTACACTATCGGTAGATGCGGCTACGGGAAAAAGCAAACCCTATACTATAACAAAAGAAAAAGAAACTGCGATCGAAGGAGCCATTAATCTTTTATTATCGCCCGATAAAAAATTTGCCGCCTATACTAAATCTGATAACAACCTCTATATCACAGAGCTTGCCACCGGCAAAGAAACAGCGATTACCAACGATGGCTCAGATGTAATATTAAATGGTTATGCATCATGGGTGTACTACGAAGAAATTTTAGGAAGAAGTTCTGCCTATAAAGCTTTCTGGTGGTCGCCCGACAGTAAAAAGATTGCCTTTATGCGATTTGATGATAGCCAGGTACAAAAATTTCCTATTTATGTAGCTGACGGACAATATGGTTATCTTGAAGTACAACACTATCCAAAAGCAGGTGAAAAAAATCCTGAAGTAAAAATTGGCATTGCAGCTATAAACAATAATAATACAATCACCTGGGCCGATTTTGATGAGAAGAGGGATCAATATTTCGGAACACTGGTATGGTCACCTTCAAGCGAGTTGTTTGTGCAGTGGATGAACCGGGGTCAGGATACGCTGATTGTATATAATGTAAATACTACCAGTGGAAATAAAAAGGAAATATATAAAGAAACGCAATCCACCTGGATCACATTGGATGATGATCGTCTTCATTTTTTATCTGATGGCAAATCATTTATTATCAAATCGGATAAGGATAAATGGGACAACCTGTATCTCTATGATATGAATGGAAAATTAATTAACCAGATCACAAAAGGAAATTTCTGGCAAACCTCCATTTTGCATGTAGATGAGAAAAACAAAATAGTTTATATACATGCGCGTAAAGAACATTCTACAAGATTTGATCTATATAAAGTAACGCTGAATGGAAAATTGATAACAAGATTATCATCGGGCGACTTTAATTATGAGCAGGTAAAGATTTCTCCTAATGCAAAATATATTATTGCTACGTACTCTAATTTATCAACTCTGCCAACAATGGCCATTATAGATAATAAGGGGAAAAAGATCAGAGAGATTGCCAATATGAGAGGAAAGGAGTTTGATAATTATTTTATTCCACAGACAAAAATGCTAACGGTAAAATCGGCCGACGGTAAATTTGATTTACCGCTGACGATCACTTATCCAAAAGATTTTGATCCTGCTAAAGAATATCCTGTCTGGATATCCGTCTACGGCGGACCGAATGCCGGTACAGTATATGACAGGTGGAAGCCTGTTGGTGGATTAACGCAATATTTTGCACAGGGGGGTATTGTTCAAATAACTATGGACAATCGCAGCAGCGGTCACTTTGGACGTGAGGGCATCAATTATATTTTCAAGCAATTAGGAAAATATGAAATTGAAGATTTTATGCATTGTGCGAAGTGGATACGGTCACAGCCTTGGGCCGACTCTAAAAAAATCGGTATCACCGGAGGGAGTTACGGTGGATATATGACCTGTATGGCGCTCACTTATGGCGCTGATGTGTTTACTCATGGCATTGCTTTATATTCAGTAACCGACTGGAGTTTATATGATTCACATTATACAGAGAGGTTCATGAAAACTCCCCAGTTAAATCCAAAAGGTTATGAACAAACTTCCGTGTTAACCTATGCTGATAAATACAAGGGGGTATTAAAAATTGTGCACGGCTCTACTGACGATAATGTACACATGCAGAATAGTTACCAGCTTATCAGCAAGCTGCAGGATCTGAATAAATCATTTGAGATGATGGTATATCCTGGCCAGCGTCATGGTATTCGTCCTCCTAAAGCCTTGCACAATATCAACGAAACCATCCGTTTTGTAAATACTCATTTATTGAAATAACACGCAGAGTGGTTTTATAAAATCAGAAAGCCGCCTCAATCGCTTGAGACGGCTTTTTTTATAGCGGTTTTCATTACTCTACTTATTCATCATTTGCTTAGCCTCGATAGAGAGGGTAGCATGAGGAACAGCGCGAAGTCTGGCTTTATCGATCAGTTTTCCTGTAACACGGCAGATACCGTAGGTTCTGTTTTCGATACGCATAAGCGCTTTTTCGAGGTGATCAATATAATTAATTTGGCGGCTGGCCATCTGGGCGAGTTGCTCACGCTCCATGCTCATACTGCCATCTTCCATAGTCATATAGCGGTTTTCATTTTCATCGCCACCCATCTCGTCTTTACGGGTAATCAGTCCCTGCAGATAGGTCAGTTCTTTTTTCGCCTGGTCCAGTTTTTTCTGGATCAACTCACGGAATTCCTGAAGTTCGGTATCACTATATCTTAATGTTGGACCAGATATTACAGGATCTGGTTGGTCGAGTACAGATTTAGTAAACTCCGGTTCGTACTTTCTTACTGTCTTTGTTTTCATTTCTGGTATTACAACTTTTACAGGTTTTTCAGGAGCCGGTACTGGTTTTTTAGGAGGTGGAACATTATTCAGCAGCGCTGGTTTCTTTCCTTCAACCTTTTTTACTTCCGGCTTTTTTGCTTCTACTTGTTTTATCTCCTCTTTTTTGGCTTGGGATTTAACTTGTGCCTTTTTCGATTCGGGTTGTTTTTTGGTCTCAGGCTTCTTATCCTCTTTTTTCGGCATCACTGCTGGTTTGGTGACAGATTTTTTATTAGGCGCTTTTGAAGCGACTTTAGCCGATGCTGGTTTTGCAGCAGGCTTGGAAGCCGTCTTTTTAGCGGGCTTTTTTTCTACCTTTTTAGCAACAGGCTTTGCTGCTTTTTTAGGAGCAGGTTTAGTTGCTTTGGATGCAGGTTTAGCAGCAGCCTTTTTTTTAGCAGGAGCTGCTTTCTTAACAGGTGTGTTCTTTTTAGGAGCAGCCTTTGCTGCCTTCTTTTTGGTTGCCATATTATCAGGCTTTTTTTGAAACAAACACTTTTACCGGAATATCGTTCACTTCTACTTCGGTACCTGCCGTTAGTTCAGGAACCATTTCGAGCTGATCTGCTAAAATTTCGGCGCAAATATAGTTATTAAATCGGGCGATAGAGTCTTTCAATTCTCCATGCTCCGACAGTTTTACCACTATTCTGTCTGTCAACTCAAAACCGCTGTCTTTCCTGATCTTCTGTATCCTGTTTACCAGTTCCCTGGCATTTCCTTCGCTTACCAGTTCGGGAGTAACATTTACATCAAGGGCAACAGTCAGTGTGTCTTTGTTAGCCACCATCCAGCCGGGGATATCCTCGCTGGAAATCTCAACTTCCTGTATTTGTAATATTACAGGTTCATCACCAATTAACAATGAAATAGATCGTTCTTTTTCAAGCTTTATAATGTCTTCCTGTCCCAATTCGCCTATTGCAGCAGCCACGGCCTTCATTTTGGAGCCCAGTTTTTTACCAAGCGCCACAAAATTAGGTTTTACCTTCTTTTTAATAAATCCATTATCATCTTCAAGATATTCTATCTCCTTTACGTTTACTTCCGATTTCACCAACTCTTCAATAAGGCTCACCTGCTTTTTTAGTCCCTCTCCTGTTACAGGTATAAGTATTCTTTGTAAAGGCTGACGAACTTTAATATTAACCTTCTTACGCAATGATAGTACCAGCGAAGAAATATTCTGCGCCAACTGCATACGTTCTTCAAGCAGGGTATCGATTACCTCATTATTAGCTTTAGGAAATAATATATGGTGTATGGAATCTTCTTTTTGCCTATGCGTGACAGCGTTCAGGTTTTGGAAGAGGGCATCACTGAAGAAGGGCGCTATAGGAGCCATCAGCCTGATTACGGTTTCAAGACATTCATACAATGTTTGATAAGCGCATATTTTATCATGCTCATATTCTCCTTTCCAGAATCTTCTGCGGCACAAACGGACATACCAATTGCTTAGTTGCTCATCAACAAAATCTTCTATTGCGCGGCCTGCCTGCGTAGGTTCATAATCATCCATGTACAGGGTTACCTGCTTAGTCAATGAGTTGAGCGCTGAAAGTATCCAGCGGTCAATTTCAGGACGTTGGTCGAGCGGAACATATTTTTCTTTAAAAGAAAAACCGTCAACATTGGCATAAAGCGCAAAAAACTGATAGGTGTTATATAAAGTTCCAAAAAACTTACGCTGTACTTCTTTAATGCCATCGAGGTCGAACTTCATGCTCTCCCAGGGAGAAGCATTGGTAATTAAATACCACCGTGTAGCATCAGCGCCGTATTCTTCAATTGTTTTAAAGGGATCTACAACATTCCCCAGCCGCTTGCTCATCTTGTTGCCGCTCTTATCGAGCACCAATCCATTCGACACACAGGTTTTATAGGCTACTGAACCAAATAATAAAGTGGAAATAGCGTGAAGTGTATAAAACCATCCCCTGGTTTGGTCAACGCCTTCAGCTATAAAGTCGGCAGGATAATTAGTATCGAACGGAGCCTTAAAAGGCTGGTCATTACCGGCGGCAAGTTTTTCTTCATCAAGCCCCCATTGTGCATAGGGCATGGCTCCGCTGTCGAACCATACATCAATAAGATCGGGAACCCTGTGCATAGGTATTCCGCTTTCGCTAACGAGCGCTATTTCGTCAACGTATGGTTTATGTAAATCAACGATGCCATCGTGCAGGTATTTTTGATTGTACTGCTCGCCGAGCGTTTCGTTGGCTTTTTTGATTTCGTCGTTAAGTTCTTTTACGGAGCCAATACATTTTTCCTCACTGCCGTCAGCGGTACGCCATATAGGTAGTGGTGTGCCCCAAAAACGTGAGCGGCTAAGGTTCCAGTCTACCATATTTTCGAGCCAGTTGCCAAATCGGCCTTCGCCGGTCGATTTAGGTTTCCAGTTAATCGTTTCATTCAGCGCCACCATCTTTTCCTTCACGGCAGTGGTTCTGATAAACCATGCATCCAACGGATAATATAATACTGGTTTATCGGTGCGCCAGCAATGAGGATAATTGTGCTCATACTTTTCAATCCTGAACGCACGGTTTTCCTTTTTCAATTTGACACAGATGTCGACATTAACGTCAACATAATCCTTATCATCAGTATAATTCTTTACATAACGTCCGCTGAATTCACCCAAACCCTCAACAAACTTACCCTGCCTGTCTACCATAGTGAGAATACCTAAATCGTATTTCTTTCCCACCTTATAGTCATCAGCGCCAAATGCAGGAGCAGTATGAACAATACCCGTACCATCTTCGGTAGTGACAAAATCACCAAGGACAACCCTGAATGGATGTCCGCCGCTTTTTGCGGGTGCATTTGCCTCATAAGGTAATAACTGCTCATAGCGGGCGCCTTCCAACTGACTGCCCTTAAATGTACACAGCAGTTTCCAAGGCAGTATTTTATCACCTTCATTATAGACTAACTCTTCTGCTTCAGTTTTTCCCTCTTCCTTAAAATAGTTGTTAACGAGATCTTTCGCCAGCACTACATTAATAGGACGATGAGTATACGGATTGAAGGTCTTTATTAATACATATTCTATTTTGGGACCTACCGTTAATCCGAGGTTGGAGGGCAATGTCCAGGGAGTGGTTGTCCAGGCCATGAAAAACAACTCTTCGTTTTTTTCAAGCTGCTTAAACAGGAAATCCGTTTTTTTATTCTTAATGGCTTTGAACATGGCTACAGCCGAAGTGTCTTTCACCATTTTATAGGTACCCGGCTGGTTCAGTTCGTGCGAGCTTAAGCCAGTACCGGCCGCAGGAGAATAAGGTTGAATGCTTACGCTCTGGTATAATAGGCCTTTCTTATATAGTTCCTTCAGTATCCACCAAAGGGTTTCTACATAACTGTTTTCGAAAGTGATGTAAGGATCTTTCAGGTCGACCCAATACCCCATTTTACGGGTAAGATCATCCCATTTGTCCTTATACCTTAAAACAGCTTCGCGGCATTTTTGATTATATTCCTCAACCGAAATTTTGGTTCCGATATCTTCTTTTTTGATACCAAGTTCTTTTTCTACACCCAATTCTACAGGCAGTCCATGTGTGTCCCAACCGCCTTTTCGCTTTACCTGGAAGCCCTGCATGGTCTTGTAGCGGCATACCAGATCTTTTAATGTACGGCTGATAACATGGTGAATTCCGGGCAAACCGTTGGCGCTGGGCGGACCTTCATAAAAAACAAATGACCTGGCGCCTTCACGGAGGGAAATACTGCGCTCAAAAGATTGGTTGTCAATCCAGTTAGCTAGCACTTCCTGTTCTATTGATGGTAAATTCAGTTTGGAAAATTCTCTGTATCTGGCTGCCATAACTAAACCCCGGGAATATGATATAAGGTGAAAAAGTGGGCAAAGTTACTGATTTTAATTATAGGTCAGGGGCTATTCACTCTTTCCGTAACGCGTCCTTATCAAGACAGTTCAGTATTAGAGACATTTACACCTGTTTTCAAACGCTAATAAAAACCTAAGCTTATTCACATCATGTATATATTTACCCTTAGACCGCCCGCTTTTTTAACTTTTGGCATAATTTATGACCTTATGATTCCTGTTGCAAATGAATAAGAGCGAAAGACAAATAATATTAAAGTTTAATAACTTATTGATATACAGTTCTAACGTTTTTTTCTACGGTTTAGGGTTTAGGGGTTAATAAGGGGAGTATTCCTACTCCCC
>CAZSFY010000045.1:0-21238 GCA_964606315.1 uncultured Chitinophagaceae bacterium | reverse complement strand
CGGACCTCAGGGTTATGAATCCTGCGCTCTAACCGCCTGAGCTACCCCGGCAATTTGGGAGCGCAAAAATAGAATAATATCTGGTAAATCAGAAAACACTTTTCGTGTTTGTTCTTATGCTCTTGCCAGGACTGTTACACCTTGTAAATGAATCATATCGTGAGCTAAGCAGAAGTACCCCTGAAGCATTAGGGTATTGCATTTTTTATTTATATTGCGGCCCTCATGCGACCAGATTACGCCAATAAGCTGTTTAATGACAAGCGCAACCGCTACCCTCTGCTTATGCAGGCGCTGGCTACCGATGCGGGTTTCTGCTGCTAATATTTTCACCTGTTTTCTTTGTACACCGTTCATTGGCTATTTCTATTTTATTTACTAAATGATCTTACATATCTCAAAGCTTACAACTGGCGAAATCCAGTATTTTCTGCAACATATTGTTGCTCCAAGGCCTGTTTGCTTTGCTTCAACCACCGATAAGAAAGGAAACGTAAACCTTAGTCCCTTTAGTTTTTTCAACCTGTTTTCTGCTAATCCGCCTGTAGTGATATTCTCACCCAGCCGGCGTGTGCGTGATAATACTACCAAGCATACACTTGAAAACATTATGGAGGTTCCCGAAGTGGTGATCAATATTGTAACCTACGATATGGTTCACCAGGTATCACTCTCCAGTTGTGAATATCCTAAAGGGACGGATGAATTCATTAAGGCAGATTTCACGAAAGAGCCTGCCTTAATGATACAACCTCCTATGGTAAAACAATCCAAAGCCAAACTGGAATGTAAGGTGACAGAAATAAAATCTTTAGGTAACAATGGAGGAGCAGGACAACTGGTGATCGCCGAAGTGCTCTGTATACATATCGATGATGAACTGCTGAATGCGGAGAAAAAATTTGATCAGCAGAAACTGGAATTGGTGGCAAGACTTGGTGGTGATTGGTACGCTAAAATTTCAAGTGATAATCTGTTCCGGGTCGAAAAACCAAATACTAGAACCGGGATCGGTATTGACAAACTTCCGCTTGCTATTCAAACCAGTAAAATACTTACAGGAAATTATCTTGCACAACTGGCTAATGTAAGCGTCATTCCTGAAAAGAAAAATGACTTTGATGACCGGAAAATAAAAAGTATTGAAAAATCTTCCGATAATGAAAAATACACTGAAGCATTACATCAATATGTTAAAGAGTTAATTGATAGCGGAAAGACTGATACCGCATGGCAGGTGATTTTGAATCGGCGATAATATTCTATAAATAATTCGGAGGTATCCGGAACAGTGCGAGATTTTTTTCGGCACAATGTTATTAAAAAAGCTGCCTATTGTTGATTGAATAATAGGTCTTTGGTTGCAAGAAGCCGTCTCATACCTGAGACGGCTTCACTTATTTTTCTATTTATTAACTATACGAAAGTTGTGTAGTTGTAATGGAAGTTAAATTTTATTACTCCCGAAACATTTTTTAGTCAATTATTTCAAATCTTGAATAAAGCGTTGCTCCCTGTGTCCACTCAACTGATAAAATAAAATAATCTTCTCCTATTTCTGCAACACGGTACGACAGAGGATTGTAGTCCGAATCAAGGAACACGATGAAAACACCATTCGCATCTTCTCCTATGGAGTAGGATCTGATCAGGATATCATCATCGAATCCTGATTTTTTAACGAGGTGCTGATCGATAATCACTGTCCCATCTTCTTCAAAGCTGTTGATGTCATCTCTCAGGTATTGTGGAACATAATGCCAGAGATTTATTTCGGAAAGCGTTTGATTGTCTTCTTCATTAAAATCAATTGCAATATCTGAATAGAAATCTCTTAATTGAAAATTGAAACGTATAAGGAACTCTTTAAAATCATCAGAATCGGAAAGTACGGGTGGTTCCTCAACCGGAGGTTCAACTGGTGGTATATAACCACCTTCATAACTAAGGTCTTTATTGCAGCTTACTACAACAACTGCTAAAAGCATTAAAAGGGTATAAAAGGGTCTCATAAAAAACGTTGACGTTAAATTAAATTGCCAAAAGGCAGACGACGGTAAATTATGAGGAGTATTAGGATTTAAACTAGAGGTTATTGGAGATTCGGTGTACAAAATAGAAACTTTTTTTAGCAACTGCAAGGGGATAAAAAGCTTTAAAAAGTGTAATCATGGATTATCAATGCTTTAGCTAAGTCTTTATGTCTAATATTCTGCTTTTTTTATGATTTTTTGGAAACTAAAGATGAAAATACCGCCATATTTAAGTGTTTTATGAGAAGAGTGCAATAGATCGAAAAACTTTTGTTTTCATTAAGTGACCTATCGGGGTAATTTTCTACCCTTCAGGTAGTGTAGGATATTTCAGTCAAAACTTCTCGTCCTGGTTGGACCTGCTATTTTCAGTAACACACATTAGTATTAGTTGTCTTCTTAAGTGCGATGGTCACTATTTAACCACATTTACAGCATCACATATTGATTTTTACATATTTAAATGATGCGATGTTTTTCCCGAATTAATAATTTGTTTTCCTTATTTCATAAAACATATTTGGTGATATGCTTTATTTTTGCTCTGCCTATTCATTAAAGTCCAGGATAAACGGACCGCGATTAGTAACTGTTTATCCTGGCATTATTTAATATGTGTTTCATCTCTCATTATAAACAAGCAGTTAGTTTTGGTTAGGTCCCGTTGTTCTCAACGGGATTTTTTTAACTCTAAGCGATTGTGTTCTCAATGAATTTTTTTTAACCGTAAGAGATCATTAAAAGGTGATCTCGTTTTATTGCTGAAGCGTACTGTCGTACATCCATAATAAAATGGGCTTGTTTGTTGAAGACATTCTTCTTTTCAGTAACTGGAGAAATTGGGGAGAAACTGTTGGACAGCCATCACTTTGACAAAGTTCGGATATTTCGGTTTCTGCATCAGGAACACAATCGTGCGCATGAAGAACAATAAATCTTTTATAGGCATTGTTATTAGTACTATCAAGACCATATAGTTTGTATGCCAGTCCAAATTTACCCGTATAACTGCGTCCCACACTGTATTTTCCCAGCGAACTGCATCCGCACCCGGGTTCATTGTCGTATCTTCTTCCGGTGAGCCAGTACTCATTACATCTTCCATGGGTGACTTTACCTGCTGCTTCAATACTGTCTTTACCGAAATTGTACACAATAAACCGGTTATCGGCAGAAGCTCTTCCGAGATCAACAAGAAAACAAAACTGATCATTCATTCCTTTGTCGCGGGCATAGGCTTGCGCTTTGTCTGCATATTGTTTTAACCATATAAGTGTGGAGTCGGCTGGTACGGGTGCAATAGCAAATTCACTATTGCCGGCCTGTCCCAAACAACTGCATAAAAGAAATGATGCAATGAAAAAATATGTATATAATTGAGTCATCCGGCTACAAAGATGCAGTTTACGAAAGAATCCATAACGTTAAGACTTGTTAACGCTTTTGGAATTTTATTACTTTTAGCAGAGAATACTCTGAAACTATATTTTGAGCGATAATATATTAAATAATGAGTCGGCACTGCTGGAGCAGGTTTCGCTAGGGAGCGAAGAAGCATTTAAACAACTCTTCGAATTTTATTGGCCGATCTTTATATGAATTGTATCTTGGTTTTGGCTTCACACCTGAGCAGCTTGCTGAATGGTTTGGTATTTATCCCACTACCATTATTGCCGGTGAGGATTATTTCAGAAACAAGTATAATGTACCCTGGGTAACAACACCCATACAGGGATTGGATGGCACAAATCCCATAAGAGTTGCCGTAAAGAGTGTTGCGACTGATATAGGAAATGCAGATAAACTGAAAGAATATATTACGATCAGAGGTGATGGAACAATGACCATTCCTGCCAAAACCGATCTGTCAGTCGGTGAATATAAAGTATCACTCGATTTCACCAACGAAAGCTATTCAAAAAGCATCGAAAATGCTTTTACATTCTTTGTCAGGTGATTGATTACACCTCGTTCAGTTGTAAGTATCTCAGAAATTGATGATAATACAGACCCGCTATAGTTGTAGCGGGTTTGTTGCTACCTTCTGGATGTTTGCTTTGTTCAGCATTATTAATTTTTTAATTGGAAAGTTAAAGGCTAGGTTGTTATTAAGACCCGTATAAAACACATTCCTACTACTTTATGCCTACTACCCCCTTGGTATTTTTATTCTTTCCATTGTCTTAATCATACTTATCGTTTTTATCGCTTATTAAGAAATTCAATCTTTAATTTTAATGATGGAAAAGAAAAAGCTTGTGGTACTTACGGGTGCGGGTATCAGCGCTGAAAGTGGCTTACGAACGTTTCGCGACACAGATGGTTTGTGGGAGGGATATAATATTGAAGAGGTGGCTACTCCCCGTGCCTGGAAAAAGAATCCGCAGCTGGTGCTTGATTTTTACAATTACAGGAGAAGAGATGTGGCGAGTGCGCATCCTAACGAAGCGCATATTGGTCTGGCGGAACTACAAAAGGATTTCGACGTACATATCATAACACAGAATATTGATGATCTGCATGAAAGAGCAGGGTCGGCGCAGGTGCTACACCTGCATGGAGAAATATTTAAGATGTGCAGTGAATTTGACCGCGGATGTGTGAAAGAGATCAGGGGAGATATGAAGCTTGGTGATCTCACCGAAAAAGGACATCAGTACCGGCCGGATATAGTCTGGTTTGAGGAGCCTGTTCCGATGTTTGAAAAGGCAATACAGATAGCCATGCAGTCCGATTTTTTTGCGGTGGTAGGCACTTCGTTACAGGTGTACCCAGCTGCAGGACTCGTGCAGTTTGTGCCTCGTTCGGTATCTAAGTTCATTGTCGATAAAAGGATTCCGGATGTAGATGGCTCACTCCAGGTTACGACTATTGAATTACCTGCTACGGAAGGAGTTAAAAAACTAGCAGGCATATTGAGAGGTAATTGAAAATTGTTGAATATTGCCATTCTTTATTGCTCGATAGTATAATAGTGATACTGCATATTGTTGTTCTGCTAGTCTTGGTGTATACCCTGTCTAGTTTACTAATTCTACGAGGTAATTCCTAAATTTGCTATCATTACCTTATGCGACTTCAGTCAATCTATCTTATTACCACTGTATGCCTGTTATCCTTACAGTGCAGGCAGCGGTATGAAGTAGTAGTGAAGCAGGAAGAAACGAGTCTGCTGGTGGTGCAGGGATTTATCAATGCCAGCGGAGCCACGCAGTTTACATTGAGCCGGACGGTATTGCTTTCTGATTCTATAATGCATTATGAACAGGGTGCAGTTGTTGCAATTGAGAGTGAAAACAATGATCTATACGTTTGCACTGCACTCGATAGCGGAAAATATCGTTCCGATTTATTTATGCTTGATCCTAACACCAGGTACCGGCTAATAATTCAGACGACTAATGCTAAACATTACCAGTCTGATTGGCGGCCGGTGTTGCAGACACCTCTCATTGATACGATCAGTTTTACGCGTTTTCTGGGAGGAGTCAATATTAATGTACATGCTTTTGATCCTACCAATCAAATCAAATATTACAAATTCAATTATGAGGAAGACTGGGAATATCATTCTGCTTATCGTAGCTATAAAGGCATGCGAAGAGATCACACAAAGCCTCCTGAATCCCAGATTAGTCTGTACTGGCTTGATTCGACAAACTTCTCCTGGGCAGAATACCTGTATATCTGTTACGATAAAAGAAAGTCTTCAAGCATTGAGCTCGCTACTACTGAACATGTACAACCGAATCAACTATATCACACGTTGATACATTATCCCCAAGGCGCCGTTGAATGCAGCGTTTTATATTCTGCGCTGATTCATATGCAGGCTTTGAGTAAAGAAGGGTATACTTTCTATGACATTATGCGAAAAAACACTGAGTCGCTTGGTACTATATTTGACGCACTGCCTACAGAACTAAAGGGAAATATTCATTGCCTGGAAAATGAGCAGGAACGGGTTATTGGATTTGTCGAAGCCAGTACGATAACGTCACGACGTGTATTTATTGATAGCACCCAACTTCCTGAATGGAATTATGATTCAGGATGTGAACCGAATTATTTTTATGAAAATCTCTATAGCCATGTGTGGAAAGCAGGTCGCTTACCCACTACACCTGCTAGTAATGGAACTTTTGCGGCAGACTCCATCTGCGTAGATTGCCGTTTGCGTGGTGGCACCAATAACAAGCCTTCGTTCTGGCCGCGCTAAGCCTGCTCTGTTGTTTACTGCATTTAAATATACTATACTCCTTTACCTAAGCCATGTTTAATAAGATGCCTGTTTTTGATGAGATTATCTAAGTATTTTTTATTGTATTTCTGTTTGCTTTAGTAATAGTAACAATTTCACTGATTGTAATCCGACCTTCAGAAAAAATAATACCCAGGGATGCCAGTTGGGTTTATCATTCTGCAAAGTTCCCTGCGTTTGTCGTAACGCTAAATAATAACCTTCTTTATTATTTTCAACTACAGCTTCCAGAGAACTGTAGGGAACATATATACATATCCTGAAGATAGAAGCAGATAAGTTGTTATACATCTTGAGAGTCTTCCATTGCCATCCTACGGTTTCAAATACAACTCCTAAGCTTTGACTATCTGTATAAAAACCTCTGCCTGATTTGTAGACTCTCGGTTTTCATTACCTAAATGTTTACCCAAAAATACCCATATCGCTTGGGTAAGAGACTACACTGCACTATATACCGGTATTTGCATACTCTAAAAGTATTTTAGGTGTAACACAAACTGTAACACAACTGGCGGGATTTAACGGGAATTAGCGGTAATTCCCCAAAAGCAAAAACCCGCTACAATGCAGTACTGTAGCGGGTTTTCGTGTTTTTAAGTAATTCTACGTCTTGTTAAAAGTTACCCGACCTGGACTCGAACCAAGACAAGCAGAACCAGAATCTGCGGTACTACCATTATACTATCGGGCAATAAATGGACGGCAAATATACGTTTATTTACGCTTTTTTGCCGTCCTGTGACCTTAAAGGATACGGTGTGCTTCTCCGTACGAAAATCCTATGGTATCCACCATATTTTGCTGGTAAACACATTTATGGTTCCCTGTGCAGTGGTGTTTTCTGCATTGTTCATGTATTCATTTGAAGAATAGGCGAATCTCACTGGCATCACGTTTCCAACTCTACCGGGACTGGCAGATAATGGTATCTCGGGATAAGCTCCGTTCCTCCGGTAATCTACCCATGCCTGCAAAGGCTCGATACCGTTAAAGGCAAGGTATTTCTGAAACGCCAGTAATTTATATTTATCGGGAGCAGCCTGCCAGCTTACATTTGGATTGTTGGCAGCTACTTCCTGGTCGTACCAATCATCAAAAACCTGGTCAGATAATTCGGGCACGGTGCTGTTCCCGCCTACATTGAGCCATCTGAATGATTCTTTAACGGCATCCTTGTAAGCTTCTTCGGGATCGCCGGGTAACAGGTTCCTGTAAACAGCTTCGGCTTGCAGGAACAAACTTTCGATACTGGTAAATATCCATATATCCATGTCATATCCTTTCAATATGCCTGTGGAGAAAGGTGTTACCGGTCCATTATCGGGTATACCTCCTAACTGTGATACATAACCGGCGCTCTGATAGGGATAAACAGCTTCGTTAATAGGCAGCCCAAACATATTACCCCTGAAACCATCTGGTCCGGGTTGAGGGAAGGGTTCAGGATCGCCCGGGGAAAAAGGCAATTCCGCAGGGGAATAAAAGAAGGAAAGGCGCGGATCGTTGTTTTCTTTCAGAAAATTCATACCTATGATATTAGCGGATGCTTCATACCATTTGTACGTCCAGGGATGATAACGGTGATAGAAATAGAAAAATTCATTGGGTCGTTGTTGGTCAAATCCGGGATTGATTGATGCGTCTTCGCCACTCTGCAAAAAACCCGAGCCTTCGGCATTAATAACAGCAATTTCCTGTTCGATATATGATGTTCTGCTGCTCAGGTTGGCCTGGTGCATGAGCAGACGGAGCTTAAGAGTGTTGGCAAACCTTATCCATTTATCCTTCTCACCATGAAACATAATATCCGCTATTGAAAGTTTCGGATTTTTATCCGACTCAGCGTTTTTGATCAACACAATTGCAGTGTCGAGTTGTTTGATGAGATCTTCATAGATAGTTTGTCCATCATCATATTTAGGTTGCCTGATATCAGTAAAAGCTTCAAAATAGGGAACATTGTTTAATACACATACTTCTTTGCTCCACATCGTTGTTTTAATGATCTTGGCAATGCCTGTATAAAAATCCTGTCCGGTTCTGATCGCCTTTTGTTCAAGAAGGGCTACGTTTTTATTTGGACCGGGAGTGCTTATTGTGCTGGCGTACAAATAGGTCTGCTGCTCGGAGCCGGGAACATCATTCGGATCACACCAATATCCCATCCAATAAGGTAGCGCACCCATAAAAGACTCAAAGCTTAAGCCTGTTATACTAGCTCCGGGCCACTCCATCATAATTGATGGTAGTACGAGATCGGGGGTAGCCGAACTGTCGGTCAGCTCAAGCGGATTATAGTTTACATCCAGCCATCCTTTTTTGCAACCGGTTGACAGTAGCATAAAGACAGCAGCAAATGGTAGAATATTTATAAATAAACGTTTGTATTGAAACATAATAATTTGATTTAGGATTGATCCAATTTAAAAACCAACATTTACTACAAAGCCGAACATATAGGTTCCGGGTAATCTCGTACCTGTAGCTGCAGAACCTGCCAGGTTACTGAATGTATTTATTCCTCCCTGTGTTCTTTCCATTCTTGTCCAACCCGGACCACGAATCATCATTGGGTCACCATAAATATTATCGTTTGGATACCAGTACAGCAAGTCGCGGGCAAAAGCGCCCAATGTCAACTGTTTTATTACCGGTGATTTCAGTGTAAAGTTGTACGAAAGGGACAACTCGGTTAGTTTAATAAAAGAAGCATTATTTAAAAACTGGGTAGTATTGGAAAAAGATGCGCTACTGTAATAATCACGTACCGACATTACTTCCACATCTGTGTTCTCTACATACTTTCCGGTACCATCGTCATAAACAGAGTTAGGCACTACAAAAGGCTGCCTGTTATTATACAATGTTAATGGCGACCATCCGCTTCTCATATCAAATTCACCGGTAGCATTATATTGGTGATTTCCGCCCCTGTATTCAGTAAGTGCATATAGGTTAAGATTTTTCCAGTTGAAATTCAGAATAAAAGATGCGGTATGCTTGGGTAATGTTCTGCCTATGAATACAGGATTATCAAAATCGAACTCAGGCATCCCGCTATAGCTGTCAACAACAACTTTTCCATCAGGTGTTCTTTTCCAACTGTTCAACGCAAATTCAAAAGCATGATGACCTGTTCTTGAAATTACTCTTGTATTGCTGACGAATGCCATCAACTGACCGTTATATACCGGCGGTAGCGATACAACTTTATTATCATTAATAGCCAATCTCGCTTCGAGTCTCAATCCGAATTTTTTGGTTGACTTAAGGAGATTGCCACTGCTCAAATCAAACTCCCATCCCCAGTTATCATATACTCCCGCGTTATCGATAGTGGAAGCTCCGCTGTATAGAGAATTAATAACATCCAGTATAAGACCATTGTTGCGCTGACGGTAATACGCCATATCAAACTGAAGCATTTCATTGAAGAATGAAAAGCTACCTCCATATTCCTGTGAAAAAATATTTTCGGGACGAATATTAGGATTAGGATTATTCTGCATATAAGAATAACCGATCAATTCGCCGTAGTTCATCGAAAGCTGTAATATTCTTTCCATCTGGTAAGGCATAATGTTCATATTGGCGGTCTTTGACAGTGCTGCACGCAGACGTGCTGATGTCAACCACTTAACATTTTTTAGTGAAGGGATCATATCGGTAAGTACCAGTGAAGTGTTGGCGCCTGAATAGAAATTTTTGCTTCTTGCATCAGCTGCCAGCTTGGAATCCCAGTCGTTTCTGCCTGTAAGTTCCAGGAAGGCAAAGTCTTTATAGCCTATCAATACTGTACCAAATAAAGAAAAGAACCTTGTTAGTATCGCTTTTTCTTCTGCAATCGTTTGGTTGATCATACCATAAGCCAGGTTGTAAACCGGTACTACCAGCTCTGGTGTTCTTCCTTTGAGATCTTTCGTATAGTTCTGCCTGATAGTATGACCCAATGTTGTTTTAAGAGAAAATTTACCAAGGCTTTGCGCATTAGAAAGCAGAAGGTCATTATTAACAGCAAAGGAAGTAAGAGATTGTTCTTCCAAACCGGCTCTCCGGTCGTTGAAGCTTATCCACCTTCCCAGCCAGGCATTTTGCTTGGCGAAGTCTGAATAGTCCAATGGTCCGTATGTTTCTTTTACATAAGAGGCGCTGTAAGTTATTCCGGGACGTTCGGTAATAGTAAGCCATTTGAAAGGTCTTAATTTAAATTCCATATTTCCTACAACACCATGCTCTGCACCTTTTAAGCGAATGCGGTTAATACGCTCGTATGGATTTTCCTGCTCATCAGAATAATAATAGTTGCGGTGAGCCCAGTGGTCATTTTCAAAATCACTATAAGATGTTAGTGGAATATGCGGTGGTATCTTATCTGTAACAATATTACTTGGGCCTTTATCAAAATTTGTATGTGTATATCCCAGGTTAATTCTTACATCCCAATTGTTGAATTGCCGATTAGTATTAAATAAAATTCCGGTTCTCTGTTGTTTGTCATTGGGAAGCAATCCCTTTTGCGAAGTATGCGAGAGACCGAGATAAAAATCTGATTTACTATCGGCCTGCGATATGGAGAGATTAGTTTGATTATTAGTAGCGACATTCCAGAAATCCAAACGGTCATCAGTATACCGGTAGGGAACTGATTGAATATCTCCTAACTCATCCGCTCTGCCGATAGGCACCATTTCATTATTATAAGCTGGTCCCCATAATTCTTCTGTCGTAGGGCCATAAATAGGATCTCCTGTTTCATCAAACGAATTACCTGCGCCAAATACCTTCTGTACCTGGCGAAGGCCGTAATTGATCTTTTGAAAGCTGGTAACATTTCTGAAGTCTACTTTCAATCCACCTTTATCTCCTTTTTTTGTATTGATAAGAATAACACCATTCACACCTTCGGGACCGTATAGCGCAGCGCCGTTTGCACCTTTCAGTACAGTAACACTTTCAATATCATTAGGGTTAAGGTTATTCAGAAAATCCATTACCATGCTGGCCGACAGATGATCTGAACCGAAAGACATAGGTGAACCATTCAATATAAAGAGCGGTTGGTTGTTAGCAGTTTGGTTGATAGACCGCATCCCGCGCAGCATAGTATTATTTTCAGCCGTCATATCCGCGCTCAGTGAAGAGATCACCAGGCCTGAAACTTTTCCTGTTAATCCTGTTAAGAAGTTTACAGGGTTTGTGCGGTTAAGATCTTCACCCGAAACCTTTGCTACGGAATAGCCAAGTTCTTTAGTGCGCTTTTCCATACCATAGGCAGTAACCACCACCGAGTCGTTGGTAGTGATCCTTGTTTTAGCTATGATCTGTAAAGTCGTTCTTCCATTAATTTTAATTTCCTGTTTCTGAATGTTTACTCCGGTAATGATCAGCGTTGCCTTATCATTTACTCCTTTCAGTGAAAAAAAACCTTCTTCATTGGTGGTAGTGATGATTTCAGTTCCTTTTATCTGTACGGTAGCAATAACCGGCTGACCGTTATCATCCGTAACGTGACCGGAAATATCAATAGGTGGAGGAAACTGGACTGATAGGGTAGAACTGATAAGCGGATCCAATGTTTTTTTATTAATTACGATCAGTCCGCCTTCCTGCCGGTAGTCGAATTCTTTTCCTTTCAGGCACTCATTGATCACTTCTTCTATTGTAGCATTGGAAACACTAATCGACACTGACGGCAGTTCCGTTAGTTGTGCTTCACTGTACACAATAGAAATACCTGTTTGCCTGCTTAGCTCTGTAAATACCTGTTGGACAGGCACATTTTTCATATTCATGGTCACCAGTTGCGAATAACCCCTGGCAGAGACTTGTAAGCAGCAGGCAAGGATCAGAAAAATAATCAATTTCATAACCAGCACAAATTTTGGAACATAGTATTCCCCTAACAGAAATCTTTTGACAAATGCGGTAGCTTGCATAGTTTTGGCATGTTTGGTTTTGTTAATAGATGTTTAGCGACGTTTATTGTAACCAATCAGTGCCGTTGCGGGTTGCCCCCCGCGACGGTTTTTTATGGTTGTATTATCAGTTGATTATCCTTCATTTTAAATTTCACTCCGGTGATCTCCAATCCTTTTAAAACACTTTCCAGGTTTACATTCCTGGAGATACGTCCCCCGAATGTTTCTTTTCCCGCTTGCTTTTCATAAATAATATCTACATCATACCACCGTGAAACCTGGCGCATGATCGATGGCAGATCAAGATCATGAAATTCAAAAAAGCCGCTTTTCCAGGCAACCACCTGTGTTGTATCGATATTATCATTCAGTTTAAGTGTTGTTGCTTTTAGCTCTGCCTGCTGACCGGGAGCGAGCTTCAGCTTTTCATTTTGTGTTATCACTTCAACGCTACCTTCCAGCAAAGTGGTTTTTGTAGTAATATCTTCAGCATAAGCTGATATATTAAAATGTGTTCCCAGCACCCTTATACTTGTTCCATCGGAAATGTTTACGATAAATGGCTTTAACCGGTCTTTTGCTACTTCAAAATATACTTCACCGGATATATCTACTACTCTTTCTTTGCCTTTAAAAGCTACCGGATATTTTATTGATGAAGCTGCGTTGAGCCATACTTTAGTACCATCGGCCAGTACAACTTTATATTGCCTTCCTCTCGGAGTGATCATCACATTATAACCATCTGCTTCGATGGATTTATTTGTCGTGTACATTAACTGACCCTTGTCCTTTATTACTTCAACATCCTGCTGTACGAGTAATGTGCCATCGGCATTGCTGTCCAATAATAATTCTCTTCCATCATTAAGTTTTAATACCGCGCCGTCAATGCCCGGACCTATTTCAGGTATAGAAGAGTAGAGGTCTGAATCTACACCGGCGCCTGATAAAGACCTGCCATTGAACAGATAGAACATTGTCAGTGCAACAGCAATGATCACTGCTGCTGCAACGGCAATGCGTTTTTGTTTCCATCTGCCTGTTATGGGGTTGAGCATAATCACGGATGACTGATCGCTTGCAGGCATTGTTGTTGATGCTGCAGGAGTCATTGTTGATAGTATAGGGGTCATCTCTTCTGCTGCAGGGGCTATTTTGGAGATTATCTCGTTGTACAAATGTTTTTTCAGCTCCTCTTCGTTTTTGCCCTGTCCCTCACCCACTTCTATTTCATCCGGAATATTGTATTGGTTATACCAATCATCAAATTCCTGTTTTTCTTCGGCAGTGATTGTTCCGTTTTGCCATTTATGGGCAAGCTCAGCAATCCGCTTCAGGTTAGGTTTTTTATTCATTAGATGCGTTAATTGAATGATTAGTCTCCCAAAACGGTCGATCCCCTTAGTCGGAGAGAAAAAATTATAGAGAATTCTTTCGATTTGTTATTTTCCATAGCTGACTTTCCACTGCCTCTTCTCCACCATCGCTCTCGTGGCAATCATCGGGAGCACTCCCGCAGGCGAGAGATAGTAACTGGCTTCATTATCCATTGTCAACTGAACTCAGCTTTCTCCGGATACGTTACTGACTTCTGCAAGTGAGAACACTGGCTGTAAAGTATTCTCTGGTCAGAAGTGTAATGTCCACTATGGAAAATGACAGATTCACTGCGGCTTTATGCTCCTGTTTTTCTTGAGAGGTGATGGTTCCGTTTTTCCTTCCTGTTTTCAGGATTTAAAAAATGTCGTTTATTTCAGTCAAAAAGGTCATTTCTGACTGAAATACTGTACACTTTTGAAGCGGCTGAATAAAGCCATTCGCGGAGTGTGCGCAATAGAAGCATGTGTTTTTGTTTGAAGAGACAGGTAAGATTTTTCGCCGTCATCGTACTTTATGAATAGTGATTCAACCCTATAAAACGTGTATGATATTCCCATAAAAGGTCATTTCTGACTGAAGTATTGTACAGTTGTAGTTGGCCCAAAATCTGGAACACCACTGTTCGTTGAACATTGCATTTAAGGATAACACGTTAGATTTATAAGAAGAGATTTGTACTATTAAAAACCAAAAATGACAGTAAAGTAGCAAAACAGCCAGAAGGAACCCAGACCTGCGCGTATCTTGTTCAGGGCGAGTGTGATATGTGCCTGAACCGTTTTTTCTGCTATACCAAGCTCTGCGGCGATCTGCCGGTGACCATATTCTTTTTCCCGGCTCAACCGGAATACCAGACGGCATTTATCCGGAAGGGCATCTACAATGGCGGCAACCTGCGATAGCAGCTCGTTAAAATCAATAGTAGAAACCTGTTCTGTGAATTCAGGCACTTGCAGATCGCTTAACCGTGCCGATATTTTATGTTTCGCAGAAAAATAGTTGATCACTTTATATTTGACAGCCGCATGCAGGTAAGTGGATAATGAATGTTTTACTTCAAGGGTTTCCCTTCTTTTCCATATTTCGAGGAACACTTCCTGGACAATTTCCTGTGCATCGTGGTAATGGTTTATTTTACCGGACACGTAAAATAGCAACTGTTTCCAGTAACGGTTGTACACCTGTTCGAAAGCCATTTGGTTACCTTCTCTAAGCAGGGAAATCAGGCGTTCATCACTATATTCAACGTATGCATTCAAAGGTATTTTGCAGTTTATTTTGGATTTGCCCTATGCAAGGGTTATTGTGACAGTTCTATCTAAATTAGTTAAAATGTTTTGAACGAAAAAAAGAGAAACCCAGCGCTGACCCTCGCAAAAAATAACATTTCTGTCCAGGCATCGGCGAGCAGTCAATTTCCTGATATTTGCAGATATGCGAAAGCTTCTTTACCTGGTTGCCCTTCTCCTGCAGGGCGCTTCATTAATGGCACAGACTAATAAAGCTGACAGTCTGTTGTCGTTACTACCAACGGTTAAGGACACTGCTAAAGTCAACCTGTTAAATCAGATCAGTAGTTCCTATTGGTATTCAAATCCACAACAAACGATAAGCTATGCTGATAAAGCTATTCAACTGGCCGACGATATCAATTTTGAAAAGGGACTGGCTGCTGCCTATAATAATAAAGGAGTGGGTTATTATCAGCAAAACAATTACGAACAGGCAATAACATGGTATAATGAAGCTATTGCTGTTCACAAAAAAATGGGTAATTACCAGGGTGAAGCCAATGTGCTCAGTAATATTGGACTCATCTACTGGAAACAAACAAAACCCGATACTGCTGTTCAATACTATCTGCGTTCGATGCGGATATGGGAAGAACATAATAATGAAAGAGAAGCAGCTTCATTAATGCAGAATATTGCCAATGTTTACAGCGACCAGGAAAATTATGAGAGAGCTCTCGAATACTATTTTAAAGCGTTGGAAACCGAAAAAAAATTCAATGTATCTCCAAGAGAGATCAGTATCACGTTGAGCAATATCGGAACAGCCTATCTTTCACAGAACAACAATGATGAAGCGCTGAAATATTTTATGGAGGCACTGGATCTATTAACTGAGCATGACGTGGAAAGCAGGGCAGTAACGCTCTCTAATATTGGGATTACTTATGTAGAAATGAATGATTATGATAAGGCATTGGTCTATTTAACCGATGCTCTCCAACTACAAGAGGAAATAGAGGACCAGGACGGAATGTTGTTTACCTTACTCGGACTGTCACAGGTAAACGAACAGAAAAATCAGTTGAAGGTGGCAAAAGAATTTGCACAAAGAGCGCTTGATATATCAATAAAAATAGATGATAAGAACAGGCAAGCCGAGGCCTGGCAGCGCCTGGCAAATATTGCCGAAAAGAGCGGCGACTATAAAAATGCCTATCAGTATTTTACTAATATGGTGAATGTGCGTGATTCAATACGCATCAGCGAAAACATTCATAAAATAGCTCATCTCGAAGCGAATTATAAAACGGAGAGAAAAATGGAGCTGTTAAAAAAAGAAAATGAACAGCGTGAGTTCAGAAGGAATGCTATTGGAATTGGTTTGATTGCTTTACTCGTTATTGCCGCATTGATCGTGAGCCGTCAGCGGTTAAAGATCAGGCAGGGTAAAGAGCTTGTACAGATTAATGAACAGTTGAAAAAACAATCTCGCCAACTTGAAGAACAAACCATTCAGTTAAAGGAAAAAGATAAAATAAAATCAGCCTTCTTCGCTAATATATCTCATGAGTTTCGCACGCCGCTCACTCTAATACTCAATGGACTCATCGATAAAATAACGACAGCCAAAGCTTATGGTAATAAAAAAGAATTGGCAGGTTTGGAACTTATGCACCGTAACGCAAAACGCCTGCTTAATTTAATTAACCAACTCCTTGATTTGTCCAAACTTGATGCCGGTCAGATGAAATTAGTATTGCAAAACTGTGATCTCACGCAATTGATCAGTATTATTCATGGTTCTTTTTCTTCATTGGGATCATCACGTGATATTGACTTTAAGTTAGTGCAACCCGATAATCCATTGCTTTGCCGCATTGATATTGACAAGTTTGAAAAAATAATTTACAACCTCTTGTCCAATGCATTCAAGTTTACTCCTGTTGGAGGAACAGTTACTTTATCAGTTAATCTTTTTAATGATATTATTCGCATAAGCATAAGTGATACAGGAAGGGGTATACCGGCAGAACAATTACAAAAAGTATTTGACAGATTTTACCAGGGCGATCAATATTACACCGATGAACAAGGTACAGGTATAGGACTGGCACTCACGAAAGACCTGGTAGAATTGCACAATGGAAGGGTATGGGCGGAAAGTGAAATAGGTAAGGGGGCCACTTTTATTGTTGAAATGCCTTTTATTCGGGCGAATGAACAGGAAGAGTTTGTAGAAGAATATACAGTTAAGCAGACATCACCGGAAGCTGCTTCTCCAACCGTTGCTGAAGATGCAGAGCAGGACAGTGAATTACCTACTATTCTCATTACAGAAGATAATGATGATTTGCGTGAATATATTCGTCACCATTTATCAGAAAAATATAAAGTATTATCCAGTCCAAATGGTAAGCACGCCCTGGAAAAAGCTATCGCTGAAGTTCCCGACCTGGTGATCAGCGATTGGATGATGCCGGAGATGGATGGCATCACATTATGTCGGCATTTAAAAACAGATGAACGCACGAGTCATATTCCTGTAATTCTATTGACGGCTGTGGCCGGTGAAGAGGGAAAGCTGAAAGGATTGGAAACAGGCGCTGATGATTATCTTACTAAGCCTTTCGATAACCGTGAATTGCATGCACGGGTGAAAAACCTTATCGATATACGTAAACAGTTAAGGGAAAGATATAGCCGTGAATTGCACCTGGCTCCCAAACAAATAGCTGTCACTTCGGTGGATGAGTCATTCCTGAAAAAAGTGATGGAGACTGTTGAAACCTATATGGGCGACCCCGATTTTAGTATGGAAAAATTTGGACAGGAAGTTGGGTTAAGCAGGATGCAATTACATAGAAAATTGAAGGCGCTCACGAATGAGTCGCCGGGCGATTTTTTACGTTCCATGCGTCTCCAACGTGCCAGAAGATTACTCGAGGCACGGAGTGGTAATGTTTCAGAAATAGCCTACGAGGTAGGGTTTAACAACCTATCCTATTTTTCTAAATGCTATCGTGAAAAATTCGGTATTCTCCCTACCGAATCCGTTGCATTAAAAAGCTGATCATTAGATAGTAGGTGTGCCTCCTGTTACCTGCACGGTAGAACCGGACATATAACTCGAATCCTCAGAGGCCAGCAATACAAATACTGCCGCCAGCTCGGCAGGCTGTCCCGCTCTTTTCATAGGAGTTTGCTTGCCAAAACTGGCCACGTCTTCTGCAGGGAATGTTGAAGGAATAAGCGGAGTCCAGATAGGTCCGGGCGCTACACAATTCACTCTTATTCCTTTTTCCGCCCACAATTGCGCGAGTCCGGCAGTAAAATTTTGTATTGCTCCCTTGGTAGTGGCGTAGTGTAATAATACTGGGTTAGGCTTATAAGCGTTGACAGAAGAAACGTTAACCACAGTACTGCCTGGTTTCATATGCTCCTCCGCTGCCTGGCATAGATAGAACATAGCATATATATTTGTTTTGAACGTATAGTCAAGTTCAGCAGCAGAAATATCCTGGAGAGACTTGTGCGACATTTGGTAGGCGGCATTGTTAACCAGTATATCAATCTGGCCAAATTCCTCCACAGCCTTATTGATGATCCTCTTGCAGTGTTGTAGGCTGCTAATATCTCCGGGCACTAATACCGCCTTCTGTCCGGCTTCCTTAACCCATTTGGCTGTAGTCTTAGCGTCCTCATCCTCACTGAGATAGGAAATCAGCACATCGGCTCCTTCACGGGCAAAAGCAATGGCAGCGGCCCTGCCTATGCCTGAATCCCCGCCAGTAATAATAGCTTTTTTGCCCTTCAATTTCCCAGAGCCTTTATAGCTATGCTCCCCGTGATCGGCCAATGGTTTCAAATCCTTTTCATAGCCCGGCAAATCCTGCTCCTGCCTGGGAAAGGGCGGTTGTGGATATTTGGTCAGCGGATCCTGCATCTGGTCTTTTTCAAGAATGATATTTTTGGACATGAGATTAAATTTTAATTGAAAAGAATACTTTAAGAAAACATAAAAAGATGTGCCACTATAATTCAGTAAGTTTAGTACGGGATTTGTAATAGCCTTAATAACAAAAAAATGTCATCATGAAGCAACATTTCTTATCTACTATGGCCCTGGTAGTGGCCATTGTCGGCGGCGCTTATGCTCAGGACAATATCAAGTCGATCCCTATTGGAACCGCACTGCCTGCTGAAAACGTACAATTAAAGGATATATCAGGTAATGATGTAGTATTAAGGGATGTAAAAAAAGACCAGGGATTACTGGTGATGTTCTCCTGTAATACTTGTCCCTACGTGATAAAAAACCAGGAGCGTACAAAAGAAATTTGCAACTATGCAAGGGCAAATGGATTGGGAGTGATCCTGATTAATTCCAATGCATCGCAAAGGAATGGCGACGATTCTTATGATGCCATGAAAGAATACGCAAAAGCACAGGGGTATGACTGGCATTATGTAATGGATGATGGCACTAAGGTAGCTGATGCTTTTGGTGCAGCACGTACACCTGAAGTATATGTGTTTGATAAAAACAATAAGCTGGTGTATAAAGGAGCAATCGATGATAATCCGGAAAATGGATCTGCTGTAAAAAAACAACATCTTAAATTGGCAATAGATGCTGTGGTGAAAGGTCAGCCTGTTCCTGTCAAAGAAAGTAAATCAGTTGGCTGCGGTATCAAGAGGCTTTAACTTATACCAGTATGCCTATACGGAAAAAATTGTTGAACAGGTCAGACATAAAATATTTTTTATTGCTGATATTATTGCCTTGTATGTCAACCATAGGCAATGCACAGGAAATTCCCTCCGTGAAAATGGATGATGTGGTAAAGATGATCGATACCAGCAAAGGACCATTGATCATCAATTTTTGGGCAAGCTGGTGCAAACCATGCATACAGGAAATTCCAGGTTTTGAAAAACAGGTGAGCCTGGCGGGTGACAAGGTAAAACTTGTGCTGGTGAGTCTCGACTTTAGCGAGGACTATCCGGATAAGTTAAAAGTATTTGTATCTGCACAGAAATATGCATCTTCCATTCTCTGGTTATCAGAAAAAGACGCCAACAGTTTTTGTCCCAAAATAGATAATGAATGGGAGGGTGGCATACCAGCCACCCTCTTTGTTAACCGTTCTAAAAATTACAGGCATTTTGTTAACGTGCCGATGAGTGAAGAGCAGTTTAAAAAAGAACTTGATAAGACATTATAGTTTCGCTGAAACATTGATGCAAAGATTTAATGGCAGGATATATTCCTGAAATAACTATTTTTGCAGACAATGAAAAGATGGGTAGCCATTATATTATTATCTCTTTACACTTTTGGTGCAACAGAGGCCTGCCAGTTATTAAAGCTGCCTTTCCTTATTAATCATTACCTTGAACATAACAGCAATAAAAATGCTTTATCATTTATTGATTTTATAAAACTTCATTATAATGATCAGCATGCTTATAGTGCAGATGCTCACAAGCATAGTAAACTTCCTTTTAAATCTATAGAGCTGGGATGTATAGTTGGGGTAACCGTCATACCTGTTTCAGAAATTTCTTTACAGGCGCCGCTTCATCATTTTATTACCATTCCTTACGGCAACTATCATTCCGGCGATTATATACTTACTCCTGTAGGAGATATTTTCCAGCCTCCCAAAGCATAATCCTCTTTTACTGATTGTTTTATTGTGAACACCAGACTCACAGGGTGTTGACGTTTATCAAATCTTGAAATCATGTTGAATAGGATTATCAGGTTTTCCCTTCGGCATAAACTGCTGATAGGGTTATTAACCGTTGCTTTAATTATTTGGGGATCATATTCCATTACTAATTTACCTATCGATGCTGTTCCCGATATTACCAATAACCAGGTGCAGATCATTACCGTTGCTCCTTCGCAGGCGGCTATTGATATCGAGCGACTGGTAACGTTTCCGGTAGAACAAACTATGGCAACCATTCCGGGAATAGAAGAAATGCGCAGCTTTTCACGGTTTGGTCTTAGCGTTGTAACTATAGTATTTAAAGATAAGATTGATATTTACTGGGGTCGACAGCAGGTAAACGAACGGCTTGCAGAAGTAAAAATGCAAATTCCCCCCGGTGTGGGCAGTCCGTCGCTGGCGCCTGTAACAACAGGACTCGGGGAAATCTATCAATATATCATTCGTCCGAAAAAAGGTTACGAGGATAAATATACTTTAACCGATTTAAGAACTATCCAGGACTGGATTGTACGCCGACAATTAATCGGTGTTCCGGGTGTGGCTGATGTGTCAAGTTTTGGAGGATCGTTAAAGCAATATGAAGTAGCTATTGACCCCGACCGGTTGCGCAGCTATAATTTAAGTATTGCAGATCTGTTTACTGCGCTTGAAAAAAATAATCAGA
>CAZSFY010000044.1:0-23853 GCA_964606315.1 uncultured Chitinophagaceae bacterium | reverse complement strand
TCGTATTCAATATCCGCTACAACCAATGTTAGTGGCCAATGGTCCTGGAAAACTAATGTGTATAAGGTTGTCCCGATGGAAATTGGGGCAATCTTTTTACTTCATTATAATAATATAAATGCATGGATACCCAACTTTGGACAGTATAAACCCGAACAGGAAGAGTTTGTTTTTAACCGGGAAGAGAACCATACGAGTGTCAAAGTAAAATGGCAATAAAGCGATACTAACTTTTAAAGGTATTAAGACAGACAGTAAGGGTTGCCCTTGTTATAGTCGGTGGTTATTCTAATTTGAAATCTCTTAATTCATAATTTGCATTTCGTCCGCCTTCATTTGTTTGTTGCAAAATACCTTTTTCTACCAGGTCTTTTATATCTCTTAAAGCTGTGTCAGGAGAGGTTTTGGTAATTTTTGCCCATTTTGAGGTTTGCAATTTACCATCAAAACCATCAAAAAGTTTGTTGAGTATTAAGCGTTGCCGTTCATTTATAGGAGTATGTTCATGCAGTTTCCAAAATTCGGCTTTATGCAGTATTTTTTGTGTGGTATTTTCAGTAGCAAGCATTGCATTTTTCAGGCAATGTAAAAACCAATCCAACCACTTGGTAATGTCGCCCGAACTGTGTTGTACTTTTTGTAATACTTCATAATACCGCTCGCGTTCTATTAAAATTTGACTTGACATACTGTAAAAGCGTTCGCCGCTATTTTCAGCACGAGCAAGCAACATATCGGTTATTGCTCTTCCAATTCTACCGTTTCCGTCATCAAATGGGTGAATGATAATAAACCAAAAATGTGCAATGGCAGCTTTCAATACAGGGTCAAGCGTATCGTCGTTATTGAACCAATCTAAAAATTTGTCCATTTCTCTTTTTACCAATTCGGGTTTTACAGCTTCGTAATGCACTTTTTCTTTACCCATCGCACCGGAAACTACTTGCATATCGCCTGTTCGGTAACGTCCTACTTCTATTTTGTAAGGTCCGCTATATCCTGTAGGAAAAAGTGCTGCGTGCCAACCAAATAAACGTTTTTTAGTTAAAGGTAAAGAGTATCGTTGTGTAGCGTCAAGCATCATTTCTACAATGCCTTCTATGTGTCGGCTGCTTGGCACAAGTCCTGCAGTATTGATACCTAAACGTCTGGCTATGGACGAACGTACCTGGTCGTAGTTAAGCAATTCGCCTTCTATTTCAGATGATTTTACCACGTCTAAAGTTAAAGCGGTAAGTGTAGCTTCTTCCTTGGCAGAAAATCCCAAAGCATTCATTTGTCCGATAATTTTGCCTTGCATTAAGCGAACCTCGCCAAACACGACATTTATGGCTTTATCCTGCCAAGCAAAAGCAGTCCAATTTTTATGTTCGTAGATGTATTTTGCCAATGCTCAAAATCAATTATACGGCAAATATATGGATTATTTACCGCAAATTTGCGGCGTTTATTTTGTTTTTCCACCGCAAGGAACAACCCATACGGGTGTCAAAAATGGTTACCTAGTTCCATTGCATTTATACCGGAAAGTTGAGGAGATATTGTAGGCAGAAAGCAAACACTAACATAATTAGAAGGCAAGTTATTTCGATATCATCACTAAAGTTCCTGCAATAATCAATCCTGCGCCGATTACAGTTTTTAAAGTCAGTGCCTCACCTAAAAATACAACTGCCATAATAATGGTAAAGGCCACACTTAGTTTATCAATGGTTGCCACTTGTGATACATTACCTAACTGCAATGCCTTGAAATAAAACAACCACGATAAACCTGTTGCTATTCCCGAAATAATGAGGAAAATGATACTTTGCTTTGATAAGGCGCTAATTCCTTTTGCTTCACCTCTTACCATAACAATACTCCAAATCATTATAAATATAATAACCGTCCGTATTCCTGTTGCAAGGTTTGAATTAACATTGGTTACTCCTAATTTGGCGAAGATTGCTGTAAGTGAAGCAAACAAAGCTGATAGTATTGCATAAAACCACCACACTTTTTTTAGTTATGAAGTTATAAGAGATGAGTTATGAGTTGATTTTCAAAAGTAGAATATCTTTTTTAAAGCTCTATTACACGACTTAAGATTTGCAAAATATGTTGTCTCATGTGATAATTAGATCAACTCTTATTTTCGCCGTAACTTTTTGTAGATGCTTATGGCCAGCATCAGAATTATCATAAGCAGAAATAATCCTAAAAGTCCCCACACCCAACTTAGGGCGTTTTTGACTACAACAATCATCACAATGGCTACCAGGAATATCGTTGCTAATTCGTTCCATATTCTCAATTGCTGTGAAGAATAGGTAAATATTCCGCGCATTTGCTGGCGGTAAATTTTATGAAGAGAAAAATGATAGGCATATAATCCGGCAACAAATCCCAGTTTTACTAATAGCCAATCAGGAACGTCGCCCAAAAGTATCCACATCCATCCTCCGAACACAAGCGTGAGTATAGCGGAGGGCCAGGTAATACCCAACCACAGACGTTTGATCATCATGCTAAGCTGATTGTGCAGAATGGTTTTTTCGGGATCTCCTTTTTCGCTGGCTTCTGTATTATATACGTATAGCCGCACGATATAGAACATACCACTGAACCAGGTCACGATGAAAATAATATGAAGTGCCTTAATGTAATTATACATTTATTGAAGCAGGATTTCTGTATTACCCTTTTTTACTTCTCCGATATACCCCGCCAGCGCTTTTACCCACAGGGGATGGACATTCAGACAGGGGATCATAGTGTACTCCTCGCCCCCGGCTTCCACAAAAGTTTCTTTCCCTCTTTCTTCAATTTCTTCCAACGTTTCCAGGCAATCACTTACAAAAGCTGGACAAATTACCAGTAATTTTTTAATCCCCTCCTTTGGCATTTGCTCCAGCCGCGCATCTGTAAACGGTTCGAGCCAGCCTTTTCCCAACCTCGACTGGAAAGAAATGCTATACTTCTCCTTAGGAATATGCAGCTTCTCTGTAACCAGTTGTGTGGTTACAAAACACTGATGACGATAACAATAGGCGTGTGCGGGAGATGGTGTTGTGCAGCAATCTTTCACTTTCAAACAATGCTGACCAGTAATATCACCTTTTGTAATATGGCGTGCCGGCACTCCATGATAGCTGAACAGAATATGATCATACTCGCTTTCCAAATATGGCCTCATCGAATCGGCCAACGCTTCTATATAATCCGAATCGTTGTAATAGGGTTTGATAAAGTTTAAAGCAAAAGGGTATTTTTTTTGCTGATGAATCTCCTTTGCGTATTCTACCGCCGTTTCATAAGATGACATAGCATAATGCGGATAAAGAGGAACAGCAATAACTTCTTCTAGTCCGGGCATTCTTTCCATCAGTTTGTCAAAAGCCGCTCCGGGAGTAGGATTGCCATAACGCATAGCGATTTCTATCGGCTCTTCCACGTGCTGCTGTAAGGCTTTTTCCAGTTGCTGACTCAACACTATCAACGGGGAACCCTCTTTAGTCCAGATCGTTTTATAGGCTTCGGCCGATTTAGGGGCACGGAATGGAATAATAATACCGCGAACCAATATCAACCGCCATATATAAGGATTATCAATTACTCTTTCATCCATTAAAAACTGGGTCAGGTATCTTTTCACATCCTTTACTGCCGTAGAATCGGGTGATCCTAAATTCATGAGCAGAATGCCACGTTTTTTAGCTTTTGTCATTGGACCACAAAATTAGCCTTAAAATAGTTCAATAAGCACGTCAACGCAGAAGATTAAACGTAATCAGCAGCATACATAAAGATGATTCATAATAAGAAGGAGCAGAAAATCATTACAGGCTTTATAAAAACAGTGAACGGAGCGTTTCCTGACAATAAATGACAGAGCAATGACACAAAAATTCGCCCGAACAAAGTTCCGAGGGTATTTTTGTAACCCGAATTTGAAGGATTGAGTAATGAACGGACCCCATAACGACAACATATCAAGGTTTTATATAGCAGGGATCAACTATCGAAAAACAGATGCCGCCATAAGGGGCCAATTCGCTGTGAGTCCCGAAAATTATAAAATGATCCTTGCAGAAGCCCACCAGAACGATATTAAAGAAATCTTTATTCTTTCTACATGTAACAGAACTGAGATCTACGGGGTTGTCGCCAATCCTGCCGTACTGATCGATTTGTTATGCAAATACACCAAAGGCGACAGGGATACTTTTTACTCAATGGCCTACATTAAAAATGATGTAAATGCCATTGAACATTTATTTAATGTATCAGCAGGCCTGGATTCTCAGATATTAGGCGACTACGAAATTGTAGGACAGATCAAACAGGCGGCAAAAACCGCCAAAGCAAACAACTGTATCGGCGCTTTCCTGGAAAGAATGGTGAATTCTGTTCTTCAGTCCTCAAAAACCATTAAAAACCAGACTGAACTAAGCGGTGGAACGGTTTCTGTCTCATTTTCGGCTGTTCAGTATATCCGGCAAAACGAAACAGATCTGGCCAACAAAAAAATACTCCTTTTAGGAATTGGTAAAATAGGTCGTAATACCTGCCGAAACCTGGTCGATTACCTCCCAGTAAAAAATATTACGCTCATTAACCGTACTGATGCAAAAGCTGAAGCCCTGGCGAGCGAGCTAGGATTAAGAGCTGCTCCGTTCAGTAATTTAGTGAGTGAAGTACAGGCGGCGGATATCATCCTGGTAGCCACCAATGCACCGCAACCTACTGTATTGGCTTCCCACATTGCTAATCACGGTAAAAAATTATTGATAGATCTTTCTATCCCTTATAACGTTGAGCCTTCCGCTAAGGATATGCCCGGTGTTACATTGGTGAACGTCGACGAACTCAGCAAATTAAAAGACCATACATTACGTAAAAGAAAAGCAGAAGTTCCTAAAGCAAGGACTATTATTACCGAACATATAAAAGACTTTCTGGAGTGGCATGAAATGCGCAAGCACGTTCCTGTTCTGAAAGCCGTTAAAATCAAACTGGAAGAACTGCACTTCGGTCACTACCGTAACGAACCATTGGTAAATCACCAGGAAAAAATACAGAAAGTAATTAACGTGATGGCTGTCAAAATGCGCCAGCATAATACACGCGGCTGTCAGTATATTGAAGCTATTAACGAGTTTATTGCATAATGTCTACACCTATCAGGATAGGCACGAGAGAAAGCCAATTAGCGATTTGGCAGGCCACAACAGTACAACATCATTTACAGGAACATGGATACGAAACCGAACTGGTTCCTATCAAAAGCGAAGGCGATATTGATTTATCTACACCGCTATACGAAATGGGTATCCAGGGAGTTTTTACGCGCAGTCTTGATATTGCCTTGCTGACTAACAAAATTGATATTGCTGTTCATTCGATGAAAGATGTTCCAACACAATTACCTAAAGGTATTGTGCAGGCAGCAGTATTAAAAAGAGGTCCTTATAGAGATATTCTTGTACATAAAGGAAATATAAGCTTCCTGGATGATCCGCAATCGAAAGCCGTTATTGCTACCAGCAGCATCCGCCGATCGGCGCAATGGTTGCACAAATATCCTAATCATACTATTGTCAATCTGCGGGGCAACGTCAACACGCGTTTGAGAAAGCTCGCGGAAAATGATTGGGATGGCGCCATATTCGCCGCAGCAGGATTAGAAAGAATAGGGCTTCGCCCTGAAAAATCAATTGATCTTAACTGGATGTTACCTGCTCCTGCACAGGGAGCTATAATGGTGGTGTGCCGCGAAAATGATTCACGTACACTTGATAGCTGTTCTTTATTCAATGATGCCACTACAGCACTCTGCGTAAAGCTTGAACGTGATTATCTGCGTGCGCTAATGGGAGGATGCTCAACACCTATAAGCGCATTGGCTACTAAAAAAGATGATATCATTGAATTCAAAGGCAGCATTTGCTCTAACGACGGAAAAGAAAAAAAAGAAACTAATAAAACATTTATCGATACACGTTCCTTTATTAAAGCAGAAAGTCTGCCGAAGGAGACGATAACCGAACTGATCAAACCTTATAAGGATAAAAAAATAAATGCTGTCATCACAAGCAAAAATGCTGAACGCATTATAAAAGACTCCGTTCGCCATAACGAATGGAATATTTATTCCATCTCTAATCAATCGGACGCCCGGAATGCTTCGCAACTGGCTGATATAATTATTGCAGATGGAGTAAAAGAAATAGTGTTTTTTTGTGGCGACAGGCGAAGGGATGAATTGCCCAACAAACTACGCAGCAAAGGAATTACAGTCACTGAAGTGGTTGTTTACAATACTATAGAAACACCTCATTCTATATCAGTACCGTACGATGGCGTTATTTTTTTTAGTCCCAGCGCGGTAAAAAGTTTCTTCACCAATAACCGTCCCGACCCGAAAGTTGTTTTCTATACAATGGGTGATACTACCGCTGCCGAAATAAAAAAGTATTGTACCAACCCGGTTGAAATCGGGGATTTCAGGAATGGAATTCTATAAAAAATAATAGGATGAACGATTTATTGCTAAGAGCGTTACGACAGGAAAAAGTGGAACGTCCGCCGGTATGGATGATGCGCCAGGCGGGAAGATACCTCCCTGATTATATTAAGCTGCGTCAGAAATATGATTTCTTCACCCGCGTTCAAACACCGGAGCTGGCCTGTGCAATCACTTTGCAGCCGGTAGACCAGGTAGGCGTTGATGCTGCCATTATATTTTCGGACATCCTTGTTATTCCACAGGCTATGGGACTAACAGTAACACTCGAGGAAGGACGGGGCCCTTTATTACCGAAAACCATCGCTACTGAACAGGATATTGATGAATTAAACACTGCTGATGCCGAACATCATTTACAATATGTGATGGACGCATTATCACTCACAAAAAAAGAATTAAACGGACGTGTACCACTGATTGGATTTGCAGGTGCTCCGTGGACAATTCTCTGTTATATGGTAGAAGGCAAGGGCAGTAAAACATGGGATAAGGCTAAACAATTCGCTTATACCCAACCTCTACTCGCTCATAAATTATTACAGAAGATCACCAACATTACTATAGATTATTTAAAAGCACAGGTAAAAGCCGGCGCCGACACCGTACAGGTATTTGATAGTTGGGCAGGCTCATTAAGTCCGGCTGACTTTCGTCAGTACGCCCAGCCTTATTTATTACAAATCGCCAACGCACTAAAGGATGATGCCCCTGTTATATTATTTCCAAAAGGTAGCTGGTATGCATTACAGGATTTAAGTAACAGTTCGGCTGCCGGTATTGGCATCGATTGGTGCATTGAGCCTGCGCAGGCGCGTGCATTAACAGGAAATAAGATCACTCTTCAGGGTAATTTCGATCCTGCCAGATTATTAGCACCTATCCCGGAAATTAAACGTGCCGTTAAAACCATGATTGATGATTTTGGAAAAGATCGATACATTGCCAATCTCGGTCACGGTATTACACCAAACGTTCCCGTCGACCATGCCAGGGCATTTGTTGATGCCGTTAAGGAGTACCGTTGATTTTGTTTATTATAAATTGTTCGGACCATGTCAATAAAGGATACTTTTAATCAATATATTCTTCAGTTGCAAAACACCATTTGCACTGCATTGGAGACAATTGACGGGCAATCCACTTTTATAGAAGATAAATGGGTTCGTGCCGAAGGTGGTGGCGGTATTACAAGAGTAATAGCAAAAGGAAAAGTATTTGAGAAGGGCGGTGTTAACACTTCGGCAGTACATGGCGAACTACCGCAATCGATGCGTGACGCATTTAAGGTAAATGGAAAAAGATTTTTTGCCTGTGGATTATCACTGGTCATTCATCCTGTTAATCCTTATGTACCTACTGTTCATGCCAACTGGCGTTATTTTGAATTGTATAATGATAACGATAAAATAGTTGACAGTTGGTTTGGTGGTGGTTCCGATCTCACTCCCTATTATATTTTTGAAGAAGACGGAAAACATTTTCATGCCACGTTAAAAAATGCTCTCGATCCGTTTGGAACAAATTTATATCTCCAATACAAAGAGCAGTGTGATAATTATTTTGTCAATAAACACAGAAATAATGAAGCACGTGGCATTGGGGGCGTGTTTTATGATTACTTAAGACCTGCTAACCAGGAGGAGGCAGAACGACTGGTTGCTTTTCAACAGGCCAACGGCAATGCCTTCCTACCTGCCTATTTACCCATCGTTGAAAAAAGAAAAGATCTCAACTTTGGTGAACAGGAAATTAACTGGCAGGAAATAAGAAGAGGAAGATACACTGAATTCAATCTCGTTCACGACAGAGGAACATTATTCGGATTAAGAACAAATGGAAGGATAGAATCTATTTTAATGAGTTTGCCTCCCCGCGCAAGATGGGAGTATGATCACCATCCCGCTCCCGGAAGCAAAGAGGCAGAACTATTAGCATATCTCAAACCCAGAAACTGGGTTTAATTTTATTCTTCAAAAGAAAATAATGCAGATAATATGTTATACAGAAACAGGATATTAAGAAATTCTCCCGCCATCAGGGATCTCGTTGCAGAAACAATATTATCGCCAAATGATTTCATAGCGCCTTTGTTTGTTATTGAAGGTAAAAATATAAAGGAAGAAATCTCTTCTATGCCCGGCTATTTCCGCATGAGCCTCGACCTGCTGAAAACAGAGATCAAAGAGTTATGGCAGATGGGCATTAAATCGGTTCTATTATTTATCAAATGTGAAGATGAACTGAAAGATAATAAAGGTACGGAAGCTCTTAATGAAAATGGATTGATGCAACGCGCTATAAAAGCAGTAAAGGATGCCGAACCCGGAATGGTAGTAATGACCGACGTAGCACTTGATCCTTTTTCTTCTTATGGCCACGATGGAATTGTTGAAGGTACAGACATCGTTAATGATGTTACTGTAGATGTTTTGGCAAAGATGAGTGTAAGTCACGCTAGGGCCGGAGCCGATTTTGTTGCACCTAGTGATATGATGGACGGACGCATCCTCGCTATCAGAACTGCACTCGAAGAAAACGGTTTTACCAAAACCGGCATCATGAGTTACAGCGCCAAATATGCTTCCTGTTTTTACGGACCGTTTCGTGATGCGCTGGATAGCGCTCCCGGCTTTGGTGATAAAAAAACTTATCAAATGAATTTTGCCAACAGGAAAGAGGCTGTAAAAGAAACACTGATGGATATAAATGAAGGCGCAGATATTGTTATGGTAAAACCCGCTCATGCTTATCTCGATATTATCCGCGAAATAAAAGATAGTGTAAACGTGCCCGTTAGTGCCTATCATGTAAGTGGAGAATATGCCATGATCAAAGCCGCTGCAAAAATGGGATGGCTAAACGAAGAAAAAGCTATTATAGAAGTGCTGACTTCTATAAAAAGGGCCGGAGCCGATCTAATCGCCACTTATTTTGCTAAAACCGCAGTAAAATTATTGTCATGAGTAGCAATTCTGAATTGTTTTCAAGGGCAGCATTAAGTATTCCCGGCGGAGTAAACTCACCTGTTCGGGCGTTCAAAAGCGTTGGTGGCACACCCGTTTTTATTAAAAAAGCAAAGGGTGCTTATCTGTATGACGAAGAGGGTAAAAAATATATTGACTATATCAATTCATGGGGCCCAATGATCTTGGGACATGCTTACGAGCCTCTTGTAGAAGCAATAAAAGCCAAAGTAGAAGATTCCACTTCATTCGGCGCTCCCACTACAATTGAAATTGAAGTGGCCGAATTAATAAAATCTATGGCTCCCAATATAGATCTTGTAAGAATGGTGAATAGTGGTACCGAAGCTTGCATGAGTGCAATCAGGTTAGCCAGAGGATATACCGGCAGAAACAAATTCATCAAGTTTGAAGGCTGCTATCATGGGCATGCCGATTCTTTTTTAGTAAAAGCAGGCAGTGGCGTTGCCACACTCAATATTCAATCGGTTCCCGGTGTTACGAGTGCCGTAGCAAATGATACACTCACAGCGCCGTATAATGATCTCGAAGCTGTTCGCGCTTTAGTAGCTGCACATAAGGACCAGATAGCGGCTATCATTATTGAACCCGTTGCGGGTAATATGGGATGTATTCTCCCCCAATACGGTTTTCTCGAGGGACTTCGTGAATTATGTACCCTCGAAGGGATCGTATTGATCTTTGATGAAGTAATGACTGGTTTTCGTCTCGCTCCCGGCGGTGCGCAGGAAAGACTGCGGATTGATGCTGATCTGGTAACATTCGGAAAAGTGATAGGCGGTGGAATGCCTGTCGGTGCATTCGGAGGAAAAAAAGAGATCATGTCGCAGATAGCGCCATTAGGAAAAGTTTACCAGGCGGGAACTTTAAGCGGCAACCCCATAGCTATGATAGCCGGTTATACATTGTTGAAAACACTTAAAGAAAATCCATCGATTTACGAAGAACTGGATAAAAAGACAACCTATCTCGAAACAAAATTGCATGGCGTATTGCAGGATGCCGGCTTTTCGTTTCACTCCGAACCATTAACATCAGGAGAACTTGAGCGCCATTATAAAATAAATTATATCGGCTCAATGATCAGTTTGCATTTCAGTGAATACCCTGTCAGGAATTTCGGGGATGCTGCAGATGCAGACAATGCCTTCTTCAATAAGTTCTTTCATGCCATGCTTAAAAGAGGGATTTATCTTCCGCCTTCTGCATTTGAAACCTGGTTTCTCAGCAATGCATTAACATACGAAGATATTGATATCACTATTGAAGCGGCGAAAGAGAGTTTGGCTGAATGCCTTCGCTAGTTAGATAAAAATTTTCGACTAAGAATGGAACAATAGTTCACAAGGCTTTAGTCCGGTATGCTTTTTAAATGCAGTAGAAAAATGAGAGATAGAAGAATAGCCCAGCATCATAGAGACTTCTGTCACACTTAATCCTTTTTCATATAAAAGATACCTGGCGTGCTCCATACGCTGACTCTGATAAAAATCAAAAATGGTTGTGCCGAATAATTCCTTAAATCCTTTTTTCAGGTAACATTCATTAATGGCTACTTTACGGCTCAGCTCTTTAATAGTGATAGGCTCACCAATATGTTGAAGCAGTATTTCTCTGGCGCGTACAATTTTTTCCCTGTCAATTTCATTGGATAAGAATTTACACTGAAAACCTTCTATATCCCTCTCACCCAGCATACATTCCAAACTGTATAACAACAGCATTTGCGTTTGGGCGTTGATATAAATATTTTCCAGGCTATCAGTGTAAGTATGATTCAGCAAAGCCTCCAGTACCATGGAGCTCCTGCTGCAAATGTTCATTATCTTGGAAAAAGAAGACGGATGGCGAAAGTTGAGAATATCATCGGCAAGTGTATTATCCGGTTTACTTATTTTACCAAACTGGGCAAGATGTACATCCGCAAACTGAAAACTTAATACATCAATTGTTGCGGTTTTTTTCTGGCAGTTTTTAAACAGGTTGTTTTTGCAGTTATTGCATTGATCGAGTTTCTGATTACAATAACCATTGCCGGTTATACAAAACTTCAGCTCGAGATAATTTTGTTTGGGCTTCTCCTTCTTGTAATGGTATACCAGCATACCCATATCCTCCATGTTCATTTGAGGATTACGCTGATATCGTTTAATAGAATATTTAACTGAACCGGGAATATTCTGTTCACGCTCATTAAGTAGCACCAACTCGTCCTGCATTAAAGGTTGATTATAAGCAAGGCTTAATATATCCGGTGGGTTAAACATGAGGGCAAATTTACATCTGCACATTCATATTTCCCCATGTCGCCTTAAATAAAAAGGTGTGCGAAAGATAGCAGCTTCCCTTAATCAAAGCTTTGGTTGCTGGCAGCAGCCAACTTGATGATAAGGTCAAACTGTTCGGGAGTAAGATCGTTATAAAAAAAGTACACAGGATCAAGACGCTGTCCGTATTTATGTACTTCGTAATGGCAATGCGGACCTGTCGATTTACCGGTATTACCCACGTAGCCAATCACTTCTCCCCTGGTTACCTTATCGCCCACCTTAGCCTTTACCTTATACATATGACCATAAAGTGTTTCATAGCCATAACCATGATTGATGACCACATAATTGCCATAACCATTGCCTTTATTACCTGCTATTTTGACAACACCATTGGCAGTTGCATAAATAGGCGTCCCCTGCGGAGCGGTAAAATCCAGTCCGGCATGAAAACGTGGTGTTTTATAGATAGGGTCAATGCGATAACCAAAACCAGAAGCCACTCTCTTAAGATCAGCATTACTTACCGGCTGAATGGCCGGTGTGCAGGCCAGCAGTTGTTCCTTGTTTTTAATGAATTCATTGATCTGGTCGTAGGATTTGTCCTGGAAAGTCATTCTTCTTTCCAGGTTTTCAAGGGTTTTAACGATAGACGCTTCCAGTTCGAACCGCTTCATGCTCATCACCAGTTTTACCTCTTTTTGCTGTTCTATTTCGGCTAACCGTGCGCTGTCGGGAACTGGACTGGCCTCAAAAATAGCCCTGTACACGTCATTATCGCGTTGCTCAAGATGCGTAAGTTTGTCGGACAGCTTTTTAGCCTTTTCTTCCAGGACCAGAAAATTCTCTGCGAGTGCCTCGTTTTGTTGTTGTAAACGCTTTTCATTAGCGGAAGGAAAGTAGCGGTACGCAATGGAAACAATGATAAAAGCAGTGACAATAGCGGCAGAAATAAACCCTAATACACGTAAAAGCTTTACCCTTAAAGGGGTTTCAAGCTTTTCATAACGTAATGAATTGGTGTTATAGAAGTACTTTACTTTTTTCATGCCATCATTAGGGCCACAAATACAATTCCTTAATTTTGCCAGCCTCCGATCTGGCAAAATAATTAATTTATGAGAACAAGCGCAGAGATACGTCAGCAATTCCTCGATTTTTTTCGCTCAAAGGGGCATACTATCGTGCCCTCTGCGCCGATTGTTGTCAAAAATGACCCCACGCTGATGTTCACCAATGCCGGAATGAACCAGTTCAAGGACTACTTCCTGGGTAACAAAAAACCGGCCCATCTTCGGGTTGCCGATACGCAAAAATGCCTTCGCGTAAGCGGAAAACATAATGATCTCGAAGAAGTAGGCGTTGATACCTACCACCATACGATGTTCGAAATGCTGGGCAACTGGAGCTTTGGCGATTATTTTAAAAAAGAGGCCATTGCCTGGAGTTGGGAACTGCTTACCGAAGTGTATAAAATTGAAAAGAACAGGCTATATGTAACCATTTTTGAAGGCGATGAAAAAGAAAAGTTGCCGTTTGATGAGGAAGCCTATAATGAATGGAAAAAATATATCGCAGAAGACCGGATACTGAAAGGAAATAAAAAGGACAACTTCTGGGAAATGGGAGATACCGGTCCCTGTGGCCCATGCTCCGAAATTCATGTTGATTGCCGCGCCGACGAAGAAAGAAAAGCTATCGACGGAAAAACATTAGTGAACAAAGACCATCCGCAGGTCATTGAAATATGGAACAACGTATTTATGCAATTCAACCGTTTAAAAGACGGTAGCCTGGAGTTATTACCCGCGCGACATGTGGACACGGGAATGGGCTTTGAAAGATTGGTAAGGGTACTGCAAAACAAACAAAGCAATTACGATACAGATGTTTTTACCGGTACTATTAATGAGACTGAAAAACTAACCGGTGTCAAATATCATTTCGGTGACAGTAAGCAGGATATTGCCTTTCGGGTAATTGCCGACCATATTCGCGCTATCTCTTTTACTATTGCTGATGGACAGCTTCCTTCCAACACCGGAGCGGGATACGTGATCAGGAGAATACTGCGCAGAGCCGTACGTTATTATTATTCAGCCCTTGATTATCGTCAGCCTTTGTTATACCTGCTGGTTCCTGTGATTGCCAAACAATTCAGCAATGTGTTTCCCGAACTGCAGAGTCAGCTTGAATTTGTTACAAGAGTGGTAAAGGAAGAAGAAGAAGCATTTATGCGTACGCTTGCCAAAGGTATCAGTTACTTTGAGCAGCATATCAGTGACCTTGAATCAAAAATCATATCAGGTGATTTTGCTTTTACGCTCTTCGACACTTATGGTTTTCCTATAGATCTTACGCTGTTGATGGCCAGGGAAAAAGGCTTTGATGTGGATATGGCCGGTTTTCAAAAATCATTAGCAGAGCAAAAAGACAGGAGTCGCGCGGCTACTTCTATTGACACCGGCGACTGGATAGTGTTGGAAGAAAATAATAGAACAAATTTTGTTGGCTATAATGATCTGCTTATCACAACAGCAGTATCAAAATACAGAAAGGTAACCGTAAAAGGTAAGGAGCAATATCAACTCGTATTGGAAGCCACGCCTTTTTATGCTGAAAGTGGCGGACAGATTGGAGATACCGGCACACTTACATTTGGTGAAGAAAGAATTGAAGTTCTTGATACGAAGAAAGAAAACGACCTGATCGTACATTTTACCAACAGGTTACCGGAAAATATAGAACAGCCGGTTGTAGCAGCTGTAGATTTTGAAAAGAGATTAAACATCACTTATAATCATACGGCTACCCACCTGTTGCATGCAGCTTTGCGTAAAGTACTCGGCAATCATGTCACACAAAAGGGATCACTCGTTTCATCTGATATATTACGATTCGATTTTTCTCATTTTTCAAAGATGACCGATGAAGAAATTCGGGCAGTTGAAATTCTTGTGAATGAAAAAATAAGAGAAAACATACCGGTTATCATTAAAGAAATGCCTAAGGAAGAAGCGCTTAAAATGGGTGCTATGGCATTGTTTGGTGAAAAATATGGCGATACTGTTCGCGTAGTGGTTGCAGATCCCAATTATTCAGTAGAGTTATGCGGCGGTACACATGTGTTGCATACCGGTATGATTGGTGTGCTGGCGATTATTAGTGAATCAGCCGTAGCCGCAGGTGTCAGAAGAATAGAAGCTGTTACCGGCGCCAAAGCCATGCATTACTTCGCTGAACGTGTTAGCCAATATAAACAGATCAACGAGCTGCTGAAAACACGCGATCCGCTGAAGTCGATCGAAAAATTATTAGAAGAAAAAAATGCCCTGCAGAAAAAAGTCGACGGACTGGAAGCCCGCCACCTCGTACAGGTACGGAACGAATTATTAAAAACCGATGAGATCATCAATGGTATTACGTTCGTAGGAGATATTGTGGAAGTGTCTAATCCCGATGGACTGAAAAAACTCTGTTTTGACCTGAAAAACAGTCTGAATGATTATGTAGCAGTGGTTTGCGCCAATATAGGAGGCAAACCCTTTGTAGCCATCGGCATCGCCGATACGGTAGCCGCAGCAAAACAACTGGATGCCGGAAAAATTATCAAAGAGCATATTTCTCCGCTGATAAAAGGCGGTGGCGGCGGACAAAAAACCCTGGCTACCGCCGGCGGCCTGGACGCCTCTAACCTGAAACAGGTAATTGAAAAGGTAAAAAGCCTGCTCTAAAAAATATCTTCAATTTAAAGTGTGGTGCTATCGAAAAATCCGAACCGGATGGCCTGCTAACAAATGACCACAACACGTTATCAATTTAACATTTCCGAAAAGTTTCGTATTTGATTATTTTTTCTATATTTGATGTACGAAACTTGACGTAGATTTATTCAGCGGACAGAGGGCAGTGGATAGTTGACAGTTGATAAAATAAAAATCAAAAAATACAGTGATGAAAAAAGTTATTATTCTAACGACAGTTTTTATTACATCAATTGTCGGAACATTCGCTCAAGTCAATAAGGACAAAGAAGAGAATAAAAAATTAGGGGAATATGACGAGATCATCATCAAACGCAAAGATGGCGATAAGGATGCCAAAGTAGTATTGGAAATACGCGATGACGAGGTTTTTATTGATGGTAAACCGCTGAAAGAGTATGTAGATAATATAGTGTCTGTCAATTTAAGATCTCCCCGTCATTTTAGTTTGGATGGCAGTGGTGTTACTGCTTTTCGCAGAGGTGACCGCATCACTGACGATAACAGACCTTTCCTGGGTGTGGCGACAGAAGGTTCTACTGCTGGCGCAAAAATTACCAATGTATCAAATAATAGCGCTGCTGAAAAAGCAGGATTAAAAGTAGGTGATATCATTACCAAAATAAATGATGAACCTGTTTTTGATCACGAGCAGGTTATTGCTATCATCAGCAAACTCAAACCTGATGATAAAGTGAATATTGTTTATAAAAGAGATAAGAAAGAACATAAAGCGACAGTAATACTAGGTAAACGTCCGTCACCACAGCCCGACGTTCAGGGAATTCCAGGTGTACCTTTTTATCCTGACGGCAATTTTTTCCGTGACAGGGACCTTAATTTTGACAACGATGAATTAGGTAAGATTTTTAAATTCAGAACATCAAAACCACGTTTGGGTATAAAAGCCCAGGATACCGAAGACGGTAAGGGAGTAAAAGTACTGGAAGTAGAGCCAGGTTCAGCAGCCGAAACATCAGGTATAAAAGCCAATGACCTGATCACCCACTTCGACGGAAAAGAAGTGAACAGTGCCGAAGAACTTGCCCGCGTTTCCAGAGAAGCCAAAGACAAATACAATTTAGACGTGCAACTGAAAAGAGACGGAAAAACAAAGAATATTACCGTCAAGGTCCCTAAAAAATTAAATACAGCAGAACTATAAAATATTTATGGTGGTTGACCGGGAAGCTGTGTTGATAATTAACACAGCTTCTTTTTTTTACAACGTATCATTCCCCTTACCATAAGCTCTTTTTTGGTACTTTTGTCGACTAAAAGTTTGACAATTGGAGAAGGTTTACGAAACGGTTATTGGCCTGGAGGTTCACGCCCAACTGCTGACTGCCAGCAAGTTATTCAGTGGCGACAGCGCCGTTTTTGGAAGCCGACCTAATTCTAATATTTCTCCCATAGTGCTGGCACATCCCGGTACTTTACCGATGCTCAATAAAAAGGCTGTGGAATATGCCGTCAAACTGGGACTTGCCTGTCACTCAAACATCACCCGCCACAACTACTTTGCCCGCAAGAACTATTTTTATCCCGATCTGCCCAAGGGCTACCAGATATCGCAACATACCACACCAGTATGTGTAGGCGGATATGTTCCTATTAAAGTGGGTGATAACAAAAAGAATGTTGAATTAAACAGGATACATCTCGAAGAGGATGCCGGCAAAAGTATTCATGATGTGGATGATAAAGCCACCTGTCTGGATTATAACAGGGCCGGGGTAGCGCTGGTTGAAATAGTAACAGAACCCTGTTTGTCGAGCGGTGATGAAGCGTATGCTTATCTAACAGAGTTAAGAAAAATACTTAGATACCTGAAGGTTTGTGACGGTAACATGGAGGAAGGCAGTATGCGTTGCGACGCCAATATATCGGTACGGTTAAAAGGTGAACAAAAACTGGGGACTAAGGTGGAAGTAAAAAATCTTAACTCCATCCGTAATGTGAAACGCGCTATTGAATTTGAATCGGAGCGGCTGATCAAAATTCTCGAGTATGGCGACAAAGTGATGCAGCAAACCAGGAGTTTTGATGCCAACACAGGAACCACTTTCGCGCTTCGTACAAAAGAAGAGGCCAACGATTACCGCTATTTCCCCGATCCCGATCTCGTACCTTTTGTAGTAACAGAAGAACGCATCAATAGTATAAACAGTACATTGCCTGCTCTTCCCGAGCAACGTGTTATTCACTATACCCGTCAATATGCTTTATCGGAGTATGATGCGGGTGTGATATCCGAAGAAATCGAGTTTGCTGATTATTACGAAAAAGTTATTCAGTTTACTACCAACTATAAAGCTGCTGCCAATTGGATGCTCGGACCAATAAAATCCTATTTAAACCAGCAAGGCATTAACATAATAGCTTTTCAGCTTACACCACAACAGATCGCCGAGCTAATTGCTTTAACAGACGAAGGAAAAGTGAATTTCTCTACAGCATCCTCTGTAATTTTTTCTTCGCTGATAAAAGATCCCGGTAAGACGGCGATCCAGATCGCTACAGAAAAAAATCTTATACAGGATGCCGGTGCCGATGATATCGCCAACTGGGTGGAAACAGTATTGAATAAAATGCCCGATAAAGTGAATGAATATCGTAAAGGCAAAAAAGGATTAATCGGATTATTTGTAGGAGAAGTAAAAAAAATATCAAAAGGAAAAGCTGATCCAAAGCTTACCACAGAAATATTAACGCAAAAATTAAAATAAAGCTGCAATGCAAAACGTCATAAAATTATTTGCTCTTGTGATAATGATCACCGCATTATCCTGCCAGGAAAATCAAAGAGGAACGAAGGTGGAAGTTGAAGGTGAAATAAAAAACTTTGAGAGCACGATGGCCCAGTTTCCCGGATTGTTCACAACAGATTCTCTCAAACTTGTTTTGTTGGAAGTTCCGTTCGGTGGCGATGCCCAACCCATTCAACTGGATAGCACATACGTAAGCGCCAAAAATCCACATTACAATTTAAGTGCAAAAGCTCCTAAACAGTCACTTTACGAAGTGGCTATCGAAAATGGGCCGATGCTCCCTTTTGTTAATGATGCAGGAAAAATCAAACTGGATTTTGATCTGACTAATAAAGAAGATTTCTATTCGGTTTCTGGTTCTTCTGCCAGCCAGGAGATCCATGATTTTATATTTGGATTCAGCGAAAAAAGTATACTTGTCGGTACATCGCTGAGAAGTTTGGACAGTCTTAAAGAAACAGGATCTTCTGACAGCGCCATCATTGCCGGTACTGAACAAAAGAATCAATATTTCAATGACCTTAATAACTATCTAAAGCAAACAGTTATTAAAGCTAAAAATCCTATTTCTGCTGCTTTTGCACTCGGTCTGGCTTCAAGAACATTAAATACCGAGGAATATGACTCCACCTTAAATGCTGTTATTGCCAAACACCCCTCAGATCCCAGCCTTCAATATTTAAAAAACCAGTTAAAGGAGGCACAACTTCAAATGGAAGCCCAGACTGACCAGTTGGTAGGTACATCATGGATCGGCAAACCGGCTCCTGAAATGTCTATGCCCGATGTAAACGGCAAAGAAGTTTCTATCGCTTCATTCAAAGGCAAATATGTATTGGTAGATTTCTGGGCCAGTTGGTGCGGACCCTGCCGGATGGAAAATCCTGCTGTGGTTAAAGCATACAATCAATTCAAAAATAAAAACTTCACCATACTTGGCGTATCGCTTGATAAGGATAGGGACAAATGGCTGGAAGCAATCGAAAAAGATAATCTCACCTGGACACATATCAGCGATCTGGCTTTCTGGAATTCTAAATCAGTTGATATATTCAATTTCCAGGGTATTCCTTATAATGTATTGATTGATCCCGATGGCATCATCATAGCAGAATCTCTGCGCGGCGAAGCATTATCCCGCAAGCTAAGCGAGGTGCTTAATTAACTACAACTGGTTTTTCCTACTGGTCGATAATAACAGCGCGGGAAGAAATACAAGATTAGTAAAAGTGGCCATCACCAGCGTGAGTGATGTGAGCCATCCTAATGCCTGTGTGCCTCCAAATCCGCTGAAGCAGAATATGACAAAACCTGCAATCAATACAAGAGAAGTATAAATGATACTTATTCCTGTTTTATGAATAGTATCAACAACAATGTCTATTGAGGATTTGGAACTTGCTTTCAACTCCTGTTTATAGTTAACCAGGAAGCGGATAGTAATATCAATAGCAATACCAAGCGCTACAGAAAATACCAATACAGTTGAAGGCTTTATCCTGACACCTGCCCATCCCATAATACCTGCAGTAATAATAAGCGGAATGACATTGGGAATAAGTGAACAGATCAATATTCTGAAAGATTTAAACAGGTATAACATACAAAGCGCAATCAATAAAAATGCCCACATTATACTTTCCTTCAAACCATTAATGATAAATGCCATTCCCTCAAGAAAAGTTACACTTGTGCCGGTTAAAGTAACCTTATAAGATGCTGTGTCGAAAATTTGCCGGCTTTTGGCATCGATCACGTCAAGCATTCCCGCAAGCTCTTTACTACCAATATCAGCCATATTGGCGCTAACGCGGGCGCTTCTTCTTGTGCTATCCATAAAACTAAGCAACAACTTATTAAAAGTGTTATCTGAAGTACTGTCGGAAGACCTGGCATTTAAATATTGCGCAAGAAAGGCAATATCAAAAGAGTTGGGTAAATCATAACTGCTGCTGTCGCCATCGTAATAAGCCTGGCGTGCAAACTTTAATCCTTCTACAATAGAAAGCGGACGATTCATTACCGGCATCGAATCGATGAATACCGCTAACTCATCTATTTTTTCAAATGTTTTTAACGGATTGCTACGTAAACCATTTTTTCTCTTAGTATCCACTACAATCTCCAACGGCATTACACCCTTAAAATGCTTTTCAAAAAACTTCAGATCAGTATATATCTTATCTGTTTTGGGAAGATCATCTACAATAAATCCCTCGGATTTCAGTCTGAACATTCCGGCAATGGAAATAATCACGATAGTAACTGTAAGCGCATAAATCAGTCTGCGGTGATTAAGTGACCATCTTTCTATCCTGTCAAGTATTGACAGCATCCATTTATTATCCAGATATTTTGTATGTCTGGGTTTAGGAGGCGCCATTAAGCTAAGCGCAGCGGGAATAACGATCAGCGATATAAAAAAGAGCGCAAAAATATTAATACCGGCAACGATGCCGAACTGCTTCAGGATGGCACTTTTAGTCAGAGCAAAAACAGCAAACCCAATAGCTGCTGCTATATTACAAAACAATGTTACAATCCCCATTTTACTGATCATAAGCACCAGTGCATTATGCTGCCGCTGAGGATGTTCAGGTGTTTCCTTAAAAGCGCTATGATATTTATTTAAAAAGTAAATACAGTTAGGAATACCTATAACTACTATTAATGGCGGAATAAGCGCATTCAATATAGTGATCTTGAATCCAAACAAATCCATCGTACCCAAACTCCACACCACTCCGCATACTACAACAAACAGGGAGAGCAGCATTGCGCTCACACTCCTGAAGAAAATAAGCAATATAACAGCCGATAACACAACGGAACCAAACAAAAACCATTTCATTTCATCGGCTACTCTGGTTGCCATATTTGTACGGATCAGCGGCAATCCGCTATAATGCATTTCCAGTGAATGTTTATTACCAAATTCAGCAGCGGTATTCACAATCTCGGGAACCACTTCATTTCTTTTCTTACTGTTCAACACCTGTTTGTCGATGCTTATACCCATCAGATAGGTATTGGTTTCGGCATTATATAACAGTCCCTGGTAAAATTTTAATCCGAAAAAAATATTCCTCGCACTATCCAGTTCGGTCTGTGTAAGATGCCGGCGTGGAAACAAAGGCACAGCCTGCAATTTCTCTGAAGCTGTATCCTTCAGCAGATTAATAGCTGCAGGAATACTCAGCACGCCCACTACATGAGGATGGTTTTGTAGTTTTTGAGAAAGATCAGCATAGTCGTTAAAAATGTTTTCCTGGAATAACGAATCTGTGCTAAAACCTATCACCAGTAAGTTGCCATCTTCTCCAAACTGCTGTTTAAATTGCTGGTAATCCAGGAAGCGGGGGTTATCGGTTGGTATCGCATTCGTAAATTCATAACTGAGTTGCACTTTGGAAGCACGCCATCCCATAAAAGCCGTAATAGCCAGAACAAGTATTAAAAGGGGCCAGCGAAACCGGAGTATGAAGAGCGCTAATCTTTCCCACATGGGCTACTAATTGAATGATAAAGGCGCAAAGATAGGGAAGGCTTACCTTTGATGAGTGGTTACGCATAAAACCAAAGGCATTGTAGTAAAAGTAGTACGCTATGGCGAAACCAGTATTATTGCCAGCATCTACACAGAGTTATTCGGATTGCAATCTTACCTGGTGAACGGCGTCAGAAGTTCCTCTAAGAAAGGACCGGGAAAAGCTAATCTTTTTCAGCCCACGGCCATCCTCGATCTCGTTGTTTATCACCATGAGCTTAAAAATCTCCAGCGTATCAAAGAATTTAAATGGGCCGTGGTATATGATCATATATTTTTTAACGTGTTTACCAATGCCGTAGCATTGTTTATTATAGAACTGCTGCAACGCACTTTAAAACAACCCGAAGGCAATCCCAATCTGTATTATTTTTTGGAAGACGCTTTAGTTCACCTGGATAAGGCGAAAAATACAGTACTCGCTAATTTTCCTTTATATTTTGCCTTGCATCTTAGCTCATTCTATGGATTTCGTCCCGATAACAAATATTCACCCACCAATATTTATTTCGACCTCCAGGAAGGAGAATTTCTTCCTGAAAGGCCGACACATAGTTTTTACCTCGAAAAAGAACATAGCGCCATAACATCCGAATTATTAAAAACCATGTACCCTTCTGAATTAGAAGACATCAAACTCAATAAAGAAACCCGAAGAATTTTACTGCATGCCTATGAAAATTTTTATGCGCTGCATATACAGGATTTCGGTACACTTAAAACACTACCGGTACTCGAAACAGTTTTATCCTGATACTACTGAATGAAGTGAGTCACGTTGTAGATATATCTACACCAACTGAGCCAGATTCAAATGATCCTTGTTATTTTTTCCTGATTAATATGTATTACTCCCGGCGTTTTTCCTTTATCAAAACTTCCAAATTCCTCACTGATATTCAGCGCCTCTGCCCCATTAAGCGTTGCCCATTGCAATAATTCTGTCATTGATAGAAAAGGAAAATGCTTTTGCAAAATATTTATCTCCGACCAGATACTTAATTCATCATTCGAAGCCAGACTATCCGTTCCCAAAACAATTTTTGCACCTGATTGTATCAATTGTTTAACAGGAGGCAGTGTACCATTAATATACATGTTAGCATTCGGACATAAACACCAGTATAATTGTTTGATATGGTTGATAGCTAACCGTATGTCTTCTTCAGTAGTAAAAACATTATGCACCAGTATTAAGGAACGATCGGCTGAAATATATTGCAGAAATGCCTGCAGACTACTGGAGTTTGTTCCCTTAAAATGATCAATATTAATACCTAGTCGGGCAAACAAATTGCTGAAATTCCCTTCTCCTTTTCTGAAGAACAACTCTTCATCTTCGCTCTCCTGGTTGTGAATAGTAAGGAGACTGTCTGCATTAAAATCATTAATGAGCGTAAACAATGCGGGTGAAACTGAATAAGGCGCATGTGGTACGACAGATACAGGAGCGCCCGTTTGTTTAAATTGTTTATATATGTTCAGCGAGGTATCAAATCGTGTTTGGGCAGAAGCATCAATAAAACCAGTAGCTTCAATAAAATTATGATAGCGGAGTGACGACGACTGTTTAACAGGGATAGAAAAAACAGTATTACAGATATCTCCTACCGCCACAATACCATTCCTTTTCATTTCTTCCTCACCATACTGCATGGCTTGCAGTATTTCTTCATCGGAAGCTGAACGGTCGTCCATAACGGATAAAAGAAACCCTACCATTCCCGTCCCTTTTGCAATTTTGCCTTTCATGTGCGAAAGCTCAAGGTGGCAATGGCAGTTAATAAATCCGGGTGACAGCATTCCTGGATACCTGATGATATCTTCACCCGCTTCTTGTTCGCGGATAATATCCGTAACTGTTCCCTTTTCGTCGCATACCAATACCCATTCCCTTCCTAGTATTTCTCTTCCCGTAAACAGTTGGTCTGCTGCTAATTTCCTATAAACCATGATTATTAAACAATTAACTTTGCGCTCCCGGTTTTACCAAAAGTAAAGTAATC
>CAZSFY010000043.1:0-24008 GCA_964606315.1 uncultured Chitinophagaceae bacterium | reverse complement strand
GTTGGTATTCTGAGGAGTCCATGCGTCAAGTACTCTTCTGCTAAAGTTACTTCCACTACCATAAGGTAAATCGGTCCACTTGCGCGTTTCGCTCCAAATATCATTACCCTGTGAGCCATAGAATACTGCCGACAGATCGAATTTTTTATATGAAAAACCGAGGTTAAATCCATATACAAAATCAGGATTAGGATTACCGATAAATGTACGGTCATCAGGAGTAATTGCACCATCACCATTTACATCCCTGTATTTAAATCTACCCGGAGCAGCATCAGCCTGTGTTGGTGATCTGCTTACATCTCCGGCATCCTGGAACAGTCCTACTATATCATATCCGAAGAACGAACCAACTGGATGTCCAACCTGGTTACGCACGCTATTGCTGGGAGTCCAGGGTGGATCAATATATCCCGCAGAGCCAGGAAGATAGACAATCATATTTTTATAGGTGGTAAAGTTTGCTCCGATATCAAGGCGCATATCATTGCCAAACCTGGCATGATAGGTAGCAGTGATGTCAACCCCTGTGTTTTTAATATCTCCTATATTAACAACAGGAGCCTGGGCAGTACCTATAATACTTGAAGGCAGCCCCATAGGGAATAATAATCCTGAAATTTTCTTTTCAAAGAAATCAACAGAGAAGTCCAGTTTATTATTGAACAAAGTCGCGTCAATACCTATATTGGTAACGATATTTTTCTCCCATTGTGCGCCAGGGTTTCCGATATTATTAGGACGGTACCCCAACACAGCGCTTGTACTTGTACCGTTGATGTCATAATAAGAAGAGTTAAGCGCCTGAGTATAAAAAGTGGCAGCGTTAGTGCTTGTAACGTTATTAGCATTTCCCAATATACCATAGCTGGCTCTCAGTTTAAGATCGTTGATCCAGTAAACATTCTGCATAAACTTCTCACTGCTTACTCTCCAACCGGCAGTAACAGAGGGGAATGTACCAAACCTTGTATTCACACCAAATCTTGATGATCCATCTCTACGTAGTGTTAAACCTAACAAATACCTGTCATCGTAAGAATAATCCACCCGTCCAAACACAGAATAGAAAGCATCGTCCTGCGCACTACTTCCATTGTTAAAATTGAATTGTCCGAAGCCCAGCACCAGGAGATTATAGTTCTCAAACGCAAATCCCTGCCTGCTGCCTGTTTGACTACGACCAGTCATATTGATCGCTTCTGTACCAGCCAGTGCAGTAAAACTGTGGTTGCCAAAGGTTTTTTTATAGGTCAATGTGTTGGTCCACATGGTTAGCGCACTATATCCGCTATTTTCCTCCAACTGATTTCTGTTTTGAAATTGTTCACCATGCCAGTATTGGGGTGGAGTGTAGTTTTGGCGGTAAAAGTTATTCACGTTTCCGCCAAAGCTGGTTCTGAAAGTCAGATCCTTAAAGAAATCAATTTCAGCAAACACATTACCAGTTACCGCCACTTCGCGGCTCCTGTTATTGGCTGCTCCAACGCGCATGGCATAAGGATTACCTGCAAATCCAAATAAAGGTGAACCGGCATAACCACCACCATAATTGCCCATAATATCATATACGGGAATCTGAGTGAGGTTACCACGTGCAGCATTAATAGCTAAATAAGGGTGATTAGGGTTTTCCTGAGGATTATCACGATACATGAAATAAAGATTCTCACCTATACGGATATTATCTCTCAGTTTAAATTGTGTATTGGCACGTACTGAATATCTCTTCATATAAGTATTCAGCAGGGTACCCTGTTGGTTCATATACCCCATAGAGAGCATATAAGTAGCCCTGTCATTTCCACCACTGGTAGAAATGTTATGATTCATCATTGGGGCTGGATCAAATATCTCATCCAACCAGTCGGTTCCTTTACCATCCCAGTTTAATTTCTGAATAAGATAATTATTAACCGGATTAGATATATCAAGGTAATACTTAGAAGGGTCTATGGCAGGATCACCTGCACTCGCAGTACCATAACCAATACCAGAGCCTGTAGGTCCTCTCCATGAATACTCAGGAAGACCGTTTAAATAGGGACTGTCAGTAGGACGAAGTTTGTTATATGTTTCAGCATACTCCCTGGGAGTCATCATGTCCTGATCTCTCATTATGGGAGTTTGTACGCCATAGTAAGCGTCATAAGTAGTTTGCGCCCTGCCCGATTTTCCTTTCTTGGTAGTAATAACGATAACACCATTAGCGCCACGCACACCGTAAATAGCGGCAGCACCGGCATCTTTTAATACCTGGATAGACTCCACATCATCACCGGGGATATCATTGATATTACCCTGCACACCATCAATCAGCACAAGTGGATTGGTATTTTCCAATGAAGTGATACCACGAATCCTGATATTACTTTGATGGCCGGGAGAGCCTGAGGCAATAATATTTACACCTGATGCCTGTCCCTGTAAGGCCTGCAATGCAGAACCGGCAGGAATAGATTTAAGTGTAGCCACATCTACTACCGCAACCGATCCGATAATATCTTTCTTACGCTGAGAAGTATAACCCGTTACCACCGCTTCCAACTCTTCTGTTGCCCTGGTAGCTACAGATATGCTCAATTGCCCACCCGTATAGTTGGCCACACTTACTTCTCTGTCCTCGATTCCAACACCGCTTATTACCAATACAGATTGCTCTGAAGGCACCTGTAATTCGAAGTAACCATCAGCGTTTGTTGTAGTACCGGCGTTTGATCCTTTAATGGTCACGGAGGCAGTAACAGGCTCACCGTTTTCATTAGTAACCCTACCCCGTACCAAAATTGGCGGCGCGACCTCCTCAGTCTCCAACTGTTCTGATACAGTTGGCGGAAGAGTCGCTTTCTTGCGGGTGATGACAATCAGTTTTTGTTCGATTGAATAGTTTAAAGGCTGATCCTTAAAGAGTCTTTCCAGGAATTGCTGGATGGGCTCACGGCTAGCCTTAATGTTAACAGGTTTTGCCAGTTTCAGCAATTCCGTATCGTAGAAAAAGAATAGGTCATTCTGTTTTTCAACAGCGCTGAAGACCTTTTCTAAGGGGACATTTTTGCCCTCAAAAGTGATCGTTTGCGAAATGCCCTTCGCGCTGGCATTCAGCATAAAAGCAATCATCAGTATAACAGTTAATTTCATCACTAACAGCGTTTTAGTGATGTACCTGTGCCTTCTTAAGGAGAAACAGGTACACAGAGCATGTTTTTGCATACTTTTGTAGCAGTTTTGGGTTAAATAATACATGTGGCCTATCGTTTGTCGCTTTTTTATTGATCCAACAATTTGCCGCCCTGGTCTTCCACACCGGGGCGGTTTTGTTGAAAAAAGTTCTTATGTTTTGTTTAAGGTGACACAATCAATATTTTGTCCTTTATTTCAAAATTGACTTCCATTTTTTCCAAGGCGTTCAATACCTGTGATAAGGAAATATCTCTTGGGATCTTTCCCTGAAAACTTCTATGTGGAATTTTGCCGTTGTAGTGGATATTCAAATCATACCACCTGCTTAACTGGCGCATCACAACAGGAATATCGGCCTTATTAAAAACGAAAAAGTTATTTCTCCAGGCAAGCACCTGTTCTATATCAGCCTCTTGCAATTGAAAAAATTTCTTGCCTTCACTATCACCATTTTTAGATATTGCCTGCTGACCCGGAGTCACCATTATCTTTTGATCATTTTTACTTAAACGAATGCTTCCCTCTATAAGCGTTGTGGCCTGCTCCGACTCATCATCGTACACATTTACATTAAAGTGTGTACCCAGCACTTCTATTTTTGATCCTCCGGGAATGCTTACTATAAAGGGCCTTTTTTTATTTTCCGCTACTTCGAAATATACCTCACCCGTAACAGACACTTCTCTTAGTGAAGAACTAAAAAAGGTTGGATAGGTGATAGATGAAGCTGAATTGAGCCAGACACGGGTACCATCGGATAAAACTATTTTGTATTGCCCTCCTTTGGGAGTTGACATTTTATTAATAACAGCCACATCAGATTTTCCATACAATAACTCTCCATTGTTATTGCTGATAGCGATACCATTTTCCTGAATCATTTGTCCGCTTTCAGGATCAAGAAAAACAGTTCTTCCGTCTGATAATGTTAGAACAGCTTTATTACTTCCGGGCATAACGTCGTGCTCAACCGGAGCAACTGCTATAATAGGTTCTTGAGCTTTGGGTGTTTTACCGAAAAACCATACTGCCGCACCAGCAGAAATCATCAATAAAACTGCCGCTGCATATTTCCACCATCTGCGAGAATGGACAGTGGGCAGTGGGGAGTGGAAAGTTGACGGTACGTCTTCTTCAATTTTATTGAGGATCTTTTGAAGGATTATCTGTTGAACATTTCTTTTTTCGTCCCACTCATTTTCGTCCAGGATGGAAAAGAAGTCTTTTTCACTTTCCAGTGTATATAGAAAGTGCCGGTTCCTTGATGAAGCCGCCAGCCAGTCCTCCAGTTCCTGTTTTCCTGCGGCATCCAATTCCCCTTTAAAGTGCCTGAAAATCAGTTGGGCAATATATTGTTCGGTGTGTAACATACCAGATTATTACACATGAACGATCCAATCTATAAAACTTCCCATGCAAAAAGAAAAAAATTTAACATCCTTTGAAGAGTAGGCAATAAACAGTGGAGAGTGGACAGTCGTACCTTAGCTGTCAACGGTCCGCTGTACTCCTATCCTATCAGCTCTGACAGAAATGTAAAGATCAACATGGCCTCGAGAGAGTATTGTTGTAGGGCAGTTCTCAATATTTTAATCGCAGAAAGTTTTTGGTTACTTACTGTTTTGACACTGATATTCAATTGGATAGCAATCTGTGCAGGCTTTAAGCCTTCCTTAAATGAAAGCATGAATACCTCACGCATTTTTTCGGGCAGCTTGTTGATCTCTGTAGCGAGGATCCTACCCAACTCTACTCGTACTTGTTCCAGGAAAAAATCATTGTCATCATTTGATACCATTAAAGCCGCAAGCTCCTCTTCGTGTCTGCTTCTAACTTTCCTATGTCTTATGGTATCATAGCAGCGGTTGCGGGTAACAATAAAGAGAAAAGTGGAAATACTTTTTATATGCTCAAAGCTTTCTCTTTTGCGCCAGAGTTGCACAAACGATTCAGCCGTAATATCCATAGCTTCAGCTTCGCTAACGTACTTGCGGGCAAAATGCAGCACACGCTCATAAAACCTTTTATACACAATGGTAAAGGCTTCCTGGTCGCCTCTGGCCAATAGTGCCAACAACACTTCATCTGAATGCAAAACAGTCACTTAGGTATATTCTTGGTTATGTAAAATCGATAAATAAATTCAAAACATTCTTTTTCAATTTCACTTCACTATCTATCACTTATCAAGCAAAAATTTCTTCAAAGGATTAAGATTAATTATATTTTATTAATAACCGCAGTAATAGGGTAAATTAATTCCGATGTGTTTAGTAAAGCTAGGGTTTTTACAATAAAAAAGAAAAAATGATATAACCACAAAAAAAAATATCGCTAGATTACCCTTTAACATCGGCTTATTTCATCTGTTATATGGTATAAATTTTTATTATTTGCCATATAGCAAACAAGTGCCGACCGGAACATCGTTTCATTATTGATTCTATTATAAAAGACCTCTCAGATGAATTTTCGCTGCATGGCGATGACATTGGATCTCCAATAAATATTTCAAACCCTTATTTTTTATATCCGAAAACCCAGATAATAATATGTTCCCGGTAAACGTAAGAGATTTAATTTATCAGGTAAATAGAAAAATATCTATCGAGTATGCTTATGGTTAAGGAAGCATTGAAAATTTTTACCTATGAAATCGAAGAAACAGAGGTATCAATAAAATGTTCTCCGGCATCAAGAAAGAAGATCGTATCGTTTATGCGAAAATGATAGGTAATATTCAAAGAACAAAGGGGGATCTTACTTTAGAGTAAGATCCCCCTTTGGGTTAAATGAATGCAGCGGACTGATCCGTTACATTATATAATTAGATTAGTTAACGCTGTAATAAAGAAAGTGGCTCCGGAGAAAGAACGATTTCAGTTCTTTTGTTTTTAGCTCTTCCTTCAGCTGTAGAATTATCAGCAATGGCGTTGAACTGACCCTGACCGGCAGAAGTAAGACGGTTTGGATCGATTTTCATAGTTCTCAGCAGTCTTACCACGCTATTAGCGCGTTCTGTGCTGGCAGACCAGTTATCTCCGCCACGTCCAGCTCTGTCATCAGTATGGCCGATAACAGTAACTTTCAGATTAGGATTCTCGTTCAGGATAGATGCTACTGAACCCAGTGCTGTTTCTCCATTTTTGCTGATCTGGTTAGTTCCTTTTCTAAATAACAGTTCATCTTCCAGAGTGATATAGATAAGACCGTCTTTGTATTGAACATCGGCCCCTCTTTCAGCATAATCAGCAAGCTTGTCAGCAGCGCTTTTCTCAATAGCATCTGCATCAGCCAGGTATTTATCTACAACTGATTGCAACTGGCTAAGTTGCTTTTTTGCATTTTCACTCTCAGACTGATAACGGTCGCGCTCTTCAGCAAGCAGCTTGTTGCTGGCAACGGCATCGTTAAGTTGGCTTTGAAGATCTGAATTTTTCTTGGTTAACTCTTCCACAGTAGCTTTGGCTGCCTCAGCCTCTGCCGTAGCAGCCTTAAATTTCTTTGAAGAAACACAGGAAGTAAACGTCAATGTAGAAAGTAGTAACGCTGCAAGAGTAAGTTTCTGAAACATTTTGTTTGATTTGTTGTTTAACTTATCTGAAGGGGTATCTCAACAGATATATGCTTATTTTATAATTAATGAAACCCTTTACAATTTTATGATCAGTATACTGAGGCATGCAATTAACATACCATTCTTACAAAAGTACCGAAATGTAAAAAAAATTCCCGATACACCCTAAATAATATAGGAAGATGAAAATTTTTAATACTCATCGGTCCCGGTCACCTGAAAACCATTCCCCTCATAAACTGATCCGTAAAAATAGTAATTATCAATTTAATTATGCAGTATATCAGTATTATTCCGCTACTATTTTAATAAATAAGGCAACCCTACTCTCAAAGTTGGGGCATCAGCAAGCGTGAAGTAATATTCCGGGGGGACAGCAAAACCATAACCGGGCGGGTACCCGAAGCCAGGTAAAGAAGGGTATTCCGTTAATTTAATTTTATTATAGCCGGCCAATGCATAATTTGAGGCAATGAAGCATATTACGGTTACTACTATTGCCCTGTTATTTCTTCTACCGTTACATGCCCAGACCGGTTATGAACAGAAACTTACGGACCTGGGTAAAGCCTATAAAAATTATATGTTCCGGAGCGAGCCATCCAAAAGCGAACTGGAGGAGTTGTTGAAGGATGTGCCTCCCGAACTGGCGGCAGCAGTAGATTTTTCGGGCCAGACATTAATTGCCAGGCATGCTTTATTGACCCCAAAATATCTTACCCTCCCTGAAATGACTACGCTGGCACAAATCTATATCATACGTCACATCAGTTTCAATCTGAACCGGGATCCATCGGCCGACCAGCTTAAACTGATTGATAGCCTTTCCCGAAAAAATCTTTCCAGGAACGACCTGATCGATAATTATTACGCTATGCTATTTGGGGCTGTAGGTAATAAGAAAGATAATTTTGATCTTTCAAAAGTAGATTTCCAGTTAAATGATTACGGCCTGGAAAACGATACCGAAAAAGGTATATTCTTCCTTCAGTGCCTTAATAGTTGTGGTAAAGAGATATGGGGATATATGAATACCTCCCGGCCACCCAATACCCAAAAAGCGAATGCCCTGTTAAAGAAATTCCCCAAGTTCAACGGCCAGAAATACTATCATTATTCCAGTTTTCATTTCCCCGACTTTAATCTTGTCATTGTTCCCGGCCAAGCTCCTCAGAGCTATAAAAAATATTACCTGGCACAGTACTATGAAGTACTACTGTCCAATATGGTCTGTCTGCAGATGGAAAAAGGAAAAAAGGCTGAAAAGGAAGACCTGCTGGTCAATTCTATCCTCGGTAACAGGCTTTTTTACCAATACTCCAAGCATCAGGAAACGCTTGAAAAAATCATTATGGAGTTTCAGTCACCTAAATAAGTGGACAGTTGATAGTGGAGAGTGGAGAATGAAAAACTGTCAATTGTCCACTGAAAAAATTCCGGATGAAAGATTGCATAAACTAAATATATTTTCTACTTTGGCGTCTGTATGAATAAAAGATCCGTTATTCGAATCTATGAAAGCAAAATCATTCATTCGCTTCCTTCTCTGTTAATTACACATAATCAATCTATTTATTTATAATATCAATGCTGCTGATAATAACAGCAGATGAAAAACGTTAATCATTAAATATCCAATACTTACAAATAAAAATCCATAATGTTATGAAACAAGCTTTATTCTTATCATTAGTAGCCTTAATTTCTTTTTCTTCCTGTAAAAAAGACAAGGTTGAAAATACAGTAGCAGAAGGCACTATTACTTTCAAAGTTGACGGGCAGGACATAACGTATAAAACATATGCCGCTGCAGTAAAAAACTCAGGCGAAGAAAACACTCAGGTATCTATCATAGGAGCAGAGAACACCTCTGAAACAGGCAGTGCGATTGTAATCATTTTAAGCAGCACATCTGAGATCACAACAGGAGCTTATCACGAGAAAGCCCATGGTGGAAAAGCAGCAATGATAACTTTCAAAAAATCAGGAGAAGATTCGCCCTACATAACTATAGATAGCCCGGCTAATCCCACAGTAGTAGACATTACCAGCATTACCGGCACTTCAATACAGGGAACCTTCAAAGGGGATATATTCTTTATTGAGGGTGGAGCCGGCGCTGATTTTGACGAAAAAGCTGTTATTTCAGAAGGGAAATTCAATCTTACATTTACAAACCCAATTTAATTAATTTTCAGGTCTCTAACGGCCATATTAACCGCAAAATAAAAAGAGAGTGGGTCAATGAAGTGATCCACTCTCTTTTTTTATCCAAAATATATAAAGAATCATTCTGACCAAACCACGCCTAAGTATATCTTCATATATAATGATAATCTGGCCTAATCATCCACACGAAAAGATATTTTACAAATCAGTCCATAAGTAGTTACCTTATTATCCTTTACATGCACTTTAATATCTTTCACATAAATAGAATCAATATTCCTGATTGTTTTAGATGCTTCCTTTAAAGCATTCTGGATAGCATCTTCTATTCCTTTTTCAGAAGAAGCAATAACTTCGATGACTTTTACGATTGGCATAGCATGTTTATTTTTGGATGAATAAATAACCAATTTAAAAAGGGCTTTGGTGTAAACCAAAACCCTTCGTAGTAATTTTTCTTTCCTTCGCCAGTATTACCCGGATCAGGTTCGATGGGTATGTTCTCAGACCTCAATTATTAAAATTTGAAACCACCCCTTTTATAAATTACCACACTTATTACACTTAAAATTCTGTGCCAGATTTCTCAAGAGGATTTATAGCTGGGAAAATCACAAAAAACCAGTGACCGGCGATTATTTACCATAATTTGTGGTCAGTTTGGTACAATTAGTCTACATGTTTAGTACTTATGAATCGTGTTTAAACATCAATTATACCTGCCTGTTTCTTAAGGCTGTTTCCCTAAAAAAATTATCAACCCCAAAAACCAGTGGGTGTCCCTTTAAATAGAACACCATAATATTGTCTTATGATTAAGAGTATAATCCTTATCACTGTATCAATTGTTTTATTTACCAGATGTCAAACCACGGAACAGCGTATGAGTAGTGCCTGGCTTTATACACATTACAGCGGTTATTCCGACAATCAAAAAGATGATTTTTCGCCAGCCAGCTTTTTACTGCTCAAAGATGATGGAAGTTTTACCTGTGATTTCGGTGTGTTTGAACACGGACGATGGGAATATAATGACCACATATTGTTTTTGCATGCTGAAGGCTCATCAGCATTTCCGGTTGAATTAAAAGGAAAAGAGCTGATATTATCCAAAGAAGACGGAATGAAACTTCATTTTGAATCGTCACCCGTTAATCTGAAGGACGATAATGAAAATCCTTTTAGTCTGGGTAACAATCAATGGAGGATCAAAGCCCTCCAAAAAGAAGCCGATTCGCAACTTATAGTTCGCCTATTGAATCACTTCAGGTTTTGGGAAACCTATTTTGCCTGGGCCGACAAGCATGATATCCGATCAATAGACGTGCGTAGTACAGCCACTCCTGTCAAAATATATGGCAATGGATTTGCGGTTAAGCCCGTTGAAGATCTACCGGCCGCCTGGAGCAGCGTGTTCTTTGACGAAGAGGATTGTAAAAGGGCTAATCAGATCATTTCAGAACAATTCAAAAAAAATAGTATATCCTGGCCAAGAACAGATAATAAATTTAAAATGTTTACTGGGGCCTTCCAGCAATTACAAAACAATCTGCGCCGTCAAATATCGTTGTAGCACAGTGTACTTTATTTAAAAGCAACTACCTGATGAGTAATATTGTCTTATACCGGAAAATGCCGTTTATGAAAAATCTTTTGCCTGCTGCTATCGTAGTTATCCTGTCAATAGTCTGCCCTGCCAGCTCTTTATGGGCGCAGGCCGTAGACCCTGCTAAAACGGCAAAAGCAGCCGTCCAAAACGATGCGAATTACGTTAGCTCTGCGATCGAATACAATGAGGATGTTATATATCTTTCTCAGCAAGCGATTTCCAAAGGGATCGACAGCCGGGTAAAAGAACTTGCCCAGTTGATGATGGAAGATCATACTACTATGCTTTATGGCATGGAGCAACTGCAAACTTCCGGCAAGGGCGTAAACACCCAGGTACAGCAACAGGGTAAACCGCGCCTGGCGATAGAAGTGAATAACCAAATCACCCACATTTCGGGAACAGATTTCGACTCGATCTGGACAGCGGGAATGCTGGCGGTGGTACAGGAAAAATATGATGGTCTCGCTGCTGCCGAGGAAGAAGCCTGGAATCCGCAGTTAAAAGCGGCCATTAAAAGTTCTGCTCCCCTACTACGTAAACATATCACACAGTTAAAATCTACCCAGAAACACCTGGTAAGAGTAGCTACACAAAAAAGGAAAGAAGAAGCGCTTAAAGCAAGGAAATAAAAAATTATTTTCCTATCCTTCCCAAATGGGTATGTTTAAAATCGTCATCGTATTTTAATCCATACCCCAATATGCGATCGAAAGATGAATGAGCAAACAATAAAGCACCAATAACGATCAGGATATTGTTACCTATAACAAACCCCCATAACAGCAGCAGTAAGGCAATACCCTTATGATGAAACAGGTTATAAGTAAATGCCCCAACTTTAGTATTAACAGCATATCCTATCATACCAATATCCGGAGCAAAAAATAAAAGTATCCATACCCATACTGATATTCCAGGATTATAAATACTAATAACATACAATGATCCTAGCATCATTGCCAATTCTTCCAGTTGTATGATTTTTTTCATCTGAATATTTTTTAGTGAGATCGGATAGTGGACAATTGACTATGGATAATGGACAGTTGGTTTGCATCTTTTCGATATATTAGGTTCATTTATATATTTTTTCAGTAGTTGGTGAACTTCGACAACTGTCCACTGTCACCGTTTTTCCTTTTCACGATTTCTTATTAACTTGATCCAAACAGTGACTATTATTTGCCCTTAAAGCATCGACCATGAAGTTAAGCGTATCCAATTTAATCAATTTTTTATCCGGAGCCGTATTAAGTGTATTAGTGTTAACCCAGTTTGGCTTCTCTGACAAAGAAGAAGAAAAAGAGAAAGTAAAAGAAACGAAAGCGGATGTATGGCAGCCCCCACAGCTTCCAACTGAAATAAACTTCTGCGGAGAAGCTGCACCTCTTCACCGCTGGGATGTAAAAGAACGGCTTGACAGAGAAGTGCTCTACAATTCTTACAATGCTCCTAATGTGCTGTTCACACTCAAGCTCGCCAACCGTTACTTTCCTATTATTTCAGAACGTTTAAAAGCCAATGGTATACCCGATGATTTTAAATACCTCTGTGTAGCAGAAAGTAATCTCGTTACAGCCGCCCTATCAAGATCGGGAGCGGTGAGCTTTTGGCAGTTCATGGATAAAACCGCGCCGGAATACAGTCTTATTGTCAACAAAGAAATTGACCAGCGCTACGATATTGAAAAATCAACTGATGCTGCATGCAAATACCTCAAACAGGCTTATGCAAGATTCGGAAGCTGGACGGCAGCTGCAGCTTCCTATAATTGCGGACAAACAGGGTATGATAAACGATCAAACTTTCAAAAAACCACGAATTACTATGATCTGTCCCTGCCGGAAGAAACCAACCGGTATATTTTCAGAATCCTAACGTTTAAGTATTTACTTGAAAACGCTGAAACACTCGGCTTCCATTTAAAAGATGAGGAAAAATATCACACTGTCCCTCATAACAACATTAAGGTTACAACTACCATCAGCAATCTTACTGATTTTGCCATCGCTCATGGCACAAGCTATAAAGTATTAAAACTGCTGAACCCCTGGATAATAGGAGAATCATTAACTGTTACGGGTAATAATAGTTACGTACTCAAAGTGCCGATGTAAAATATCTGAATCGTCAGAACGGTATTGTTAGCTCACAGTATATTCTTTACCCATTCCGTATAAACGAACGGCATTATTATGAAGCATATCTGCCGCTATCGATTTTACTGACCTGGCTGTCAAATCCAGTTTTCGCTGGTATTTCGCTAATGATTCTGATAATATTTCCCTGGTGAAAATAGAAGACCCTGCTGCCATTTCAACGTGTGTACTATCGTGACCCAGCATGATCTTATGCGCAGGTACATAGCCGAGCCAATAATGAAAAGCTTCTCTTAAAAACTCGGGATTCAGCACAGGCAACCAGCAGGTATCAACATAAATATTAGGAACTAACTTAGCCAGGAAAGCAGCTTCCTGTAAAAAAGGCCAGCAATGGATCATCACCAGTTTCATGTCAGGATACTTTTGAGCAAGATGTTGCAACGGCAAGGGCGTGGAAGCTGAAAGATTATGCGTACCCACGTGCACCTGGTGAGGCCATTTTCTCGCATGGCATTGACGGCAACATTCATGCACTACCCAATCCTGGAATTTGGTTATTTCGCTATCAGATAATTTGCCTCTAAAACGCACATCCTTATCGCTATGCTGTTGAAAATGCAAAGATCTTCTATATGCCTGCATTTGTTTAATACCAACGGCCCCACCTGATTCTGCTATATCAAATAGCTTTTCTATAAACAGCTTCCAGGACCTGGCATCTACCGGTTCTATTCCGGTTATCTTCGACAGTTCATCACGGCGAGCACTTTTCTCCTTCCAAAAATCTGTTAGCGGATCGATACGCATTACCGTTTTTGTCATCAGTGCTTCTTCATGCTTTGTTTCTTCACTTTGCTTCCAAATATAAAATTCAGGTTGAACGGGACGTATTAATTCAGAAAAATTGGCCTGCTTCATAGCCTGGCGATACCATTTGAAAGGGTTGTGGTAATGTTCTGCTACACGGGCATCGACAAACGACCAATCATCCGAATCAAATTTTTCAAGATCCCTTTCATACAGTAATTGAATACCTTTTCTTGTGCATTGAAAACCTCCTGTTAATAAAGAAGATTGAATTAACTGCTGAAAAACCTTTAATGATTCAGTTGGTGATTGTTGCCACCATTGCAAAAAATCGGTAAAGCCTGCCTCTTTCGCCGCAGTATGAGGGTCTTTTTTTCCGGCTTTTAGCCAGCCATGTTCATAAGGATCCAAAAACAGATCCCAGACAGAAGTATTGCGCAGCGGTAATGCACCGGCAGTAGTATCACAACGAAACCCTAGTGTCGGCATCTCTCCGATAGACTGAATGCTTCCCCAATGCTCATGAGTACAGAAATTGGGTAAATCAGATAAATCAATATTGAGTTTGGGGATCAACTTTTTTGTACCGGTGGTAGTAGAATGTTCCCGGAAAAAAGAATAACCACTCAACGGAATAATGCTACCCAGTAATACAGCGGCTTTACCTACGAATGCACGTCTGCCTTCCAATTGACTCATATCAGTTTTATTTGGTAATCATCCTAAAGCTACAAATTTTGAACTTTCACTACTACATTTCCTTTCTTTCTTCCCGAATCAACGTAACAATATCAGACTTATCATCAGGTTTTGTAAAATCCTGTTGTGTATAAATACCGAATAGAAAGAACCTGATTCAAGTAATTAATATTAATAATACACTGTTCTAACTATTAAGGAGATTACCGAAAATACACAAGCAGAAAAGTTCATCAATTCAGTGTACTTGCATTTATCCTGGCTTATTTACTATCGCTGCCAGATTCCTTAATATCGTTATCTTTCTTTATTTCCTGTTGCACTTTTCGTGAATCTTTTCTGTACCTGGGCCTGGTAAAAGGACTTTTAACCGGACGTTCATCGCCAAATAAAACACCCCAGTGACGTAAATTATTCGACCGATCGAATACGACCTTGAGAATAGCCACCACGGGAAGCGATAAAAACATCCCTGATATTCCCGCTAATATTCCGCCGGCAATTACGGCAACTATACTGGCGAGTGCATTAATACGAATCTTCGATCCAACAATTTTCGGCATCAGGATATTATTATCCAGGAACTGCACAACCGCAATAGAAACCAGTACAATCAGTATCGGTGAAAGCTGATCGGAGGAAGTTAAAGTCAGCAGTACTCCAATAATATTTCCAAGAAGTGCACCGACGTATGGGATGAGATTAAGGATGGCGAAAATAATACCGATCAATAGTGCATGCTTAATACCAAAGAGCATTAATATTCCCCCCAGCAAGACCGTAATATAGGCTATCTGAATCAGCAAACCACCAATATAACTCTTGATAATCACCTGGGTTTCCTGTACAGTTTCTTTAACACGAGGATGATCTTTTTCGCTGAACCACATAAACACAAAGCGCAATAACAAATTGCGGTAAAATAACAGCAAAAAGATATATATCGGCACCAGGCCAAAGAAGACAAACAGGGTTGTCAGCGAAGACATCAATCCGCCAATATATCCTCCTGCAAAATTCACCAGCTTCTCGCTCTGTTGACTCAGCAGGTCCAGTTGTTTCTTAGTAGAAAAATTTGTTTTACTGTTGATCCAATCGCTTAGATGCTGCAGATGTGCGGTAACATTAGCCTGAAGTGTAGGAAAATCTTCAACCAGTTTTGAAAATTGAGCAGTAATAAACCATACTAACAGTCCCATCCCAATAAATAATACAACAAGTACAAGACTTATCGCCAGTATTTCGGGTACTCTTTTCCTTATCAGCCACTTGAATATCGGATAAAGAAGAATGGTAAGAAAAAAAGCTATTAGTAAGGGAGCTAAAATATCTGCGGCATAAACAATAAAAAGAAATACAACGGCGAGGCCAAGGATCTCAATGGACCTCCTGACGGTTAGTGGTAGTGTTTGCAAGGAGTTTAGTTTATAAGTTAATTTCAAAATTCATGCCACCGCATTTTTCAATAATGATTATTACCACTAGCTACTCTCTTCGCCAAATAGATTAATAGTTACCATGGAGCATATTAAATAACAACCTTCTTTCCTGTCCTTGCTGCTTCATAAATTGCATCAATGATCCTGAGATCTTTTACTGCATCTTCACCATCTACAGCCACTACCGGTTGTTTTCCATGAAGAATAATATCTGCCATGGCTTCCATTTGAGCTATCTGATGGGGAGCATGTGGAAGGTTAAGATCCCCTTTGTGTGTTTTTCCTTTGATAGGCCCATAACCTGCTGCTGGCTGCAGTTCGGCAAAGCCTTTATCACCACTCACGAAGAATCTGTCAAGATGGTTAACATTATAAGTAGATAAACAAGAGGCGACTGCTCCGCTGGGAAATCCCATTTGAAACTGGATTGTTTCATCCACTCCTTCTTTAAACGTGATAGGGTTTGTCTTTGTTTCCTGGGCTGTTACCCAAACAGGGTCTTCACCTACCATATACCTTGATCCGTTAATGGCGTAAATACCAATATCCATTAACGCACCTCCGCCGGCTAATTGTTTGTTCAACCGCCATTGACTGGGGTCTCCTATTTTAAATCCGCATAGGCCCTGAAAGAAGCGTATAGCGCCTAGTTCGCCTTCCATACGCATCCGGATGATCTCAAGAGTGTTGGCCTCAAAACGCATGCGATAGCCCACCAGCAATTTCACCCCGGCTTTTTTACAAGCTTCTACCATTTCCTTTCCTTCTTTCTCATTAAGTCCCATCGGCTTTTCGCAAATCACGTGTTTTCCGGCCCTGGCCACTCTGAGTACCTGGTCATGATGCAGTGCATTGGGAGTGATCACATATACCGCGTCGATATCCGCATTATTCTTAATAGCATCAAAATTGGTATAGTCATAACAGTTTTTTGCTGCGATATTATATTTAGCACTCCAGTCTTTTATTTTTGAAGGAGTGCCACTAATAAGTCCCACTATTTTCGCTTTTTTACAACTCTCCATTGCTTTGGCTACAAGCGTTGCATATCCTCCCAATCCCATTAAGGCCACACGAAGCACAGGACCATCATACACCTGGTCTTCATTGTCGTCAATCAATGTTTGAAAGCTGCTTAATACCGGCAGTGCAATAGCAGAAGCGGATAATTTCTGTAAAAAATTCCTGCGCGAAGTCATTTTACTCATGGCTTATTTAATATTTTAATACAATGAATATCCTAGTCCATTGCTAAGTTAGTAGCTTACCAGCGAGTAAAAAAGAAATGAGGAGACAAACAACCTTATCCGCTTCTTTCTGTTTTGGTATTACTTTAAATGACGAGGGTCTATTTTATTTTTTGTTGAAACAATATCCATTGAAGACCTTGGTCGCAGATTAGGAATCAAAAATATTTCCCTTATCCTACCGCATATAATGAGCAAGATTATTTTAACACTTTGGCTTACCTAACTTATGGAGTGAACAATCATTATTTACATTTGTAAACTATGACAACAAGTCTTGAAAATATTAAGCAGCCTTTCTTTGTAGGCGTTGCGGGGGCAGGCATGAGCGCCATAGCCCAGTATCTGCAGGGGATTGGTATGCAGGTAGCTGGTAGCGACCGCTTCTTCAATGATGGCAAAGCAGGTGATATTAAAGCAAAGCTGGAAGCAGAGGGAGTCAGGTGCTTTTTACAGAATGGAGAAGGGATCACTTCCGATACCGATCTGGTAGTGGTATCTACCGCAATAGAAGATACCGTTATTGAAGTAAAAAAAGCTAAAGAACTAGGCATTCCCATTATAAAACGCTCTGAATTACTGGCCTTGATTGCTACGACAAAAAAGACAATAGCCATCGGGGGGACCAGCGGCAAAAGCACTACTACAGGTATGTTGTTTGCCATTATGCGACACGCGGGTAAACAACCATCGGTGATCAGTGGTGCGGGGTTGGTAGATCTGATACAAAAAGGTAAGATAGGGAATGCGTTTGTCGGATCGGGAGAGTGGCTGATTATAGAAGCCGATGAAAGTGACGGTTCTATTGTTCAATATCGTCCTGAAATAGGCGTACTGTTGAATGTCGAAAAAGATCATAAGGAACTGGATGAGCTTATTAAAGTATTTGACACTTTTCGGGATAACAGTAAGTTCTTTACTGTCAACCGGTCGAATCAATATTCCAGGAAATTATCCGTAGAGGCTAAAAATGATTTTTCGGTAGATGGTGGCGATCCTGATGCTGGTTTCCAGGCAACAAGTTTTCGTCAGAATGGATTCCGGATTTCTTTTGATGTAAACGGAGAGGCTTTCGAATTGAATATTCTTGGTAAACATAATATGGAAAACGCGGTAGCAGCTACAGCAGCAGCTGCTATTGCAGGAGTTTCGCTGGCTGATGCATCGGCAGCGCTAAGAAAATATGAAGGCATCTATCGCCGTACGCAGGTACTGGGACAGAAAAAAGGGATTTGGGTAGTTGATGATTTCGCACATAATCCTGTTAAATGTGCAGCCGCCATCAAGGCATGTCAGCCTGTATCGGAGAAAGTCGTCGCATGGTTTCAACCACATGGTTATACGCCTACCAAATTCCTTCGCAAAGAATTTGTCGCCGAAATTGCGCACGCATTAAGAGAACAGGATGAAATATGGATGAGCGAAATATTTTATGCAGGAGGCACTGCTATCAAGGATATCTCCGCGCTGGATCTGATCAACGATATAAAAGCATTAAGGAAAAAAGCTTATTTCGTTGAAAATCGGAATATGTTCCTGAAACAGGTAAGGGATCATCTCGATGCAGGAACCACTTTATTACTTATGGGTGCCAGAGATCCATCACTCGAGCAATTTAGTAAGGATTTGTATGATCAGCTTTGAGATAAATAAGAGTTATTCTTTTTAAAATTGAGAATATTTTTTAAATCCAATAGTATAATTCCTGTCGTAAGTTATCCTTTATTCAAGGCAGTCCGCCCACCCACAAAGACAATTTTGTATTCCTGAATTGCTAACAGGAAAATGAGTATTAATATTATCAACCATCATTATCATCAGCAGGCTCACAAAACTCAACATCCATATACAGTGTATCATTCATATGCCTTTAGGCAGTGTGAAAAATTTATCCCGGAGTATGTGGATGCCGGGTTAATCTCAGAAAGTTTTCGCGAGTGAGTTGAAATGATTCTTTAGTCTCTCAACAATTCCCTCTTTAATTCTTCCAGCTTTTTAATTGGCATAGCAGTGACTTCATGGATCAGGTAAATATCCAGGCCTTTTTTGAGAAGATTTTTTGAGATAATTTCCCTGCTGGCATTTTTACCCTCACGAATCCCATCTTGCTTTGCGATATCGAGTATTTGTTCGGTAATACCCATAGTTTCTTTTTTTACGGTAAGCAATTCTAATTCTGCTCCAAATTTATTGTTAATTTCTTTTTCTTCAAAATGTACATAGGCTATCAAAAAATCCAATAACCTGCGAATTTTTTCTGCAGGCAGGTCCAAAGCCAGCAACTGCCGTGCAATTGCCTTCTTTTTATCAAAGATATCCTGCACAGACAGTTCTCTCTGCGTAACCAGTTTCGCAGCCAATAATACTTTTGAAAACGGATTAACCGATCTGCTTAATTTCTGCTCGTCAAGATCTGCAACATAGCAGGTGTTAAATATGAACTCAACGCTTGTTCCATGGTAGGAATACTTGTAAACCGGAGTGTTATTCTTATTCCCCTTTTCCAGAAACACCGCAATAGATATTACCGGTTCATGCTTGTCAAAGATCCTTGAAAAGTATTTGAACATCCGCCTGCCGAAATCGCGGTGGGCATTGCCCTGCACCTCAATATGCACACGCACCCATAATTTTTCGCCCGATTTGACAAAAACCCCAACCAACTTATCTACCACTTTTGGGTGTTTTACTCCATAACCCGGCTTAATCTCCGATAACTCCTGTTCAAGAAATGTAAATCCACGGGAGAAATCAAAGATGTCATCTGCCTTCTCAAATATCATTCTAAGAAAATCGGCAAAAAAATCTTCGAGAATACCTTTCCACAATATATCGTTCCGTTTTATACCCACAAGCAAAACTAGCGGCACAGTAATTCATAACGCTGTTGCTTTACCTTTGTATTGCTGGTTTTTCCACTCTTGTTTTTCCCAAAAAAAATTTCTTTGAGCGTTTTTTGTTTTTTAAATAAAATATTCGCAGTACCAGACTATGCTTCGGAATAATATAGTGGATTCCTATAACCCCACCATACTATTCTTCTCAGGGTCCCACACTTTCAATCGGAAACAGGCAATAATATCTCTTGGATGGAGGGAGGTAGTTTTGGCCAGACGTAATTCAGGAAAATATTTCATCGCTTCAGGCAACCGGTAGAAAGGTATTTTTGAATTCAGGTGATGAACATGATGGTAGCCTATATTAGCGGTAAACCAATTCATTACCGGACTCATGACCATGTAACTTGACGATTCGAGAGCAGCTTTATCATACGCCCAATCTTTGTTAATATGGAACACCACACCGGGAAAATTATGTTGTGCGTAGAATAAATAAGAGCCCAGACCAAAAGCAAGTAAAAACGGAACAAAGAAAAATAATAACCAGGTGAGCCATCCCAGATAAATAAATATGCATACAGACGCAGCAATGTGAACGATTAATGCTATCAGGGAATCTACATGTCTTCTCGGACTACTGGTAAAGGAAGCAACACACATTCCAAAAATAAACATTGTAAAATATCCAAGTCCTATTGTTATAGGATGTCTCACGGCCAAATACTGAAATCTTTCAGCAGCGCTCATGGAAATATATTTTTGTTTAGTAGCTACAGGAAAAGAGCCAATACTTGCACTGAACAACTTTGAATTATGGTTATGATGATGGTCGTGTGATCTCTTCCATATACTAACAGGCGCCAGCATATAAATACCGAAAACAGTCATGATAATATCTGCCGTTTTCGATTTTGTCAGAATGGTATGATGTTGATAGTCGTGATAAATAACAAACATCCTAATCAAAAGCAAACCACTGACTATACTTAAAATAATTCTGACGGCAAGCCATGGAACAAAAATAGTTCCAAGCAGGCTGCATATAAGTAAACCAAGTGTTGATAATGTGCACACCCAACTCCTCGATCTGTTTTCTTTCGCAAACGCCTTGGTAGCCAATATCAATTCTTTACCCCGTAGCATATTGTTTTGATTTATCATCTATATTATTTGGTCGCACGTGTTTCCAGCGCCTGTGTGTCCAAAGCCATAGGTGAGGTTGCTCAGCAATATCCGCTTCCAGTTTATTGGTATGTGCTTTTGTTATATCTCCCTCGTTAAGGGATTGATAGGGCGGAATAGTCAAAGTTTCAGCTTTCAGAACGTAATAGCCTCTCTTTATCTTATGTATAGATACATAAACTATCGGATAATTTAGCTTCTGGGCTATTTTTTCTGTACCAAAAAACACCGGCGTATCCTGATTCATAAAGCTCATCCAATAGGCTCTGTTGGGGTCTGGCGTTTGGTCGGCGATAAAAGCAGTAGCATTAAGTTCTGCCTTGTTTTGAACCATGCTCCTGAAAGTATCTTTCATTGCAATCAGCTTCGTACCAAATCTTGTCCTCATTTTTATAATGAGCCGGTTAAAATACGAATGGCTAAGCGGGTGATAGATAACATATAACTGGTGTTTGCAAAGCAGGCTGAAAGTATTTCCCGCCCACTCCCAATTTCCTTTGTGTCCCAGTACAAGGATTATACTTTGATTCTCTTTAGCATACGCCTGGAAAAGCTCCAGCGCACTCTGATCCATGCTACAATGCCTGAGCATTGAGGATGGACTTATGGTGAGGGTCTTAAAAGTTTCCAGGAAAAGATCGCAGAAATACCTATAAAACTTTTTGTGAATAATCCATATTTCCGCTTCTGTTTTATCGGGGAAAGATTTCCTAAGGTTAGTGTACACAATTTTCTTCCGGTATCCTATAACATAATACAATACTAAAAAAAACAAATCCGACAACCCATACAACACCCTGAACGGCAATACAGAGAGGAGATAAATAAAAGGCAGGGCTATATAATAGCTCAACATGGTAAAGGGGTTGGTGTAGTATTAAAGATAAACAAAAGCATTCATCCCCGTAAATAGTGACATTACCTGCTGGCAATATCTGTTAAAAATAGAGAACGCGAATCAGTCTTTTTTAACATAAAAAAATAAAAGACTTTTTTGTCCTTTATTAAGGATTGATTAGTTTTGTGCGGAACAAATACCAGTATGTTTTCAAAAAGTTGTGAATATGCTATCAAAGCAACAATATTTATAGCCGAACAATCCTTAAAAGCCAATAAGGTGGGACTAAAGGCTATTGCCAAATCCATTGAAAGTCCTGAAGCGTTCACTGCAAAAACGCTTCAAAAATTACGTCGCGACCATGTTATCAGCTCGGATAAAGGCCCAAATGGCGGTTTCTATCTGAACAGTGAGCAGTTGGCAAATATGTGCTTAAAAGATATCGTTGCTGCTATTGATGGGAGTGACATTTTCAGAGCATGCGGATTAGGGTTAAAGGATTGCAGCGATAAAAAACCCTGTCCGGTTCATTTTCAGTTTAAATCGATCAGAGATGAATTGAAACGAATGCTCGAAACAACAAATATTAAAGACCTGGCAAAAGAGTTAAAGGATGGTAATACGTTCCTGAAAAGATAGTTTACCTGTAAATAGTAAAAACCTATCCTTAAAACTGATTTTTTTAACTAAATAAAGGACAAAAATATCCTTTTTATAAACAGAGAGAAATAAGCTGAATTTCAACATACAACATAAGAATCGTAGTCAACATAAAAATGAAAAATTTTTGTATTTCACTATTATAAATATCACGACATGAATACATTACTGGAAAAAACAATCGGAGAAATTGTTGCTAAAGACTTTAGAACAGCAGCGGTATTTAGTAAAAATAATATGGATTTCTGCTGTGGCGGACAAAAAACAATTAAGGAAGTATGTGCAAAGAAAAACATTGATGAGAATGAGCTGAAATCAGAATTAGAAAAAGTACTTAGCACTCAATCGGATAATCAAATCAATTTTCAGCAGTGGCCCGTCGACCTGCTTGCCGATTATATCGAAAAAACACATCACCGTTACGTTTTAGAAAAAGCTCCCGTTTTATTCCAATATCTGCACAAAATCTGCAAAGTTCACGGTGAAAGTCATCCTGAATTATTTAAGGTAGAGAAGTTATTTCATGATTGCACCGGTGCATTGTCAGAGCACATGGAAAAAGAGGAATATGTCTTATTTCCTTATATTAGAGGAATGGTAGCAGCAAAAGGTGGAAAAACGCCGTCTAACCTCCCCCATTTCGACAGTATCAATGCACCGATCCAGGTGATGATGCAGGAACACGAAGCGGAAGGTGACCGGATGAGGAAGATAAGGGAAATCACCGACAATTTTACTCCACCCGATAACGCATGTGGAACATATCGCGTTGCTTTTGCTATGCTTGAGGAGTTTGAACAGGATCTGCATAAACATATTCACCTGGAAAATAATATTCTTTTTCCCAAGAGTATATTATTAGAAAAAGAAGTTGCGGCATAGATACAGGTGGCTGGTTTTTGCGAGGATAAACAGGAAGACGGAGATGTTATCGTCAAAATAATAATTAAAAATCAGCCAATGTCACTTGCATCCAGCCCTGCTTATCCTATGCAAAAGAATGGATCTTCCCCGTCTGATATGCTGATCCATTACGATTTATTTATCGCGTATGGTGGGTTTGCAAGAAAGTATAGTAAAGGATCCATTATATTCAAAGAGGGTGAAACGCCTTATTTCTTTTACCAGGTACTGGAAGGAGAAGTGAAAGTTATTTCTACAAATGGTGATGGAAAGGAATTAATTCAGGGGATTTTTACTTCGGGACAGAGCTTCGGCGAACCCCCTCTTTTTATAGGAAAACCTTATCCTAGTAGCGCACAGACCAATTGTCATTCAGTTATCCTGAAAATAGAACGGGAAAGACTTTTTAATATTCTGAAAGACTATCCGGAGATAGCTTCCAAAATGCTTTTTGTTTTTGCTCAACGGATATATGATAAAGCGCTACAGTCTCATATTTTAATCAGTCAAACGCCCCAGGAGAGAATATTAATTTTATTTAAAAAACTGAAAGACCAAAGTCAGAAAAAGTCAAAATTATTCATTCCATATACACGCCAGCAAATTGCTGATTTAACCGGTCTGCGGGTTGAAACAGTAATACGTACATTAATACGGATGAATGAAGAAGGGAAAATAAGTATTGTAGATCATAAAGTTTATTTGTAATAGGTAATATTTGATCGGACAACTTAGGGATTTTAGTTTTTTAGG
>CAZSFY010000042.1:0-25462 GCA_964606315.1 uncultured Chitinophagaceae bacterium | reverse complement strand
AGATATAAAACAATGATACAAAATATTTTTTCGAAGGATTCAATGCCTTAATTTCACGTGTGCTAAAAAATTCAGATAAATGTAATTTTTTTATTTTTAAACAAGAATAATTTTTTAATTCTTTCTAATTAGTTTTTCAATGAACAGAAAATTAAGAATGGGAATGGTTGGTGGAGGCAAGGATGCTTTCATCGGCGCAGTCCACAGATTGGCTGCCAATATGGATGGGCTTATAGAACTTTCTTGTGGTGCCCTAAGCATCGACCCTGCAATCGCAAAAGACTCAGGAAAATGGTTGTTTTTGCCGGAAGACAGAACATATTTGACCTACGAGGAAATGATCACCAAGGAAAGCAAATTAGGTCCGGATAAAAGAATGGACTTTGTTACTATTGTGACGCCCAATTTTGCTCACTTTGGTCCGGCAATGATGGCGCTTGAGCATGGTTTTCACGTTGTAGTGGAAAAACCGATCGCTATATCACTTGACGAAGCAAAGCAATTAAAAAAGAAAGCCGAAGAAACAGGTCTTTTGCTTTGCCTTACTCATACCTACTCGGGATATCCGCTGGTAAAACAGGCTAAACAGATGGTAAAAAACGGAGACCTGGGAAAAATCAGAAAAGTATATGTTGAATATCCCCAGGGCTGGCTCAGTAAACTGACCGAGCGTGAAGGAAATGCCCAGGCAGCATGGAGGACAGATCCCAAGAAAAGTGGTAAAGCCGGTTCTGTAGGTGATATTGGTACTCACGCCGCTCACCTGGCTGAATATATCACAGGATTAAAGATCACCGATATCTGCGCCGATCTTAGCATTATGGTTCAGGGTCGGGCACTGGACGATGATGCCAATGTATTGCTTAAATTCGAAAACGGAGCTTCAGGAGTATTGATGGTATCACAGGTAGCAGCCGGTGAAGAAAATGCGTTGAAGATCCGCGTGTACGGAGAAAAAGGTGGAATTGAATGGTCGCAGCAGGAGCCTAACTCACTAATAGTTAAGTGGCTTGATCAACCTATGCAGGTGTTGAGAGCCGGTGCAGGATATAAAGGAATATTATCTCCTGTAGCCCTGGCAAACTGCCGTACTCCCGGCGGTCACCCTGAAGGATACCTTGAGGCTTTTGCTAATATATACCGCAACTTTGCATTGACCCTGTCTGCCCGCATCGATGGAACGCAGCCTGATGAATACAACCTGGATTTCCCTGGTGCTGAAGACGGTATCCGCGGAATGGCTTTCATCGACAACGTGGTAGCTTCTGCAGCTTCCAAAGAAAAATGGACAAAACACACTGTTTAACAGTGGACAATGGACAGGGGAGAGTGGACAGTTAGTCGTAAATAAAAAATTATAACGGATGAACCCACGGAAAGGGTAGACAGTGGAGAGTGGATATAATCTGGTGGTACTTTGATAAAGAAATCAGCAATTATCCACTGTCAATTGCTCAGGCTTCATCCTACAATTGAAAAACAAATAATAGACTGATGAAAACATTAAAAGGACCCGGTATATTTCTCGCTCAGTTTATGGGCGATAAACCGCCATTCAATGATATTATTTCTATTGCCAAATGGGCAAAAAGTCTGGGCTTTGTAGGCATACAGGTTCCTACATGGGACCCGCGCTGTATCGATCTGAAAAAAGCAGCAGAAAGCAAAGCGTATGCTGACGAGTGGAAAGGAAAAATCAAGGAAATAGGATTGGAAGTAACTGAATTATCTACACACCTTCAAGGTCAGTTGGTAGCCGTGCATCCTGCCTATGATTCATTGTTCGATGCATTCGCTCCTGCAGAATTGCATAACAATCCGGCCGGACGCCAGGAATGGGCCGTTCAGCAATTGAAATATGCTGCGCAAGCGTCTAAAAACCTCGGATTAAAAGCTGCCGCTACATTTAGTGGTGCGTTATTATGGCCTACGGTTTACCCCTGGCCTCAACGTCCTGCTGGATTGGTTGAAACAGGCTTTAATGAACTGGCTAAAAGATGGAAGCCTATCCTTGATGTATATGACGAAAATGGTATCGATCTTTGTTATGAAATTCACCCTGGTGAAGATCTGCACGATGGTATCACCTACGAAATGTTCCTTGAACATGTAAATAATCACCCAAGGGCATGTTTATTATACGATCCAAGCCATTACGTATTGCAGGGATTAAAATATCTTGATTTTATAGATTTCTATCATGAAAGAATCAAGATGTTCCATGTAAAAGATGCCGAATTCAACCCTACCGGAAAACAAGGTGTGTACGGTGGTTACCAGGGTTGGGTAGACAGAGCAGGGCGCTTCCGTTCTTTAGGTGACGGACAGGTTGATTTTAAAGCCGTATTTAGTAAACTGGCTGCATACGATTATGATGGCTGGGCCGTTATGGAATGGGAGTGTGCCATCAAGCATCCCGAACAGGGAGCAAAAGAAGGAGCTCCATTCATTGCCGAGCATATTATCAAAGTAACAGAACATGCTTTTGATGATTTTGCTAATACAGGCAGCGATGAGAACTTCAACAAAAGTGTATTAGGATTGAAATAAAAATTAAATAATGAAAAAACTACTAGCAATTTTATTCGCATGTGCCATGATCTACTCATGCGGAGATGGAGGTGAAACAAAAGACAACACTAAACCTGCAGAAACGACTACTACTCCGGAAACACCAGCGCCAGATGCAAATGCATCTGTTGATACAGATAAAGGTCTGGAACTTATCGGGGGCAGTGACTGCATGGCCTGCCATTCAATTGAAAACAAATTAGTCGGACCATCTTATAGGGAAGTGGCCGCCAAGTATGAAAATACTGAAGCCAACGTTGCCTTATTAGCCGAAAAAATTCAGAAAGGCGGTACAGGAAATTGGGGTAACATACCTATGACACCTCACCCCAATGTTTCAGATGCTGACGCAAAAGAAATGGTTAAATATATTCTTTCATTAAAGAATTAATTTTTCATTTTTTCATAACAGAGCCGGGCAATTTGTCCGGCTTTGCTATTTTAGCGGGCACGAAACATTTATGTAAAAAAAATATTGATGAAAAAAATATATCATCTCGCTAATTGCACTACCAATCAACGGATCCTAAAAGAAATAGGAGCAGAAAAAAAAGGCTTTCAATTTCAGGAAATCAAAACTGAAAAAATTACTCCTGCACAGATCGATGAAATGAAAAACCTTTCCGGAAGTTATGAGTCACTTTTTAGTCGTCGCGCTCTTAAATATAAATCCATGAATCTTAAAGATAAACAGCTTACGGAAAAAGACTATCGCAAGCTTATCCTGGATGAATACACGTTTTTGAAAAGACCTGTGATCATAACAGGAAAAAAAATATTTATTGGCAGTGATAAAAAAACTATCGAGGATTTAAAGTCCGCCGTTTAATTTTTGCTTCGTTAATCAGATGCTGAAGATTTGGCTGATAAAACCTTGAACTTTTCCATGTATTATAAGGAAAGGGTATGGGCTTATTCAGCAGTTCGGTTTGTGCTTCTTCTGTGATGGCCTCGTTACAAAGTGATTGAATGTCTCCGAGGTATTCGTATAATATCTTTAATGCTGGTTTTTCACATACTTCCCCATGCCCGGGTACATACGTATGATATAACGTATCCTCATAAAATACTCTTAGGGATTCACGCCATCCCGTAATATCACCATCACTTATCCAAGGGTGACGATTATTCGTTAGCAGGTCGCCCATAAAAGCAATCCCCAGTGAAGGAATAAGTAATACCACATCGCTTAATGTATGGCCATCGCGACGCTCGACAAGTTTTACCGACAGTTTACTTCCTTCTATCCACAAAGAATCCTCGAATGTTTCATCGGCAAGCGCTATATATAAATCACCTGAAGATTCTACCAATCCTTCGTAATAACCAATCCAGAAAGGAATATCCTCACTACTATGCTCACCCGAATTACCGCGTCTTTTCTTAAGCGCCTGTAATAATGTAGGTGCATGGGCTTTTTCCCACTCCTGTTCATCCGCTTCGTTTGCATCGACTGCAGTGCGGGTTGTACTGGTGGTCATAATTGAAGCGGTAGGCAAAAAAGCCTGGTTACCTCTGATATGATCGCTATGATAATGACTGTTAATGACAAGTGTAACATTTTTTCCCGTCAATTTTTTTGCAGCATCTTTTAATTCGTATGCAGCTTCAGGATTCATAAAAGGATCAAAGACGATGGTTTTACTTCCGATATCTATAATACCCGCATTACAGATGGCCTTACCATAATAATCGTTATTAATCGCAGTCCATACACCTGGAGCCAATTGTTGAATAGTAAAGTTAGACGATGCCCTGATCTTTTTTTTCCGAAATAATTGTGCAGAAGCCTCGGCCGAAAACATTGTTGCAGTCAGTTGAAAAAGTATAACTGTATAAAATATTTTCATGCCTATATAGATTTACTAATCTACGATAAGTTAGGCTCATCGAGCAGTTTATCTGTTGTTACACTACAGTATTCTCAATTTGGCATAGTTGAGCATGATCTTTTTCTCACCGTTGTGCTCAAACTTCACTGTAGCAATAGGATTATGTGCAGAGCCTTCGAGTTTCAATACTTCTCCAAATCCAAATTTCTGATGCTCCACTCTTTGTCCGGGTTGCAGGTTAGAAGTATCACTGGGAACAAAATCCGGGGAGGGGATATGCTCAACAGTTTTAGTAGCAGGCTTTGGTGTAAGATAGGCTGGTTTTTGCGGAGCACCGTATCTTTTCTCTGCCTGCGATGAGCTGTCAAAACCACCGCGATGCATTCTCTCATAAGCAGAACCACCGGCGCCAAATCCGCCAATAGGATTACGGGCGCCTCCGCCAGCATAACTCCTATCAAGATATTCTTCGGGTAATTCATTAATAAACCTGGAGGGATCATTCTGCACCAACTGCCCGAACTTGTATCGTGTATTGGCATAAGTGATCCACAGATGTTTTTTCGCGCGGGTGATAACTACATAAAATAAACGTCTTTCTTCTTCCAACTCTTCCCGCGAATTAATCGATAAGCCGCTGGGGAATAACATCTCTTCCAATCCGCACGCAAATACACAATTAAACTCCAATCCCTTCGCCGCATGAATGGTCATCAGTTTAACGGTATCGGCATTTGGATCTTTTTGATCGGCATCGGTCAGTAAAGTGATTTGTTGCAGGTAAGCACCCAGACTTTTATCTCCCACTTCACCATCTTCATTACCGGGTGTTTCTGTAAATTCTTTTATAGAGTTCAACAATTCCTGCAGGTTCTCGTATCGCGATACTCCTTCAGTACTTTTATCGTTAAACAGTTCTTTGACAATATTGGTTTGTTTGCCCACGTGCATAGCCACTTCGTATGCATTTTTATCATTGAGCATACTGCTGAAGGACTTCATCATCATCACAAAATTACTGATAGCTTCTGTCGTTGCGCCTTTAAAACCAAATTGCTGTGCGTTTTCCAGCACTTCCCACATGGAAATATTATTTGTATTAGCAGCCAGCACAGCCCTGTCGATCGATGTTTTACCAATACCTCTTACGGGATAATTAATAATTCTCTTAAGGCTTTCTTCATCTCTCGTATTAACGAGCAATCGCAGGTAAGCGATAAAGTCTTTTATTTCTTTACGCTGATAGAAGCTGATTCCGCCATAAATAGTATAGGGGATATTCATTTTTCTTAAGTTCTCTTCGAAAGCGCGGCTCTGTGCATTGGTACGGTAAAGAATAGCAAAATCACTATTGCGGAAATGGTTGCGTAGTTTCTGTTCCTGGATAGTATCAGCTACATATTTTCCTTCATCATTATCAGTCATGGACCTTACCAGCTTTATTTTTTCACCCTGCTGGTTTTCTGTCCATAAATTTTTAGGTATTTGTCCCTTATTATTTTTAATGATTTCGTTAGCTACATTGATGATATTCTGTGAGCTTCTGTAATTCTGTTCCAGTTTTATCACTTTCACATCATCATAATCGTGCTGAAACTGCAGAATATTCTGAATAGTAGCTCCTCTGAAACTGTAAATACTTTGCGCATCATCACCTACCACACAAACATTTTCGTGCACCGCTCCTAAAAGTTTGATGATTTCGTATTGCGCTGGGTTAGTATCCTGGTATTCATCAATCATAATATACCTGAACTTATGCTGGTACTTATGTAATGACTCCGGAAAAAACTTTAGTAATTCATAGAATTTAATAAGAAGATCATCAAAATCCATTGCGCCGTTCTTAAAACAACGTTTAGCATAAGCGTCATAGATCTGACCGATGGCAGGCCTGTTACCCCTGTTATCTTCCTGTTGAATATGATAGTCGGCCATATATTCGGCTGGACCTACCAGCGCATTTTTAGCAGCGGATATCCTGTTGAATACTGTTGCCGGTTTATAGTGTTTGTCATCAAGATTTAATTCGTTGATCACCGTTTTCACGACACTTTTTGCATCATCAGTATCGTAGATCGTAAAGTTGGAAGGATAGCCAAGTTTTGGCGCCTCTGCTCTTAATAAGCGGGCAAACACGCTATGAAAGGTTCCTATATAAAGATTGCGGGCATCTGTATTACCTAACACTTTTTCGACCCGCTCTTTCATTTCCTTTGCCGCCTTATTAGTAAAAGTGAGCGCCAGTATATTAAAAGCATCAATATGATGATAAGACATAAGATGGGCAATCCTGGTAGTAAGCACCTTGGTTTTGCCGCTGCCGGCGCCGGCCACAATCATTAAAGGGCCGTCTTTATGCTGCACCGCTTCAAGCTGCATCTCATTCAATCCGGAAAGATAATCTTGCATCGGGCAAAAATACGGAAAGGCAGATCAGGATTTTGGGGAAGAATAGGAGTTGAGGAGAATACTTTCTGATTTTTAAGGGGATATAAAAAGAATAAGGCAGACAAAAGGGTATAAAAAGCGAACAGTCCCGGGACTAGCGGGACTGTTCAATGACTTTGTACAACCTTAACAACATTACTTGGCCATCAATAGGTACAAATTTTAAAAGCTTTTCATCGGATTAAATGGACATTGGGATTTTCATTATCGTTTCGAATGATTTTGGAACAAGGTTTTTTTTGGACATTTGGATTGGTTTTTCGGGTTTTTGGATTTTGGTTTTTCTTGATATTGGTTTTTTGTGTTCCTAGATCATCCAATCGATAGTACAAACATAATAGAACGACCAATGAATCACAAGCGCGTTTTTGCTCAATTTTAAGGCTTCAGCATTTACATGTTGATTCGTATTTATACTAATTATTCAGCGTAAACCTTCGATATGACATTTAAACAGAAAACAGCTCTTATCACAGGCGCCAGCAGGGGAATCGGCAAAGCCATTGCCCTCAGGCTCGCAAAAGAAGGCGCCAATATTGCTATTGCTGCAAAAACAGTGGAGAATCACCCCAAACTGGAAGGAACCATTTACTCTGCAGCACTGGAGATAGCAGAGGCAGGAACGGGGAAAGTAGAAGCTTTTCAGTTAGACATCAGGGACGACCAGGCAGTTGATAAGGTCGTAGAGCAGGTGGTAAAAGCTTTCGGTTCAATTGATATACTGGTGAATAATGCCAGTGCTATCAACCTGTCCCCACTAGAGCAACTCGAGCCAAAACGGTTCGATCTTATGCACGATATCAATATCAGGGGAACTTATGCGGTTAGTCGTGCCTGTCTTCCTTATCTGAAAAAATCTGCTAATCCCCACATCCTTAATCTTTCGCCGCCTATCAATATGGATAATAAGTGGTTTAACGGGTTCTCCGCCTATACTATCAGTAAGTATGGTATGAGTATGCTGGTCATAGGAATGGCGCAGGAATGGAAAAAATATAATATCGCTGCCAATGCGTTATGGCCTAAAACTACTATTGCCACAGCGGCTATTAAAAATATTATTGGAGGGGAAGAGCTGATAAATAAAAGCCGTACAACCCAGATTGTAGCTGACGCAGCTTTTTATATTCTTAAGAAACCATCGGCTTCATGTAGCGGTAATTTTTTTATCGATGAAGAAGTACTGCACGAAGAAGGGATCACCAATTTTGATCACTATGCAGTACAGCCTGGAGCAGCGCTGATGCCGGATTTTTTCCTGTAGCTATTATTCCTCGAATTCAGCAGCATCGGTAAGCACTACGCCCGTAATATGATATATATCGTACCAGGTAAAATCCTGGCCGGCTCTTAAGCCTGTACCATAAATTGTTTTATCGGGCTGAAAGATGCGAACAGGTTTTTCTGTGTAGAACTCCTCTTTTTGCTGATCCCACCATAGCTCGTCTGTTTTAAGTGTATCTTTCTTTAAAATGTTAATGACCACCACACTGTCTCGCAGATACACTTTTTTTTCATTCTCTTTATACCGTGCGTAGTTGGCATCAAGAATACTTTCTACTACTGTGGTATCATTGTAAAAATCAACATGAAGGGTTCTGGGAAATTCTATAAATGTCGAATCAGCCTGACCTCTTCCCGCACCCTGGTGTCTTAACATGAAAGGAGAGGTCAGTTTAGCTTTCAGCGTTCCATTCTGACTCATATAGCTCGTCACATCAACAGCTTCATCTACTGCCACTTTTTTTTGCAGTAGTTCATCTACTTCTCGTATATCATTCTCACAGGACAAAACAAAACAGCAGCTTAATAACAAAGCTGCTGCCAATAATGTATGTTGAACTTTATGATTAGTCATACTTTCTCTTTATAAACCATATATCACTTAATGTAAGTCCTAAAGAAAGTCTGAAAAAGTTTTCGTTGACGAAATTATTCTTGTTTCCCCTCCTTCCAAACTCCAGTGAAGTGTTAATAATAGAATATTGATTAGTATACATTGACTTTCGCATAGGAAGCCCCAGCCCTACGCTGGCCGTCCATATTGACAAATCTTCGCCCAGTTTTATATAATCTTTTCCAAACGAAAATCCTGCGCGGTAAGTTACTCTTCCCCAATAGGACTTAACCGCACCAGTTACATTAGGTACAATCTGTGCCCCTACATTTACTTTCCAGGAATCCTGAACAGAGTCTATTGCTGTAAAATAACGGTATTGACTCCACCCAGTTTGTGAATAGTCGACGCCTATCATCGCTCTTTCACCAGCGTAATAAACGGCGCCAAAACCATAAGAAGCGGGATAAACAATTTTGCCCTTTATTTCCTTCCTGCTTACCATATCAATAGTGTCCAAACCTCCGGTAGCTCTTGGAGTATAAGTGTACACTTTTTCCTCGCGGGTAGCATTAAACTCCCTTTTGATCCGTCCATATGCGCCCAGTCTGATCATACTGCGCTTGGATAAGGGAATAGTGTACTGAAGCCCCGCATTACCGAAAAAACCGCCGTAGTTGGTCGAGTTATTATACATGGAAGGCAGATAAACACTTGTTGAAGAATCCGGAATAAAGCTTCTGTTGCTTGAATAATCTTTCAGTCCAAACAAATAACCCACATTAAAGCCTAATGCCAGATTTTTACCGATAGTAAAGCCTGTTCCTGTATATACCTCATAAGTGCCTCCATTACCCTCAAACAAAGTTGATACGCTATCAATTCCCGGTAATCTTTCGTTGCGTTCTATTTTATAGTTGATCCTGGAAACGGGACGAAGACCGATATTCATACCCCAATTCCGTGTTTTACTAAGCGGTATACCCAACTGCACATACGATATAGTCGGACTAACCGATGTAAACTTCTGTGGAGGGTCGATAATACGGAGTGTCCTGGAATTAAGCTCTACTCCAAAATCAAGCGTAGTTAAATCTAGTCGCGCATAGGAAGCAGGGTTGGTGAAATTCACGGACATTTTATCGCTGTAAGCAGCGCTTATTCCTCCCATGCCGCGCATCATGATATTCTGTTCAGGCAGCAAGTCGCCCAAACCATACCGGGAATAGGGAGAGTTCTCCGTTTGTCCATGAGCCACAGAGGCCCCAATCACAGTCAGCACTCCTAAAAGCTTGATTTTCTTATACATTGTTGAGCTCGCTGATAGCATATAGACCTTTAAAGATTAAATTAAGGTCTGCAAATATCCTGTTTTTAAGATGGTACGCAAAATATGGTGAATCACCCCCTGTTAACAGCACGTTAAGGTTACTGAACTTTTCATGGTAAAGATCAATGGTACCGTCGATCTCTTTAACCATACCATTGATCACTCCACTTAAGATATTAGTCCGGGTATCATAGCCTATAAGCGGAAAGTTCCAATCCTTTTGAACGAGGGGAAGCCTGGCAGTGAAAGCCTGCAACGACTTAAGTCTCATTTCAAGACCGGGAGAAATACCCCCTCCTAAAAATTCCTTCTGTTTATTGATAAAATTATAAGTGATGGCCGAACCCAATCCCACTACGAGGTTATGGGCATGTGGGAATTCCTTGCTGGCAGCCACTACCATTGCCAGCCGGTCGGCCCCAATGGTTTCGGGTTTTCCAACGGGGGTAGTAATAGGCAATCGCGAATGGTGATCGAGTTTATGAAATTTCGTAGCGGCTGATAGTTGGTCCTCCAGTTGGGTATCATGACTGATCACTGACGATAATAAGGATTTTGCAGGTCTGTATTTTTTCAACAGATCGGCAATCGTTGACTCTTCATAGTCGTTGAGATGCTCAACAGCTATCATATCGCCATTTTGAAATACACCACACTTAAGCCGTGTATTTCCAAAGTCAAAACAAATTGTGCTGTTGTTCTCCTGCATGGAGGGTCGATTTAGGTGGATGATAGTAAAATAAAAATATGAAGAACATAAAAAAGATAAACTCCTGTTGTACTTCAAATGTTGACTCTATAACAGAATGCAGCGCAAAATGTAAGCTGCCTGCGATCAAAAGTATGTTATTGGTGGTAAAACCTCTGGCGAGAGTCATACCTATAATAGCTATCAACAATATTAAAGCAGGAAATCCGGCCATCAATGCAGATTCTATATATTGATTATGCGTATGATAATTCTGCTCATAACCCAATATGAATCCCCTCTTTTTGTATTGTTCCAATGTTTTTTTACTCGCACCCTTCAATCCATAGCCGGTGAACGGGCGCTCTTTAATTAAGTCCCATCCTGTTTTCCACATCAGCAGCCTGATCGCCACGCCATTATGATTATCCTTCGGACCTTCATACATTTTAACTTCTGTAGTTCGTATTCTCCATTTCAGATAGGGTAGCTTTTCGATGACTACAACACCTAATAATAATAAGAGCAGCAGCGCAATAAAGGATTTAAAAATATTCGTTTTAAATCCTTTGTAATAAATAATAAAAAGAGGAATGGACAGGGCAAGCAATAACAATATCATTTTTGATGAAAGAACGAATATCATCATAGTGAGAAATAATGCAACGGGTATCTTCAGTAAAATTATTATTCTTTTGCTACTGAAATAAAACAGCCATATAATAGAAGCAAGACAAAAGTTAGAAAGAAAAATAGCGTTTAACTGTACCTGTTGGGATAAATAGTGATAATAAAAAACACGGTAGTCTTTCGATACCAGATATTCCTGGTAGGATTTATACAATGCAAGGAGACAAACAGCAACAGTAACAATAATAAAAACATTACATGCCCAGCGTATATACTGATAAGGAATGGGTGCGATGATAGCCAGGGCGGGAGGCAGAAAAAAAAGAATGGCATATCTTTCTATTTCCTTTATGGTAAATCCCCCAGAACTATCCCAGAACCATGTGAGCATCGTCCACAAAAAATAAATTACCGGAAGTATCCATAGCCGGCTTTTTTTCAATCGCTGAAAAGCAACCGGAAGAGGTTGCTGTATCAAACAGGCTACCACAAATGATACGATAGCAATACTGTTGAGATTATTTGGAAGCGGTATTGTAGCAGTAACCAACACCAATGTAATGGGTAGCAATAAATTTTTGATGGTAATATTAGAATTACTGCGCTGCATCAAGGGTTTTGTGGCGGGTCAATATTAAGGTCCAGGGAAGACAGGTTTTTGAAATGGCCGTTCAATCTTATTTTCTCTTTTAACTGTTCCATTTGCATAAGCAAGGGTAATACTTTTTGCAGATGGCGTTTTAAATATTCCTGGCGCTGGATCTCCATAAAAAGTCCTAACAACTCATATTCCTCATCAATAGAAAGACCCGCATGATGGGCAATATCATAAGATAGCAGTTCCTCATCAGGTTTTTTGAAATCTTTTTTTATTTCAAGTAATCTGTGTAGCTCCTTTATCCCATTCACCAGCGATATCATAAGCTTGTTGTTCCCTTCGTCTTCAATATTATCGGGATAAGTAACGATAGCTCCGCTGTAGAGCTTATCGGGAATAGAAGGAATGATTTCCAGTTTCCTGAAAATTTTTTCCCCTTTAATTTTTATATCCATTTCCCCGGAAGGATATTCATTGACCACTTCTGTAATAGCAACCAGTGTTCCTATTTCCTGCAGATCGTTATTAATCGTTACAGGTATGCCAAAGCTTTTTCCATTCACCCTGCAATCATTGATCAGTTGCACATAGCGCGGTTCAAAAATATGGAGGTTAACAGTTTCGGCAGGATATATTACTATCCCCAGGGGAAATATTGGAATAAAATTAGTCATGCCTGATATATAGGACGGGTTATGAAAGCAAGATTGGTTCCTGCCTTAAAAAACCTGTTCATCAACTTTGACAATAATGATGCTTTTGATACAGGATCTTTTCTACTGTAAGTATAGGATTCTATTATTTCAAATTTATTCTTTCTCAGCAAATATTGCATGCTTTTTAATGTAGGCTCAAACAGGTGGTCAGGAGTTCTCGAAGGATCGCTCCAGCCCGAAGCAAACTGTTTTTTTAATCCTACTTTATAAAAGAAATGCTGAAAACGATTGCCTATACCGAATTTATTAGGAACATTAATCACCAATATACCCTTCTCACTAAGCACTTTTCGCGCATGCTGTAACCATTCATTGGGATTGGGAACATGTTCCAGCACATGACTCATATGAACAAGTGAAAACTTTTCTTCGGGAGAGTAGTCTGTGAACTGCGTAATATGTACTTTAACGCCTATATTTTCCTCTACAAAACGACCCATTTTTTCAGAAACATCCAGTCCTGCCAGATTACGGGGATAGTATTCTTTTGCCGCCAGCAAAAATGTTCCCATTCCGCTGCCGATATCCAGCGCCCCTGATCTTTCCTTATCGTATTGTATAATATGTTCTACTTCCTTCCTGAACATTCCGAGTGATGATTCATTAACAGAATTCAGGTCACTCACCTTCAGATTATCCGCATACTGATAATAGGAAGCGTAGGCAGCATCAATAAAATCCTGATCGTAAGCAGGGCGCGGACTGGTATATATCAATCCGCAGTAGCCGCACTTCATATAAGTATATTGAAGCTCGCTGCCAAAACGTTCATAAACCGCGGGATCATCCGTATTACAAAACGGGCAATTAACTCTTTCCCACTTTTTAGGAATGTATGCGGTTTTGCTTTTTATTTGTACTGCCAAAACAAAAGTATTTAGATACGTTAGGTGTAAAATTAGCCACTAAAATGAAGCTTTCCGTTGTAATCATCACTTTTAACGAAGAAAGAAATATCGGACGATGTATAGATTCGGTAAGAAATATAGCCGATGAAATTATCGTTCTCGATTCTCTTTCTACTGATAATACCACCATTATTGCGGAAAGCAAGGGCGCAAAAGTACATCAACAGCCATTTCTAGGTTATGTGGAACAAAAAAATAAAGCCCTCACCTATTGTTCCCATGAATTTATCCTAAGTCTGGATGCTGATGAGGCAATAGATAAAACACTGGAAAAGTCGATTCAGAAAATTAAACAATCACCACCTGCATTAGCCTATTCAATGAACCGTTGTACCAATTATTGCGGTAAGTTCATCCGGCATGGAAGCTGGTATCCCGACCAAAAGATCAGGTTGTTTGAGCATTCAGTAGCTACCTGGGGTGGCGTTAATCCCCACGACAAAATAATTCTGAAAGAGAATATCAGGATTAACCATTTAAAGGGTGATATCCTTCATTATTCTTATAACTCGATTGAAGAACATGTCATCCAAAATAATCGTTTCAGCACTATATCGGCCGAAACGTTGTTTTCCAAAGGCAAAAGGACCAATATATTCAAGTTGATGATCCATCCTTTTTGGGCATTTATTGTCAGCTTTTTAATAAGACGGGGATTCCTGGATGGTTTTTACGGCTTTGTGATTTCCTTAAATATCGCTCATCTTAGTTTCCTTAAACACGCAAAACTTTATCAGAAACAAAAATTATCAAATGAGGTAAAATAATGTTGACAATAGCTGCCGATGATATAATAAAACAGGATATCCGGTCTATATCGAGGGCCATTACGCTGATATCGAACAACGACCAGGAAATGATCCGCCTGGTTGAATCACTGCCTCGTTCAAACACTCCTGTTATCGGCATTACCGGTCCGCCAGGTGCAGGCAAAAGCACATTAACCGATAAGCTGATCGGTGAGTTTGTCAAAAAAGGATTGAAAGTAGCTGTTCTCTGTATCGATCCATCTTCTCCTTTTACCAAAGGCGCTATTTTAGGCGACCGTATCCGGATGGCTGAATGGTATAACCAGCCGCTGGTTTTTATCCGTTCACTGGCCGCAAGGGGATCAATGGGGGGATTACCACCCATGGTATCACCGATCATTGATCTGTTAAAAGCTTCTTCTTTTGATTATATCATCATTGAAACTGTAGGGGTCGGACAAAATGAAATTGAAATTGCCTCGCTGGCCGATCTCACGATAGTTGTTCTGGTACCTGAAAGCGGAGATGATATTCAGATCATGAAAGCAGGCGTAATGGAAATAGGTGATATGTATGTTGTGAATAAATGCGACAGACCCGGAGCCGATCTGTTTGCTAAAGAGATAAGAATGGGCACAAACGCTCCTGTTATAAAAACAATCGCCAATACCAAACAAGGTATCGGCGATCTGATGAATGCCATTGAGCACTTTTTTCAGTGATTACTCTTCCACCATCTGTATCCTATATATCCTGCTATAAGAAGTGGTGCAGCGGCGAGATAAAGAATTCCGCCATTTAATCCCCTTGCTGCATCTTCACCCATTTGGGATGCAGTTTTAGTACATATAGAGCATTGCGCAAGTATGGTAAGTAGTTTTAGCATTATCTATAAATATTTTATTAAGCATTGGCCATAATCTTCTGCACTTTTTTCCTTTCTTCCTCATTCAATATAACCTTTCTTAATCTTATCGCCTTTGGTGTGACTTCGATACACTCATCCTGTTGAATATATTCCATACATTCTTCCAAAGTCATCAACACTTTGGGAGCTATTTTAGTAGCATCATCGCTACCGCTGGCCCTGTGGTTAGTCAATTTTTTAGCCTCGGTAGCATTCACTACAAGATCACCGGGTTTGATATGCTCCGCAATAATCTGTCCGGCATATACTTCCTCTCCCGGATCAACAAAAAAGGTACCACGATCCTGTAATTTATCTATAGAATAACCGGTTGTACGTTCCTGGTTTTTAGAAAGTAATACTCCGTTATTTCTTCCGGGAATGGAGCCTTTCCAGGGTTTATATTCAATGAAGCGATGAGCCATTACAGCTTCTCCGGCAGTATTGGTCAGCATCTGGCTTCTCAACCCGATCAGTCCGCGCGAAGGAATTTCAAATTCCAGGTGTTGCATCTCACCTTTACTTTCCATCACCAGCAATTCTCCTTTACGTTGCGTTACCAGGTCAATTACTTTTCCGCTGAATTCCTGCGGAACATCTACAACAAGATTTTCGTAGGGCTCATGTTTTTTACCATCGATCTCTTTTACTATTACTGTAGGCTGACCAACAGTTAGCTCAAACCCTTCACGCCGCATTGTTTCGATAAGAATACCCAGGTGCAGGATACCTCTTCCGTATACCAAAAAGCTATCTGCACTATCAGTATCTTCAACGCGCAGGGCAAGATTTTTTTCCGTTTCCTTCATCAGTCTGTCGCGTAAATGACGAGAGGTAACAAATTTTCCATCTCTTCCGAAGAAAGGAGAGTTGTTGATACCAAACATCATGCTCATCGTCGGCTCATCCACGCTAATTACCGGAAGCGCTTCCGGATTTTCGGGATCGGCGATAGTGTCGCCTATATTAAAATCTTCTAGTCCGACTACAGCACAAATATCTCCCGCAAAAACTTCGGTGGCTTTTTTCTTAGCCATTCCCTCAAAAGTATAGAGTTCTCTTACTTTCGATTTTTTGATAGTGCCATCGGCTTGTACCAGCGCAATTTGCTGACCTTCCTTAATAGAACCCCTGGCAACTTTACCTACAGCAATTCTACCCAGGAATGATGAATAATCGAGAGAAGTGATCTGCAACTGCAGGGTTCCTTCCTCTACATTAGGTTCCGGAACATATTGCAGAATAGCGTCAAGGAGTGGAGTAATGCTATCAGTTGGTGTTAATGAAGTATTCATCCATCCCTGCTTTGAAGAACCATAGATGGTAGGAAAATTCAATTGTTCCTCTGTAGCATCGAGATTAAAGAAAAGTTCGAAAACAGCATCGTGCACTTCATCGGGGCGACAGTTGGGTTTGTCTACTTTGTTAATGACCACGATTGGGCGCAGGTGCAATTGTAAAGCCTTTTGCAATACAAAACGAGTTTGTGGCATAGGTCCTTCAAAAGCATCTACCAGCAGGATCACGCCGTCAGCCATTTTAAGAACACGTTCTACTTCACCGCCAAAATCACTGTGACCGGGAGTATCAATTACGTTAATTTTTACTCCATTATACTCAACGGCCGCGTTTTTACTAAATATGGTTATGCCTCTTTCGCGTTCGAGGTCATTATTATCCATGATCAATTCACCAGTTTCCTGGTTCTCACGAAATACCTTTGTGGTGTGGAGGATCTTGTCGACCAATGTTGTTTTACCATGGTCAACGTGTGCGATGATTGCTATGTTACGAATGTTCATATAAAATTTCGAGGCGCAAAGTTACACCAAACTCACGTCAAATCTCTATTTTCACAGATAAATAACCCTTCGTGAATCCCCGCAGAAAATGGTGGCTGATTATTCCCCTGCTTTTACTGATTATTTATTTAATGGGGCCTCATCCCAATGTTCCTAAACTGAACCCATTACTGCCGGTTATTCCTGAAAACCTGGACAGTTTTGTGATACAGAATGAGTTACGACACAAACTACGTCCCGATAATGAAGCCAGGATCATTTGGGTTAACGACTCGCTGAAACAAAAAACACCATACGCTATTGTGTATCTGCATGGATTTTCTGCTTCGCAGGGCGAAGGGGATCCTGTACATAAAAACATAGCGGCACGTTTTGGATGCAATCTTTACCTGTCCCGTTTAGCAGAACATGGAATCGATACTACCGAACAACTAATCAACTTAACAGCAGATAAGTTGTGGGAGTCGGCCAAAGAAGCCTATGCTATTGCTTCAAAACTGGGAGAAAAAGTGATTGTTATGGGCGCTTCTACCGGAGGAACGCTGGCGCTTATGCTGGCCGCCAGTTATCCCGAAATCCATTCACTGATATTATTATCTCCCAATATCAGCATCTTCGACAGTAATGCATGGCTACTTAATAAACCCTGGGGATTAGAAATGGCGCGTATGGTTATTGGTTCTGATTATGTATATCCCGACGACGACCGCCCCATTTATAAACAATACTGGAACTATGGTTACCGGCTCGAAGCTGTTACCGAATTACAGGAGTTACTTGAGTTGTCGATGACCGCAACTATTTTTAAAAAAGTAAAGCGGCCAACGTTAATGCTCTATTATTACCAGGACCAGGTGCACCAGGATAGTGTGGTGAGCGTAGATGCTATGCATAAGATGTTCACTGAACTGGGAACACCCGGAAACCTGAAAAAATCTGTTGCCATACCGAAGGCCGGCAATCATGTATTAGGTTCCTATATCAAATCAAATGATATAGAAGGAGTAGAAAAAGCCATAGAAGATTTTATAACAGACGTACTGAAAATTTCTTATTAATCAAATTTATCCTGGCAGTTATCCAGCGACATTTTTACTATCTGTTTTTCGCCAGTTGACTCATTAAAAATTATATGAACGATAAGTTTTATTGAAAAAATAAACGAACTTTTAGAATGGGCAGAAAATTATTGTTTCTTGTTAACCCGATCTCAGGTACTAAAAAGAAACAGGGGTTGGTACAATTAATCAAAGACGCAACAACGAAGGCTGGATTTCCCGGTTTATTTATTGATACGCGTCCGAATGGTAACTATAATTTTCTGCCAGACCTTATTGAGAAGGAAAAAATTACCGATGTGATTGTTTGTGGAGGAGATGGCTCTGTGAGTCAGGTATGTTCTTCTTTAATAGGCATCAGTATTAATATTGGGATCATTCCTATGGGATCTGGCAATGGTTTGGCACTGGCTGCAAAAATCCCTGTTAATCCAACAAGCGCCTTGAAAGTTATTTTTGACGGGAAAGCTTCATTAGTAGATGGGTTCTATATCAATAACCGTTTTTCCTGCATGATGTGCGGAATAGGAAATGATGCAAAGATCGCTCATGATTTTTCTAACGAAAAAAAACGCGGGTTAAAAACATATCTCAGACTTTCGGCATTGCATTATTTCAAATCAAAAGCCTATCCTTTTACTATTACTGTAAATAGCCATTCTTTTCATACCGATGCATATTTTATAGTTATTGCCAACAGCAACCAGTTTGGCAATCATGTAACCATTGCACCGGCTGCCCGGCTTAACGACTCTCTACTCGATATTGTAGTAGTAAAAAAAATGAATAAGATCATTTTGCCATTTGAATTATTGAAGCAAATAGTCGGCAGGAATAAAATGGAAAGGAGCGGATCATTCAGACATAGCAAGAACATCAGCTATTTTCAGACCAGCGAGCTTTTCATCGACAATAAGCAAAATGCACCCGTACATATTGATGGAGAACCGACCTATCTTACTGGTTCTATTCACGCCAGGATAATACCTAATGCATTCCGGCTATTGCAGCCTCATTAGTTTTTGAAGAAGTATCTGTTAATGTGAGAAACTGCTCAAACTCATAAGTGTTTGCTTCATTATCGAGTGCCTCAAATATATTTCTTTTTTCACGTTGTGTAAGGTGGAAGCTGAGCACCGCTGCCGTTTCTTCTTTTTTGGGAATATATTGAAAAGTGAGTTTTTTGAATTTATCTCCCAGCAGTGATTCTGTCAGGCTAACCAGATCATTCTGATTATAATCCTGCATTTTATACCAATTGTATTGAAGAATAAGGAATGGCTTTGTAAATACTTCTGTAATGTTGGTAGATTCATAAGGATGATCCCAACCTCCCGCTACGCGATCTCTGATTTGTATTAACACCACTCCCGCTGTATTCTCTTCAATCCAATCTTTAAATACCTGTATAAACCTGACGGCGGTTTCAGGACCGTAATTATCTCTTAAACCAGCATCCATTACATCAATTACCGGCTGACTGGGAAGCCACACATTCGGAAGAACATAAGGGAATGTTGCGTTCATTCTCAGTGCAGTGAGCAGGCGCATATTCATAGGTTCCTGGGCGGCAAAGAGGGCTCCAAAGTCAACTGCATCAGCATCTATATGCTGACTGCCCAACGAATCAAGCGCAGGCTTCATTAGGAAACTGACAGGCTGCGTACTGATAATCATTTTGCGGCCATCGCGGGTTACTACCGAGTTAAAAATAGTTAGCGGTATTCTGGCATTTCTTTCATCCTCTTCCAGGTCTTTAAGCTGATAATTCAATAATCCTCTTGTATTCTCATCAAGTTTTTGTTCGAATGCATATCCCCGGTCTTTCACATAATCGTGCTCACCAACACGAAATTTTTGTGCAGGCGATACAAGGTCACGCGCTACAAAAGAAGTGAATATAGCATTGAGTAGATCCTGTGAAATATCATCTACGTATTTTCTTTCAAGAGGATTAATGCTTTTGTTTTGCTGCCGCACAAGCTCCCTGTAATAAGTAGCTCCCAACATACCACCCGAAGCGCCTGTAATTAGAAATGTTTTTTTCATCAGTTCACCACCCGAAATACTATCCAACCGTTGTAATACATTTAAGGTGAAGTTGGCGCTTCTGTTGCCACCTCCGCTGGTGCTTATAATGTACAGATAAGGTTTTTCTGTTTGTTGATTTTGTTTCCAGCGTTCAAGGATCGCTATCATATTTTTTTTGTCGCGCTCCCTGTTTTCAGAATTGCTCAATTCGTTCAACCGCTCCTTTGAGTATTCGGGACGTTCAGTTTTATTACTATAATTTAATCCATACGCTTTATTACTGGGATCAATAATATTATACCTGAAAAGTATGTTGACCACAATAATAGCTATTACAAAAAACGGAAGACTCCAGTTTTGCAGAAAATAGGTCAGCGCTCCCGATAATGCAATCAGTATAGCAATAAATACAGTGATGCCTGCAGCGGCGGGAAGTTGAAAATATGTGCTGTCAAGCAGGAAGCCGACAAATATCAAAAACAGAAATGCTATGAATATACTCACTACGGCCGCAAAGTGATGGCGGCTAAAAATAGTTTCTATAAACTCCCTGCTATAATGCGTAACCTCACGCGTCTTTTTCAATTCCATCCTGGCATTCAGATACCAATCTACTTTTACTAATCTGCTTTGATGAAGTTTTGTTTGCTCCGGTTTAAAAAGTTGTTTGAATAATTTAGGATTGCTCATCACCGGCGCAAGCCTCCTGATAATTGATCTGTCGGCCCTGAAAAAATAAACAAAAGAAATAATGACCAGCAAAATCATCCCGACTAAAAAACCCGCAACGTTGAGGAGTATTTGTCCGTTCTGCATTAATTCTCTGTACGCCTGGAAATTTACGGACTTAACAAAATAATAGATAAGAAATATGATAGGGATGATCGCATTATTAATACAGTATTTCAGAAAGGGATTGGAAGTAGTAGCAAGAAACCGAAAGTGCCGGCAAAACAAAATAAAAGTGGTAATGTTCCAGCTCATGATAAACACAGCAAAGGCCACTCCAAGTATTGCCGAGCTGTAAGGACTCACTACACCTAAATATTCAGGGGCAAGAAATAATGAATCAGCTCCATAACTATTCATAAAAGCACCACCTACTGTAGCAAACAAAAGATACCAGAAGAGCAATAAAATCTGGAATCTTTTAAAATGCAAAAGCACCAGTTGTATGGGAAAGGAATGATATAGTCCCTTTAAAAATGATTTCATTAATTTATTGCCGGCGCAAGATTTTTGGCCGCAAGCCTTTCACTTGTGCCTTGAAATACAATATAATAAATCTTACCTGCTTCTCCTAATAAGGTAAAGCATGGCTATAAAGCTTAATCCCAACATCATACCAATAACCTGGTGAAGCTGTGCAAGCCACTCAAAAGTACCCCAGTGATTAGGTATAATTCTCGGGCTTACTATAAGGGAAAAAATGCCTAGTAAGACTTGTATTAACACCAGTATTAATGGAATTGTTTTAAATCTGTTAAAAGTTTTGGTCACGTGTTGCTGACGAAAAAGCCCGACGGTATATACAATCGTCAGCAATAAAATAACATAGGCCAATGTACGGTGAACAAAATGAATGGTGATTTTGTTTTCAATAAAATTTATCAGGAGAGGCGTATCCTTAAAAATATAAGCGGGAACAAGATCACCGTTAATATCGGGCCAGGTTGGAGCAGCAGTAGCAGCTTTATGTCCGGCCATGAGCGCACCAAAAATCAACTGTATAATGGTCAATACTATTAACCACCAGGTGAATTTGCGTAATCCTTTATTTACTACTATTTCTGCTTTGGGAACACTTAACTGGAGGTAAAACCAGAAAGCATAAGCAATAAGTCCCATAGCAAAAATAAAATGAAGGGCGAGACGTGTGGGTTTTACATATACCGCATCGCCAGTCAGTCCGCTGGCTACCATTATCCAGCCTACGGCTCCCTGTAATGCACCAAAAACAAAAAGAAAGAGCAGTGGCTCTGTCATTTCTTTTTTCAGATATTTTTTTTGCGTCAGGTAAATAAATCCAACAATAAACACAACGCCTATCAGTCGGGCCCAGAATCTATGCAGCCATTCCCAGAAAAAAATAAATTTAAAATCGCTAAGAGTGAAGTCTATATTCAGCAGTTGAAACTGCGGGGTTTGTTTGTATTTATTAAATTCTTCCAGCCAGGCTCCTTCGCTAAGAGGAGGAAGTGTTCCGGTAATGACGTTCCATTCGGTAATAGAAAGCCCTGAACCCGTTAAACGTGTAACGCCACCGAGTATAACCTGCACCAACAACATAATCACTCCTATCAAAATCCAATTGGCTACCGCACGGTTATTATCTCTTTGAAGTCCGATGATATCTGGCATTTCCTATCGTTTGTGTTTATATCCTGAAAGAAAAGATCGGTTTAAACAGTTAGCTGAACCTCGCAAAGATACCCGGAAATTTTATTAACACCTGATCTGGCAACCGCACGCTTTCCTATTTTTGAAAAAACAAATAACCATTGCTGAAAGCATATTACCAGACAGAAAGGATTGAAGCCGGTTGCGACGAAGCCGGCAGAGGTTGCCTGGCCGGTCCCGTCTTTGCCGCAGCAGTGATATTACCGAAGGATTTTTTTCATCCGCTGCTGAACGACTCGAAGCAGGTTGTGGAAGAGCGTCGCAATGAACTTCGTTTGTTTATACAGCAACACGCCATTGCTTATAGCGTAGCCTATGTTGATCATGAAGAAATAGACCGGATCAATATCCTTAAAGCCTCTTTTAAAGCCATGCATCTGGCGCTTGACCAGCTAAACCTCCGGCCTAAATTATTGCTTATAGACGGCAACAGGTTCGTAAAGTATCGCCGCACGCCACATCAATGCATTATAAAAGGAGATGGAGAATATGCTTCCATAGCAGCGGCAAGCATACTGGCTAAAACTTACCGCGACGATTATATGCGTTTATTGCATAATGAGTTTCCGCACTATCACTGGAACAGGAATAAAGGATATGGGACGATTGATCACAGAAACGCCCTCGCCGAGTATGGCCCGTCACCCTATCACCGAAAATCTTTCAGTTGGAGCAAGCCCAAAGAGCAACTCAAACTTTTCGTAGAAAATATTTAAAGCAGTTCAGGAAAGAATATTTCTTTTGTGCCCGGCCATTCGCTCCGTTGGATATAAAAACTGCCATCACCTTTCAATTTCACCTGTTTAACTTTAACTACTTCAAAAGCATAACTGATAAGGGCAAACTTAAGGTTCTTTATCAATGCCTGGTCGGTGTTAGCGGGATCTGACCAGTTCCATGAAATTGCTGCCGTCATATCGGCGGGTGAAGTATTCTCACCTGTATTTTCGGATGAGTTGTAAAAATCATAAGCAGCATTTCCACAATTCGATTGGGAATATTTATCGAAAACTATTAATTCAACTTTTTATCGACAGGCCGGGCAAAAAGTCTTATAACTATTCTAGGAGTTTCGAGAGAAAAACCCTTCCGGAAAATATTTATCAGTCATTTTTTTAATTCAATCCTCCCACTCGCCTAACCCTTTTCGTATAACCACGGGTTCTTCACCGGTACAATCCACTATGGTAGAAGGAGTCATTCCGCCAATACCTCCATCTATTACGAGATCAACCTGGTTTTCAAATCTTTCTTTGATCAATTCAGGATCAGTATATTCTTCCACCATATCGCCCGGCAGGGATGTACTTAGAATGGGACAACCCAGTTCTTTCACAATGGTTCGGGTAATATTGTTATCCGGAATTCTAAGTCCCACTGTATTTTTTTTGTTTTTCAATATTTTCGGCACTTCCTTACTGGCTGGTAATATGAAGGTATAGGGACCAGGAAGATATTGTTTCAGCATTCTGAAAGTAGAAGAAGAAATAGTTTTGATGTACTTACTTAGATCGCTTAGATCATAGCAAACAAACGATAACTGGGCTTTTGCCGGATTTATATTTTTCAGCCGGCATATCTTTTCTACTGCTTTTGTCTGGTGAATGTCACAACCCAACCCATAGATGGTATCGGTAGGATATACAATTACTCCACCTTCTTTTAACACTTCCACAACTTTAGATATACTTCTTGGTTGAGGATTATCAGGATGAACGTTTAAATACATAACTCAATTTACCATTAACTTTGCGTAAAATTTTCCCACATGCTTTTACAACCTATTGAGAAGATAGGAACCATTAGCGATAAAGAGTTCAAGGACAAATATTACAAGCCATGCATTCCCGTTGTGTTAACAGATCTCGCAAAACAATGGCCAGCGCACAATAAATGGAACTGGGATTATTTTAAAGAGATCGTAGGTCATAAACGCGTAGGTATTTATAATAATATCAAAAGTGATGCCTATACTCCAATTAATAAGGCAGACGATTATATAACTTTTGGTGAATATGTGGATATGGTGAAAAAGGGTCCGGCTGAATGGAGAATATTTTTATTTAATATTTTCAGTCATGCCCCTCAGTTAACAAAAGATTTTACCTGGCCCGATCACCTCATGAAGGGTTTCGTTAAACGAGTGCCCATGCTATTTGTAGGTGGGGCAACAAGCATTACTCATATGCACTTTGACATTGATATGTCGCATATCCTGCATACGCAGTTTACGGGCAGAAAACGTGTCTTACTTTTTCCTTTCGAGGAACAGCATAAATTATACAGAAAACCATTTGAGGTGTTAAGCCTGGCCGATTTTAGCAACTATCATAAAGGGAACGGTAGTCCCGACTATGAAAAATTTCCGGCATTAAAGCTTGCCAAAGGCTATGATGTGACCCTGGAACATGGAGACACTTTATTTATGCCCGCCGGATACTGGCATCATATGGAATATCTTGATAGTGGTTTTGCCATGAGCCTGAGAGCAGTTCAGAGAAATGTTCCCGGAGTAGCCAAAGGTTTATGGAACCTTGTCGGAATGAGAAATATCGATACGCTGATGAAAAAAACAGCTCCACAGTGGTGGTATAATTTCAAAAAGAACAAAATCTATGAAGCGGCGAATAAAGAATTGAATTTTGCCAAATAAAATGGTGTTTTGATTCACAATCATCAAAAAAATGATGTGTTTGTAAAAATTCTTTTGGCTTTTGTTTTTTTTATTTGAAAAACGTCTTTACTTTTACCCCCGTTGCTGAAACATCAGCCAATAAACCATCCGATCTTTTGAAATCCAACCCTGTTCTTTTTTAATCCGGTTATTCTATTCAGCTTTAACAAACCTTAATCAGTAGCCGATTTGCCTCGGTCGGATTCCTGAGTAACTTATATAAATTTCTTTCTTTTTGTGGTTTCAGAGGTAAGCACAGGCCGGCGATTTTCATCGCTGG
>CAZSFY010000041.1:0-25925 GCA_964606315.1 uncultured Chitinophagaceae bacterium | reverse complement strand
GCTGGGCATGATGCGCAGCTTAACCAGATTTATGATGCTCTTGAAAACCTGCTTGATGAAAAGGCAGCACAGCGTAAGTGGAAAGACCGGGAACGGATAGGGTTCAAAAAATACTGAAAAGAATTCGACACTTTCTCTATTTGTACGTCGTCTTTAGCATTACTGATAACGGTTCCGGTATTGCGGCAACTCATCTGTGTCTTTACTCCTCAGCATCCTTCCATAAACTTATTGTGTTTCTTAAAAAATCTTTCCCCATTTATACATACTTAAAATGATTGGCTTGCTAGAGAATTTAAAGCTTATCGAGAGCGATAGAGAAAAATGCGGGCAAATTATCGTTATTATTGGATATAAAAAATCTGTGAAAATCAACAAAATGACGGTTGGTAAATTTATGTTCTCAACAGCTCACTCACTTGTAAAGGAGTTGGATAAAAGCAAATAAAGAATGGTGAAGAGAATTCCTGTAACCAGGATTGTTTCTTCACGACCATTTTGTGGAATAGTTTTTTATTTAAGAGCTTATTAAATTGTTTACCGGAGAATCGGGCAGGTAAGGCAAAATATTCAATCACCAAAACGCACTTCCTGTACTTTTACAGATATATCTTCCTTAAGACGCTTCTTACTGTGTACTATATATATATCATGAACTCCCTGAACGCCGTCAAAATCTGCAGAAAGTGTGAACATATCTTCTCCCTTATAATCGTCCCTACTCAACACCAGATATTCTGTTACGGCAATCTGTTTATCGGTAGGTGAATCTATATGAATTTCAAAGGCGTCTGGCGGCAATTCAGCCGGATCGCCCAAAATACTGCCTTCGAGCGTTATCTGCTTTATGGATGTGAGATCAATATTACGAAACATCATGAACGCTCCGGGTTGCTTAAGTATAACTTCTGCTTTTTCATGCAGCAGGATATTTCGTTCGGCATCTTTTAAACTATCTGCGTTCAACACCGACACATAAGGGTGTCGCAGCATCACGATATTTTCTGATGAAATGGACGGTGCTTCTCCAACAGGGTTGTCTGTATATGAAGCCCTGAAAATAAATTTACCTCTGGTTCCCTGTCCGGGAGGAACAGTCAGTTTATATTTACCTTTTGTTGAAAATTTTTGAGGTTTATTGTAGCTACTGGTGTTCAGTATATATTCAACAATTGCATTCATGCTATTTTCACTAAAGCTGGTATGCGGGGGCATCGACATTTCTCCCCATACACCGCTGCCTCCGGAACGAATTTTATCAGCCAGGTATTTTTTTGCATTACCGTCATTTATATACTTTTCGGCAATCTCTCTGAAAGAGGGACCCAGTGATCTTTCTTTTTCGGTATGACACGATCTGCAATCGCTTTTATCGATTAGCTGCTTTCCGTAGTCGAATGATATGCTGGCAGCAGCATTTCTTTTTTTATCCATTAATTCTGAAATGTCGAACCCCTCTGGTAAATAATGAATCTCTACTACAACATTTGAGGGATCTACTTTTTTTCCGTCCTCCTTATCATTAACTGTAGCCAAATAGTTAATGGTTTTGTCGGGAAAATAAAAACTTCTGTTGCTTCCCTGAAAATCAAATTGGATTTCCGGAGGAGTATTGCCTGCAATGATTACCAGAGAATCCGTATTTATGCCGCCGTGCGGATCCTGTGCAATAAGGGTTACATTGTATTTCCCTGCTTGTGTAAGTGTGATCGTAGGATTCGCTTCTGATGACGTGATGACGGTCGAGTTTCCTAAATTAATTTCCCATTGATAGGTAAGGACGTCATTATCATAATCCATTGTACCTGCATTGGACAAATTAATTGTCAATGGGAGTTCGCCTGACATTTTATCTGCGGCGGCTTTTACTACAGGCTTCCTGTTGCCGCTATTATACTCTATCCGCGACAGCCTGGCTTCGGCGTTTGATTTAAAAAGACCTGTTCCGTATTCCAGGATATACAAATCTCCATCGGGTCCGAATTCCATATCGATCGGACCAACAAGATGTACCTCCGGCAGGAATCTTTCAAGGGCTTTGTAGTTTCCCTGTTCATCGAAAATAACGGTCATGATCCATCCGCGAACCCAGTCTGTTATGAACCACTTATTTTCATAGTAAGCAGGAAAAGCGCGTCTGGGAGCATCGAAGTCGGAGCGATGATAAATAGGTCCCCCTACGGCACTTGAAGATCCGGTACCCAGTTCAGGAAATGAATCGGAAACAACATAAGGATACCAGATAAATGCGGAGCGGGCGGGTGGCAACTCAATAAGCCCTGTGTTATTGGGAGAGTTGTTTACGGGACGAAGCGGGTCGAACTGCTTACCGGATGTTCGCGTGTCATAGTCGTACTCCCAATAGGCCAGATTATTCCCAATAAAATAGGGATATCCATAATTTCCTGGCTTCTGTGCCTGGTTAAATTCATCATACGCTCTGGGACCTCTTCCTATAGAATCAATACCTCCACCCGGACCCACTTCACCCCAGTAGAGCCAGTTTGTTTTACTGTCTATGCTTAAACGAAACGGATTTCTGTTTCCCATGGTATATATTTCAGGTCTCGTTTTCGGCATTCCTATAGGAAACAAATTGCCCTCGGGAATAGAATAACTTCCATCCGGTTCAGGGTGTATACGTAAGATCTTTCCCCGCAGATCATTAGTATTGCCAGAGGATTTTTGCGAATCGTAATTGATCCTGCCCGGACGTTCATCGAGAGTGGAAAATCCATCTTCAGCCTGTGCATTCTCACCCGTGGAAAGGAACAGGTTTCCGTTATTGTCAAATGTCATTCCCCCTCCTACATGGCAACAAACATCTCCATCAACAGGAATTTCCAGCAGTATTTTCTGTGTCGATAGGTCTAGTTTTTCGCCTTCCCATTGAAAGCGTGCAAGAATATTTCTAGGGCTTCCTTCCAGAGGAGCGTAATACAGATATATGAAGTTGTTGTTTTCATATCCGGGATCAAGCAATACTCCCTGCAAGCCATCTTCTGTTTCAACTCTTTTACCGTTTTCCAGCAACCGGCTATGCCTTACATCAATTTCCGCTACTGTGGTAACAATACCGCTATTCGGATCATATAATTTCAGCCTGCCTCTCCGCTCTGCAATAAGAACTTTTCCATCGGAAAGAACTTCCATTTGCATTGGTTCGTCAAGATGATCGGCTAGAATTACTTTTGTAAACCTGGTTTCGTCCGGCTTTAACAGTTTATCGCTGTTTTGTACGCAGGAAAACCAGTTAAAAGAAATCAGCAGAATATAAATAATCGGTTTCGGCTTCAATTATTTAAGTGTTTTAAGCCTGAAGTTCCTGTACTCAATTTTCATAGGCGGACCAACATGCACCTGTACTCCAAGCAATCCTTTGGATCTTCCGTACACCGGATCATTATCCGTCACATCGCTCATCAGGGTTCCATTAATATAATGCTGAAGGCGATTGCCATTCACGACCAAATGATATTCATTCCAGTCTTCACTTTTTACCAGTGATTGCAATGAATCGGGTGAACCGAGAGAGCCATTAATTATTGCGGCAGTCCAGGTGTTATTCTGGATATATTTTTTCAGCGAATCTGGATTTCGTTCCGATAAGGATGGAAATACCGGCTCCAGTGTTACTTTCTGCCCACGCTCCGCAAGCGTTGTTCGTCCGCGTTCTTCGTAATTAATACCTGTATATCTTGTACCACCCTCTATATCTGCCTGGTATCCTGTTAAGGCGTACGGAATATCCTTGATCTCATCGCTCCGATAATTAATACCACTGTTGCCATGCGCAGAAATCTTATATTCAACTTTCAGTTCGAAATTTTCGGTGATCCCGCCCTTCCAGATGATAAAAGAATTACGCTCAAGAATAGTGGCAGGTGTTACTTCACCTACAAGTTTTCCGTCTTCCACTCTCCAGTAAGTAGAGTCGCCTTCCCACCCATTAAGTGTTTTACCATCGAATATCTGTACGTATCCGTCTTCATCTGTTTTATCGCTTTTTACAGGAGAGTTACAGGCGCAGGCCAGTAAAATGGCATATAAGCATACAATCCGGAATATGTGTTTATGTACAGTCATAAGTTAGTTTGATTTATTTGAGATAACCTTTAAAATCTATCATCTGTTGTGAAGGGTTCTGGTATGAGATGGGTTTAGGATTGAGCCACTCCACAACCTTGGACTTTATGGAAAAAGCGAAAAAATGATTTCCGGCGGGAGAATAATGTCCTATTGACCATCTTTTATAATACTGACCGATAGGTATTTTGAAATTTTTATAATCTTCAACATGAACAAGATTCATGTCGAAATAATTAAATTTTTTTTCAATCAGGTAATCCACTATTTCCTGTTCATACCTCCCGCCCCCTTTAAGCATGGAGTCCAGTACCCATGGGTCGAAAATGACAATCAACAGTTTTTTGTTGTTGTTTTCGGCAAACGCTTTTACTTTATCAAGTGTGTATTTCGTTGCTGCAAATCCGTATTTGTTCATGAGTCCGGTAAGCGTAGCCTTCATGTTTTTAACGGTGTCAAAACGAATAGGGTAGTTTAGGCAGCGCGAAAGCTTTTCCAGTTTTAGGGTATCAAAATCATAGGTAAGACTATCTGTATACAATCCCATCTGGAGCATCAGGTCTTCCTTGAGATTATCATACATCCAAACCGAATCGGTCATCTTGTAAAGATCTTTCCGTCTGGAGATCAGGCATTCTTTCTCTACCAGTTCACCTTTGTCGAGGTCCATTTCAATATTCGCCCAGAAATTACCGTGAAACGTTTTACCTATTCCCTCTCTTTCTGTCATCGTACGTGTCCAGTTCGTAAAATACAGGTAGCGGCTTCTTAATATACTTCTCATGTGATCATCGCCCCACACGTAAAAAATAATGTATTCTGCATTATGCCTGGTACTTTCTTCCATGAGCATTCTCCTGTAAGCCTGATAAGTGCCGTGGCCACCCATTCCAAAATTCCTTATGGGCTCTCCCAGATGTGCAGCTAAATATTCCTGCCAGGTTTCCCCATCGCTTACCTGGTGACATTGTGTAAAGCTATTGCCATAAGTATTGATCCTGCACGGTTTCCCCGCATACATAAACGATGTGCGGGCGCCGTTGCGCTGAACTGTGGAAATAGAAGCGCTCCTATCTATTCCGTCTTTAGGCATAAAATTTCCAAGAGTGTAACCGACTACCGGATTGAATTTCGTCCAGGTGACCTTGTCGTGCAGATAAACATCGATCTCTTTTTTTGTCGGAAGATTGTGCTGCACAAAATGTTTATAGGACACGAGCTTTTTCTGTGAGTGCGCTGCCGAGCTTATCAGCATCACTGGTATAAACATGCAGAAAAAAAATCTCGTTACAGCAAGAACAGGGATCATTATACAACGTATTACTATTATGCAATTATTCTTGATTACAAGCCTGAAAGACCGGAGCTCAGACATTATATTCGAAAATATTATAATTCCTGGTACCATCCCGGATTTTGTTTGAAGCATGTAATCATTAACCTGCTTAGCATTATTCAATGCTCCCTTTAACTACCCTTTCTTTGCGTCCCATTTCGACAGAGGAACAGAAAGTCCGGTAGCGATGTTCTTGCGTTGGTTCTTATAAGTTAGTCTGGGATAGAGCGGTGCTAAATAGAGAGGGGCTAAGTCCTGTTTGTTTATTCTGGATTTATATAATCAGAATAACATATTCAAATGATGATTTGCCATAAATAATGGGGTTAAAGAATCAGGGGTCAACAGGCTCAAAGAATAAGCAAAGAGGAGAAGAAAAAAAGTGTAAAAAACTGTGACCTTTTTTATGAATGACTGTTACCGATTTTGCTACCTTTTGCAGTTTAAAACGGTCACATATAGACATTCCCTAAAATACAAAAAGCGCACAAAATCAATATTTTATGCGCTTTTCAGCTCCCCCTGCTGGACTTGAACCAGCGACCCTCTGATTAACAGTCAGATGCTCTAACCAACTGAGCTAAGGAGGATTGTACCCCCGTTTTTATACGGGAGTGCAAAAATAGCCATTTTGAAGAATTCACAAAATCTACTTTCGGCCATTCGGCAGCATTCTTGCCGCTCAAATAACAGGGGAATTAAAGCTGAATCGTAGCAACCACCAGACTCTCGTCAACACCTCATTTCCTGACTTATGCCTATCGCCTTATAGGCAACATTCAATTTCAATCTCGTTGCGCCATACAGCCGGTTTTACCCTAACTCTATTCCTTGGTCACCTTCACTACCTTGAACCGCATGAGACGGCCAGGCATCTTCCATTCAACAGCATCACCTTCGCGTATGCCGATCAGCGCAGTGCCCATGGCCGACAATACAGAGATCTTTTTCTGGTGAATATTGGCCTGCGACGGCAACACTAACTTGTACCTTGAATGAACACCGGTATCCAGATTCATAATCTCTACCATTGAACTGACCCGTACGGTATTGGGTGGAAAAGCTGAATCCTTAACCACAATCGCACGCTCAATCTCCGTCCTCAGAGTTTTCTCTATGCGCTTATCTTCCTTGACCATTGACGCCAGACGTTTTAATACAGGATAATCTGATCGAGGAATCACAACGGGATTCTCTTCGATGGAGACTTGCTCCTTCCCATTATTTGAAACTTCACTTATCATAATACTACTTTTAAATATTTAATTTTTCTTTCCCGAATACACTTCCGGGTATATTCAATAAAACCACCATCAATGGAACTGTCCATTAAAAAACTCTAACAATAATGCTTCTTTTGATAATCTAGTTTTTACCCGATGCACCCACACATACATAACACGACCTCTATCAATTATTGTCTATTAAAAACGCTAATAATTTTTCATTCCTGAAATGCACACCGGTCTTACACCAATAAAACCATCATTAACGGAATTGCCCGTTAAAAACACCTTCAACTAAATTGAGCTGCATACCAGGTAATTTTCTACTCTTCAGGTAGTGTAAGATATTTCAGACCGGTTATTTTCAATAGTACACCACGTTAATATTTAATTTTCTCGTTCCTGGATGTACTCCTGGACATATACAATAAAACTACCATCAGCGGTACTGTCACAAAAAGAATATTGTAATAGTTGGGATTACTCACATAGCCCCACCTTATCAATAATGCATTTAACACAATCAACGAGAATATAACTAGATCCGATCCGCGACGGGAAGAAGAGACTTGCATAACCTTACATTTTAAAAATTAACCGTCACCAGTCTACATAAAATAAGTAGGGTGACAGCCTGAATCTGATTAACTGACCATCATAACATCAGCCGGCTATGCTAAAGTCTTTGTAATTGGAGAAGTAGTAGAGTTTACTGCAGAACGGATGAAACTCTGTGAACGAATCTAAAAAATAACTGCTGGTGCGCACAGGAGCAATAACACCCCTGTCACAAAATAATTTGATATGGTTATCAGCGCGTAGCATTATTATGAATATACGACAAATTTAAGAATTTCCAACGGTTAACGTCAATTAGTTGCCTGTAAGCCAATTTGTTAAATTATTGAATAAATTACTATCTTATTATGATTTTTGACTCACCTCAACCCATTATATGGAAGTAATCATATTCCTCTTTTTTATCGTACTGCTCGTACTTATTATAAATTTAAAAAACGGGATTTTTGACCGTCTTGGCTCACTGGAAAAAGAAATTGCCCGACTTAGGGAACAACTTCGTGACCCCAAAATACCTGTATCACCTGTAAAAGAAGAAAAGCCAACGCCATTGGTGGTTCCCAAACCTATTCAGAAAGTCGAGGAAACATCCGCACAGCCAGTACAAAAACCTGAAACCCAACAGCCGGCTATACCTGTCGTCTCTATTACTCAACCGATAAAAGCGCCTCCGCCTCCTCTACCGCGACCTAAAAAGCCAGGGTTTTTTGAGCGTCATCCTGATCTCGAAAAATTCATTGGCGAAAACCTGATCAGCAAAATCGGTATCGCTATCCTGGTATTGGGCATCGCTTTCTTTGTTAAATATGCTATTGACAACGAATGGATAGGCCCGGTGGGAAGAGTAGCTGTGGGAATAATCTGCGGTGGAATTTTAGTAGGCATAGCCCACTACTTACGTAATAGCTATAAAGCTTTTAGTTCTGTGCTGATAGGCGGTGGCATCGCCATCTTCTACTTCACCATATCTTTCGCCTATCACCAGTACCATTTATTCGAACAAACAGCAACATTTATTATCATGCTGGTGATAACGGGCTTCGCTGTAGCACTTTCTTTATTATACGACCGGCAGGAATTAGCTATCATAGCACTAGTAGGCGGATTTCTTACCCCCTTTATCGTATCCACCGGAAGTGGTAATTATATCTCACTATTGGTGTATTTGGTTATTCTTAATACCGGACTATTAATTATCGCCCTTCAAAAATCATGGCGACTATTAAATCTCCTGGCTTTTATTTTCACGGCAATCCTGTTCGCGACCTGGCTGATAAACGAAGCGGACACCGATAACCCTGTTATGTTCCGCAACGGATTTATTTTCGCTACCATATTCTACCTCTTATTCTTTGTTATCAACATCATTCATAATATCAAAGAAAAGAAAAAGTTTATCGCCTCCGATTTCGGAATACTTCTTTCTAATACCTGTTTATATTTCGCTGCAGGTCTGTATTGCCTCAATTATATGGACGTTAATGATTATTACGGTATTTTTTGTATTGTGCTCGGCATATTTAATCTCACTGTCTCCTATTTCCTATTTAGAAAAGATAAAGTGGATAAAAATATTCTTTACTTGTTGATAGGAATCACACTTACTTTTATTTCGTTAACGGCTCCTATACAACTCAAAGGGAATTATATCACGCTGTTCTGGGCATCAGAAGCTGTATTATTATACTGGCTCTATCAGAAGTCATCTATTAAACTGATACGTTACAGCTCATTGATTGTTTGGATATGTATGATTATCAGCCTGGTTATTGATATCAATGATCTTTATTATCCTTACGATATTAATAAAATGCCAATAATATTCAACAAAGCATTTATTACAACAGTATTCAGTGCAGTAGCTTCCTATTTATTATTTATACTGCGCAAAAGAGACATTGCACCAATAAATGAACAATCGCCCAACCTTATTCCAACCGCAAATATTTTCCGTATTGTCACAATCATCATCCTGTATTGCGCGGGATATTTCGAAATCAATTATCAATTCACACTGTCTTACCCAACACTTCCGATACACCAGCTATACCTGATATTTTATACTCTTTTATTTATACTTGGCATTACTGTACTGGCTAAAAAAACTTTCGCCTTACCATTACATAATAAAATCGCAACGACCGTATTATTAGCTGGCGGATTTTTTATCTACCTTAACCAGATCGGCACAAGTTTTTACATTCAGCGTGCACTACTGGAAAAACAAATGTCATCACATTTTATAGTACACTGGCTAACGGCTATAGTAGCAGGAATTCTTATTTACCAGTTGATCAAATTTTACCGCTCAATTATCCATCCCAAAATCGAATGGATTTGTTGGTTGCTTTGCATCGCTGTAATCATATTTCTGACTGCAGAAATGCACCTGCTGGTTAACAGTCTATTCAATAGGGGCGTGAATTCACTGGCAAACATAGAGATGGTATTTATAAAAGCCGGGTGGCCTATACTATGGGGGCTTTTATCCTTTGGGTTCATGTGGTTGGGAATGAAATATAAATTCAGAATGCTGCGGATCATATCGTTAACATTATTTAGTATTACACTGGTAAAACTTTTTGCTTACGATATTGTAAATATTCCTGCTGGCGGAAAAATTGCTGCTTTCTTTAGTCTGGGTGTTTTACTTTTGGTAGTATCATTTATGTACCAGCGACTGAAAAAAATAATTATCGATGAAGAAGTGGGCACTAAATAGTTTGATCGTTCTCGCCGCTTTGGCATCGTTCGGACAAAAAAACAATTATCGTTCAACGGTTCAACCTCCGGATTCTTCGGGATTTTATAAGATACTCTTATCACCGGGTATCCTAACCCAGGCAACAACATCGTATAGTGATATCCGTTTGATCGGTAAAGATCATAATCAGGTTCCTTATTTACTGGAAACAGAAAAAGAATTTACTACTCACTATCAATTTCATGAATTCCCTATAGCCTCTATACAAAAAGGAGCTGATGGTTTAACCTATTACATCATCAACAATAATGAACAAAAACCGGTTCCAGTATTAATACTGCAAATAGCCAATACACAAGCCAACAGGAGCTTTAGTATTAGCGGAAGCAATGACAGCACGCAATGGTTTGCTATCAAAGAAAATATACAGGTAGATAATAAGAATGAAGGAAGTAGTTCTTTTATACAAGAAGTTATATTGCCAAAAACCAGTTATGCTTATTATAAGATATTGGTCAATGGAAAAAACCTTGCACCATTTAATATTATTAAAGCTGGCGTTAATGAAACCCAACTCGGACAGGGAACTTATAGTGAACTGCCTGAACCATTTTCTGTACTGAATGTTAATGAAGGATTTACTACAATAGATTTGTCATTTAATGGTAATCATGTAGTAGATCAATTAAAGTTTAATATCAGTGCTCCTAAATACTTCAACAGAAAAGTTGATATTTATGATCCGGAAAGCAGCAATGCCTATCTTGGTAGGTTTACACTAAGCTCCAATAAAGAAAACACAATACCGCTACGTTTTAAAGGAGGGAAAATAAGAATAAAGATCGAGGACAATGATAATCCCATCCTCACTATTGACGGAATTTATGCATTTCAACTTAATAGATACCTGCTCGCCTATCTTGAAAAAGAAAATTCCTATACCATAACCTTTGGAGATTCCAGCGCCAGGGCGCCCCAATACGACCTTTCTTATTTTTCTGATAGTATTTCAGCCAGTAGTCCTTTACTGCTAACAAATGCCATTGAGAATATCCCACCTGGTGAAATAAAATCTACCGACTCAAAAAAAGACAACCGGTTATTATGGACTGTTATCGCCGTAGTATTAGTGATTTTACTGTTCATTACCCGAAAAATGGCAAGAGAGGTAAAAAATAAGTGATAACTTGTAAGAAATTATTTTATGTTCCGCCATTCTTTACTGTGGTTGTTTTTAGCAATTTCTACAACCGGCATTGGGCAGTCAGCCGGTAAATGGACAACATTATTTAATGGAAAAGATTTTACGGGGTGGGACACTTACCTGGCCGTTCCTCTCGACAGCAATGGTAAAAAAATGGGTAACCAACCATTAGGATTAAATAATGATCCACAAAAGGTTTTCACTATAAATAAAAAAGAAAAATCAATCCGCATATCCGGTCAGTCATGGGGAGCTTTTTTTACTAAAGCTGAATTCGAAAATTATCACCTTCAATTAAAATTTAAATGGGGAACAGCCAAGTGGGCTGAAAAAAGAGGTAAACCATTGGATAGTGGACTATTATATCATTCAGTTGGAGAGCCTGGTAAGGAAAATGGTGGCTCATGGATGCGCTCGCAGGAATTTCAGATTGAAGAAAACAACTGTGGCGATTACTGGATGATCGGACAGGTACGTCAATCAATTCCTTCTGTAGAGATAAAACCTAAACTCTTCCGCTACGATCCCAATGGAGAGCTTAGGAATTTTGGTGCAAATAATATTAGTTGGTGCCAGCGTGCAGAAGCAACAGAAAAACCGAATGGAGAATGGAATACACTCGATCTTTATTGCTTTGGTGATACGAGCGTTCATGTCGTTAATGGAAAAGTAGTAATGGTACTATATCAATCCAGGCAGGTTATAAACGGACAGGAAATACCCCTTACAAAAGGAAAGATCCAATTACAATCCGAAGGCGGTGAAATTTTTTATAAAGAAATTCGTGTTCGTTCCATTCAAAACCTTAACGGGATATTGCATTAATATTTCTTCTGATAAAGCACCCATATTTCATTAATGGTATTTATTTTTTTAGTATCAAGCCATTCATTCAATCCCCATAAAAAATTAGATGAATGCAATACCGGCTTATATCCTAAACTATCCAATAATGATTTATGTTCTTTGATGTCGTTATAAGTGGCGGTGATATATTCAGCATTCCCTGATAGTACACCAACACTATCAATAGTAATTTTATACTGTGTTATATTTTTCGCACCATTCTTATAAAAAACCATTGGATTGCCGCTGGGTGTTTCAAAGGGTAATTGTCCGATGCCATTCAGCACTACAGCTTCTCCTTTGAATTTATTTTTAAGACGATAAGAAAATTCAACAGTTTGAGAATAGGGTACCGTAGTTAATACAACAAGCAGAAGCGCGTTTAACCCGATAGTGAACCAAAAAAGAGACTTGAATATTTTTTTTATCCATGCCGATGACCGTTGATAAAACTCTTCAAGATCCGGTATTGACCATCCAATAATAAGTGGTAACACATTTAATACCGGAAAGATAAACCGCTCTTCTTTATGTCCCACGATACTATGCGCTACTACAAATATTACTACCGATAAAAATATAGGATTAAAGAACTTCTTTTTAAAGAATGTCTTCAAACTATAATAGAAAAATATAATGCTGAACAGCGGAGCAGGAGCTGTCAGTAAAATAAAACCGATGTAGCGAATAAAGCTTGAAGTGCCGAATGAGTCAGCCCGGCCATCATTAATGTTAGTATAGAAATAAGTGTATGGAGTAAGTACAAGCTCTTTATAAAATACAAAATCCAGGTAGATATTTCCTGCTACACCTACCAGGAATCCTATGGCAATAGGGAGAATATGCTTGAAGTTTTTCTGAATAAGAATGGTAAGCCCCCAGCCAACCATGGCAAAACCGATCTGAAAACGAAAATAAAAAGCCAGGCTCATTAAAAATCCCACGAGCAGCATAGGAGAAAACCAGCGCAAAGCGAATTTTTTTCTTTCATAGATCAATACCGTTCCAAAAAAGAAAAGAGAAGACATCATTTCAGAACAGTACAGTGTTCTTGTATATGGCAGTACCCACGAAAAATTGAGCAGTAACAGAACAAAAATGAATCGACTGCGTTTTTCGTTATGGAAATAATGGAAAGCCAACAGGTTGAACACCACAAACATTCCTGTTCCCAGGAATATCCTCAGTATTGTCAGTTGTGCATACGGATCCGTTATACCGATAAAGTTGCAGGTGAGATGATACCCTGAAAAAAGATATACCTGCAAAGTAGGGCGGACAAAGTTTTCTATTTCCCATACATAAGTCGCGCCGCTAGGCTGACCTAACTGATAGAGAGAAAATTCGATGATCTGAAAATGTTGATCGGCGCTGGAAGTGCCAATAGCAGTAATCGCAGTGATGATCTGAATGAACAGTCCTCCAAAAAGGATCCATTTTATTCTGGAATCGGTTTGTATCAATCCTCTTATAGCTGTGAACATTTTCAAAATTTGCCAAAAATACTCTTTACGGGGTTAATGAGAGATTAAAGCTATGCATATATTAAACTCATTATTTAATAATGATTGAATGGGATTATAGAATCTGTGACCTCTTTCTCTAAGTAATGCCTTGTGCTATCAGCTAAGTCTTTAATAATAGAAAATGAAAAACTAATGAAACTTCCTCCGGCCATTGAAATGCGAAGCATTCACGAACAGAAAAGAGTTGACGATGGAGAGTGGACAGTTGATAGTGGAGAATAGACAGTTAATTAGCTATAAGTGATGAATTATGAGTTGACCCTCAACTGTCCACTCTCCACTGTCTATTGTCAACTAATAAAATTTGCAACAGGTAAAGCATTGCCAAAACAAAAGGCCCCCGAGTTACCGGGGACCCTTACTTACTAACCCATCACAAATATTTACAAGCTTGTTATTATTTACACGCTTAGTTATGCGCCTTGTAATTCTTTTAATTTTTCCCTGATCTTGCCTTCAATTTCGGCGGCAAGTGCCGGGTTATCAATCATCAGTTGTTTTACTGACTCTCTGCCCTGGCCAAGTTTATCGGAATTGTAGCTGAACCATGATCCGCTTTTCTGGACAATATTCAGTTCAACGCCCATATCTATGATTTCGCCCGCCTTAGAAATACCCTCACCAAACACGATGTCAAACTCGGCACTTCTGAATGGAGGGGCTACTTTGTTCTTTACGATCTTCACTTTCACCCTGTTTCCTATGGCCTCGTCTCCATCTTTTATCTGGCTCATTCGGCGAATATCCAGCCTTACGGAAGCATAGAATTTTAATGCATTACCACCGGTAGTAGTTTCAGGATTACCGAACATCACACCGATCTTTTCTCTCAACTGGTTAATGAATATACAGATGGTATTTGTCTTGCTAATGGTTGCAGTAAGCTTTCTTAAAGCTTGGGACATCAGGCGTGCCTGCAAGCCCATTTTACTGTCCCCCATCTCTCCTTCCAGTTCACCTTTGGGTACCAGCGCCGCCACAGAGTCGATCACTACTACATCCAATGCACCCGAAAGGATCAGCCTGTCAGCTATCTCAAGCCCCTGCTCACCATAGTCAGGCTGGGAAATCAGCAGATTATCAACATCTACTCCCAGTTTCCGGGCATATACACTATCAAAAGCATGTTCAGCATCAATAATGGCACACATGCCTCCTTTTTTCTGCGCTTCGGCAATCACATGCGTGGCAATTGTCGTTTTACCGGAAGACTCCGGGCCATATATTTCGATGATTCTTCCCTTTGGTAACCCCCCAATACCCAGCGCGGTATCCAGTCCGATGGAACCGGTCGATACGACTTCATGAGCTTCCTGGTTCTTTTCATTCATCATCATCACGCTGCCCTTTCCAAAATCCTTATCGATCTTGTCCATGGTTAGCTTTAGCGCCTTTAATTTTTCAGTATTTGACATGGTTGATTAATTTAATGGGTAATGTAATTATTTGTCAAATGTAGTGAAAAAGATATTATCAACACTAATTTTTTTAGCATAAAAAAACTAATAATTTAGGGAAAAAGAGTTTAGGAAGTGGCGGGAAAAACCCTTTGCCGCTCAAAGAAAAATAGCTAATAGCTGGGCAAGAGCACCTATAATCACCCCTGCGTACACTTCAAAAGGACGGTGGGCATTCAATATTAGCCGTGCACTGCAAACAAGACCGGCGAGTAGCAGGGTAAAGATGAGATAAGCCGCGCTTCCACCTTCCACTGCAAAGACGGTGAACAGCACAAAGGTGATCATTCCTCCCATAGCCAGGCCATGCAGACTGATCTTGAAATAAATATTGGCAATCCAGGCGGCAATAATGGTAATGAAACTGCCAAGCAGAAATTGCTTGAACAGAGGAGGAACCTCATTGAAATTTTTGAGTACATACCATCCCCAGAAATAAAATATCATTGTTGCAGCAAGAGGAATCAGTCGTTCCTTCTGTGTTTGCATTTTGATACTACTGATAAATCCAAGTCTGCTGCACAAAAAAACAGTGATTGCAGGAAATAAAGTAAGATTGACGATTACCGTAATGAGTAATTTGATCTTTGCGATCTGTGTATAACCGGTAAAAACAAGTGGATGAATAAATAGTAAAAACAAAGTAATATATACAGGTACAAACAGGGGATGCACAACAACGCTTAAAAAATTAGCCACCCATCGGGCAAGTAATGGCTGTGGCGATACATGTAACTCGTTGTTCATAATACTTATGCGGTAACTTAAAATCTATTACTATAACTCTTTTCTCAACCTGGCTACGGGAATATTCAACTGCTCCCTATATTTGGCAACAGTACGGCGGGCGATATTGTATCCTTTTTCCTGCAATAACTCAGTGAGCTTTTCATCACTTAGCGGTTTTTTCTTGCTTTCCGCTTCTATAAAATCACTAAGGATCTTCTTCACCTCTCTGGTAGAAACTTCTTCGCCACTTTCTGTACTCAATGATTCGCTGAAGAAAAACTTTAACCTGTATGTTCCAAACTCGGTTTGTACAAATTTGCTGTTGGCCACACGACTCACTGTGGAAATATCCAATCCTGTACGCTCAGCGATATCTTTTAATATCATCGGTCTGAGCTCTGTTTCATCCCCTGTTAAAAAGAAGCCACGCTGATACTCCATAATGGTTTCCATAACACTGCTAAGCGTATGCTGACGCTGCTTAATAGCATCAATAAACCATTTGGCAGCATCTATTTTCTGTTTAATGAACAATACGGCTTCTTTTTGTCGCCTGTCTTTTTTACTTCCCTTATCATACTCCTTGAGCATATCCTTATAACCCTCACTTATACGCAAATCCGGTGCATTTTTTGAATTAAGGGTAAGCTCAAGTTTTCCTCCATTGTTGAATATGAAAAAATCGGGCACTACATAGCTTTCTGCTTTATTAATATCCGAGTGGTTACCCCCTGGCTTGGGATTTAATTTAATGATCTGGTTGATGATCTCTTTCAGCTCTTCATCACCTACATTTAAACCACGCTGAATTTTATCATAATGCTTCTTGGTGAACTCATCGAAGTATTGCGTCAGTACATCAATAGCATTCTGTACATCTTTATCTTTTTGTTTTTCCCTGTGCAACTGGATCAATAAACATTCCTGCAAGTCCCTAGCCGCCACTCCCGGGGGATCGAACTGCTGGATCATGCGGATAATGGATTCCACTTCAGCCTCATTACTTTCAATATTCTGTCTGAAAGCAAGGTCATCAACAATAGCTATAGTATCCCTGCGCAGGTAGCCGTCGTCATCAATACTACCCACAATCTGTTCTGATATCTTTCTCTCCTTCTCGGAAAGGTTTAACATACCCAACTGCTCCTGTAAATGTTCATGAAAAGAAGTCTGAATTTTATAAGGAACAGTTTTATTCTCATCCATCTCCGGATAATTATCATCACGAGTTTTATACTCGGCGATCTCTCCGTCATCATCGGCGACATATTCGCTGATGTCTATATTATCATAATCCTCCTCGCTGCCATCTGCGTCAAATTCATCATCTCCCGACTCAAACTCATCTTTTGGTTCATCCAGATGATCTTCATATTCATCTTCAGATTGTTCCAAAGCAGGATTTTCCTCCAACTCTTCCTTAATCCTTTCTTCGAGATTGGCAGTAGGAACCTGCAGCAATTTCATTAGCTGAATCTGCTGAGGTGATAACTTCTGTAGAAGCTTTTGCTGTAAGCTCTGACTTAATGCCATACTCTATTAAAGGGGTTAATAATAACCTGAAATGAAACGTTCGTGTGAAATTTTTCACATGATAAGTTCCATCAGACCATTAAAAAACAAAAAACATACTGATGAAAGGATTTATCAAAAAATCCGCCTGCTCCACAAAAATCAGGCCGTAAAACTACGATAAATAGTTTTATCACCTATTAACGTGGGCCGTAGTAAGAATATTCTTAACAGTTTCAACTATTTGTTCTCCCTTTTGCCGGAGTTGTTCTTCTGTCCAGGATAGATTGATCAGTGTTGAAATACAGCGGCTAATGATGGCATCGCTTGCTGAAAAATCTTTAGTAGCATGATGGGTCACCTGCTTTTTCAGATCGGGATGCAGGTGATTCAGCGTTAGCACGTTTTTAAGATGATCCCACCTGCGTATGTAGTGCCAGTTATTATCGTACCAGTAAAAATTACCTGCCAGGATATTTTTCTCTTTCAATCCGGCCACCACTGCCTTTGCCGCTGCTTCATCGGGTAAGAACCAGCTTAAAAAAGTGCAACTGTCGCCGGCAGGATCAGGAATTCTTCTGAAACTGATTCCTGGTATTTCCTGTAGCATAGCTTTCAGGGTAGCATGATTTCTTTTCTGAATAGCCAGAAAATCATCGAGTTTCTTTATCTGTCCCAATCCCACTGCCGCATGGAGTTCCGATATCCTGTAATTATACCCGATAAACGGATGAAGATCGGCGCCTCTGTCGACCCCTTTATGATCATGGCCATGATCGCTGAAGGCATCAGCCTTCATATACAAATCAGGGTTATTAGTCATTACGACACCCCCCTCTCCACAAGTAAAAGTTTTTACGAAATCAAATGAAAATGTGCCGGCATCACCAATAGTACCGAGATATTTTCCTTTGTAAGAAGCGCCAATGCTCTGGCAGGCATCTTCGAGCAGGTAAAGATTATGCTCTTTGCAAATGGCTTGCAAGGCATCCATATCGGCCATGCTTCCGCACATATGTACAGGCATAATACATTTTGTTTTATCGGTGATAGCCTGTTTCACTGCCGAAGGATCAAGAGTAAGTGTATCATCAATATCTACGAGCACCGGTACGGCGCCAACACTTAGCACAGCTTCAAAACTGGCCACGAAGGTAAAGCTGGGCATAATGACCTCGTCGCCGTAACCCACTCCTAACGATGCCAATGCTGTTGTAAGCGCTGCAGTGCCGTTACATACAAGCTGGGCATGCCGGCTACCGAATTTTTTATTGATCGCTTCTTCCAGTTCCTTTGCTTTCCATCTTCCTTTCCGGGCGCCATCGAAACCGTAACGCATGAGTATACCGGTTTCAAGCACTTCTTCAACTTCCTTTCTTTCTTCTTCCCCAAAAAATTCATATCCAGGCATAGATAATTTGATTTTACTCAAAGGTAGTGGAATACTCAAAACCTTTCTATCACCCCAAGAGCAAAGAGGGCAAAATCATACTTGGCAGGGTCGCGCTTATCAAATCGACGAAGATTAGCAGTTAATTGCAGAGCGGCTTGCCAATCGGCATTCGGCCGGTCAATAAGATTAAACTTTTTAGCAACCCTGGCCACATGAAGATCAAGGGGACAAATTAAATCTGAAGGTTTGATCTTTTTCCATATGCCAAAATCAACACCTTTATTATCATCCCTGACCATCCAGCGGAGAAACATATTCAGTCGCTTACAAGCTGAATTTTTCATTGGCGCAGCTACATGTTTCCGCGTACGTTGCGGAACATCTTCAAGCGAAAAGAAATAGGTATAGAAATAATTAAGGGCGTTTTCGGTTATTGATGAAGATTCTGAATACTGTTCATCCAATAATATATTTTTATTTTTTCCGGTAAAGGCTTCTTCAAGGGAATCATGCCGGTGATAATGCATTTGCAAAAAAGAAATAAAATAAAGAAGATCGGTATCATTAAAAGTCCGGTGACAAAACTTTTCAAATCTTTTTCTCTCCTTTTCACGGTGATGAAGAATAAAGTCATAAGGACTATTATCCATCAACTGCATTAGCTCACCACACTTTTTAATTATGGTTGTCCTAATGCCCCAGGCAAAAGTAGCGGCAAAAAAGCCTGCGATCTCTATATCCTGTTTTTTGGTGAACTGATGGGGAACGGCAATAGGATCATCTTTAATGAAAGCAGGTTTATTATATTCTTTTACTTTCCGGTTGAGAAATATCTTCAGTTCGTCATTATCCATTAATGGCCTGGTTCAGATCTTCAATCAGGTCATCAGCATCTTCCACACCCACACTTAAGCGTATCAGTGAATCCGACAGTCCGTTTTTAATTCTTTCTTCACGTGGAATTGACGCGTGGGTCATAGTAGCCGGATGGTTGATCAGCGATTCCACACCACCAAGGCTTTCAGCCAAAGCAAATACTTTTGTTGATGACAACACTTTCTTAGCCACTTCAGCACTATCATCCTTTAATGTAAAACTCAACATACCACCAAACGCACGCATTTGTTTTTTAGCAATAGCATAACCCGGATGATCTTCAAAACCACACCAGTAAACTTTCCCCACTTTAGGATGATTGCGTAGGAAATGGGCTATTTTGGCTCCATTTTCAGAATGTCTTTCCATCCTTAAATGAAGAGTCTTTAATCCGCGCAGAATAAGGAAACAATCTTGCGGACCAGGAACGGCGCCGCAGCTTTTTTGAATGAAATGCAATTGCTCCCGCAGATCTTTATCGTTCATCATCAAACAGCCATGAATAACATCGCTGTGACCGCCAAGATATTTGGTTGCAGAATGCATTACCAGGTCGGCCCCGAAATCGATTGGATTTTGTAAGTAGGGCGAAGCAAATGTATTATCGACACAAACCAGGATCTTCTTACCCTTTACGATACTGGTTACAGCAGCAATGTCAACAACATTTAAAAGAGGATTGGTAGGAGTCTCCAGCCATATCAGTTTGGTTTGCGCATTTATTTTTTGTTCGATATTGCGCACGTCCAGCATATCTACAAAATGAAACCTGATACCAAATTTTTCATACACTTTGGTGAATAAACGATAAGTACCTCCATACATATCATTTCCTGCAATTACTTCATCACCCGGCTGCAAAAGTTTTAAAACAGCATCCGTTGCTGCTACACCGCTACTAAAGCTAAGCCCGTATTTTGCATTTTCGCTGATAGCCAAAGCATCTTCCAAAACTTTACGGGTTGGATTTTGCGAGCGGGCGTATTCAAATCCTTTATTTTTTCCCGGTGCCTCCTGTACAAAAGTCGAGGTTTGGAATATAGGCGTCATAATAGCTCCGGTTGATGGATCGGGTTCCACACCGCCATGTATAAGTTTCGTCGATAGCTTCATTTGCTGGTTTTTTGCGAATTTAACACTCTTCATTTATTATTTACATTTGTGGCAATGGGTCAAAAGAAATTAGAACGCTTTGCGGCAATAAAAACATTTCCCAATGTATTTGAATACCCTGCCGACATGCAGGGCAAATGGTCTGCTTTTTTCAAGAATAATCACCCTATCGCTCTTGAACTGGCATGTGGTAAAGGAGAATACGCTGTTGGTTTAGGAAAGTTATATTCTGAAAGAAATTTTTTAGGAGTTGATCTGAAAGGCAACAGGATTTGGGTAGGTGCTAAAAAAGCGCTGGAAGAACATTTGCCGAATGTGGGTTTTATCAGAAGTCATATTGATAAAATAAATAATTACTTTACCAAAAGAGAAGTTTCCGAAATATGGATCACCTTTCCCGATCCGCAGTTACGCACTTCAAGAGCCAGAAAAAGACTTACCCATCCTTATTTCTTAAGGATGTACCAGCAAATATTATCGCCGAAGGGTAGTATTCATCTGAAAACGGATTCACCCGATCTGTATCATTTTACAAAATTGGTGATCAGTTTCTATCAACTTGAGCTCATTGAAGACATTGATAATGTATATGCCCGTGAAGACATAAAAACTGAACTTACTATTAAAACACATTATGAGAGGCTGGATATTGCCGGAAGCAGTCGCGTGCATTATCTGCAATTCAGGTTGCCTGCCGACATACTGCCAGACAACGATCATCTATTAAAACCATTAATCATTGAACAGGAAACCAGCCGACGAGGAGCCGGAATCATATAAAAACGATGAAGGGTTCACTATTTTTACGGAGGAATACCTGTTGAGCAGAGGTTACTGCTGTGGTAATGGTTGCCGCCACTGTCCATACGACTATGTTAACGTAAAGGAACCACGACGTTCATTCTTACTTCAACAACGCAAAGATGACCAAAGCAAAAAAGAATAAAACAATTCCAGTCAGGGAAAAACTAAAAAATGTAAAACCTTCGGGTCAGAAAGACGATTCATTTTTTGATATGGTATATGAAATTGTCAGACAGGTTCCTAAAGGTAGAGTAACCTCTTACGGCGCCATCGCTGCCTGCTTGGGTACAAAGTTATCGGCCCGGATGGTCGGCTGGGCGATGAACGGCGCTCACCATGCAACATTCAAAGTACCTGCGCACCGGGTAGTAAACAGAAATGGCATGCTCACAGGCAAACATCACTTCAGCGATCCCGACCAAATGCAAAGACTACTGGAAAAAGAAAAAATAAAGGTTGTCAACGATCAGGTACAGAATTTTGATAAAGTATTCTGGGATCCCGCGACTGAACTCCTGTAATACGTTCTATAATTATCAGTAATAGGGACTGATCATTAAATACACCACTACACCTGTAACAGAAACATAAAACCAGATAGGCCAAGTGATACGTGCCAGGCGCTTATGTTGTGGCCATTCGGAAATTGACGCACGATAGGCAGTATATAATATGAAGGGTAAAATAATTGCTGCAAGAATAATATGCGTAATAAGAATAAAGAAATATACTATTCTGATCGTGCCTTCACCTCCATATCTTGTATCTCCTGCCAACAAGTGATGGCATACATAAGAAATAAGGAACAATGCAGATAATGCCATAGCCGTTAGCATTATCTTTTTATGCAATAAGTAGTTCTTTTTATTTTTTACTGTTATTAAGCCAGCCAGTAACAACACAGAAACAATTGAATTAATGATCGCATTTATTTTTGCGAAAATATGTATATCAAAATCACTTTCTAACGGTATTTGTACTCTCCCCAAAATCACTATGGCAATGAATACTACCAATGATAAAGTTATAATTACTATTCTCGCTAACCGGTCATTCTTAACAAGCATTGGTTGCAACATGGCTAGAATATTTTTCTTTTTTTATTCTTGTCCTTTTCAAGCATTAACAGCGTAAGGTCTTCTGCCAGCTTTGACATTGCAGCGCTATCCAGACCGCTATAGTAACCTCTTACTATTCTGTTCCTATCGATAAGTATAAACTTGTCAGTATGGATAAAATTTGAGTCAACGCCTTCTCCGTCCTGCAAACCAATCTTTAATTCCTTGAAAGCATAATCATAAATTGTACGCTTCGGCCCTGTTAGCAGCCACCAGGTATCATGGTTTACTTTGAATTTATCGGCGTACTTTTTAAGCGCTGCCGCAGAATCCCGTTCAGGATCTACACTAAAGGAAAGAAAGCGCACAAAGTTGCTGTCGATCTTTCTCCTGAAATCTTTCATCTTCATAGCATCCTGCAAAGATTTCATGTTTTTCGTCAGTGTTGGGCAAATAGTGGGGCAGCGGGTAAAGAAATAGTTGGCGATGATGATGCTGCCATCAATATCGTCGAGTGAAACAGTATCTCCCAGTTGGTTGACTAAAGTAATATTTTCAACGCGATGCCATACTGTATCAGTAATGCTTTTTCCATTCACCACCTTTGTGATGATTGTATCAGTGAAATATTTCCGGGGCATCGATACAGCATCTTCACTGAACGACTTAACCAGGAAGAAGCTCAAAAGTGGAAGTAATACAACAATAATAAGTGCAAAAACGGCCTTCTTACTCACTCAACTTCAAATTAAATGAGGAGCAAAGGTAGTTTATTTAAGGTGTTCTTCAAGCTCAACGCCGTGCTGGTTAGCAGGCTTTTCTGCTTTTTTAGATTCCTTTTTGTATGGGTCCATCGTATGATTCAACCTCTTAAATGAGTCTCCATCCCACAGGAACGCCGCAATAAACCAGATGAAAAGCAAAGAAGGGATAGCAATCGTCATAATGAGATTTTTGGCCTCATGTCTAAGGTGCATAAACTCTGCTATGATATAGAAGGCTTTAGCTAATGTAAATATGATATATAGTATATTAAACCATATTTTCATGCTATGAGGAAACTGGGGTGCTATGAACATGCCCACTGCCAACTCAATGCAGGTAATGATCAGTAAGATCCAGAAAGTACGCCAGATTACTTTCGTGTTAAAGCCATGTTTATCGTCGTGAGAATGAGCTTCTGTATGTGCCATACAATTTTCTTTATAATAAGTTCAATGAATTAAAACAAGTAAAAACAGGTAAACACGAACACCCAAACAAGGTCCACAAAGTGCCAGTAAAGTCCGGCTTTTTCAATCATCAGATAGTGTCCTCTTCTTTCGAACGTTCCGTTAATGGTCATGATCAGCATAATGATATTGATGATCACACCGGAGAATACGTGAAAGCCGTGAAATCCTGTTATAGTGAAAAAGAAATTTGTAAAGTTTGTTGTAGCCTGGGTACCATCATAATTAAGGAAAGGGTTTCTACCCCACCATGCACCCTCATGATACATGTGTGTCCACTCCCATGCCTGGCAGCTAAGAAAAGCTATACCACCTACAATTGTCCAGATCATCCATTTAATTACACCCTTTTTATCTTTTTGATGGCCAGCACCCACAGCCATTACCATAGTCACCGAACTCATGATAAGGATGAAGGTCATTAAGCTCACAAATACCAGTGGCAGACCGTCGCCCGCAAAGGGAAAGGATTGAAATACTTCGTTAGGGTCGGGCCATGCGTTGGCAGAAAACCTGATAGTACCATAAGAGATTAGGAAGGCGCCAAATGTGAAGGCATCGCTCATAAGGAAATACCACATCAGGAGTTTTCCATATTCTACATTAAAGGGACTTTTGCCCCCTGCCCACACTTTTTGATTTACTGTAGCTGCTTCTGCTGCCATGTCGCTTTATTTAATTAACCTTTATATCGTATATAAAAAGAAGACAAACAGGTAAACCCACAAAAGGTCTACAAAGTGCCAGTACGTACTGGCCAATTCAATAGAAACAGGATTATAATTCCTGATCCTGGAACTGAATGCCTTAAAAAACATTATCAATAACGCCACTACACCGCCCAGCACATGCAGAACGTGTAGTCCGAAAATGATATACAAGAACTGTCCGCCGCCAGAACCTCTGAAATCAATCCCTGCATTCCATATTTTCTGAAAGCCTATTATCTGCATCACAATAAACGCGCAACCCAGCAAAGCAGTAACGGTAATCAATGAGCGATACTGCTTCATGCTCCTCTCTTTAAACGCTTTTAGTGCCATTTGAATGGTCAGACTGCTGATAAGGATCGCCGCAGTGGAATAATAAAACACTGTGGGGATCGGCATAGTTGTCCATTCAGGCTGACTTTTCTTTACTATATAGGCACTGGTAAGCCCTGCGAACATCATAACGATGCTGCCCATGGCTACCCATAACGTAAACTTATGGGGATGAATTCTTTTTCTCTGCGTAGTCACTACTGCTGTATTCACTTTCTTTATTAATTTATCCCTTTAACTTTTATCGGCCAACATGGCAAAAAATACTATTGCCAGGTAAACATAGCTTCCAAACATCACACTTCTTGCTGCTTTCTTTGTCATTTTCCGGTAGAGCTGTACGGATAAGCCGACCATCCACAGGTTCATGGCTAATAATATCCAAAAGCTTGCAATACCACTTATGCCTACAATATAGGGAAGTGTTCCGACCGGGACCAGCACCAAAGAATAAATGATGGACTGGATGGCGGAATACTTTCCGGGTCCCTGCACCGAAGGCATCAGTTTAAATCCGGCCTTACTATAATCGTTGTGCGCGATCCAGGCAATGGCCCAAAAATGGGGAAACTGCCAGAAAAACTGGATAGCAAATAATATCCAACCGCCTGCACTCAGATCATCCTGGCCAGCCGCCCAGCCTATCAGGCAAGGCAACGCTCCGGGAACCGCACCTACTAATACTGCAATCGAGGTGATCTTTTTGAGCGGAGTGTACATAAACGCATAGACAAACCAGCTTACTGCCGCAATGCCGGCACTCAGCAGGTTAAAAAACCATGCAAGTATGAATACTCCTATCAATCCCGCGATAACAGCAAACGACCATGCTTCGGTAGCCGACATTCTTCCTGCAGGAATAGGCCTCTTGGCTGTTCGCTGCATGATCGCATCGGTATCCTTTTCGACAATCTGGTTAACAGCATTTGCGCTTCCGGTTACCAATAATCCGGCAACAAAAAGTAAAATGATCATTAACCAATTATACTCTACAATCCTTGGCGCCAGCAGATAGCTGACCACGGCAGAAAAAACCACCATGAAACTGAGGCTGAACTTAATCAGCATCATATAGTCGCGTATCTTGCTCGCTATTGTAAAAGAACTACTTGTTGACCCAGATGATGCATTATTTTTAATGCTCTTTTTCATCTGGCGCTATCGGTTCGGTTTGAGAAATAAATTCTCTTCCATCTTTACT
>CAZSFY010000040.1:0-31254 GCA_964606315.1 uncultured Chitinophagaceae bacterium | reverse complement strand
CTGGTAGCTCAATCCGGTCTGAAATTCATTTATTCATTTTTTGCATAATGGAAAATCAAACAATACAACAGGATCAGGCTATACCTCAGAAGGAAACAAAATGGTATGTGCTGCGCGTGGTAAGTGGTAAAGAACGTAAAGTGAAGGAATATCTGGATAAAGAAATATCACGCGGTGGCTGGGGCGACGTCGTAAAACAGGTTTTCCTGCCGGTTGAAAAAGTATATAAAGTGCAGAATGGTAAGAAGGTAGTGCGCGAGAGAAACTATTACCCCGGTTATGTAATGATTGAAGTAATAGAGGGCAAACTTTCCGATGACTTGAGAGACGCTATAAAAAATACTACCAACGTTATTCATTTCCTGGGAAAAGAAGATCCTATTGCCCTGCGTAAGGCCGAAGTGAACAAAATGCTAGGGAAAATGGATGAGATGGCAGAAGCTGGTGGCGTAAGCATGATCGAGCCCTTTATTGTAGGTGAAACGATCAAGATCATTGAAGGACCGTTTAATGACTTTAACGGAATTATCGAGGAAGTGAATGATGAAAAGAAAAAACTGAAGGTAACCGTAAAAATATTCGGCCGCTCAACTCCTGTAGAACTAAACTATATGCAGGTAGAAAAACTCGCCTGAGTATATTTCACTTTAAATATTTATCAAAAAGCTGTATCAAACCGATACAGCTTTTTTTCTGAAAACCTGATCAGGTCATTAATGTAAGATGATAGGATGCCGCAGAAACTCTTTAGCGGCTGATAACGGAATATTATAAAAAAAGCTCCGCCATCAAACGGAGCTTTATCATTGTATGTATATAACCTGTTATTATTCTTGTTCTGTTTCCGTACCTGTTTCTTCTGCTGGAAAGTCTAATACTGCCGGCTCTCCGATTGGAAGTGGTTCTGCTACTTCTTCAGGAGTTGGTGCAGGAGGCACTACAGCTACTGCCGGACGTTTTCTGGCAGGGGCTTTTTTCCTCGCTGGAGATTTTTTAGCTGCTTTTTTTGGCGCTGCCTTTTTCGCTACTTTTTTGGGTGCAGCTTTTTTGGGTGCAGCTTTTTTGGTTGCTTTTTTAGCCGCCTTTTTCTTAGGCGCCGCTTTTTTACTTGCTTTTTTCTTGGGAGCTGCTTTTTTTGATGATTTTTTAGCTCCTTTTTTTACGCTTTTTTTGGCCGCTTTCTTAGGTGCCGCTTTTTTAGCTGCTTTCTTGACTGCTTTTTTCTTGGTTGCTTTTTTAGGTGCCGCTTTTTTGGCTCCTTTCTTCTTTAGAGCAGTCTTTTTCTTAGGAGCAGCTTTTTTAGCGGACTTTTTCTTTGCTTTGGCCATAACAGGGAAGTGTTTTGTTATTTAAAATTTAATTATGTTAGTAAGTTGTAAACTTAAGTAAAAGCTACGTAGAATAATTTAAAAAATAAAAAACTCATAAATAATTTTTACTATCTTTGCGACCCCAAATAAGAAAGTTCTTATTGCGATTGGGAGTCTTCCTGTTTAGTCAGGGGACGCTAACACCAAAAACATTTAATTATGGCAAAGGAAATCAGCGGCTATGTAAAGCTGCAGGTAAAGGGTGGCCAGGCAAATCCCGCACCTCCTGTAGGTCCTGCTCTCGGCTCAAAGGGTGTGAACATTATGGAATTTTGTAAACAGTTCAACGCCCGCACCCAGGACAAACCTGGCAAGGTTCTGCCGGTTCTAATTACCGTTTACAACGACAAGTCTTTCGATTTTATCATCAAAACCGCTCCTGCTCCCGTTCAGTTGCTGGAAGCTGCTAAAGTTCAAAGTGGTTCAAAAGAGCCTAATCGTAACAAAGTAGGTAAAGTAACCTGGCAACAGGTGGAAGCGAGCGCTAAAGACAAAATGAGCGATCTTAACTGCTTTACCCTCGAAAGCGCTATGAAAATGGTGGCTGGTACAGCTCGCAGCATGGGAATTACCGTTGACGGTGACGCCCCATGGAACAAAAACTAAATTGTTAAGTGATAAAATTGAATGACAATGGGAATTGCAAAAAAAAGAAAAGCGGCAGACACCAAAGTTGATAAAAATAAACTCTATTCACTAAAGGAAGCTTCTTCTCTTGTAAAAGAAGTGAATACGACCAAATTTGATGCTTCTGTTGATCTTCACATACGCCTGGGAGTAGATCCTAAAAAGGCAGACCAGGCGATCAGGGGAACAGTAAGTCTCCCTCATGGTACTGGTAAAACCAAAAGAGTACTTGTGCTTTGCACACCGGATAAAGAAGCCGCAGCAAAGGAAGTTGGCGCTGACTATGTTGGCCTTGATGAATTTGTGCAGAAAATTGAAAGCGGGTGGACAGATGTTGACGTAATTATTGCTACACCTTCAGTAATGCCTAAAATTGGTAAGCTGGGTAAAATATTAGGTCCCCGTAACCTTATGCCCAACCCTAAAACCGGAACAGTGACCAACGATGTGGCTGCTGCGGTGAACGAGGTGAAAGGCGGTAAAATCGCATTTAAAGTAGATAAGGCCGGAATTGTTCACGCTTCTATCGGACGTGTAAGCTTTCCCCCTGAAAAAATTACAGAAAACAGCAATGAACTGATCAGTGCGCTGATCAAAGCAAAGCCATCTTCTGCAAAAGGTACTTACCTGAAAAGCATTTATATGGCCAGCACTATGAGTCCCGGAATTGCTGTAGACACTAAATCATTGTTGAACTGATCAAACTTATCGTCATGACCAAACAAGAAAAAAATGAAGTGATTGGTGTACTGAAAGAAAAATTTGAGCAGTACAACAACTTTTACGTAACGAATACAGAATCGCTCACTGTTGAGCAGATCAATAAATTACGCGGCATTTGTTTCAGCAAAAATGTTGAAATGAAAGTGGCTAAAAATACCCTCATCAAAAAAGCGCTTGAGTCTATTAACGCAGAGCGTTTTAATGATGTATATCCGGCGTTGAATGGTGTAACAGCCCTGCTGTTCTCTGAAAACGCAAAAGAGCCTGCTTTGATCATCAGCGATTTCCGTAAAGGAGGCGCTAGTGAAAAACCTGCGCTTAAAGCTGCATTTATCGACGGAGATGTTTTTGCCGGCGATAATCAGTTACAGGCATTGGCAACCCTGAAAAGCAAACAGGATCTTATCGGTGAGATCATCGGATTGCTTCAGTCACCAGCTAAAAATGTTATCAGCGGCCTAAACGCCGGTAATAAACTAGCCGGACTGATCAAAGCACTGGAAGACAGACCACAGAATTAAAAAGATACCTGGCTACGGAAGCCCGTAACAGGTTACTATAATTGTAAATACCGCGCCCACGGTACATTAAAGGGCAATTTTTTTAAACCATCCTCCGGAGTTGTTTCTCAAAAGGGCAGCTAAGAAGGGGGAAAAAATTAAAATTATGGCAGACTTAAAAGCATTTGCTGAGCAGTTAGTAGGTCTAACTGTTAAAGAAGTAAACGAATTAGCAAAAATCCTGAAAGAGGAATACGGAATCGAGCCCGCTGCTGCTGCAGTAGCTGTTGCTGGTCCTGCTGCTGGCGGAGCTGCTCCTGCCGCAGAAGAAAAAACTTCTTTCAATGTCATCCTGAAAAGCGGTGGCGCTAACAAACTGAACGTGGTAAAAATCGTTAAAGATCTTACCGGTTTAGGATTGAAAGAAGCAAAAGACCTGGTTGACGGTGCTCCAAAACCAGTGAAAGAAGGTGTTAGCAAGGCTGATGCAGATGCATTAGTGGCTAAACTGAAAGAAGCTGGTGCTGACGTAGAAATCCAGTAATTCAGGATATACACTTATTTAACCCCGGAATTTTCCGGGGTTTTTTGTTGTGAACCAACAATTCCTTACTTTTGCCGTCCGAATTTCACAAAAAAATTATAGCCGTAAGTTATCAACGAACCAAATATCATAGCTTACTAAATTGTATTACAGGGAGTTAGGTGCTAGTTCCCCTGTGATATTTCTGTCTATATACTTTAGTGAAATAAGCAATCATTTAAACCGGGTTTAAAATATATGTCTTCTACAAAAATTCAAAACAGGATCAACTTCGGGAAAACCAAGAATTTGGCAGAAGCTCCCGATCTCCTCGAAGTACAGATCCAATCTTTCAAAGAATTTTTCCAGCTTGAAACCACTCCCGACAAACGTAATATAGAGGGATTGTTTAAGGTGTTTAAAGAGAATTTCCCTATTACAGACACCAGGAACATATTCATGCTGGAGTTCCTTGATTACTTTATCGACCCGCCACGCTATACTATCGAGGAATGTATGGAGCGTGGTCTTACTTATGCTGTTCCGCTGAAAGCTAAACTTAGGTTGAGCTGTAATGACGAAGAGCATGTGGACTTCCAGACGATCGTGCAGGACGTTTTCCTGGGAAATATTCCTTATATGACTCCAAGAGGCACTTTTGTGATCAATGGAGCAGAAAGGGTGGTGGTATCACAGCTTCACCGCTCTCCGGGAGTGTTTTTCGGACAGTCCATTCACCCGAACGGAACCAAGATATATTCAGCCCGCGTAATACCGTTTAAAGGAGCCTGGATGGAGTTCGCTACTGACATTAACAATGTTATGTACGCGTATATCGATCGTAAGAAGAAATTCCCGGTAACTACGCTGCTGCGTTCTATAGGATACGAAACTGATAAGGACATTCTCGAATTATTCGGAATGGCTGATGAAGTAAAGACTGATAAAAAATCTTTACAGAAGTTTATCGGTAAACGCCTGGCTGCCCGTGTACTCAGAACATGGGTAGAAGATTTCGTAGATGAAGATACCGGCGAAGTGGTGTCTATCGAACGTAATGAAATAGTGCTGGAACGCGATACTGTTCTTGATGAAGAAGCAATCGACATGATTGCTGAAATGGACGTGAAAAGTGTGTTCATCCAGAAAGAAGACGTGGGCGGTGACTATGCCATCATTTACAACACACTGAATAAAGATACCTCTAACTCCGAGTTGGAAGCGGTTCAGCATATCTACCGCCAGTTGCGTGGTGCAGATGCTCCGGACAACGAAACAGCAAGAGGGATCATCGATAAACTGTTCTTTAGCGATAAGCGTTATGACCTGGGTGAAGTAGGCCGTTATAAAATTAACCGCAAACTGAACCTTAACTATCCTATCGAACAAAAAACACTGACCAAACAGGATATTATCGAAATCATCAAATATCTCGTGCGTCTTACTAATGGTAAAGCAGAGATAGATGATATCGATCACCTGAGTAACCGTCGCGTACGTACCGTAGGTGAACAACTGTATGCCCAGTTCGGTGTTGGTCTGGCACGTATGGCCAGAACCATTCGTGAAAGAATGAACGTTAGGGATAATGAAGTGTTTACGCCTGTTGACCTGATCAATGCGAGAACACTTTCTTCTGTGATCAATTCCTTCTTCGGAACATCACAATTGTCCCAGTTCCTTGATCAGACAAACCCGCTAAGTGAGATCACGCACAAACGTCGTATTTCCGCGCTCGGGCCCGGGGGTCTAAGCCGTGAGAGAGCAGGCTTCGAGGTGCGTGACGTACACTATTCCCACTACGGCCGCTTATGTACTATTGAAACTCCTGAAGGGCCAAACATCGGTCTGATCTCCACACTTTGTGTGCATGCCAAGATCAATGAAATGGGCTTCATCGAAACACCCTACCATAAAGTGAGCGAAGGAAAAGTTGAGCTTAAAAAACTGACTTTCCTTAGCGCTGAAGAAGAAGATATAGCCAAGATCGCCCAGGCGAGCGCTCCGCTTAATGAAAACGGAGAGTTTGCCGAAGACAGGGTAAGCTCTCGTCAAACTGGTGACTTCCCGATCCTTGAAAAAGGCGAAGTGGAGTTTATGGATGTGGCGCCTAACCAGATCGTGGGATTGAGCGCCTCGCTGATTCCATTCCTTGAGCATGATGATGCCAACCGTGCGCTCATGGGATCAAACATGCAACGCCAGGCTGTTCCTCTTATCCGTCCGCAACAACCAATTGTTGGAACAGGATTAGAAGCCAAAGCAGCCCGCGATGCGCGTGTACAAATACTGTCTGACGGTGAAGGTGTGGTAGAGTATGTTGACGGTAAAGAAATTCATGTTCGTTACGACAGAACAGAACAGGAAAGACTGGTTTCTTTTGAAGATGACCTGGTGATCTATAATCTTACCAAATTCATCAAAACCAACCAGGAAACCTGTATCAATCATAGTCCTGCTGTTAAAAAAGGACAAAGAGTATATAAAGGCGACTTCCTTACAGAAGGATACGCTGTACAAAATGGTGAAATCGCACTCGGTAGAAACCTGCAGGTAGCATTCATGCCCTGGAAAGGATACAACTTCGAGGATGCCATCGTGATTAACGAAAAAGTGGTGAGCCAGGATCTCTTTACCTCTGTGCATATTTCAGAATATGAATTGGAAGTAAGGGATACCAAGCTGGGTGAAGAAGAGTTGACTCCGGATATTCCTAACGTTTCAGAAGAAGCTACAAAGGATCTTGACGAAAACGGTATCATCCGTTTGGGTGCTGCCATTAAAGAAGGAGATATCCTTATTGGTAAGATCACTCCAAAAGGAGAAAGTGATCCGACTCCGGAAGAAAAATTATTACGCGCCATCTTCGGTGATAAAGCCGGTGATGCTAAAGATGCTTCTCTGAAAGCGCCTAACGGTGTTGAAGGAGTGGTGATCGGTAAGAAATTGTTCCAGAGAGCCAAGAAAGATAAAAACGCGAAACTCCGTGAAAAAGCTTCATTGGAAAAACTGGAGAAAATTCATGAGAGAAATGTTGAAGAACTGAAGGAATTATTGCTAAATAAACTGCAAACCTTACTGAAGGATAAATCTTCTTCAGGCATTACCAACAACTTTGGTGAAATGCTGATCGGTAAGGGTGCAAAGTTCAATGCAAAAAATCTTTCTACCATCGATTATCAGAATGTAAATCCTTTAGGGTGGACAGGTGACGAAAAAATTGATGGACAGATCAACACTTTGCTGCACAACTTTAATATCAAGTTCAACGAAGAATTAGGAAGATATAAGAGAGAGAAATTCAATATCTCTATTGGTGATGAATTACCTGCCGGTGTATTGAAACTGGCTAAAGTATATATCGCCGTGAAGAGAAAATTGAAAGTGGGTGATAAAATGGCCGGTCGTCACGGAAATAAAGGTATTGTAGCGAAGATTGTACGTGCAGAAGATATGCCGTTCCTTGAAGATGGTACTCCAGTAGATATCGTATTGAATCCATTAGGTGTACCCAGCCGTATGAATCTCGGACAGATATATGAAACTGTTTTAGGTTGGGCTGGTCTTAAACTCGGTGAAAAGTATGCTACTCCGATCTTCGATGGGGCTACTGTTGAAGAAATTGCCGATAACATATCAAAGGCTAACCTGCCAACATTCGGTCATACTTATCTGCATGACGGAGAAACAGGAGAGCGTTTCCACCAGAAAGCGACTGTAGGGGTTATCTACATGATCAAACTACATCACATGGTGGATGATAAGATGCACGCACGTTCTATCGGACCATACAGTTTGATTACTCAGCAACCTCTGGGTGGTAAGGCTCAGTTTGGCGGACAACGTTTTGGTGAAATGGAAGTGTGGGCGCTTGAAGCATATGGTGCTTCAAATATCCTGCAGGAACTGCTCACCCTTAAATCGGATGATATTATCGGCCGTGCAAAAACTTACGAGTCTATTGTTAAAGGAGATAATATTCCAAGAGCCGGTATTCCTGAATCGTTCAATGTATTGGTACATGAACTGAGAGGATTAGGTTTGGATCTGAAATTCGAATAATAATTATTATTAAACTACCCGCCGAAGCGCGAAGCGCGAAGGCGGGCAAAGGAAACAGTATATATGGCAGTTAAAAAGGAAAATCGTCCAAAAGCCACGTTTTCTAAAATAACTATCGGGTTGGCTTCTCCTGATTCCATTCTGGAACGCAGTTATGGCGAAGTGTTAAAACCTGAAACGATCAACTATCGTACATACAAACCTGAAAGAGATGGTTTGTTCTGCGAACGCATTTTTGGTCCGGTTAAGGATTATGAATGTGCCTGCGGTAAGTATAAGCGTATCCGTTATAAAGGGATTGTCTGCGACCGTTGCGGTGTTGAAGTAACTGAAAAGAAAGTACGTCGTGAACGTATGGGACATATCAAACTGGTAGTCCCCATCGTACACATCTGGTACTTCAAGAGTTTACCTAATAAAATCGGTTACCTGCTGGGAATGAGCTCCAAGAAAATGGAGAGTATTGTTTATTATGAAAGATATGTAGTGATACAGGCAGGTGTACGCGAGGATAAAAATCTTAAAAAAGGTGATCTTCTCACAGAAGAAGAATACCTGGAAATACTGGATAATCTTCCAAAAGATAACCAATATCTTCCTGATGAAGATCCTCAGAAGTTCATTGCTAAAATGGGTGCAGAAGCAGTACATGATCTGTTGGCACGTATCGATCTCGACCAATTGTCATTCGACCTGCGTAACGCAGCCGCTACCGAAACTTCTCAACAGCGTAAAGCAGATGCCCTGAAAAGATTGAGCATCGTTGAGTCGTTCCGCGAAGCCAATACCAGAATTACCAACCGTCCCGAATGGATGGTAATGCAATATATTCCTGTTATTCCACCAGAATTGCGCCCGCTTGTTCCACTGGATGGCGGACGTTTTGCCTCTTCTGATCTGAACGATCTTTACCGTCGTGTGATTATCCGTAATAACCGTCTGAAAAGATTGCTGGAGATCAAAGCCCCTGAAGTGATTTTACGTAATGAAAAACGTATGCTCCAGGAAGCTGTTGACTCTCTCTTCGATAATTCGAGAAAATCGAATGCAGTAAAAGCTGAAGGCGGACGTGCATTGAAATCTCTTTCCGATGTATTGAAAGGTAAACAGGGCCGTTTCCGTCAGAACCTTTTGGGTAAACGTGTTGACTATTCAGGCCGTTCGGTTATTGTGGTAGGTCCTGAAATGAAACTCCATGAGTGCGGACTGCCGAAAGATATGGCTGCAGAACTGTTCAAGCCGTTCATCATTCGTAAGCTGATCGAAAGAGGTATCGTAAAAACAGTAAAGAGCGCAAGGAAACTGGTAGATAAAAAAGAAGCTATCGTTTGGGATATCCTCGAAAATATATTGAAAGGACATCCTGTTATGTTAAACCGTGCACCAACACTGCACCGTTTATCTATTCAGGCCTTCCAGCCAAAACTGATCGAAGGAAAAGCTATCCAGCTTCACCCGCTGGTGTGCGCTGCCTTCAACGCCGACTTCGACGGTGACCAGATGGCCGTTCACGTTCCGTTAAGCAACGCCGCCATCCTGGAAGCCCAGTTATTGATGCTGGCGTCTCATAATATTCTTAACCCCCAGAATGGTACGCCTATTACCCTTCCTTCGCAGGACATGGTGCTTGGTCTGTATTACATTACCAAGGGAAGAAAGAGCACACCTGAAGAGCCTGTTCGCGGAGAAGGAAAACATTTCTACTCTGCAGAAGAAGTGATCATCGCCTACAATGAAGGCCGTGTTGATCTTCATGCGCATATCAAGGTAAAAGCTGAAGTAAGAGCAAACGACGGACAGCTTTCACAGAAAATTATTGATACAACAGTTGGCCGGGTAATCTTTAACCTGTCTGTTCCAAAAGAAGTAGGATATATTAATGCCCTGCTGACTAAAAAGAATTTAAGAGAGATCATTGGAGATATTATCAGTATTACCAATGTTCCTAAGACAGCGAAATTCCTGGATGATATTAAACAACTTGGATTCAGAACAGCGTTCCAGGGTGGATTATCATTTAATATCAATGACCTTATTATCCCTTCTATCAAAGAAGAAGTGCTTGAAAATGCGAAAGCAGAAGTTGAGGAAGTATGGGATAACTATAACATGGGATTGATCACTAATAACGAGCGTTATAACCAGATCGTTGATATCTGGTCAAGAGTAGATACCAGGATCACGGAGACGCTTATACGTGAATTGAGCTCAGACAAACAAGGTTTCAATTCTGTTTACATGATGCTTGATTCCGGAGCGCGTGGATCTAAACAACAGATCAAACAGCTTTGCGGTATCAGGGGATTGATGGCCAAGCCAAGAAAATCGGGATCAACAGGAAGCGAGATCATTGAAAATCCGATTCTTTCCAACTTTAAAGGTGGACTGAATGTATTGGATTACTTTATCTCTACACACGGTGCGCGTAAAGGTCTTGCCGATACAGCGTTAAAAACCGCTGATGCCGGTTACCTGACTCGCCGTTTGGTTGACGTTGCCCAAGATGTGGTGATCACTGAAGAAGATTGCGGAACATTAAGAGGTATCGCTATTACTGCATTAAAAGATAATGAAGAAATAGTAGAACCATTGATCGATAGGATCGTTGGCCGCACATCACTGCACAATGTTTACAATCCTGTTACTGATGAATTGGTTGTTGAAGCGGGAGAACAGATTACAGAGGATATCGCCAGGATCATAGAAACAGCAGGTATTGAAACTGTAGAAATACGTTCAGTGTTGACCTGCGAAAGCAAGAGAGGTGTTTGCGTAAAATGTTACGGTAAGAATCTTGCTACGGGTAACACAGCACAGAAGGGTGATGCAGTAGGTATTATTGCTGCGCAAAGTATCGGTGAACCTGGAACCCAGTTAACACTTCGTACTTTCCACGTGGGTGGTGTTGCCGGATCCGCCTCTGTTGAATCTTCATTAATTGCGAAGTTTGACGGAACCATCCAGTTCGATGGTCTACGTTCTGTAACGGCTGAAAATAATGAAGGAGAAAAAACACAGGTGGTTATCGGACGTACCGGTGAGGTGAGAATAATAGATGTGAAAAATGATCGTCTGCTCATTACTAATAACGTTCCTTACGGATCTACGCTATTGATGAAAGACGGACAGGAAGTGAAGAAAGGTGATGTGATCTGTACATGGGATCCGTTCAATAATGTGATCGTAGCAGAAATTGCCGGGCAGATCAAGTTTGAAAACGTTATTGAAGGCGTTACTTACAGAGAAGAAGCTGACGAACAAACTGGTCACCGCGAAAAAGTGGTTATCGAAACCAAGGATAAAACAAAAATTCCTACACTTATTGTTGAAGGAAAAGACGTTAAAACATATAACCTTCCCGTAGGTTCTCATATTACTGTTGAAGAAACAGAAGATGTGAAAGCCGGACAGGTGCTGGTGAAAATTCCGCGTACGCTCCGTATGCAAAGAGATATCACAGGAGGTCTACCTCGTGTAACTGAATTGTTTGAAGCCAGAAATCCGGGTAACCCTGCCATTGTTTGCGAAATTGATGGTGTGGTATCATTCGGGGCTATCAAACGTGGTAACAGGGAGATTGTAGTGGAAGCGAAAGATGGCGTAGTGAAAAAATATCTCGTTCCATTGACCAGGCAGATCCTTGTTCAGGATGGTGACTTCATCAAAGCCGGTGCGTCATTATCAGATGGACAGGTAGCTCCGGGCGATATCCTGGCTATCAAAGGACCATTTGCCGTTCAGGAATATGTGGTAAATGAGATCCAGGAAGTATATCGTCTGCAGGGTGTGAAAATCAATGACAAGCATATTGAGGTGATTGTAAGGCAGATGATGAAAAAAGTAGAGATCGTTGATCCGGGAGATACAAGGTTCCTTGAGGAGGATCTGGAAGACAGGTTCGACTTTAACGAAGAAAACGACTGGATCTTTGACAAGAAAGTAATTACCGAAGCAGGAGAGAGTACTAAGTTAAAAGCCGGACAGATTGTTAGTCTGCGTGAAATAAGAGAAGAAAACTCCGTTTTACGTCGTAACGACAAGAAACTGGTAGAGTACAGGGATGCAAATCCTGCTACTTCTCATCCTGTGTTACTCGGTATTACCAAAGCCTCGTTGGGAACACAGAGCTGGATTTCAGCAGCTTCTTTCCAGGAAACAACGAAGGTGCTTTCTTCAGCCGCTATCCAGGGTAAGTCTGATGACATGCTTGGATTGAAAGAAAACGTTATCACAGGCCATCCGATCCCTGCTGGTACAGGCTTGAGGGACTTCGATAATATGATAGTAGGTAGCAAGGAAGAATATGAATTGCTACAAACTACCCGCGAAGCAATGAGCTTTGATGACGAAGAATAGTAACATCTTAACGTTTAAATATTTATCTTACAAGTAGGAAGCGGAATCTTCCTACTTTTTTTTAGCATGAAGAATTTATCAACATTATTGAGCTTATTAGCCCTGATTGGTGTAGGGATCTTATTTTATTTGCATTTTTCCTCTAACAAAAAAAGCGCTCAGCCTGTGACTAGTCAGGTTGGAAAAGACAGTAGCCATTTCAGGATTGCTTATTTTGACATCGACTCCCTGCAGGAAAAGTATGAGTATTTCAAGGATGTATCGCTTGAAATCAAAAATAAGGAAGCGAATATGCATTCCCAGCTTTCTTCATTACAGAATACTTATCAGAAAAGATTGAAAGAGCTCCAGGAGAAAAGTGCAACCATGACGCAAGCTGAAGGAGAAGCCGCTCAGCAGGAATTTGGACAGATGCAGGAAAAATACCAGCAGCGACAAATGGCCCTTGAGCAGGATCTCAAAAAACATCAGTTTGATGTGATGACCAATGTGAGAAATAAAATTGAAAAATATCTTAAAGAGTACAACAAAGAAAAAAAATACGCTTTTATTCTTTCCTATGAACCAGGATTTATGCTGTATTACAGAGATTCTACTTACGATATTACCAACGATGTGATTAACGGTTTAAATGAGGAGTATAAGAAGGAAAAGAAACCATAGCAGATTTAGCGAATTAAATAAATGAGCATGTCTAATCGCGCTTCCTCTTTCAAACCCACATTAGGATTATTAGACGCCACAATGATAGTTGCCGGATCAATGATAGGATCCGGCATTTTTATTGTCAGCACAGAAATGACTACCTATTTAGGCTCATCGGGATGGCTGATACTTGCCTGGGTTGTTACTGGTTTTCTTACTGTTACTGCGGCGCTTAGTTATGGTGAGTTAAGTGCCATGTTTCCTAAAGCAGGCGGACAATATGTTTACCTGCGTGAAGCTTTTAATCCGCTGACTGGCTTTTTATATGGCTGGAGTTTTTTTGCAGTCATTCAAACAGGAACTATCGCTGCCGTAGGTGTGGCTTTCTCAAAATTTGCGGCTTATCTTTTTCCGACGCTTGGACCGGATAATATCCTTCTTGATATAGGGATAACAGATATATCCGCTGCAGAAGTAGTATCGATTATTACGGTGATCCTACTCACCTATATCAACACTAAAGGCATTAACGGAGGAAAACTCATCCAAACAACTTTTACGCTGACCAAATTGTTTTCTTTATTTGGTCTTATTGTATTTGGTTTTTTATTAGCAGCCAATACGGAAATATGGAACGCTAACTGGAGCGATGCCTGGAATGCACGCCAGCTTGTTAAGCCTGGTAATGAAACACATTCCTGGAAAGAAATAGCCGGATTGGCAGTAGTCCCTTTATTTGCCATTGCTTTGGTGGGTTCTATATTTTCCAGTGATGCCTGGAATAATGTCACTTTTATTGCTGGTGAAATTAAGCGGCCGGAGAAAAATATTGGTATGAGCCTTTTTCTCGGTACACTTATCGTTACTGTTATTTATGTAGCAGCCAACCTGATGTATCTGAGTGTGCTTGATCTTGATGAAATAGCCAATGCCAAAGATGGAAGAGTAGCTTTAGCAGCCTCTCTTAAAATTTTTGGAAGCGCCGGTACGCAGGTAATTGCCATCATGATCATGATCTCTACTTTTGGATGTAACAACGGATTGATATTGTCAGGAGCAAGGGTATATTATACTATGGCAAAAGATGGTTTGTTTTTTAAGAAAACAGGTACACTTAATAAGCATGGTGTTCCTTCTTTTGCGCTGTGGGTACAATGTATATGGACATGCCTTTTGTGTTTAAGCGGCACTTATAACCAGTTGCTTACTTATGTTGTATTTGTTGTGCTTATTTTTTATTCGCTGACGCTTATTGGAATATTCAGGTTGAGACGTAAATATCCGGATATGCCACGCCCATATAAAGCTTTTGGTTATCCGTTCCTCCCTGTTATTTATTGTGTACTGGCTTTTGCTATTTGCACCGCTTTATTTATTTATCAGCGTGAACAGACATGGCCGGGAGCATTAATAGTTTTATCAGGTATCCCATTGTATTATCTTGCAGTAGCAAAGAAAAAGAACGTTTGATATTATGTCAACAATAGATTTTGAAAAGCTTTTTGATGGATTTAAAGATATAAAAGTAGGTGTACTGGGCGATGTAATGCTCGATACCTATTGGTGGGGGCAAGTAGAGAGAATTTCCCCCGAAGCGCCGGTTCCTGTCGTAGCGCTGAATAAAAAAGAATACCGGATCGGTGGAGCGGGAAATGTAGCCTTAAACCTGGCTTGTCTTGGCGCCAACGTTTCTATTCTGTCGGTGATTGGTAAGGATGAAGAGGGCAATATACTTTGTGATCTTTTTGACGCCAATCATGTAAATACCGATTATATATTAAAGAATACATCCAGGATCACTACCAGCAAGTCGCGCATCATCAGCCGCAACCAGCAGATGATGCGTCTCGATTCCGAAATCACTACCGATATTGCTGAAGCTGAAGAACAGGAGCTGATCAATAAGGTAGAAGAGTTTATTGTTGCCCAACAACCTTCAATATTGATATTGGAAGATTATAACAAAGGAGTGCTGACGGAAAAAGTTATTGCTGGTGTTATCAAGGTTTGTAAAAAGTACAATGTCATCACTACTGTTGATCCAAAGAGAAAGAATTTTCTTTCTTATAAAGGCGTGGATATTTTTAAACCTAATCTGAAAGAGGTAAAAGAAGGATTAAATCTTTTGGTAGATGAGGTTAATACTTCTGTGCTTAACGAAATTCATAATCGGTTGCACCAGAAACTTGAACACGCTATTTCTTTTATTACCCTTTCAGAGCGTGGTGTGTTTTATAATGATGGTAAACAATATAATATCATTCCTTCTCATCTCCGTCATATTGCTGATGTGTCAGGAGCAGGCGATACTGTTATTGCTGTTGCTTCTTTAATATATGCTGCTACACGAAATATTCATCTCATGGCCGAGGTGGCTAATATAGCGGGTGGACTTGTTTGTGAGGAAGTAGGTACGGTGGCAATCAATAAGAAAAGACTGCTTGAAGAATGCCGGTTGCTGATCAGTTGAACAGAATAAGGTTTTTTGTACCGCCGCTTATGCAGGATTATTAATAAATCCGAATAACTGTTAAAGCCTGTTCAAGAGAAGCAAAGAAATATTGGAAAATCTACGCTCCTAAAATAGCTAATTTCGACTCGCACCAAAGACCTCTGTAATGCGTAGATATACCATAGTTATTCATGGTGGAGCAGGCACCATTCTGAAATCGGATATGACTCCCGAACTCGAGCAAGCTTATTTGAAAGGATTAAGAGAATCGCTTCACGCAGGTTATGCCGTATTGGAAGAAGGGGGATCGGCAGTTAATGCTGTAAAAGCTGCTATAGTTATTTTAGAAGATAACGTTTTATTTAATGCTGCACGGGGTTCTGTATTTACTAAAAAAGGAGTACAGGAGATGGACGCTGCTATTATGGATGGTAAAACGCTTCATGCCGGCGCTGTAACAGGAGTGAGAAATGTGCGCAATCCTATTGAGCTGGCTACAGAGGTAATGAGAAATAGTAATCATGTATTTCTGAGTGGTAAAGGAGCCAGTGATTTTGCTATTAAACAGGGTATAAAGCTTGAACCTGATGAATATTTCTTTTCGCAGTTCCGTTACGATCAATGGAAAGCCATTCGTGATTCTGATAATTACTCGTTAGATCATACGCACCAGGAACTGGAAGAATTAATGAAAGATAAAAAGTTCGGTACGGTTGGTGCGGTGGCCTGTGACCAGGAAGGTAATATTGCTGCTGCTACGAGCACAGGCGGAATGACCAATAAGAAATATGGAAGAATAGGAGACAGTCCTATTATTGGCGCGGGGACCTATGCCAATAATCATACCTGTGGCGTATCCTGCACTGGTCACGGAGAAATGTTTATCCGGGCAGTCGCGGCACATGACGTGAGTTGCCTGATGGAATATAAAAAGCTGAGTCTGGCTGAAGCCTGCGAGGAAGTGGTTAATAAAAAACTTGTTTCTATACAGGGCGAAGGGGGAATAATCGCTGTTGATAAGGAGGGTGAACCGGTGATGATCTTCAATAGCGCAGGGATGTATCGTGGTTGCAAAAGTAGTGATGGGACCGAAGAAGTTGCGATATATAAATAGATACATTAATTTCACTTGATGCTCGGTGTAACTATCCTTGGCAATAATTCTGCTTTGCCTGCTTTTGACCGTCACCCTACTTCCCAATTGGTTACGGTTGATGACCAGCTTTTTCTTGTTGATTGTGGAGAAGGGACACAGGTACAGCTCGCCCGTTATAAAATACGATGGGGAAGGATCAATTACATTTTTATTTCTCACCTGCACGGCGATCATTATTTCGGATTGCCTGGCTTCATTCATAGTATGGGACTGCTGAACCGGGAAAATGATTTACACCTGTTTGCACCCGCTCCGTTAAAAGAGATATTGGAAATGCAGTTCAATGCGGCGGGTTCGGGATTACCATTTAAGCTGCATTTTTATGCTTTGACAGGAGAAGGTGAATTAGTAAAAACTGATAAATTCAGGGTTAGCTCTTTTCAAACCAAACATAGAGTTCCCTGCTGGGGATTCAGGTTTGAACAGGTAAAAGCGCCCCGCAAACTAAACCTGGAAAAAGCACGCATACATAATGTACCTGCGGTATTCTTTGACAGACTGAAAGCTGGTGATGATTTTGTTAATGCACAGGGTAAGGTCATCAAAAATGAACTGGTAACAGATCCTACTCCGAAACCTAAGTCTTATGCATTCTGTGCCGATAATATGTATCACGAAGAGTTGATAGAAAAAGTAAAGAATGCTGATGTCCTGTATCATGAAACTACTTATCTGAAAGACTTAGGAGAGAGAGCTGCGGCAAGGTTTCACGCCACGACACATGAAGCTGCCCTAACAGCAAAAAAGGCCAATGTAAAAAGATTACTGATTGGCCATTTTAGTTCTAAATATGATAAGCTGGAATTATTCGAGCAGGAAGCCAGGGAGGTTTTCCCCGCTACAGATCTGGCACTGGAAGGGGTGACCTACTTAGTTTAAATTTTTTCACCCGGTCGTGAACGGCTTTGCTTAACGGAAGCAGTGGCAGTCGTAGATGATTGCCAATAATTCCTGTTTCGGCCATAAAGGCTTTAATGCCAGCCGGATTATTTTCCGTAAACATAATATCGTACGCTTCTATCAGACTATCATTTATTTTTTTGGCTTCAGCGAGATTGCCTTGCAGTGCCTGCCTGATCATCTCAGAAAATTCAGCGGGAAACCCATTTGCCGCTACACTGATAACGCCATCCATACCGCAGGCTATTTGAGGAAAGGCAAGAGCATCATCGCCGCTTACTACCATAAAGTCCTCCGGTCTGTCGCGCAGTATTTCCATACACTGTAACATATCACCGCTGGCTTCCTTAATGCCGCCAATATTCTCTACTTCCCTGGCCAATCTGATTGTAGTAGCAGCGGTCATATTGCGAGCAGTTCTGCCCGGAACATTATAAAGAATAATAGGTTTTGGAGATGCTTCGGCCAATGCTTTATAATGCTGAAAGATGCCTTCCTGTGAAGGTTTGTTATAATAAGGAGACGCACTCAATACAGCAACTGCCTGGTCCAGAGGGTAAGTGGACAGGTCATCTATTAATTCTCTTGTATTATTACCTCCTATACCCACAACAACAGGAACGCGTTTGTTTACCTTCTCATAAGTAAAACTGATGATTTCTTTTTTTTCCTGCTTTGATAGTGTAGGAGTTTCACCAGTAGTACCCAATGTGACGATATATTCAACGCCACTTGTAATAACTGAGTGGATAACTCTTTCAAGAGCGGGAAAGTCCACCTCGCCTTTCTGGTCAAAGGGAGTAATAATGGCTATACCTGTTCCTCTCAGCGTTTCGCGTAATGACATGAGAAAAGTTGATTGTTGCTTTAATGATTATTATTGATTCTATTGTTTCTATTATTTAAGGTTAGCTGGTGACTTCATCCCAGAATCCCATTACACTGAATTTTTCGATACGTTGTTCGATCCTGGTTTGAGGATCTATTTGTTGAAGCTCTTTGATCGTTTCAATCAGTACCGGTTTCAGTTTGGCAGCAGCCTCGTCGTAATCCCAATGTGCTCCTCCCATGGGTTCGGGAATGATCTTATCGATCAGCCCAAACTTAAACATGTTATCGGGATCCAGTTTCAACTGTTCTGCAGCTTTTTCTTTTTGCTCCCACGAGCGCCAGAGAATAGAGCTGCAGTTTTCAGGAGAGATCACTGTGTACCATGCATTTTCAAGCATGAAAACGCGATCACCCACACCGATTCCTAATGCACCGCCCGAAGCCCCTTCTCCTATGATAACACAAATAACCGGTACTTTCAGACGCATCATTTCATAAATGTTGCGGGCGATAGCTTCGCCCTGACCACGCTCCTCTGCTTCGAGACCGGGATAAGCACCGGGTGTATCGATTAATGTTATAATAGGCTTATTGAATTTCTCCGCCAGCTTCATCAGGCGAAGCGCTTTCCTATACCCTTCGGGATTAGCCATACCAAAGTTTCGCAATTGCCTCATTTTGGTATTGGAACCTTTTTGCTGGCCAATCATCATTACTGTTTGTCCGTCAAGACTGGCGAAGCCACCTACCATAGCTTTGTCATCTTTTACATTACGGTCACCGAATAACTCCACAAAATCGGTACACATTTTTTCAATGTACTTTTTTGTGTAAGGTCTGTCGGGGTGACGGCTCAACTGCACTTTTTGCCAGGGAGTAAGTTTAGAAGTTATCGCTTTCCTGGTTTCAATAATTTGCTGTTCCAGCTTGGCAATAGAATCACTAAGGTCAACCTTGCTTTTTTCAGCGGTGGCCTTTAGTTTTTCAATATCATCAAACAACTCCTTGATAGGGCGTTCAAAATCCAAAAACTGCCTGTGTTTATCCTGTGGCATATGCAAATGAAAATAATCCGTAAAATTAAGGAATGGCGATCTAATTGAAGTGGGATAAAGCTGAATATATAATATTAATCGCCAGCAGGAATAAAAAACAGGTATTCTTTATGAAATCCGGGTTATTAATGCACTTCGATGTGCATAAAATGCCGTTGTTTCATCAGAATACCTGTGGAGCAGCAAAGTCGTTAGCCTTTATTAGGCGGTACAGAACCGATATATCCTGTAGCCGCCCGGATAGGAGCTCTGTCTACATATACCTGCCGGTCTTCCGGCGCCCATGTGGCCAAACCGTCAACATACCTGTTGAACATGCAGAATGCGGCTGCTATCAATACCGTATCATGAATTTCTTTATCAGTCGCGCCATTGTTTCTCGCGTCCTGTATATGTTGTGATGTTACCTGTTTTCCACCTTTCTGAACGGCAGCAGCGATAGACAGCAGCGCTTTCATCTTGCCGGATAAATCGGCGGAGTGAAAATCTTTTTTGATACCATCTATCTGTGCAATGTTGCAATTCATATAGTAACCAGCCATAGCGCCATGAACGTTCTGGCAAAAAAAGCAGTCGTTCAGATAAGAAACATAAGTACCAATCAATTCGCGCTCACCCTTGGTAAGGGAATTATTTTCACTTCTCAATAATATTTCTGCTAACTCATTCATGGGTTTGGCTGTTTCCGGACTATAAGCCATCGGTCCCCTGATGCCAGGTTCATTATTGTTTAAATGGATATGTGCCATAATGAACGATTAAAATTATACTGTTTGTTTTTGAGGAATTGAATAACCTTTTTCTGCAAGCCGTTTTCCCATTTCTACATAATCTTCTCTGTTGGGTGGTGTTAACGTAGCCAGTCCGTCAACATACCTGTTATACATAGAAAAAACAGCAGCGATCAGCACGGTATCATGAAGATCCATATCTGTTGCGCCTGCTTTGCGGGCAGCATCTATATCTTCTTGCTTTACTTCTTTTCCCAGTATCTGCACCTTGCCGGCAATATGCAGCAAGGCTTTCATTTTATCGCTGATATTGGCTGTATCGACATTAGCTAATACGTCATCCATTAGCTGTTCTTTTTCTCCCAGTAAACATCTTGCAGCAGCAGCATGACTGTTCATGCAGAATTTACACTCATTCCTGTGAGAAACATAAGTAGCGATCATTTCGCGTTCAGCTTCGGTTAATGGAGATGGGCCGCGTAATAAAACCTGTGCGAGGTCATATAAATATTTGCCTGTTTCGGGCCTGAATAAAGCTAAACTGCGTATTCCTGGAACGCCTTCCGGCACATTGATATAAGCCATAACTAATTAAATTGATTTTGGTTTAACAATTAATACAACTAATAATCCGAGAATAAATATCATTGAAAATATCAGCAGTGCATTTCCATATCCTCCTAAAAATGTTACCAGCACTCCTACAAATAAAACTGCGAATCCTGTAAGCAACCGGCCAATATTTAATGAGAAGCCGGTGGCTGTTGCGCGTATTTGTGTAGGGAATAACTGGGGAATATAAGAAGACAGAATGCCCATATTTAAGCCGAAGAAAATAGAAAGCACTGCTATTTCCAGATATATAACCGGGGAAAATAAATTATTGCTTTTAAAAAGGATGAAAGACAGCAACGCACAGGTAGCGAAACCAATCGTCATCGACCGCTGCAATCCTATGGCTTTTACAATCCATCCTGAAACAAATCCACCTACCAATCCTCCCATACCTAATAACATCATCGACATACCCCTTTCTTTCTGTGCATCGGCATCGGTAATTAAACTTTGTATCCATGTAGGCAACCAGGAAAAAATAGCCCATAAGCTGATGAGCATAAAGCCATATATCAGCGAACTGCTAACAAGATCCTTTTTATGTCCACCGGAAAAAAGTGATTTTAAAGCGCTTTGTTTTTCGGGATTGTTCTTTTTGTCTTCTATCCATTTTTCAGATTCCTTCATTACAAAAACGCCTATTAACGCCAGTACTATAGGAATAATTCCTACAAGAAAACCCTGCCGCCAATAACTTACTATATAATTGATCAGCCCGGCTGAAAATATTCCTATAGGAAATGCGATAGATAAAATACCTATAAAAATAGGTTTTGTTTTTTGAGGCCATATTTCGCTGAGAAGTGTATAGGCAACTACTGAAACGCCACCCACACCGAAGCCGCTCATTAAACGGCATATGATCACTCCGTACCAACTTGTCATATAACCTGTTAATACAGTAAAAAGACCATAACAGGTAATAGTAAGTAATAACGCTTTTTTTCTGCCTATTTTATCGCCGATAATTCCCCATGTAAAACCACCAAATGCCCAACCGAAAATGAACAGCGCATTAATATAAGCGCTGATATGATTAAGATTAAATCCAGCATCTTCTCCTAATAGATCTTTTACAGCTACAGGTAAATAAACAGACATCAACGTTGAAACCGTTCCCCCTAATACACTGCATAGAAAGCAAATGATGAAGATTGTTGTGAGATATGACTTAGAGTAATTATCCATTTTTTATTATTTAAACAACTCATCAATAGTATAGGCAATGTAATAAACACCACCGATGGTAGGTGATCCGTATGCTGTAATAACATGATTGTTTAATAAGTTGCTGGCGCCTATTTTAATCATAGCATTATGCTGAGGCAGTTTTTTGTTGATCTGAAAATCTACGAGTGAATAAGCGCTTACCGGACCGGGCCTCATGCCGTTAAATGGTCCGTACCAGTCAAACGCATCCTGCCAGTGCCATGCGATGTTGAATCCAAAATTCTTATATACGTTGGTATTGCCTAATGTCATATTGGTGCTCCATTTTGGTGTATTGAAAGGAGCAATATTGTTTACATTGGCATCACCAAGATTAAATGATGACCAGGTAACATTTCCACCGATAGTATATCCTTTTGGTAAATTATAAGTAAGTCCTAATGTTGCTCCCTCACCCACAGCTTTATCAGCTGCATTGGTATAGAGTTGGAATGATTGGGACTGACCGCTTAAAAGCTCGGCAGCAGCAGCGGCATTGATTTCTCCATTCGATAATACCGGGCTTTGCGGACGCACCACTACCGCGTTCAGAATAAAGTTGGAGTACCTGCTTCTGTAATAGTTAATATCAATCAACAGCCGGTTGTTAATGATACCCTTGTAACCTACTTCAAAAGCTATTTGTTTTTCTGGTCCTATATAGGGCACTGCTGATTTTTGGAGCAAATTCTTATTAGCAGCTATCGCATCTTCCGGTGTGGCGCCATTACCTACGGCCGCCGCATAAGCTCCACTAAACTGACCAACTGATGCAGCAGTAAATGAATTTTCATATACATTCATTCCCCTGCTATTCTTAGGTGCGCCGCCTAATACAGTGATAGGACCGGCGTTTAATTTAATATACTGGTCAATAGGTGTTGGATTTCTAAACCCTGTTTGGAAGGATGCGCGGAAATTATGTGTTTGTGACACTGTGTACACACCTGATAAGCGTGGAGTAAAGCTACCACTGAAGTTTTCGTTCTTATCAAAGCGTATTGATCCGGTCAGTTTTAATTTATCGTTCAGCAAACGTTTAACGGCCTGCACAAATGCACCGTATTCCTTAATGGTTACCTTATTTTCTTTTTCTTTATCATCGAGGAGCGTTCCGTTGGTAAACATGTCATAAAATCTGAAGCTTCCTCCAACTAGTAACTCAACCACCTTTACCGCATCGGTAAGATCATATTGACCATCGGCATGATAGAATTTGTTTTTACTGAATATGCCGGCGCCTTCCATTCCGAATTTCTTCCTTAATGATTCTTTTTGAGTGTTAAATGATTCTGTGCCGGGGAGGAATCTTCCTTCATCGGCGAATGTTCTGGCAGCAGCATGATTATTGCCGGTAACGCCGCTAATGTCTCCATTATACGCACTTTCATAACGGTTAAACCATACATTGTCGGCTTGCTGAGGGGAAACAATATTGCCATCCAGGTCACGAACCCAGGAGCGGTTGATAAACTGTCCGAGTGTCCTGGCATTATAACCTGCTTCAAGACTTTCCTGTGATGAATAAGCACGGATGAAAGAATTTTTGCTTCTTAGTTCTATGCGATTTGTTTGCAGCACAAAATTATAGAGGCTCATTCTTGCACTACTTGTGAAGGCACCTAAAGCCTGTGCACGGTTATACTGATAGATAATTCTCAGGTTGTCATTCAACTTATAATGTATGGATGCATTTGTTTTAAGACTGTAGGTATTATAGTTCATTAAGTCCTTTTCTTCATAACCTGTTCTTGATACTAATCCAATACCAGGAATTGTACGTGCCACTTCATCACCGAAAATATTCATTCCATCGCGACCGGGATTGTTAGGGCCTCGTTGTTCAGGAGGTGTTTGTGCACTAATATCTGTATAATCAGTAGCATACCAGTCACGCCCTTTGAAATAACCAACATTGATCTTGAAAGCCAGCCTGTCGTTCAGGAAAGATTTTGCATAGCGGGCAGCAAGATCATACAGCGGCTGAGGATTAACTACATCTTCACCGAAATGATTGGCCCCTGCTTTTAAATGAAGGGAAAGTCCCTGGTATTTAAAAGGATCTTTTGTCTGCATACTGAGCATACCATTAAATGCGGCTGGTCCGTATAACGCAGAAGCTGCACCGGGAATTAATTCGGCGCTTTCCATATCAATATCGGAAACGCCGAAGAGATTACCCATAGGAAAGTTCAGACCCGGAGGCTGATTATCGACACCATCGATCAATTGCAGGAATCTTGCATTGGATGTTCCGTTAAAGCCACGTGTATTTACCATTTTAATACCAAGTCCTACACTGTACATTTCCATTCCTTTCAGACTTTGTAGTCCTTCATAAAAAGTCAAAGACGGCATTTCTTTAATGGCCTGGTAGCTCATTTTTTCGATACTCACAGGTGATTGGAGAATACTCTCACTTACTCTTGATGGAGAAACCACCACTTCATTTAAAATACTATATCGTTGTTCAATAGTTGTATCAGTTGGTTTCCTTTCTTGTGCGTGTAAATAAATAGATGATAATAACAATAGCGCAGTAAGCGCAGCAGATAGTCTCATTGTAATAAATTAAAAAAAAGAATGTTGAAGCAATTATTTTTTTAGATGATCATAACCCTGGGGAAGTCTCGTATACCCAATGGTTGTTAAACGTTCGGTTAATGTATTATAGTAATCAGCATTTGCAGGCAGATCGGTGCCAAGTCCATCGACATACCTGTTATACAGGCAAAACAATGCAGCGATAAGCACTGTATCGTGGATCTCTATATCTGTAGCGCCTTCAGCTTTAGCTTTTGTTATAGCTTCTGATGTTACCTGCTTTCCGTTTTCCCGTACCTGCAGGGCTATGTTCAGCAATGCTTTGAGCTTTGGAGTAACCGGTGCGGTGGCGATATCGTCAAGAACTTTGCACGAGGTTTCTTTTTCACCTAATAATTTATCAGTAACTGCTTTATGGGCGGTAGTACAAAAAGTACATTCATTACCACCCGAAACAGCAGTAGCGATCATCTCACGTTCTGCGGTTGTGAGCGTGTTAGAACCTCGTAATAAAAACTGTGTTAACTCGCGAATCGGTTTTGCGGTATCTGTTCTGAACTCCAGCAAACCAGTTACTCCAGGAAGATGTTCCTGAACGGGAATAAATGCCATTACAATAATAGTTGGAAAATGAATAAATAGAAATATATCAGCTATTTATTCGTGGTGGTTTTCCCTTTGGAGCAATAAAAGATTCAATAATATCCGCAGAACCGTGAGGTGTTGGGGAGAGAAACACTTTTTCAGGAGTGTTCAAATGGTATTCAGAGAAATCTTGCTGATAATCAGAAGTAATATTTGCTTTCTTTACTACATCACGTTTATGAGTGCTGTCAAAATCATTGGTATCTGAGGCATATTTATTCTTCGCCTCTTTCAGTTGATCATTTTTGGTATTGGCAATGCATAATAGATAGAGCGTGTCCTGCGATACCTTTCTTTTTACATAGTGATGATGCTGTCCGTTAATATCAATTTCACCATAATGCCGCTCGTAATCAGTATTAACGGATTGATAATACGGCATGTTTAAAGGAACTTTGATCTCTATCAAATGATCCCCGTTGTATTTATTATCATCAATTTTTTTAGTCAACTGCGCTGAGGAGCGTGCAGTAAGGTAACTAAACAGGAAAGAATATCCTGCAAGATTAAATAAATGAACTACAAGCAGTGTTATGGTCAGCAGTTTTCTCACCGAAAATTCCTTAAATATAGAAGAAAATATGGATAATGATGAAAATATATTGTTGTCGTAAATTTAGAGATGGAAAAATTAATCACTGGCATTCACCATATTACTGCATTAGCGGGTGATGCTCAGACTAATATAGATTTTTACGCGGGAATACTCGGATTAAGGCTGGTAAAAAAGACTGTGAATTTTGATGCTCCTGAAGTATATCATTTTTACTACGGTGATGAGTTAGGTAGTCCGGGTAGTATCCTTACTTTCTTTCCTTACCAGCATATAGCGCGTGGCCGACATGGCAAGGGTATGCTGAATACCACTGCCTTTTCTGTACCTGTAAACTCAATAGATTACTGGACAAACAGATTAAAAAAATTTAATATCAGTTATAAACAACCGTTTACCAGGTTTGAAGAAGAAGTAATTTATTTTGAAGACCCTGACGGACTCGGACTGGAATTGGCATTTAACAGCAGAGATGATCGTGCGGGATTTACCTATGGACATATACCGGTTGAGCATTCCATAAAGGGCTTTTATAATGCAGAAATATGGCTGGAAGGATATGAGAGAACAGCCGGACTATTGACCGAACAAATGGATCATCAGCTTATTGAAGAAAAAGGTAATCGCTTCAGGTTTGCGGCGGCCGATTCTCCTGGCAACTATATTGATTTGCTTTGTGCACCCGATAGTCTGAAAGGACTTGGAGGCGGAGGAACAGTACATCATATTGCTTTTGCCACTCCAGATAGTAACACACAGGAAGAAGTAAGAAAAAAGATTTCACAACGAATGCTTAATCCTACTCCTGTGCTCGACCGCTCTTATTTTACTTCCATTTATTTCAGGGAGCCAGGGGGAGTGCTTTTTGAGGTGGCTACTGCCGAACCTGGTTTTGCGATAGACGAGACTGTTAGTTCTTTAGGAACAGCATTAAAATTACCTTCCCAGTATGAACCGTACCGTCAGGAAATTGAAAAGGTTGTTATTCCTGTGAACCTGGACATTACTAAATTTTCATGATGCACAATCTTCAGGTTACATATGCAGGCAAAAAATTGCAGGAGGCTGGGAAAGCATTGATAATGATTCATGGCCGTGGCGCCTCTTCAGCGGATATTCTTTCTCTTGCTGCGCACCTTGATGTGAATGATTTCGCTTTAATTGCTCCCCAGGCAACCAATCATTCCTGGTATCCTTATTCTTTTATGACCCCAATTCAATCGAATGAGCCCTGGCTGGGAAGCGCTATATCGCTATTAAAGCAGATCGTCAGTGAGGTGACAAATGCGGGTATTACTAACGACAACCTGTTTTTTCTCGGTTTTTCGCAGGGAGCCTGTTTAACGCTTGAGTATGTGACAAGACATGCCCGGAAATATGGTGGGGTTATTGCTTTTACCGGTGGACTCATTGGCGAAACATTGAACAGGTCACTTTATAAAGGCGATTTTGCGGGCACACCCGTTTTTATCGGCAGCAGTGACCCCGATCCTCATGTTCCGGTTAACAGGGTAAAAGAGACTACAGCAATCTTAAAGGAGATGAATGCTGATGTTGTTGAAAAAATATATCCCGGGATGGGGCATACTATTAACCAGGATGAAATTAACAGGGCTAATAATATCTTGTTAAAAGGAAAGGTAATTCAATGATATTTAATGCCGATAAAGCGATATTTGCTGGTGATAACAACACTGTATTTTTACCTATATTTCCCCTACACCACTATTACTTTATGCGACTATTGATTGCCGGTTTCTTTCTTATTGTTTATTCGGTTACCTATTCTCAAAAATCCTTTACTGAAGTATCTAAGCAGGCTGGAATAGACCATCCGTTCACTGTTTACCAGGGTAGTTTCGGTGGAGGGGCTGTGGCTTTTGATTATAATAATGATGGATATGAAGACATCTTTATTGTCGGTGGTACTTCCAGTGATGCATTATACCTGAATAAAGGAGATGGGACGTTCGAAAATGTTTATGAAAAGTCAGGGTTAAAAACAGAAATAGAATATGTTACACTAGGCGCTGTTTCTGCTGACGTCAACAAAGACGGATGGAGAGATCTTTTTGTTTGTACCATTAATTCATCAGCAAATACAGAAAAGTTTCCCAGGGCGCCTAATATTCTTTATATCAATAATGGTGATGGAACTTTCAGAGATGCTACAGCCGAATATGGACTGGATAAGCATTATTCATTTACCACAGCAGCTATGTTTGGAGATGTCAATAATGATGGATATCCCGATATATATGTTGGCAACTACTTTAAAGAGTTTGGCGGAACATTGAATTTGCTTGATGACGCGGCAATAGTTAAGTCAAATCAATCTTCAGAAGGGAATTTGTTTATCAATAAAGGAGGTAAATATTTTAAAGATGAATATGAAGAGTATGGATTAATTCATAGAGGATATGGATTTGGCGGCGCATTTACAGATTATGATAATGATGGTGATCTTGATTTGATTGTCAACCACGATTTTGGATATAAGACTACGCCCAACTTTTTTTATGAAAATAAATATCCAAAGAAAAAGTTTGAAAATGCAAGCAATAAACTAAAAATGTCTCTCCCCATGAATGCGATGGGTACGGCAATAGGTGATTATAATAATGATGGCTTTCTGGATTATTATATTACCAATATCAAAGCTGGATTCTTTATGGTCAACCAGGGGCCCGGTAAACCTTTGCTTAATCTGAATGAGAAGGCAGGTGTAAGGATCCACCGCATATTGGACAGCTTAGGCAGCTATACGCCTGTAAGCTGGGGTACAAATTTTGCCGATTTTGATCATGATGGCGATCTTGATCTTTTCGTGGCTAACGGTTGTCTGAATCCTTATGTGGAACCCAATCCGAATTTTTATTTTAAGAATATAAATGGAAAATATACGAATGTTGCTGTCTTGGAAAATGTCGCCGATAGAGGAATAGGCAGAGGCTCAATAACTTTTGACTATGATAATGATGGTGATCTGGATATCCTTGTAGTTAATCAGGACCCTGTAGGCATATTGCCGGAAGCTACAAGAACCTTATTGTACAGGAATGATTCTGCGACCGGCAACTGGGTGAAAATAGCGTTATATGGTGTGGATCAGGACAAGAACGGTATAGGATCGCGGATTGAGATATCCGTTAAGAACAAAAAATATATCCGGGAAATAGATGGAGGCTCTAGTCATTCTTCCCAGAATTCTGTTATAGCACATTTTGGTTTAGGCAATATTGATATTATAGATACCATCAGGGTGAAATGGTTAGGAGGAAAGGAACAATTGCTGCTAAATCAAAAAGCTAACCGGCTTATTGAAATAACTGAAGATAATAACGGCAGACTGAGTACCGTATCATGGCTATGGTGGTTGTTGGTTATTCCTGTAGGAGGAGCTATCTGGTTTTATTTTCGAGGAAAATAAACGGTAAATATCTATCCCATAATACCGGCTGTATTTTTTCTATAACAGCTTCTTTTGCAAAATTTCCCAGAACAATATCCAAATCGCCGTCTCCGTCAAAATCATGGACGTCCATTGTCCACCACCTTCCGTATTTTTCAATAGGTGGTGAATTTACTTTAAACGACATAGGCGAAACCTGTTCAAAGTATTGAAATCCTTCTCCGGGTCTCTTTTCAAAATTCGCATGGAAAGCAATAGTAGCAATATCAAGATCTCCATCATTGTCAAAGTCGGCAGCAATTGCCTTAATACAACCATTAATCTGATAAAAATATTCCTGTTGATATTTATTATTGCCTTTATTGATAAAAATGTAAACACCATGATAGGGTTTAAAAATGACTGATACATCGGTATTATCTCCACAGGTATACAAGATATCATCCAAACCATCGCCGTTAAAATCAACAAGTTGGAAACTGGTTGACCCATATACCGGTGGAAAGCTTAGTAATATGGTTTCTGTAAATGTACCGTCGCGATTATTGGTAAATAGTTTTATAGATTCATAATCATGCGCAAATAATACTATTATGTCATTCCATCCGTCGTTATTAAAATCACGTATTACGGACTTTATTGCTCCGGGATATTGACTTACCGGTATCTCTTTCAGTGTGTTGTTTTGTTGTTGCTCGAGGATCTGTAATTTACCTGTCGACTGATGTCCAAATTCGCAAACCACATAGTCTGTCAAGCCATCATTGTTCATGTCTGCCATTGATGTATGAACCGGTCTGGCAAGTGCTTTAGCAATAATATGACCTTCTGAATGATTTGCGTTTTTTGATTGGTCAAATGTAATATCAAAAAGTGATCCTGATTGGTTATTACGTGGGTTAAGCGATCCGATATTAGTAAATAGTCCATGATGTTGCTGATGACTATCGGTATAAAATTTTGCATGTACAACAGCAAATCTCCCTTTTATGCTGTCAATGGGTTCTAATCGCTGATTCCATTTAGTAATAGTATTGCTGAAGAAATCGGAAGTATACAAATGGTTGGTTATCGTATCAAAGATGGTCATCACTGTTCTTGATTCCTCGCTCAGGGGTAATTTAGCAGGCAATTTGGGATGAAAGATACCTGTATCACGTGTTACCGCTTGCTCTGGCTCAGGAATAACCAGTTTGTCTGGGGCATTTTTTTCATAATATTTTACTATTTTATTCCATTCCTCATTCGTTATTCCACCAATAAAATTATCGTTGAGTGGTACAAATACAGTATCCCATAAAAGTGTTAATCCCATTCTTCTTCCCATAGGAGGAAGTACATTGTGTTTCCAGGTTTTTTTGTCAAGGGCATCAGCAGGAGTAAAACCGTGACATGTTGAACAATGGAATTTTGCCAATTCGTATCCTTCTTTTGTACCTTTAACATAGTCGGGTGATGAAGGCTCAGTTGTGCCGCAACCTAACAGAACAATATAAAGGCTGAAGGGCAAAACAAGAGCTATAGGAAGAATCCTTTTAGCAGGGGGGGTAAATAAGAACATCATTTTTCAAAATTAAGCCAGGAAAAGTACAATTGTTATAACAAACCTGTATATTTAATGTTGTAACACTGTTTTATTATTCATTAAATACTGATTCATGAAAAGGAATTTATCAAAAATGGTATTTGCTGCCGTGGTTGCGGTTTTTATTACTGTTTCTTCTTTTGCGCAGAGTACATGGAAAGCGGATCCTTTCCATTCAAAGATTACTTTCTCGGTAACACACTTGGGTATTGCGGATGTACTTGGATTATTTAAAGAGTTTGATGTAACTATTACTACATCGAAGGCTGATTTTAGCGATGCTGTTTTTGAACTAACGGCTCAAACAGCTTCGTTGAATACTGAAGTAGAAAAAAGAGATGAGCATCTGAGAAGCGCCGATTTTTTTGACGTAGAAAAAAATCCAACTCTCACCTTCAAGAGTACTTCCATTAAAAAGGCCGGAGCAAACAAATACAAATTATCAGGTGATCTTACACTGAATGGTATTACCAAACCGGTTACCGTAGATCTGTGGTATAGAGGCACAGTTGAAAACCCAATGTCTAAAGCGCCGACTGCAGGTTTTCAGTTAACCGGTACTATTAAAAGGTCTGATTATAATTTTGGACCAAAATTCCCTGCTCCTATGTTAAGCGATGAAGTGAAGATTAAAGCAGACGGAGAATTTATTGGGCAGAAATAATGTGAGCAAATTTAATTAGCAGGCGCCTAAGCAAGAATAATCTGAAGTAGTCAATATTTGATCTGACAATTTGGGATTAACTTTAAAGTAATCACA
>CAZSFY010000039.1:0-32264 GCA_964606315.1 uncultured Chitinophagaceae bacterium | reverse complement strand
GACTAATAACAAAAATTTCTAATTATTAGTGGCACAGAAATAAGGGAAGCTTACACATCTACAATTGAATCGAGATCTATATTGTTTTTTATTAAGTAGTTACGCAATAGGCCAAATTCAATTAAAGAATTATATGTGTCGCTCATTAAAGCTGATGAGTCATCAGTTTTACCCAGGCTATTTAAAAAATCAAAAACTTTATCGTTTAACTTGTATTGTTTAAATAAAACCGACATTTTATAGTCGGAGAAAAAATATTGTAGATAGGAATTCGCGTATACTCTTTCATCGTTTGAAAGTAAATTGATATTGTAAAGACTATCAAAAAAAATCTTTTTCTCTTTTATTTCTTTTTTAGCAAGGTCGGCCTTATGGTCTAGGTTTTCTATGCCTGGAGATGTGTTGTAAAAAGAAAAATCATATAATTGAGGAAGATGGTTTGAAAGAGATTGTTTTGCACCAGTAATCTGAATTGTTGAGCCGATGTTGTTTATGTCGGCGCGGATATCAATTAATGTATTGGGAAAGGATATCAAGTGACCGAAATACGATTCGATCTCAAAGCCTACTTCTACCAGGAAAGTTATCGGAAAGTCAAAAGAGAAAGATCCGGTGGAGTCAAGTGTAACCCAATGCTGATAACGTTGTTGGGTAACCGGATTATATAAAAAGTGAAAAACAATCTCACAACCTGCGCCACCTTTAAAGCTTCCACTAAAGGTTGTACTATGTGCAAGAGTGGGGAATCCTAAAATAGATAATAAAAGAAGATAATAAATTCGATACCCGGATATGTACTTATTCATAGTATAAAGTAAAGAAATTAGTGTAGGTAGTTTTATTATTCTAAAGAAATGAAGGTAAATAAAAAGCATAAACAAGAAGAATACCTGCATTCTGAACTTAACAGTTAGGGTTTTCTTAACAATAAAGGTTGGATTGGTTTATTTGAACGGTCGAAGCTGAAATAGCATTACTTAAAAATTACTTTCTGCTTGCTTTTAGATTCTTCAGTTTTGTTCTGTAATTTTCAAGATATCGTTGTTTCATTTGAACATCCAGAAAAGACCTGCTTACAAGCAATTCAATTAGCGGATTCTCATTTAAAAAAGTTGCCAGTATTTTTTCGATACGCGAAGTAGCCATTCCTAAGCGTTTGGCTAATTCAAGAAAATCCTCTTTTGAGGCATGTCCATAATGCTGGTAAGCGTCGGATTTCCACTCGTCAGCAAATAATCCTTTTGCGAATGCGAAATCAGTATCATCAATATGAAGCCTGGTATTCATGAGATCGTAAGCCGGACTAAGCGTGTAATCGCCGCTATCGGTTTCAAGTAATGCGAAATTTTTTAAATGTGCATCACCGTTAGAGAATAAATAATTAAATAAAATGAGTGAAAAAAACTTTTCTAATTCTATAGCAGAAGCCGAGACATATTTTTTAATTAAATTACCCATTTCTTCATAGGAAGAATTGTATTTAAAATTTTTTCCGCCGACCTCCAATGATGTGCCGGCAAGTGCAGCAAAATCCTCTTTTACACGCTTACTTCCGTCGTTCTTTATATCAAACCTTTTGGTTAAATATGCAGGTTCTCCATTTCTGAAAAAAATTATTGCACATGGAGCGGTATCGATCTTAAATACCTGGGATGCAATTTGCATGGTGACATGTTCATTTGCAGGTATTTCTCTTGGCCTTTTGAGAGTTACCGGATAAGGTTTGAGAATATGTGTTCCCTGTTCTCCTTTTTCTGTCAACCGCAATTCATTTTTTATCTGTATCAAAGAATATTTTTCCTGTACTCCGGATATATGAATGTGCCTATTATTGTCCATGAACTTTTCTGTTTCATCGTCATTGCTCCAGGGACTATCATAAGGAAGTATGTGACTAACTTTTCTACCTTTGAATAAACGTCTCAATGCAAGCGGACTATAAGTATTATGATTCTCTGTCAACAAAGAAGGGCAATATTTTAAAGCCGGAATGCTCATAGCTGTATTGATTTTACGGTAATGGCTCCAATCACATCAGCATCGGCTATGGCCAGGAGAAGTCCAAAATCATCATTCTCATCAATTTTTAATAGTTTGCTTTGAAGCTTTCGATTGGCCCCTTCAGTTAATAGGCTGGCAAAAAAAGGAAAGAGATAAGTACTGCTATACTCCTGCTGTGTTTTGGGTAGTGTAAGACTTATAGGTTTTTTAGAAGAATCTATAAAATATTGATCATCGTACCGAAAAAGAAATCCACCCTTATCGTTTTCAGTTAACATTCCGACAAATTCTCCATTTCTGAATACTTGAGCCTGTCTCATGTTCCGGCTATTTTAACCTCTAACCGTATTTCCATTCCAAGCGTTGAGGTAATGCGCTCCAAAATATCAAGCGTTGGATTGGCTACATTACGCTCAATTTTGTATAACGTATTTACGCTGATACCCGCAAGCTCTGCAAGATCAGGCTGGTGAATTTTAAGCTCTTTTCGCCTACTCTTTATCATCTCGCCAATAGTTGCTTTTGGCATTATAATGTGATTTTTGCCAAATGTAAGAAGAATTTATATATTTATTATATAAAATCATATTATAGTGTGATCTTTAGTAAATCAACAAGCGCTCATGATTACTATAAAGAAAAAATCACATTTTAATGTGATTCTGACAGGCAAAATCTATTTATGCAGTGCTTCCCAGATAATATCATACACATCAGGAGCTACAAGGTTTTCCTTTTGCGGCTGGTCGGTGATGAGGATGGGATGGTATTGCTGCTCCACAAACACACTGCCATGTGAGCCTTTCACTAATGTGGCATCAAGGGGGATGACATCCATCACATACCTGAAGCCAAGTTTTTTCCTCAACAGTTTATATCCGGCTCTGGCCTTCGACGTCATAAATAATTCAACGGGATCATAACCTGGCTTTTTGTGAATATCCACTACCCTTGCGTAATCAGGAGCAACAGCATCGTCGAGCCAGAAATAATAAGTGAACCAGCTGCTTTGATCGGCTACCAAAACAATATCACCGGCCCGCTCGTGATCAATATGATATTCCTTCTGCGCTTCCCTGTCGAGCACTTTTGCCACACCGGGAATATTACTAACAAGATGCATCACCTGGTCGTATACTGAAGGATCATTCACATAAATATGAGCGATCTGGTGATCGGCCACCGCGAATGCTTTGGAAACGCCGGCGTCTAATAACTCCAGTCCTCTCTCCACTCTTATACCGAGCAAATCATTTTTTCGCAACAAGCGATTAATATGAATAGGATTGTTAACCGGAGAAATGCCATACTCTGATAATAAAATAATATTAGCTCCCTTTGAGGAAAAATGTTGTACAAGATCTTCAACCACTTTGTCGATCTCCTGCAAATGAGTGGGTATTTCGGGAGCCAGCGGACCGTATTTCTGTAAACAATAATCTAAATGAGGTAAATAAATTAACGTCAGTGTTGCGTCGTATTTTTTATCAGTATAAATAGCTGCATCAGCTATCCATCTTGTCGATTCAATATCGGCACCCGGTCCCCAGAACTTGAATAATGGAAACTGTCCCAGTTCCCTCTGTAATTCATCGCGCAATCCGGCAGGATGCGAATAACAATCGGGCATCTTGCGGCCATCGGCTAAATAATTGGGGCGGGGTGTAACAGCATAATCAACGTCAGCATACATATTATACCACCAGAACATTTTCGACGTAGTAAAAGAAGGATCTTCTTTTTTAGCACGTTCCCATATCTTCTCTCCCTGCACAAGTTTATTCGACTGCTTCCAGAACTTGATCTCTGCATCACGATGATCGTACCAGCCATTACCCACAATTCCATTTTGAGAAGGCCACTTGCCGGTAATATATACTGATTGGGCAGTAGTTGTTAGCGCAGGTAACACCGGAGCAACAGTTTGCAAATACCGTCCTTTAATATAAGATGAAATAAAAGGCGTGTGTTCACCAATTAAAGACGCAGAAAGCCCAACGATATCAATAACTACAGTCTTTTTCATCTGTATATTTTTTGTTTTTAGTTGGATATGATGAAAACACTTCCTATTAAAACACGACTACTACAATAAGCTATTAGCAAAGAGCTGGTTTCTCTTTCCTGATCACTTCAATAACCCATTGCAATTCTCTGCTCACCGATTCACTTAACGGTAATTTCAGATCCTCTGGTAAAACACCCCATGTGTAGGTTTCTACTTCAAGATGAAAAGTAAAAGGCTGACTAGCCTGAATAGCCAAAACAGTCTCTATTTCATCATTAGTAGATTGTAGCACACCGTAATCTTTTATAAATAAAGGAACATGAAAATGTGCACGCCATTCTTTTACCTCAACATTATTGCTATCAATAACAGCAGGGTGCATATCGGGATATCTGATCAACTGACCATCTTCTTTTAACGCTACTACCTGGTGTAGGTAACTGGATTCATCAAACTGTTTGAAGGTGTTAATAACTTCAGTTCTCTTCGAAGGGTCTTTTGGAATAGCAGCTTTAAGGGCGGCACTAATTTGGATTTTACCGGTTTTTATACCTAACGCTCTCATCTCTTCTATCATCCAGCGATGATCTTCATACCCCACTGCGAAATGGCAAACATCATAACACACCTGTATATGCTCACGTATTGCCGCCGCCGCAGTATCTTCATTATAACCATATTTGTTTTGTAAATAAGCCACTCCTATAGGAAGAAGATATTGCACATACCACTGTAAAAATTCTTTTCCGTCGCCTAACAGTCCATCAGGTTCGGGTTCCATATCAATATGAATGAGCTTCCCTGTTTCCGTTTTTATTTGGATCAAAGCATCTACAACCTGCAAAAGGTTTTTGGTAGCTTTTTCGTATACAGCAGGAAGATCTTCTTCTTGGTGCCAGAATTTATAAGATAAAGTATTGGTAGAAATACCGCCATCCAACTCATCTGGTAATAATGCAGAAAGTATTTTGGCAAGTCTTATAGTATAATTCACTCTGTCTAAGGTTAGCCAATCAGGGGCATGCACTTTATCCTTTACTATCGAATCGTGAAAACTTCCATAAGGAAATCCGTTCATCGTGAATATGTAACAATTATTCTCTCCTAACCAATTACGGAATTCTTCGAGAGCAGGAGATTCCTGCAACGTTAAACTAGCGGTATTAGCCAAACGAAGACCAATTCCGAAAGGCTCAAGCGGTGAAACCTGTTGCTTTATTTTGGGAACATGAAGTTTTAGTTGCGTAAAATGATCCTCCCAGGTTTCGCCGGAGTGAATATTGGTACAATAAGTCAGATGTCCTAAAGATGTTTGCATAAATAAAAATTATTGGGCCCTTAACCATTCACTCGCTTTACGAAGAAGAGGCAGCTCCAGTTCATGTACTTCTTCTCCTTCTCCTATGGCTCGCAATAGCATAATAGTTAGTTTTCCTCCCAGGTGTTCACGAAATTCATTTAACCCTTTTAATATTTCGCTGTCATCGTTCGATATATCCATTAACGGATGAGTAATATCAAATCCGAGATTGGATAAAAGATGAATAATATGCTGCGCATCTTTTTCTGCCAGCCGACCTGAAATAAATGAATAGGCGCTATCAAGCGCTATTCCCATAGCAACGGCTTCACCGTGACGGATAGTAAAATCAGAGAGCTGCTCGACTTTATGTGCGCTCCAGTGGCCGAAATCAAGCGGACGTGAAGAACCCATTTCAAAAGGATCGCCGGAGGCTATATGATTGAGATGCAGTTTTGCACAGTGCTTAATTAAATATTGCATAGCGGGTTTATCACGCTGCGAAAGCAATAATGCATTTTCAGAAAGCCAGAAATAAAATTTCTCATCCTTGATAAGCGCTACTTTAATAGCTTCAGCTATTCCTGATCTCCATTCTTCATCAGTTAACGTAGTTAAAAAATGGTAATCATTAAAAACAGCTACTGGAGGTGTAAATGCACCTAGAAAGTTTTTCTTTCCATGGTAATTAATACCGTTTTTAACACCTACCCCTGAATCATTTTGTGACAATACAGTTGTGGGTATACGAATGTGTCGTATTCCCCTGTGAGATACAGCAGATACATATCCGACAAGATCCAATACCGAGCCTCCGCCAATGGCAATAATATAGGAGTGCCTGTCAATGCCATGTTCATCCACTTTATCAACTAACTGATAAAAATAAGCCTCATTGTTTTTTGACTGTTCTCCTCCGGGAACAATAAAAATTTCTTCTATAAGAGAAAAAGCTGGTTCACTCTTAAAATATTGACGAATTTCCTGCTCGAGCTGAGGATGATTTATTGCTACGCCCTGATCAATTACAAAAAACACTTTTTTTATAATATCAGCTTTCTGACTATTGAGAAAATCACTCAGAGTTTTATTGCTATCTTTAAAAAGATGCTCTGTAAAAAAGACTTTATAGTTAAAACTTACACTAAAAGCCTGCTGTAAATACTCCATTTTATCACCTGCGCTATTAATCGATTGATAAAATTAAGCATTTAAATGGTAGGATGAATAGAGATTTAACCCCGTTATGCTTAAGTAACCGCAAAAGCTTTTGACAAGAGATAAGCTATCGGTAATAAAAGAAATATAATGCTGGCAAACACCAGGTCATTAAAAGCTGCTGCCCAGGTGGCGTTCATTAATATAAGTCCAATTACTCCATTCTTAACGGCTTTACCTATGCGTGGTCCATCTGGTTTGTTGATTGCATTCTGTAATGGTGGAAATATTAGTAGACAGAACATTAGGGCTAAAGGCAAAGATTTTGTTAAAGTGTAATTTTTATAAGAGATGATGAGCATGATGGCTAATACAATAAAATATAGAACACCGGCAAAATATAATGTCTTACGTTTTCCACCCTGTACTTCTCCTCTGCTGATCATGGTAATAGCGGCAATATAAATTACCGGTACAAATGCCAATTGCCAAAAATGCTGTATGGCATACCCGGTGATGCTCATTCCTAATAAGAGGTTTAGTCCGCGGCAGGCTCCCATATTTAACGGTCCGAGTAAACTGCTATGTTTGGTCCACTTATCATACACTACCGCGCCAATGGCAATGGCTAAAGCTATTTTGGTTGGCACGGAAAATACTGCAGAGGTATCGGTAAGCGCTGCGGCTACCACTCCTATAACAAGTAGTAGAACGCCAAATATTGCTGCTGATCTTTTGCTGATCAGTCCGCTGGGTATAGGACGTTCGGGTCGCTCAATTTTATCCAGCTTAGCATCAAAAACATCATTCAGTACTACCCCGCCGCCATATAATCCAACAGTTGATAAAACAAGTAAACCGATCAGTTTCAGCGTATTGAAATTCAACTGCTCAATCATCAGTGTGCCTAATGAAACATGTTGTTGTAGTCCAAAAGTGACGCTGATCAGAGAGCCGGCAATAGCCACTCCTGCCAGCACATCGCTGATGGAAGTGATAATGTTGGGAAGGCGCATGAGGCGCAGGTAACCGGTGAATGTCTTCAAGCTTATGTAATTATAATAGAGTTCTTATCAACCTTAGGTTGTTGTCCTCCACGCAAAATAGTATTTCCGCTGAACTTTTGACGCTGATCTATATCTTTTACGGCAGAAAAATCGGCTTCATTGATCTGTCCGCTTTGTCCGAATGCGGTAATAGCGTTCTGATAGGTAACGAGTCTTATTTCTTCATCACTAATACCTTTGGCTTTCATGAGCGCTGCGGTTTTAGGAACGGCAAGAGGATCACTAATACCCCAATCGGCGGCAGAGTTGATCATAATATTACGAGTTCCATACTGTTTTACTACTTCCACCATTCTTTCGTTACCCATTTTGGTAAAGGGATAAATAGTAAAAGCTGCCCAAAATCCTCTGTCGAGCACTTCCCTTACTGTTTCTTCGTTGTTATGGTCTACGATTACCATTGAAGGGTCAAGGCCATGCTCGATGGCTATATCCATACTCCTTGTTGTGCCTTTCTTTTTATCGCGATGCGGGGTATGAATCTGAACAGGCAGATTGGCCTCTTTAGCTAGTTCCAACTGTTGGCGGTAATATTTTTCTTCGGCTGCGGTCTGGTCGTCAAAGCCAATTTCACCAATCCCTACCACGCCTTCTTTGTATATAAATAGTGGCAGGATCTCCATTACCTGCTCTGCCAACGCTTCATTGTTCGCTTCGCGAGAATTGAGGCCGATAGTACAGTAATGTTTAATACCGAATTGTGAAGAACGAAATCTTTCCCATCCCAGCAGACTGCTATAATAATCCCTGAACGTATCTACTCCCGTGCGTGGCTGGCCCAGCCAGAAAGCCGGCTCGATGAGCGCTACCACTCCTGCATCGGCCATAGCTATGTAATCGTCGGTGGTACGCGAAGTCATATGCACATGCGGATCAAAGAACTTCATGCCTTTTATCGTATCCAGGTAAATAGTCTCTTTTGCTCCGGGCTGAAGGTCCTTTTCTGAAAGGTTATTGCTGCAACACATATTCTTTTGTTTTTTTGGCCAACTCATTCCAGGTAAGCATACCGGATTGTATGTCAGACAGTTGGGATGAAGTAATTAATTTTTTTGCAGGTTCGTAATGGCTACTGTAGGCTGCTAGAGCCGCGGCGTCTCTTTCAAGCGGATTGTCTGACGCGGCAATTTTCCGGATATCGGGAAAAAACTGTTCGTTGATGAAAGGCCCGAGACATCTCCATAACTGGATAGGCACAGGTCTTTTGGCTGCCCATCTTTCATGGGCAAAATCTGATAATGTATCTGCCAGGGTACTGTTTGCTCTTTTATCTAAACCGATAATTTGTTCGACGGGCTTATTGGTAAAAAAAGCTTTTAGCACAAGTTGATTCCAGGCTGCCTCATCGAGATTTTCTGAAGGATAAGGGTTGTTACACATGATAGATTGTAACACATCGCCGATATTATTACGGATACCTTCTGCACAACGCATCTTCCATAGCTCAGGATATTCCAGTACAGGGAGCGCTGAATAAAGCGCTATCAATTCATTCATTTCTCCGGCCAGGAACAGGTTCTCAATAGAACGAAAATATTTATCCTTATCAGAGGCATCAATATGCATAAGCAACCATATCCTTGCGAGTCTGTCCATGCTCCATCCGTCGATAGAAAACCCCGGACGGGCCGACGCTATGGCGGTACGGTCTTCCTGCGATAATTGTATAGAAGATTTCCCGGTTTTGCGCGGCAACATCACAAAGGCGGCATTAAACGAAGAACCGCTACTACCCGATTTTTCCTGTAGCCACTGGTAAGTAGTGGCATCTGTATTTTTTTGAATAATACCAGAAAGAATATCCTTTAACATCCGGTAAAATTAACACATTTCTCTTGTTGCTATAGTAGGGGCAGGGGATGATAATAATCATGTGGTTCGCCTGATAACCATCAATTTTTCTCTTAACATTTCATTAATGGCATAAGGTACGCCACCCAACCCCAAACCAGAAGCATCCCTTCCGCCGAAAGGCATCCAATCAACACGAAATGCGGTATGATCATTTACTATCACGGCATTGGCGTTAAGCCGTTCTATACAATATAAGGCGCGGTTAATATCGGAAGTAAATACAGCTGATTGAAAATGAAAGCTGGAATCATTCGCCAGTTCAATCGCTTTATCAAGATCATTGTAAGTATATAAACATATTACAGGTCCGAATATTTCCTGTGTTGAAACGCGAACCTCTTTAGACGGGTTGAGTAAAACGGTTGGTGCATAACAGGTCTCCCCGATCTTGTTTCCTCCGCATAATAAAGAAGCTCCATGTTCAACAGCTTCCTTTACCCATTCGTGTACGCGGTTCACTTCTTTAGTCGTGATAAGCGGACCCACTTCTGTTTTTTTATCTAACGGATCACCAACGATTAATTTTTTTGTTGCCGCGACTATCTGTTCAATAACTGTGCTGCTGATCTTTTCATGAATAAATACACGTTGGACAGAAACACATACTTGTCCTGCATGATAAAAACCTCCTTTCACTATTGCCGGAATTAACATGTTAATATCGGCATCAGACTCTGCTATTAGCGGTGCTATTCCGCCGTGTTCCAGTCCGCACCTTGTACCAGGAGCCAGTTTTGACCGTAGATACCATCCCACTTTGGCCGATCCTATAAAAGACAGATAGGCTACCCGTTCATCGGTAGCTATTTTTTCTGTAATTACATTGTCGCATATCAATACTTCACACCATCCTTCAGGTAAACCTGCCTCTTTCAGCAATTCAATAAAATGTAAACACGATAAAGGAGTAGTAGAAGCGGGTTTAATAATTACCGGGCATCCTGCGGCAATAGCGGTTACTGTTTGATGGATCACAAGGTTAAGCGGATGATTAAAAGCGCAAATAGAAAAAACAACACCTATAGGTTCTTTTATTGTAAAAGCTATCCTGTTTGTCGATGATGGAGTAAGTTCCATCGGTATCTGTTCCCCCTTGATCTGCGAAATGTATTGGGCCGCAATTTTTACACTGTTAATAGCACGCTCTACTTCTACTGCAGAATCAATATAAGGCTTGCCTCCCTCGCGAGCTGCATTCTCGGTCAACGTTTCCAACTGATCATTCATAAGCGCTGCTGTGCGTTCCAGTATTTTTATTCGCTGGTGGGCAGGTAGCCATTTGTCGCGTGCATGAAAAAGCGCATAAGCTTTTTCTAAAAACTTATACGCTTCTTCTGCTGTATTTTCTTTTATCTCCCGAATGAGTTGTTGATCGTAAGGTGAAAGCACTTTAAGCATCACCAAATTTACAACTAATCAATTCTTCTAATTGAACCGCTGCCCGCTATTTTGGAATCGGTTTGAGGATTACCTGCATAGAGAACATCGCCACTTCCTGCAATGTTGGCTTCGAGCTTTTCTTCTGCAGATACTTCTGCATTACCGCTACCGGCTATTTTTACCCGTACATCACGCGCTTTAAGCTTAATGGCCCTGAGGTTTCCACTACCTGAAATAGATCCCGTTATTTCATCAGCATCACCTTCCAGAGAAATATCACCGCTTCCGGATATAGATGTGTTTACTACCGGAGCTTTAAGAAGCAGATTTATATTTCCACTACCAGCGACGCTGATATTCATTTTGTCATCAGCGATTATTTCATTTTCACCGTTAATATTGCCAGAGCCGGCAATAGAAAACTTGTTATAGACAGGAGCTGTAACAAATACAGTTATTCCTTTTTTTGACTTCAGATTGTAATTGTCAGCCGTTTCGACCTTCAGCACACCGCCTTCTATCCTGGTTTCAATATAGGGTAGCAAATTTTCATCGGCTTCTATCTTTACCTGGTAATTCTCGCCGGTGGTGACATGAACATTATATGAGCCGGCAACACTAACTCCTTTAAAATCTGATAATTGACGCTCTTCGGTAGTAATTTGACCGTTTCCTCTTATTCTTTGCCCCATATAAGCACAGGAAATAAGGCTTATACACAGTAAGCTTATAGTTAGATACTTTATCATAGTTAGTTGTTTTAGTCTATGACTCATTCAGGGCTGAAAAGGTTACACTTTGCCGCAATTTTTTTAAAGGTATTTAATGTCGTTTTCTTGATTGATGATTGCTCCCTTTTAGTGGCTTAAAGGTCACAAGCATATAAAAGCTTACCGAAACCGCTGTCCATCCTCCACCGTCAACTGTCCATTCTCCACCGCCCACTATCATAAGTTGTTTATTTTTTAGCATTCGTAATGGCAGTAACAGGATCACCGGCTTTTACTTTAATATCGGGTTTTACGCCAGACCTTTGCCAGCTTAATGTAGTTCCGGCCAAAGCACTTGTAGCGGTTGAAACAGAAAGATAGTTTTCGTCATTCACAACAAACCATTCATTCCTGTTAGCTGCCCCACTTGATGTTTCACCAACAATGGTGGCGCGTTTGTTTTTCTGCATTACAAATGCAAATGCTTCCGCTGCAGAGGCGGTATTCTTATTAATAATGATAAATACCGGTTTGTCATATTTTTTCTCTTTTAGCCAATCAACAGTAGATTCCGTCGCGACTTTTCCATCGCGCGAAGTAAATTCCAGCAGAGGAGTAGATGGGGGCAGAAAATAGGATTCCAGCACTGCACCTGCAGGGGAACCGCCACCTTTGTTATCGCGGATATCTATAATAAGAGCATCCGTATTTTCCACTTTTCTCATAGCTTCATACAGTACCGGCAAATTCTTTTCAGTAATATTAATGGACGACAACTTTATATATCCAAAATTATTATCCAATACCGCAGATTCTCTTATGCCAGCATCATTAGAATCATTTTGTCCCACACTGTTTATCATTTCCGGTGAGGAACTGCCTATTTCCCTCACAATAGCGGCATCCCTTCGCACATAGATATGTTTATCATTGCTCTGTTGTTGCAACTCTTTAGTGACCATCTCATTAAACTGATCCCAGTGAGAGGCTTTTCTAAAAGCTCCTTTAAAGTTGGCGGTCAGAATATATGAGGATAGCTGCCCTCCTTTTTCCGCGTCAACATACTTCTCCGCAAGATGTTTGGCAATGGTTTGAATCGCGTTGGTTTTATCGCTCTCAGATAATTGCGCATGACTCTTAAAGGGAGTCAACAATATACATAGCGCACAGGTTAATAATGGTACTCGCATAAAAAAATTTTATGCAACATACGAACGGCGTCGTACTTTCTCCAAGTGCTTTTAGATAAGATGAAGTTTATAGTTATAAGCGGCAAGGATGAATGATAAAAGTCAATCGTGTTTCGCAGGAACTTTACTCAGCCCCCAATACTCTATTATTGTTTGCAGTGTTTGTTTAACTTCTTCGAATTTAATCCCTTTAACAAAAAAACCGTGTGCGCAAAGCTCATAAGCGTGTTCCACCTGTACATCTACTGCATTGGTCGACCAGAATATAAAAGGAACGCTTAACATTTTCCGGGACCCGGTTTCGAGGAGTTTTTTTCTCAGTTCGAAACCATTCATTTTAGGAAGGTTCACGTCGCAAATAATAATAAAAGGTGCTTCAACACTTTTTGACAAAGTGTCGAACACCTCTTCTGCACTATTGAAAAAGATCAAATCATGTGCTACATTCAATTCGTTCCATATTTCCCTGACGATATCATGATCGTCGGGATCATCGTCTATAAAGAATACACGTCCTTTCTGCATAATTCACTATCTGTCGGAAGATGGATCTTCTCTTATCTGTTCTTCGTCTTCCGGGTTAACATGGGGAGGAACACCACCTTTTTTCAGCCCATCCAGTTCTGTTAACTGGGGATCAGATTTACTGCCTTCTTCTGCTTTTACATTTTCCTGGTGCTCACTATTGCTTCTTTTTTCTTTTTCCTGCTCAATTGAGTCTGTTCTTACGGATGTTCCGCTTTCGTTAAGGATAAAACCTCTTTCATTATTGTCTATAAGATTTTTTGTTCTGTCCATAACATTTGTTTAGAACAATATTGTGCAAATCCCAAGCCATCTAACTCATAAACTCCCAGGCACTTATCCATGCATTGTTTTCCATTGTCCATTTAATAAAATTGTCATAAAAAGCATCCTGTGAAAGTGTTGAACTGTCACCAATAACGACCAATTTTTTCCTCGCCCTGGTCATGGCAACATTCATGCGGCGTATATCAGTGAGGAAACCTATTTTATTGTCACTATTGCTGCGGGTGAGACTGATATAGACTATGTCGCGCTCCTGACCCTGAAAGCCGTCAATAGTATTTACAGAAATGCTGTCGGCATAAAGACTATAAAGTTCTGATGATTTTAAAAGATCCTGTAACAGCATTACCTGTTGTTTATAGGGCGATATGACAGCAATGGAAGGAAAATGATCTTTGCTGAAATGATTCGTGAGCGTGTTATTGATAAATTCAGTGAGATGTTTAAACAGAAAAAGGGCTTCTTCTGTATTGAGAATACTTGTTCCTTCCTGTTTTTCTTCGAATCCGCACCCGGCTGTATCAATAAAAACAACAGGGGCATCTCCGTTAAACAACAGTTGTGTAGCCACGGCCTGGTTGGCTTTAAGCTGGTTTTTATAGAATACCTGTGAGGGATATTGCATGATCATTTCATTCATGCGGTATTGTTCATTCAGCATAACTACTGCATCGGGATGAAGCGCTACTGTTTTTTCCATAAGCGTAATTTCCAATCCTTCTCTTGCGGCCTGTTCCGATTTAATGGTTGGAGGAAGCTGGAAATGATCGCCTGCCATAATTAGCTTTTTTCCTTTTAGTGCGGGTATCCAGCAGGCTGGCTCTACTGATTGTGCTGCTTCGTCAATCACCACGCTGTGATATTGCAGGTGACGAATAGTAAAATGATTCGTGCCGACTAATGTAGCGGTAATAATATCGGCTTTATCAAGAATATCCTTAATAATATATTGTTCATGCCGTTCAACTTCTTTTAATATTTTATACGCTTCATCGAACAGTGCCTTACGTTGGTCCCGCTCGGCCTTACCAAAATGTCTTTTGTATTTATGTGCCAGACTTCGAAACTCATTCGCCTGCTTCTTTAATCTTTTGATTTCTTTTATACTGCTATGCTGCTGCATTCTGCTATCAAGCGTTAATGCGTTGAGACGATCAGAAACCCTAACCGGATTGCCAATGCGTACTACATTCAGTTCTTCAGCAGAAAGCCTGTCGGCCAGCAGGTCGACTGCCGTATTGCTGGGCGCTGTGACTAGTATCTTCTGCTTATCCTGTTTGTGAAGCGCTTTTATTGCCTGCACCAGTGTAGTGGTTTTTCCGGTTCCCGGCGGACCATGTACTACAGCTATTTCATTTGCCGCAAGTATTTTATTTACTGCTTCATTTTGCGAATCGTTAAGTACAACAGAGTGATAATAAGAAGGCGAAGAAACACTGCTCGCTTTTTTATTGCCTGTTAACACCTGGATGAGCGTATTTTTTTCGTATTGGGCTGCAGCCTGTTTTAAGGCGTTTTGCATTTCTTCGTAACTGATCTCATCAAATAAAAGATCAACACCCAGTTTTCCGTCTCTTGTCCATTCGGGTAAGTCATCGATTCGCAGGGTCAGTTTGAGTTTATTACCACTTTGATGGGTAATGATTCCTTCAATACGATGTTGCTGTGGCTGGTGATTGGAAAAAAGTGCAGCGGATGAACCAAAACGAAATTGATGGGGTATATCATGATGAGTGGTTCGTTCAACCTCCACCGACAGATAATCTCCTCTTACTAACTCAGTATCCCTGATAGCTACCGGATACCATGATACGCCGTTTAATTGTCGCTGACGAACAGTTGACTGTTCAATGAATTGTTGATATGTTTCGCGATCGGTTTGTCGCTCGGTCTTTAATAATTGCTCTAGCTTTTTAAAATACTCCATTCAATCAATCAGGCGAAAGTCCGTTTAAAGAATTTATCTGCTTCTTCTTTTATTTCTGCTGAAAGACAAAGATGAGTATTATTCCCCGCATTAGGATTGATTTTACGATACCCACCAGCACAGGTTTCTGGATGATTATTTATATATTGTACACTTGTAAAATTAAATAAGTAAGAATGAACAGAATTTGCTTGTTAATGGGACTGCTATTTGGCAGCCCTTCTTTGTTTGCACAAAAAACAGAGGAAGTAAAATATCTTCAGAACAGGGCTCCCCTTCGACCAAATCCTTATATCAATTTGCCCTTGGGGCATATCAAACCCAAAGGATGGTTACACACTCAATTAGTGACAATGAAAACCGGTTTGACCGGACAATTGGATGAACTCTATCCGATTGTGCTGGGTAGCAGGAACGGCTGGCTGGGTGGCGATGGTGATGTATGGGAAAGAGGGCCTTATTGGCTCGACGGACTGGCTCCTCTTGCGTACATCCTGGACGATGCCGCGTTAAAAAATAAATTACAACCCTGGATAGAATGGTCGCTTAATAACCAGCAACCCGATGGTTATTTTGGTCCTATTCCGCCTGAAAAAGAACCTGCTGATGAACCGCTGATCCAAAGAGGACTTGCCCGGGACTGGTGGCCTAAAATGGTAATGTTGAAAGTGCTTCAGCAATATTATATGGCTACCGGCGACAAGCGGGTAACAGATCTGATGACCAAATATTTCAGGTATCAGTTGAAAACTCTTCCTCAAACACCTCTTGGACATTATTCGTGGTGGGGCGCCCAGCGCGGGGCTGATAATCTGTTGGTAGTATATTGGCTCTATAATATTACCGGTGATGCATTTCTGCTGGATCTGGCCAATCTGATTCACCAGCAAACCTATAACTGGACTAACAATTTTCTTTATTCCGGCGACCTTTATACCACGTACAAATTTCATGGTGTAAATCTTGCGCAGGGAATAAAATCTCCTGTTATCCATTATCAGCAGCACAGCGATGAGAAATACCTGCAGGCGGTAGATAAAGCCTTTCATGATATCAGATTGTATCATGGCCAGGTTCAAGGAATGTATGGAGCGGATGAGTTTATGCATGGAAATGATCCCGTTCAGGGCTCCGAGTTTTGTACCGCTACAGAATTGATGTACTCCCTTGAAAATATGATCACTATTACCGGTAATGTTAAGATGATGGATCACTTGGAGAGGATAGCCTATAATGCTTTACCTACCCAGGCTACTGACGATTTTATGGCACGTCAATATTATCAGCAAGCCAACCAGGTAAATGTTTCGAGAACAAGTAGAAATTTTAATACGCCGCATGAGGGAACCGACAACTGTTTTGGTCTTTTAACCGGCTACCCTTGCTGTACCACTAATATGCACCAGGGATGGCCCAAGTTTGTTCAGAACCTTTGGCTGGCTACGGAGGACAATGGTATTGCAGCGCTTATTTATGGAGCGTCAGAAGTTAATACTAAACTGCCTGATGGTACACCTGTTAATTTTGTGGAAGAAACAGACTATCCCTTTGGTGACCAGGTTAAGTTTACTTATAAGAGCGCTAATAATGTTATGTTCCCCTTCCATTTAAGAATACCATCATGGTGTGAAAAAGGAGAAATAAGAATCAACGGAGAATTATTATACCAGGCTAAAGGCGGAGAGATAGTAAAAATAATAGGAAGAAAATGGAAAAAAAATGATGTGGTTGAATTAAAACTGCCCATGAAAGTAAAAACCGACCGTTGGTTCAATGGTTCAACGGGTATCGAAAGAGGTCCATTGGTATATGCCCTCAGAATTGAAGAAGATTGGAAGAAAGTAAAGAATGAAAAAGATCATGCAGTATATGGCGATTATCTTGAGGTATATCCTAAAACGCCCTGGAACTATGGATTGTGGGAGGGCATTATGAATGATGTTTCCAAAAACTTTGAAGTGGTCCAGGTAAAAAAACCAGGTAATGAACCCTGGAATCTTAAAAATGCCCCTATCATGATTAAGACCAAAGGGAAAAAAATGGAAGACTGGAAAATAAATAGCGGTAATACCGGCGCACTTTATTACAGCACTTACCAGGAAACCGCAAACGAACCTGTAGAAGACATTATATTGATCCCTTATGGCTGTACAACATTAAGAATTAGCCAGTTCTCAGTAGTGAAATAATACAAATTAAGTATTGTTTTCAGGGGCAACGACAGAGTAGATTTGTTTCATCCCGTTATTGAAAAAACAAAAGATGAAACTTATTGATTTACCAGTCGTTGCCTTTGCTTTTATTCTTGCATCCTGCAATGGACAAAGCATAAATAATACTTCACCAATGCTGAAAACCGATGCCGGCAATAAACAGCAAACTACTCCACCAACCTATACTATTCATGGACTTCTTGATCCAGGTATAAATAACCTGGTAGCATATGCTTTTAAAGCTCCTTATAATTGGCATTGTCACCAGTCATTTACAAGGCAGTGGAATGGCGCCACACCATTGAACATGATCTATATTCAATTATCATCTCCCGATGGGGCTAATAGTATTGAGTTTCTGCCGGCGACGGCTTATTTTTTTAATGATGGTCCAACCGCAAGAAGCCTGCGACAAACATCTGCACAAATGGGCCTGGCGCCGCAACATACTCCGGGTGAAATGTCTCCTATGCCGGCGATTGATTACCTGAAGCGGGTTTGTCTTCCGCAACTCGCCCAGCATGGTCTGAGTGTACGGATCAATAATGAAAAAGTTCTTCCTTATCAGCAAAAGGGGAATAATACAACTGAATCAAAAGCATATGCAGATGGTATTTTGCAGGATGGAAAAAAAGTAAGAGTTGAATGTATTGTAAGCACTGTTACTACTCATCTTAATGGAGATGTTTTTTATAATTGGACCGCCGCACCGATTATTATTAAAGGCCCCGACATTGAATCGAATTATCAACATGCACAACACCTGATGAGCTCTATTGCCATGAATCCCGAATGGGTAAAGAGAAATAATGAACTCGTACACAAAGGCAATGCAGTCAATTCTTATTATAATCAAAAAGATGCCAATGCCGTTCGCGATTTCAGGAATTACCAAAACGATCTCAGACAGCGCACTTTTGAAGAGAGAAGTGATATGGCGCGCCGGCACGCAGAAGCTGGTGGTGATCTGCTATCCGGAAAACAAAAATACGAGGATGCTACCGGCCGCAGGGCAACTTTGGATGCAGGGTATAACCATGTCTATAAAGATCGGCAAGACAATCATATTCTTTATACAGATAAACCTCTTGATGCCGGCCTGGTAGATTGGGAAGAACTCCGGGTTGTCGAAACAACGCGCTATTAATAAGGTGATTTTATTCCGAGATCCTTATAGCTAATAAAAATATTGATCTCTCCCATTGCATAGGGACCTATTTCATAGGGCACATAATTGAATCCAATTCCTTTCCCGGTAATGTAAAAATTATCGTTAGGAGCTATTTTGTTTTCGAATAGACCCGCATCCTGAAGTGAGTCCGATGGTTTCAGATCATATTGATTTCTAAAATTTTTTTCAAGCAACTGGTTTAATAGTGATTCTTTTTCTTCAGGAATGATATCTGCAAGCACTATTTTTTTGTGTTGCCTGAGGTCGAAGCAGATAAACCTCGTTCCGTAATTTCCATGTGCGCCGCCTGTATAAGAAAAATCAAATTTAGCCAACGATAAAAGATCACCACCGGCATAACAGATCATAACATTTTCTTCAACTTCCATCGCATAGGCCGATGGCATCTCTTTAATGTCTGCTTCTGTATCATTTTCATAATCTTTTAAATAGGTTTTAATCACATTATTCTTTTCCCGTACCAGCAATGTTCCAATGTCTTCATTTCCCTTAGCTTTCTCAGGAAAAAGATTCCTGATCTCCTTTTTTAAAAAATTTATACCGGTTGATTTCCCTGCTGGCCATATAGACGCAGCGCTATAACTAACTTCCGGTGACCCGGTGAGATTGGGACGAAGTTTTCTACTTTCCGTCGTATATACGTAGGTGTAATAGGTTGACGCTACGGTAGCTTCGAAGGGTAAAGCAGGCGTTGTTGCGTTTTTCTTCCATTCACCTTTTACCTGGTTTTCCTGGAAGGTGAAGGTGAACAGTTCATTATCGGTAAGAGTAGAAAAAGCTATAATGCGGATAGTGTCATCAGGATTATCACCGTTAAAATAAATAGGTTTTTGTTGAGAGTTGTAGTAATAGTAACCTTTATAGTTGGCGCCTGCTTTATGCAGGTGAAGCGTAACCGCGTACTTATCAATTTTTCCATTTAATATTTTGTACCAACTGGTGTCCTGTTGAGAGAAAGCCGTTTGAACAAATAAACAAAAAATGGCAGCGGTAATACTTTTCATACACCAAATATACAGGCTGCTTAATTATTTCCATCAGGTAGCGTATTGGCTATTTGGATCATGTGCCGCTGCTCATGGGCGATGAAAAAACGGAAAGTATCTCCCAATTTCAATTTTATCATCTTGCTAAGTGAGGTGGCAATACGGATCTTGTTGATATCTGATGATTTAGCTATCTGCAACAGGTTAAGTAAAACATGTTGATCTGCAATGAATTGCTGCAGGGATGCCTTCCCATCTACTTCATTATGAGGGATGGCCGCTTTCATGGTTTTCATTTTGTTTTTTACCTCACCATCGCGCGGACTCATCATTTTTGTAAAGTAATTACCGAACCACCCGGGCTTATACGGTTGGTCTCCTGTAATCGATTCCTTTCGGTGTATATTGTTTTCAATTTCTTTGAGGTAATACGTTGAATAAAAATTCATGTGCTCAAGAATTTGCGCCACACTCCATTTTCCCGGAGCGGGTTGTAGCTGTAATTGAAACGCTGGAACATGTTCCAGCTTTGAAACCTGGAGGATAATTTTTCGAACATCTTCCATTAGGTTGTCGAGCAAAATATGGATGGTAGTTGTAGTCATCTGAATAATTTTGAACAAAACTCAACTTTTCGAAATAGCCAATAGTTGGTATTTACCATGATTATATTCTGATAGAACCCAATAGCTTACTGAAGTTGGTGGCATCCATTCCCAGATAGGAGGCTATATATTTATGAGGAACAAGATTCAGGATATGCGGACTGCGCTTAAGCAGTGTCCTGAATTTTTCTTCATTTGAAAAACATTGCAATTCAACCTGGCGAAACAATACACCTTTGAGAATATGTGCCGTAAGGGTTAATATCATTTCCTGGATAACCGGGTATTTTTTCATCAATGCCGAAATCTCTTCATAAGAAATTCTTAGAAAACGGCTGGCAGTAAGCGTCTCCATAAAATACTCAGAAGGTGTTTGCGTGAGAAAGCTATCTGCTACGCCGCTGAAAGAAGGTGGGTAAGTAAATACGATGGTAGCTTCTTTATTGTCGTTCGTTAAATAAAAAGCACGCTGTACTCCTTCGAGCACCAAGTAGAGATATTTTTCTTTTTCACCCGCCGCAGTGAGCATTGTCTTTCGTTTGACCATAAGCGGCTTCCATCCCCTGGTGAATGCCATTAAAGCCTCTTCAGGTAAAGGGTATAGCTGTTGTATATATGTAGTTAGAATGTCCTCTTCCATGAAAATAAACCCGCTGCCAAATTAGCTAAATTTGATCAATGGCTATGGAGCATGCTTAGAATATAAAAACCGAATGGATGAGTAACCACAGGCTGCGGAACAATTAATAATAAAGAATATAAGCGCAGCTATTTTCCTCTTCATCATGAACTATTGTTAAAAAGAAAAGGGCCGGATAGACATCCAGCCCCGTTTAAAATCCAATATCCTATGAAAAACCGTATAAGGTATGACCAACGGCGTGCCAATTATATAAACCCTTCATAGATAAGGCTTTCAGCAATATATTCCTCCCCAAAAGATGCTCACAGCGGGAAGTTTTTTATCGAAATGGGAATAATGCCTAAATAGCTATCAGTGGAGAATGGACAATTGACAGTGGAAAGTGTTATCTCCCGCTGGCGGGAGTGTCTCGTGGTAGCTCTATTTTAGACAGCTAACCCTAAATTTTAGCGTTAATAAATTTAAACTCACCCCTTAGCTGGGACCTGGGTAGACGGCTTACTCAGAAAGAAAGGAAAAAGATCAGTAACGACAATTACAACATTACGGAAGAGCACTAAAGTTGGACTCAGAAAGAAAGGAAAAAGATCAGTAACGACAATATTCAAATGCAGGGTAAAGGCTGATATCCGACTGTATTTGATTCTTTGTACTGATTTAACCAGCTCATCAATAACGATTTATCTTACCGTACAGGAATATTAGTTGGTGTGACGTATATAAATATAGGGATCAACTATTATTCATTAAAACGATGGAATTTAGATTATGAGAAAGCTCACCTATTGTTTGTTTACCTTTTTTGCTCTTTCAATATTGTCCTGTGCTACTCATGCCCAGAAAGGCAAAGTAATCCTGGCAATTTTCGCCCACGCCGATGATGAAGAGACCGTAACTCCTGTTTTGGCCAAATATGCAGCCGAAGGAGCAATAATTTATGTAGCTATTGCAACGGATGGACGCTATGGAGCATCAGAGCATTTTGGAGTTGATGATCCGGATAGTCTGGCGGCCATACGGAAAGAAGAGTTGATTTGTGTAACTAAAAAACTGGGCATCAATCCCCCTATTGTCTTTGGTTTGCACGACCAATTAAAAATGCAGCAGGGAATGGACACCATGAGCGTACAACTTAACCTGATGAGAGAAAAGGTGACAGCGCTTTTTGATCAGCTAAAGCCTGATGTTGTGATCACCTGGGGGCCATCAGGTGTTTCGGGCCACCCCGATCATCGCATGGTAAGCAATGTGGTTACAGATGTGTATTCGGCACAGCGTTGGAAAAAACCCTCGCGGTTGTATTATACTGAACTGGTAAGCGGCAGCATACCTAAAGACAATACAGAGTTAATTACTGTCGACAGTGTGTTTCTAAATGTTCGCATTCCTGTCAGCCAAAAAGATATTGAAAAAGCAAGATTGGCATGGGGATGTTACAAGAGTCAGTACACTGCTGAAACAGAAAGAGAATGGCAGGATATTTTTTGGACAAGTCAAAAGGGAATTAGTTATTTTCGATCTTTTGATTTTCAGAAGGGCATACAAACAACTTTATTCCCGTGAAAGTAATTCTATAGAATATCAATACTGATCGAAGTAAGCATTACTATGTAGCTGATTCGTCAGACAGTTTTTCTTAAGGGGAAAGAGTAGGAGGGTGGCCTAAAACCTTGACGATGCATGATCAACCACTGGAAAAACCATAGTATGCGGACAAAAACAAGTCTTTTATTATTCACAACGTTTTTATTACTATCAGGTCGTTTGTCTGCACAGGGCAGCAACGCTGTTGAATCATTAGAGAATCTCTACAATAATTCATCCGTTTATCAGCAACACCTGGTTAACGGAAGAGAATACAGCCGCTACAATATTTATTTTACACAAGGCAATCCCTACTTTATATCAGATTCGTTATCGCCTGCTTCGTTTGAATACGATGGCAGGCGATATACTGATGTGCCATTGATTTATGATATGATTGAAGATATTATAGCCACGCATAATATCAATAATACAAAGCTGGTTAAACTGGTTAAACCCAAACTAAAATGGTTTACCATTCACGGTTCTTCGTTCGAGTATCTTCGGAATGTTGATAATAAGTTGGAGGGTGGATATTATGAAGTATTATATCAAGGCAGTCTTAAGATCATAAAAAAAGATAAACGTGAGATCATTGACGATAAGCGGCTCGGACAGGGAGTGAAAAAAAATGTCAAGAGTACCATTACCTATTATGTTTATAAAGAAAATAGATATGTTACGGTGAACTCTGTCAGTGCCTTGATAAAAGCCATCGGTGACAAAAATGAAGAGCTTGAGGATTTTGCCAGAAAAAATAAGAGAAACCATAAAAACGCAGGACTAGCAAATGCACTGCAACGAACTGCAGCGTATTACGATCAGTTGACCAGATGAGATAAAACGTAGCATGATAAATATTCTCGTACAAGAGCAGATGCGAAGCATTCACGAACATAAAGAAGTTGATAATTGACAGCGGACAATAGATATAGAAGACCGGTCAGACCCCCAAACTATCAACGGTCAATTGACAATCGTCAACTGATAAAACTTAGTGTGCGAAATAAAAAACAAAAAATATACAGATGAAACTAAAGACCTTTATCTGTTTATTTCTTTTTTGTTTTTTGTCTGTAATATCTTTTTCGCAAACTGATTCAATAAAGGTAAGCGGCGAATTTAACCAGGTTAGTGCCATCTTTTTTATTAATGAGATGGAAAAACAAACCGGAGCCCATTTTTATTATGATCATCATCAGCTTGATTCTATTTATATAAACACTTCACTTAACGATGTTTCTCTTCATAATGCCCTGCAAATAGCTTTTAAGGAAAAAGGGGTCTATTTTTCAGTGTATAAGGACAGGTATATTTTTCTTTCGACCGATGGTAAACTGGTGACTGATATTTGTACATCGTCTGCCGATTCCCTCGCTATTCGAAAGCATAGAAAAAATGTGGATACAGTACCCGATCTCCTGCTCACCGATAACTTTGAAGAACGCGTAGCAACCCTGAAAACAGTAACAGTGTCGGGTCAAAGAGTGAATAATGTTAAGGGAACACAAATGGGTGTTCAAATGATAGACATTAAAACCATTCAGCGGGTTCCGGTTGTTTTTGGTGAGGCTGATATTTTAAGAGTGATAACCACACTTCCGGGTGTTAAAACAGTTGGAGAAGCAAGTACGGGATTGAATGTGCGGGGAGGTTCGACCGACCAGAACCTTATTCTTTTCAATGATGCTACCATCTATAATCCTTCCCATTTTTTTGGAATGTTCTCTGCCTTTAATCCTGAATTGGTAAAAGATGTAACGTTATATAAGAGTACTGTTCCTCCAAAATATGGCGGACGATTAGCTTCTGTACTCGATGTTACCGGTAGAGAAGGCAATAAGAAAAAGATTGGAGGTTCTGCGGGAATCGGGCTACTGACCAGCCGTATTAATATTGAAGGTCCGTTAGTAAAAGATAAATCTACTTTTATTCTTGGTGGAAGATCAACTTATGCAAACTGGTTGCTTAGCCTGTTGCCACAGGAATATCGTAACAGTAAAGCCAATTTTTATGACGTAAACCTTATAGCGACTCATGAAATTGATGCAAAGAACAGTTTAAGCTTAACAGGCTATCTGAGCAGCGACCGGTTCAATCTTAATAGCGATACTATTTTCAATTATCAGAATCAGAACCTCTCTCTTAAATGGAAACGTACTTTTAATAGCAAACTAAATGCTCATTTTGTCGGTGGGTTCGATAAATATAATTACAGTATTTCAGCAGAGCAGAATCCCATTAATGCGTACACGATGAAGTACACTATTCAGCAGTATTATTTCAGAACTCATTTTAATTATTATCTCAACGCCAATCATACCATCGATTTTGGATTAAGTACTTTAAAATATGAGATGAGTCCGGGTTCATATATGCCTAAGGGCGATCAGTCGCTGGTGATTGCTGATGTTATTCAAAAGGAGCAGGCATTGGAATCTGCATTGTACATCAACGATAAATACGATGTTTCCGATAACACGACTATTGAAGCCGGCGTGAGAGTATCCCTATTCAATTATCTGGGTCCAAAGGATGTAAATACCTATGCTCCCGGATTACCGGTTTCAGATAATACATTTACAGGAGTGGTTAATTACGGCAGAAATAAATTCATCACCACTTATGGTGGACCAGAGTTTAGGATTTCTGTCCGCCAAATGCTAGGCCTGAACTCTTCTATCAAAGCCGGCATTAGTACAATGCGGCAATACATTCATATGCTTTCAAATACTACTGCGATAGCACCTACTGATATATGGAAATTAAGCGATAATAATATTAAACCTCAATTAGGAAAACAGGTGTCGGTGGGTTATTATCATAATTTACGTTCCAATACTATTGAAACGTCACTCGAGTTATATTATAAATCGATCAATAATTACCTCGATTTCAAAAGCGGCGCTACGCTGGTGATGAATCCTACTATTGAAACAAGCGTAATTGGTACAAAAGGGAAAGCTTATGGTGCGGAAGTATTAGTTAAAAAAACTGTAGGTAAACTGAACGGATGGGTGAGTTACACGTTTTCCAGGATTTTGTTACAGCAAAAGGATACGGCAGTGGGAGAAATTATCAACGATGGAAAACATTATCCTGCTAACTATGACAAGCCCCATGATTTTACAGTAATTGCTAATTACAGGATAACGCATCGTTTCAGTTTATCATTAAATGCGACCTATAGCACCGGCCGGCCAATCACGTTGCCTATTGGCAAATATTATTTTGAAGGATCTTATAGGACCTTGTATGCAGATAGAAATGCTCACAGGATACCCGATTATTTTCGTGTCGACTTTTCAATGAACATAGATGGTAATCATAAGCTGACACAAAAGACTCATAATTTCTGGACACTTGGAGTATATAATATAACAGGCAGGAAAAATCCGTTTTCGGTGTACTATATTTCTGAAGGAGGTGCTATCAATGGTTATCAGTTATCCATTTTTGGCAGCGCCATACCCTTTATATCCTATAATATTAAGTTTTAGATGACTCGCTTTTTACACATATTATTGTTCTTGTCGTTATTATCGACAGCCTGCAGGCAACCTTACGAAGCGCCGGTACATGATTATGAAACAAACCTGCTGGTGGTGCAAGGCTTTATTAATAGTAATGGCATTACTACTATTAATCTAAGCAGAACTACCCCGCTTAGCGGTATCGGTATGTTAGAACAAAGCGCAGCGATAGTTCAAATTGAAGGCGATGATAATACTGTATACCCACTTTCGAATGGCGGTGGGGGAGTATATATTTCAGACGATCTCTCTCTCAATAGCGCTGTTAAATACCGTCTTTATATAAGAACACCAGATGGTAAGAATTATCGTTCGGATTACAGAACAATGATCAATACACCTGCTGTAGATAGCATCACGTTTACGCGTCCCGGTGGTGGGATTAATTTATATATTAACGCTTATGATCCCTCCGGAAATACCCGTTACTATAAATGGAACTACGAAGAAACATGGGAGATAAAATCAAAGTATGAAAGTTTTCTTGTATATCATTTGGATTTTAATACGCTAAACATCGTCATATCATACTATGATTCTGTTGACAGAACAAGAAATGAATCTATATACAGGTGCTGGAATAACAGAAATTCCAGCGGTATTAAAATAGGAAATACCATAAAGTTGCAGGAAGACAGAGTATATCATAACATACTGCATTATCAACAAGGCGCAGAAGAGTTAAGTGAATTATACAGCATCCAGGTAAAGCAGCAGGGATTAAGCAGAGAGGGGTATGAGTTTTATGAAAAGATGAGAAAAAACACAGAGTCACTTGGTTCTATTTTTGATCCTTTACCATCGGAGCTCAAAGGAAATATTTACTGCGAAGAAGATGCCAGGGAAGTAGTTATTGGATTTATTGAGGTAACGAATGTAACGGAGAAAAGAGTTTTTATCAGCAAAGATCAGTTGCCGGATTGGAATTATGATAGCAGGTGTGAAGAGGAAGTGTATGTACCACCTTACAGAGATTCTCTACTGGCATATATACATTATCCAGGCAGGCTTCCAACCAAATTTGGTATGGAGGGATTTGTGTTTGCCGCAAAGAAGGAATGTGTGGACTGTACATTAAAAGGCTCAAATACTAAACCTTCATTCTGGCCCTTATAATATGATAGCAGTAAGGAAAATATGTTTTATTGTCGGATTTCTTCTTCCTGTTCTTGTTCAATCTCAGGTAAGAGAAAAACTGATTTTTTGGACGGATAAGGACAACTACCATGTTGGTGAATCGATATGGTTTACAATTCATGTTAGGGAGGCTTCTTCTCTCGCAGCATTGCCCGTTAGCAAGGTCGCCTATCTTGAATTATTGAATAGAAATGATAGTGTTGTGTTGCAGGCAAAAATCAATTTGGATAGCGCAAAGGGTAACGGAAGATTTTTTATACCCTCGGCGTTAACTCCGGGAATATATACTGTAAGAGCATATACCAACTGGATGAAAAATTTTGATCCGGCTGATTTTGCTTATCAAGATATTAATATCATTAATGTTCTTCAATCCAAAACAGCTCCTATATCATTTAAGAAAGATATATTGCCCGCAGAGGATCTTCCTGTTACACTATCTGCCGATAAGCACAGATATATAACCCGCGAAAAAGTTGTACTTGATATATCAGATAGTTCTCAAAACATTACTGATGCATCAATAGCTGTATTTAAACTGTACAGCCCTTTTTCAAGAGAAAAATTTTCCGCAATACCTATTAAAAATGAAGGTCATGTCGAGCCTATATTTCTCCCTGAAGTCTACGGACATATTATGACGGGAAAAATAATAAATAAAAAAAGTGGTGAACCTGTACCGGGAATAGATGGTTATATGTCGGTGATAGGCGCTGTCAATATGTTTTATGCAGCAAGAAGTGATTCATCAGGTAGGCTGGTTTTTGAAGTGAATAATGTGTACGACGAAAATAAAGCTGTACTGCAAACCATCGATTCAAATTATACTATAGTATTAGATAAATCCTTTTCATCGCAGTATAGCCATCGGAAAAATAGTGTTGATACGGTGAGCATTGACCGCATTGATTGGCTTACCGATGCTGCTGTAAGCGCCCAGGTGCAGATGCTGTACAATAATGATCAACGGCGAGCACTAATACCGTACGATACCATGCGGTTTTACGGATTTCCTGAATATAGTTATGTTGTTGATGAATATGTCAGGTTTTCTACTTTGGAAGAAATATTCAGAGAATATATACGTCCTGTACAAATGTTCAGGCGCGATAAAATAATAGTGCCTTATATATTTTATGATAAAGAAAGAAGACTTTTTGACAATAAGCCTTTTGTGCTTATAGATAATGTTCCCGTTTTTAATATGAAACAATTTATGGATTTGAATACGGCCCGGATCGAGCGTATAGATATTTGTGACAGGCCGTATTATTTCCAGCAACAAACATTTGACGGGATTATATCTATTACTACCAAAACCAGGTATCCTGAAGATTATTTAAGCCGACAGACAGCCGTAGAAGATTTTCCCGGTTTGCAGTCTCCGCAAATATTTTCATTCCCGGTTTATGATACTAATGAGCAACGTAAAAGCCGATTGCCTGATTTCAGGAATGTACTGTGTTGGATTCCTTCTTTCAATATAAAAGAAAAAAAACAGGTTTCATTTTATACTTCTGATCTGCCTGGAGATTATGCAATTTTAATGAAAGGGATAGACAAAAATGGAGAAGTAGCGGGCAAAATGATTATATTCAAGGTTGAATAAATTTTCAGCTATTGAATATTGTTATTATGAATAGATTGCTGCTCTTTTTCCTGTTAGTTTTTTTTAATTATTTTACTGTTATAGGCCAAACACCCTCTATTGGTGAACGTGCAGATATAGCTTCCAGCGCATATATATTCAGCGTTGATCGCCAGGCAGATGCTAATCCCCCCGAAAGTTGGTTTGCTCTTGTATGGTTCTCCGGCCAGCCGATGAATAAAATACTGGATATAAAATCGCCGGCTATTAAAACTGTGTTGAAGAGTTTATTATGGGAGGAGATCCGCAGAGTACAGACGCTGGAATTATCGTGGGAGAATATCGACAAGATGCCAAAGGCTGACGAAATTGAGATAACAACTCTTGAGAAAAAAAATACCGCCAGCTCATGGTGGAATAATCTGATAACAGTTAAAAAAAATATTCGTCCTACTATCTCGGAAGATGGAAAAACACTTGTCTATCAATTTGACAGTGTAACGAATGTAAATGCTGTTATCGTTAGTGTAAAAGAAAAAGATGCTTCAGCATTTTCCGTTCCTGCTATCAGCGTATATGGAGAGGCCAAATGGAAAAAAATGAATGTGGAAATAGAATGGGGATATGATGCTTCGAATGAGCAGAAAGATTACAGCGGATATATTGAAGCGTACGATGGTATTGTAGACAAGCTTTCCCCCCTCAGGAGAGATAGAATAACTAAGATTAAAGAAAATAATGCGTGGACATCAGCGGAGAATGCCAGGAATAGCAGGGGTATCTCTTTTCAGCTTAACTATATTGGCACTACTGTAAAAAGAAAAATCATTCCATATATCTCTCAACAGGAAGATGTTGACCGTACTATTGTTACTTTATGGACAAAAGCTGGTAATTTTTCTTTTCTTGCTGCGGATCTAGAAAAAGGACCCATATATGCTCCTGAGTACAATGTATTTATTAAGAAAGCCGGAACAAGTACCAATGCTAAGGAATACATCAATGCTACAGCACATTTAAAAACCGTTCGTGAAAAAATAAGAACCAATAAAGAGCAAACAACTCATCATGCTTTAGAAGGAATTTTAAAAGTAAAAGTGGATACTCTCGCGCCTTTTCCTAAGGCTCCGCCAGAGTTTGAAGCTAAAATGAAAATTAATATTCCCGATAAAATACTTAATGAGCAATGGAATATCACCGCCTGGCATTTATTGAGGCGTTGTGAAAAAGATAGTCTCACAGGAAGACTGCTATACAACGATTTTCCTTACGGCGTATTGGCCGCAGAAACCTATCTTATGTTGGCTGCCCTCGACTATATGGGCATGCATAAAGAAGCAGAAGACGGTTATCATCAATGGCTGAAATTACCTACACAGCCTTTTGTTACACTCGATCAGATAGCAGGACCTAAGCTCGGTGATTCAAAAAGAGATAAACATTTTGGTGGTTCTTTCCAGGATAGACCAACAGGTAATTTTTCGGATGGATATGGCTCGTTTACGCTTGCTGAGGGCGTTCCGGGAGTAGCAGGGCATCTTGATGGTGTGCATGCTTACGGTCCGGGTTGTATTGGCTGGGCGATTAATGAACATTATTTATTGACAAAAGATAATCAATGGCTGAATGCGAATGTTGAAAGAATCAAAGCCAATGTTGAATGGATGTTGAGGCAGCGCCAGTTTTTGAAAACAATGGTTCCCGGTGGCGAAAGACTCTGGGGTAAAGGTTTGCAGCCTGCACTTGAGGCAACACCCGATAGCCAGGGAATGTTTATGCAATGGTATTGGAGCGAGGCTTTTTACTATGCTACTGTTGCCCGCTTTGTTGAATTGCTGAAAGCAGTTGATAAAGAAGCAGCCGCAAAATTGCAGGTAGAAGTTGATCATTATAAAAAAGATATTATTGAAGCCGTTGACAGATCGATTGCTTTATCACCTATGGTACAAACAGACGATGGCGCTTATCATTCCGTTATACCTTTTGCCTGCTACATGCGGGGACTCGGCACGGGAGCCTGGGGTTGGGATAGAAACGGATCTGACGGACATTGGGGAATGTTAACCTTTGAAACCGATCTTTCCTCATCACCACTTATTTCCGTAGCCGGTATATATGATGTTCATGATAAGAGAATACAAGGTTACCTGGATGTGCTCGAAGACAAACTGCTCGTTAATAATCCGCGTACCGATTCCTTGTCATGGGAATTTGCCGGCTGGCAGCACCAGGTAGGTATTCAAAAAACAATTGATGCACATTTATTGGGCGATGATATTCCTGTATTCATCAGATCTTTTCTGAACAGTTACGCCATACATATTGTTCCCCAAAAACAATGGGTATTTAATGAGCATGTGTTTGGTGGTCCCCCCGACAAAATATTTGAAGATGCAGCTTTTGCTGTTCGCTTGAGGAATATGTTGCTAATGGAGGAGAATGATGTTTTATGGTTAGGAAGAGGTGTTCCCCGCGCCTGGATGGAGCAGGGTAAAACAATTTCTGTTAATAATGCGCCTACTTATTTTGGAATATTGGATTATACTTTAACTTCCGATGTGGATAATAATAAAATTGTTGCGAAAGTTCAATTAGCAGAGAAGGGTAATAAAATGTATTTACGCGTTCGCCATCCTCAGGCTCATCCCATAAAGAGTGTTGTACTGGATGGAAAGGAATGGAAATCTTTTTCTGCAGAGAATGAATGGGTTGAATTACCGGCGAAAGAAGGGCAGATTAAAATTGAATGTATTTATTAAATAAAAAATAACGGCAATGAAAAGTTTTCACTATTGGTGTGCAGGATTGGTATTAATGGGAGCATTCTTTTTTTCATCCTGTAGTGAGGCTACAGAAAAAGAAGAAAAAACCGAGGAGATCATCGATGTGACAACTGTCGATTCGTTAAGTGTAAATAGTCCTGAACTGATAAAAGAAGATGCCAACGGAGAATTATTATTAACAGCGCAAAAAGGTAAAGCTACCGGACCTGCCATTAAGTATATGCCGGAGTGGCTCGCCTTCGGCTGGTTTGGTGGAGAAGATAAAGTGGAGTGGGATATAGAAACTGTTAGCGGTGGTGATTTTGAAGTGTACATAGAATGGTCGGTGTCTGATGAAGATGCAGGAAAAGATTTTATTGTTGAAGCGAAGGACGAAGCTATTACAGGAAAAGTAAAATCTACAGGTTCATGGGAAATATTCAACAGTGAGAAAATAGGTAATATTAAATTGATTGAAGGATCACAAACTGTAATATTCAGACCCACAGAAGTTTTTGAAAAAGGCGCTTTACTCGATCTGCGTCAACTGAAGATGGTGCGTATAAAATAATTTTTTCAACAATTGAATCTATTATTTTGATGCTGCGAGGTCTTT
>CAZSFY010000038.1:0-33040 GCA_964606315.1 uncultured Chitinophagaceae bacterium | reverse complement strand
TGCCGCACGGGTTATTTTACCCTGTATGGTTACTTTGGCTTTGTTAAGGAAAGTGGTATCATCCCATTGCAGGATATCCTGCTCGTTCTTTTTATTCTTCTCAATGTATTGCTTCCGGGCAAAATCTATGGACTCTTTTGAAAGGTCGGCAAGAGTTGCCGTAGGAATTATTTGTGCCGACCAGTCAAAGGATTTGTTTTGCACACGGATAATATCAAATTCCCTATCGCTTAATGCACCCAGGCTTTCCCCGTTCCTGCCATAGTAATGACCTTTCCATGAAACAGGTTGCCCCTGCGGCGCAGCAGGTATTTTACAAAGAATTACCGTTTTACCGTTTTTTTCTATTCTTTCTGTTTTATCAAACGACAACCGCGGACTGGTATGCTGTGCCAGTTCGTTTTTATATTCATTCAGTTGATTGTCGTTGATGATAGTGCCTACAATTGTCCTGTCATTTTTTACGCCTAATACCAACCATGCGTTTTCTACATTTCTTAAGTTAGCCTCATTGCTTAGGGCAGAAAAATACTGCCCCAATTTGTCTTTGTCATATTGGGTTTTTGCCTCTTTAAACTCTGCTATCTCATTTTCGGCAGATAAGGCTAACAGCTTATTGAGAACTTCTATCATTTTGTCTCTTTCTTTTTTCTTGTTTTCTTCTCCTTCGCAAACAAAGTATCTTTCTTTGTCATTTCCTCATACATCTTAAACAAAAACTCCAGCCGCTCGGTGTCGGAAGTAAACGGCTGCAGGCGATAGCATTGCTCTACGGCTTTGTCTAGTTCTTCGTGTGCTTGCTTTAAGCCTTTGGGCATGGTGCCGGGGTTGTACAACTGTGCCATTGTTTTTTCAGGATATTTGGCGCGCTCATCTAAAATATCAAATACATATTGATTCAGATTTTCTTTTTGTTTGAGGGTGATATCAGGAAATGGGAAAGTGTTATAACATAGCTTGGCGGAATACCTGTAACGAGTCTCTAACTTACCACCCACCGCATCTACCCAAACCATGTGCATACTAGAATGGATAACACCAAAAAGCCAGGGCTGTGCATCATAGATTGCCATATTGGGTGCAACAATGATGTTTTCTTTCCCTAAAAAGCCAATTGGAATATAATCTCGCCTTTCTGATGAAACACTTGGAATAAAAATAGCATCAGTCTCTTTATATCTTATTTCAGCAAATTTATGTGGAACATCTGCTAATTGATTTGTTGAACCCCTTGGACTGTTTAATCTTGACTGTTTTGTTAACTTAATTCTTTCTTGTATAAAACCAACTGAATTGGCTTCTTCCAAATCTTCATCCTCAATCCATAAACAATACTTATCGATACCTCTGATAAATTCTAATGAGCCAACTAATTTTCTAATAAATTTTGATGCTTTTTTATTTATGCCAATAAGCTTTTCTTTTTCTTCAGGTGTCAGAAATAGATGACCACCGTCATTTGCCATATTCCCAAAACTCATTTCTGGGACTTTAGACAATGGTTTACTTCGCCCGACTATAACGACATTGGCAGCATCTAATAAATAAGGATTTATATTTTTAGCCTCCTTTCTGATATTGCCTGCAAATAAATACTTAGGCTCATTTGAAATGTTTCGAAGACTTAGAATAATCACAGTAACACCTGCATTCCCCTTGGCGTTGTTAGTCCACTTGAAAGATTGGTATGCAAAATTGATTTCAATTTTTTCGGAAATAAGATGCGGCCATAATAATGCTACCTGCTCGCCTTGGGTTATAGAATTAGTTGTTACAAATGCAACTTTCGCATTAAAGCCTTCTATATAATCCTTTGCTTTAAAAAACCAACAGGATATATAATCCATATTATTATATCCATTAATGCCGTGGAACACAATAGCCAGATCTTTCTTTTGTTCTTCATCCTGTAGCCTTGCTCCCAAATAAGGCGGATTACCAATAATATAAATTTCATCGTTCCCAACTTTGGGACAAACTTCTTCCCAGCTTATACGAGCCGCATTACCTTGTACTATTTTTCCTGCCTGCTTAAGCGGTAATATGGGTTTGCTTTTTCCATAGCCTTCAAGCTGTTCATCAAACACCTTGTTCATCTGGTGCTCGGCAAGCCATAGTGAGAGTATGGCCATTTCGTGGGCAAAGTCATCCAACTCTATACCGTAAAACTGGCTTAGCGAAATGGATGTGGTAAAAGCATCTGTAAACAGGGGTATTTTCTCCAGCGAAATGAGCTGCTGAATAATTTTTATTTCCAGCACCCGCAGCTCTTTATAGGTGATGATCAGGAAATTGCCGCTGCCGCAGGCCGGATCAAAAAATTTAATATTGGCAATGCGGGCAATCAGTTTCCGTAACTGTGCGGCATTATTTTGATGCTTTTCAAATGCCTCATACAACTCATCTAAAAACAGGGGTTTGATGAGTTTTAGAATGTTTGGTACAGAGGTATAGTGCATTCCCAGGTCACTTCGGTATTCGGGTATTACCACCGCCTGTATCATAGAGCCGAAAATATCGGGGTTTATTTCTTTCCAGTTCAGGTTGCCCAGCTTAATGAGAATTTTTCGTGCCTTTGCTGTAAAAACAGGAGTGCTTATTTTATTGCCAAACAAACCGCCGTTCACATAGGGGAACCTGGTTAAGTAGCTGGCAAATCCTTTATTGCCATTGCTGTTTAGTTTATCAAAAACGGTATTAAGAAACAAATGCGTATCGCCTCCGTTGGAGTTGGTATGTTGCACCAGCGTATTGGTAAAAATACTATCGCCTTCAAAAATTTCTGTGTCTTCGGCAAAGTAGCAAAACAATAAGCGGGATAAGAACACATTAAGCTGATGAATGCTTTCTTTAGAATGGTAGATGTTTTTGTTTTGTGTTACCAGCTCATCATACAATTGCGCCATTTTGTATGCAGCCTTGCGGTCGGCTTCATTATCATTGGTGGAATGATATACTTCGCTGCCTGCCAGCGGCAAGAAAAAACTGAAATATTTGGGCAATTCTTCAACAGGAATGTCTAAGTTTTTGCCCAGCTTCAGGTCTTTTGCTACCAGTGCTTTATAATCGGTAACAATAGCAAAGCGGGGACCGTGCTTTAGCATCCGTTCTTCTTTTGAAACAGCATCTATGGCGCTAAGCAGCTTATGGGTTTCTTCTTCCTTAAAAAACACTTTTTTCTTATACAGCACCTCTCCTTTAATCTTTGAAAGGTTGAAATCGCCGTTTTTTAGCCTTGTAATGGAGGTTTTGGAAATGCCATAGGCCAACAGCAAATCATAGATGAAGCTTTCTCTTGAAAAATTTTCGATGATGTTTTTTACGTTATGTTCTATTTCGTGGCTGTTCATTATGATTCTAACTTCTTTAATTGTTTTTGCATTTCTTTTTCCGCCTGTTCAAAAGTTGGCAGATCTTTTATCTACTCACGCAACGAACTTTGCCAACGTCCTTTGTATTGGAGCAAACGTTCTATTTGTTTTTTCGAGAAGTCAGCCGCTTGCAATCCTTTGTATTCACATTTTGTTTTAAACTCGTTTGAATAAAAATTAATATCCATTCCTTCTACTTCCAATAAGTACCATATATAATAAAAATCTATCACCTGCATTCGTTGTATTACTGAACGCATTTTCTCAACCAGAATTGATATCTTGTTCTTTAAGTTTTTCTAACCTGTCTTTCATTTCTTTAACTTGTTCCTCTGCGTGCCCCTGCCAAACCGTAACTTCACCAACAACTCTAAGTGGTTGTGTCGAGCGATAAGATTTTGTTCCATGAAAATAAGTCTGAGCAAAAGGAGTTGGAACCTTTTGCAATTGATTTGTTTTCATCTTCTTTCTCCATTAATATTATATCGTTTGTTAATGTTGATTCGGTTGTAGTGCTTGATTTCGTTATACATTTTTAAAAGTCAATATTACCAATAACATAACGCCACTCATGAAAATCAAAAAATAAAGAAACTTATTTATATCCTTTATAGATTTCCCTTCTTTTAAAATCAGTTTACTGAAGTCTTTTGAAATTAATGAAAGAACTGATATGGAAAAGAGCATCGCAAGTACGATGATTGTTCCATTACCAAATAGCATTCCTTTTTTGTCAGATGTTGAAAATTTTATAATATCTGAGATCAACAATATATTCCATAAGACAATTATACCAATAGCAATAGACTTTTTTATTGGAAAGAGGCCTGTTTGTTGTTGTTGGACAATCAATGCGTCAGTGTCAGAAATTTCGCCGGTAGTATTTTCCAAAAAACCTGTCTGCCTAATTTGATTTACTACTGTCGAAGGATCTTTACAAGTCCAAAAAATTACCCTCTTGCTATAATTTGCAATTCTATGATTTATTTTTATCTCTTGTCCGAGTAACGGAATCGTATTGTACGCATCAATTGAAATAACATCCTTTGGCTGGAATACAAGTTTACCGGCAATTGAAGCATTTAATTCCAGCTTGTTCTTACTTACTCTTAATGTCGCAAATGACCAGGTCACATTAGCCATTCCGATTCTTGCCCCACCTGTTAATTTAAATTTTTCCATATTGAGTTTTTTACTGCTAATCATCAACGGTTAATAGATTGATGCAACAACAAGATCACCTGCTGGCCTTTGATCAATGCTTTGTCGGCATCGAGCATACCCGCAATCTTGATGCCTAACATTTCACAGGCCAAAACATAGGGCTCGTTGTGCACTCCGGCGCCAAGCAGGTAGATGGATTGGGTTTTTATTGTTTTTAATTCTTCACCGATAAGCATACCACTCAGGTAATGATAATTTTGCTCCTTCGACATGCTTTTCAATAGTTGATTGGTTCTTACCATAAAACTATGGTGTAGTAAGGGAATTTCACGGCAAGCAATAACCGCACTGATAAAACTATTACGATTGGCAGGATCATTAAGACTTCCACTTTTTTCAACAGATCCGGAGAGAATACTATTGGTGGTAAGCAACGCAAAAAATTCACCGGTCATAAACGTTTCAAAACCTACTACCTGCTGATGGTTAATAACTACATGTTTGGGATGTGTGCCGGGCAAAATAAGAAGTTGATCCTGCCCGGTGTAAGACAAGAGAGATGCCGCACCTACAATCTTTGTTTCCTCTCCCCGCATCACATCATTTGCGGTGCAAACACCAGAAACAATAAGAAGAGGATTGTCTTCACTTTGAAAATATTGTACTTCGAGTTCAGAGCCGTCAGTACGAAACGGTATTTTCTTATACGGCAGCTCCATCAAACCAATACTAGACGAAGCCATACCCGAGAGCACTACGGGTACGCCACGGAGTGATGACATCTTTAAATCATTTTTTAATCGCTCAATATGCTGAGTAATAACAGCCCGGTACCAGGTGAGACGATCAACAGTCCCAGTTGTTTGCTGCCAGGAAGTGTGCGTGGCACTGATGCCCTGGTTATTTTTCACTTCACCCAATACTTCCAGATTTTCCATCTGTACGAGACGAAGACGAAATGAACTGGTGCCCCAGTCGCAGCTTAAAAAAACATCCATCGGTATATTTTAAAAACAATTTATTCTCTTGACCTTACACGTTCTATTTCTACAAGGAACAAGTAAGCAGATTCCAAGCAATCTTTGTTCTAAAAATCAATTTATTCTCTCAATCTCACACGCTCTATTTTTCCTACCAGAAACAAGTAAGAGCAGGCTCCAAGCAATCCGAGTACAGCAATAAAGATAAGCGCCGGTGCAAAATTACCGTTACTGGCGAGAAAGCCGATCACGATGGGCACTACAATACCCGACAACTGACCGATAAAATTAAAGACTCCACCTGTTACATCAATGAGGTGCTTCGGCGCCAGCGTGGAGACAAAGATCCATGTAATAGATGCAAAACCCACCCCAAAAAAAGACAGCGACATAAAAAAAATGATCCATCCGGGTGTTGCAACATAATTGGCGCCGATAATACTTATAGAAAGTAAGAGACCCAGGATGATTGGTCGTTTACGTGCCTTGGCCGCTGAAACGCCTTTACGCATCAGGTGATCGGAAAGGAAACCGGAACATAACACACCGGTAAATGCTGCGAGGTACGGAAGCGAAGCCCAATAACCGGATTGAATAAAATTCAGTCCCCGGTAATCGACGAGGTATTTGGGAAACCATGTAAGAAAAAACCATAAAGCTCCGTTCACAGCAAACTGACCGAGATAAATGCCCCATAATTTTCGATGTGATAATACTTCTTTCAGGTCGGCCCACCGAAAACTGCTTTTCGATGGTTCTGTTTCATTTCCTTTTTGATGTAACAACCCGCCGCCTTTTTCGATATGCTCCAGTTCGGCTTTATTTACTTTTTTATGTTTTAAAGGATCACGATAAAAAAGATACCACACTAATCCCCACACGATACCAATGAGTCCGGTTACAATAAACAATCCTCTCCACCCCGTATGGAACTGTATTTTTGAAAGCACAGGCATTAAAAAAGCCAACCCGAGAAACTGCCCCGAGGTGTACACTGCAATGGCAGATGCTCTTTCATGATCGGGAAACCAATTGCTCACCACACGATTATTAATAGGATAAGCCGGCGCCTCAAACACACCTGTTGCCATCCGCAATCCAAACAGTGTGGCAAATCCTTTTGAAAAACCCTGGAGCACTGTGGTAATGGACCAGGCTATCAAACTTGCGGTGTAGAAAGCACGAGGTGCGAAACGTTTTACCAAAATTCCGCCGGGGATCTGGAACAGCAGATAGGTCCAACTGAAAGCGGAAAAGAGAAGTCCCATCTGGACAGATGAAAATTTAAACTCCTTACCAATATCTGAAGCCGCTACCGCAAGGTTACTGCGGTCCATATAGTTGATCACTACATTCACAAATATCAGGAACAAAACCTGGTAGCGTACTTTAGTTGGTTTGATGGCGGGGTTTGCTGTATGCATTAGTTTTCGTTTTACCATTCGGCAATGCTGCCATCAGTATGCCGCCAAACGGGGTTATGCCAGTTATGACCGATAGTTGCCATCTTGCGCACATGTTCTTCGTTAATATCGATGCCCAGTCCAGGTTTTACGGGAATGCGCACATAACCATTTTCATATTTAAAAACAGTTTTATCAGACAGGTAATCCAGCAAATCGCTTCCCTGGTTGTAATGAATACCCAAACTTTGTTCCTGGATAAAAGCATTGTGACAACTGGCATCTACCTGCAGACAGGCAGCCAGTGCAATAGGTCCAAGCGGACAATGCGGAGCCGCTGCCACATCAAAGGCTTCTGCCATGGATAATATCTTTTTACATTCCGTAATACCTCCGGCGTGCGATACATCAGGTTGTATAATATCAGCGTAACCATCTTTTAATAGGGTTTTGAATTGCCATTTCGAAAACATTCTTTCACCGGTAGCGATAGGAATGGTAACATGATTGGCAATTTCTCTGAGATCTTCGTTGTTTTCCGGCAATACGGGTTCTTCGATAAACATCGGCTTGAAAGGCTCCAACTCCTTCGCCAGTATTTTTGCCATGGGTTTGTGTACCCGGCCATGGAAATCAACTCCGATACCAAATGCAGGTCCGGTTGCCTCCCTCACTGCCGCAATGCGTGCCACGGCCTCATCTATTTTATTATAACTATCCACATATTGCAGTTCTTCGGTAGCATTCATCTTTACCGCCAGGAAACCCTGTTCGGCCATTTTCTTAGCAGCTGCACCTGTCTCGGCAGGACGGTCACCACCAATCCATGAATAAACCTTTATAGCGTCCCGGCACTTTCCTCCCAGTAATTGGTATATAGGAGCGTTGTAATATTTTCCTTTAATGTCCCACAGCGCCTGGTCGATACCTGCGATGGCGCTCATAAGAATAGGCCCGCCGCGATAAAACCCCGCGCGGTACATTATATTCCAATGGTCTTCAATATGCATCGGGTCTTTACCCTGCAGGTATTCCATCAATTCATGTACAGCAGCTTTTACGGTTGCTGCCTTGCCTTCAATCACCGGTTCTCCCCAACCTGTAATGCCCTCATCTGTTTCGATCTTTAAAAACAGCCATCGCGGTGGTACCTGGAAAAGTTCATAGCTTTTAATCTTCATTTGATTGTTTTATGCGTGAACAGCATGTACAAATTGCCGGGCTTTATCGCGGAGCTCTGACAGGTATTGGTCGGTTATAGCTCGTTTGGTATCTACCAATGCACTTCCGATACCAAAACCGAAAGCTCCTGTTTTTTTATATTCCGAAATATTTTCCAGAGTAATGCCACCAGTAGGTAATAACGGAATTTGCGGCAGCGGACCTTTAATATCTTTTATATAAGATGGAGAAAGGACAGGAAACACTTTTACCACATCGGCTCCTGCTTGATAAGCACGATATATTTCAGTGGCGGTATAAGCGCCTGGTATGCTTACAGCGCCAAGCGTTTTTGTAGCCCGGATAACTTTTTCATCTGCAACAGGAGAAAGAATGAATGTTGCGCCGGCACGAACAGCATCAGCTGCCATATCTGTATCAAGCACTGTTCCCGCACCAATGGTCATTATATTGCCGAGTTTATTAGCGACCTCCTCAATGACCCGCAGCGGCTCCGCCGAGTTCATAGTGATTTCTAACAGGCGGATGCCTCCCTCACACAGGACTTCTGCTATAGAAAGAACATCTTTGGGAGATGCCCCCCTAAGGATAGCAATAATTTTGTTTTCTGATAATTGATCTATTACAGCCATGAGTATTAATGATAAGGGAAGATAAACAGAAAAGCGGGAAATGCCACAGAGAAGACTTGGGGATAAGTTGAAATCCAATCAAGACGGTTACTCCTTCATGGATGAACTTTGATTTAGTTAAGTGTGAAGGTAATACCAAATAGCAATCGTATTAACCTCAGTTAATATCTATACATCGGGTCTGGCCGTTGATATGTTCCTTGTTAATTATTGCATTTCCTGCAGCAGTAAGTCTATCGCACCCGATAGTTTATACTCTATTGACGGGCCTTCGAAGCCTATGGTTTGAAACTGTATATAACCTGATGGATCAATTACAAATGTGGCGGGAATGACTCTAAACCCAAACTTTTCTCCTAATGTTCTGTCGTTGGTATAATAAACAGGGAATGAATATGTTTTATTTCCCTCCCACCCCTGTGCATCGGCAAGTGTATTTCCCGAACCGCTGTTGAGTACCATAAACATCACCTTTGGATTGTTTTTATATTTCTTATATACTTTTTCCAGGTAAGGCATTTCCTTCATACACGGCACACACCAGGTAGCCCAGAAATCTATTACCACAATTTTCCCAGCCATATCAGCAGCAGTAACAGGTTGTTCTTTCATGTCTACCAGATAAGCAATGTCCGGAATTTTTTTATTGATTCGTTCTTTTTGTAAAACCGTTAGTATTCTCTTTTTCCATTCGTCTTCTACTTCCATCCATTCACTATCCCAACCTTTCGTCGACTTTTTCCATGCGAGATAATCTTCCTTCATTTGTGCAGAAGCGACAGTATCCTCCTGTTTTTCAATAGCTCTTTTTTTAGTGAGACGGTATGCCTGTTCATGATCACCCGTTTGCCGGTAAAAAGCAGCAGTATTCTCAAGCGTTTTTGTATCCAAAGAATATTGCAATGCCTGCTCCGCAGCCTCTTTTGCTTTTTGTTTTTCTCCCTTCTTCAACAATACAAGAGCCATCATAGAAAGGCTATTGCCTTTAGCAGTAAGTTCAGTCCGTCTCTTCTTTTCCGGTTCAACATAAGGTAAGATATATCCTGTTTCAGGAAAATAACGTATAACACCAACCGGGAAATCGGCCGCAATAGCAGCAGCCCGCTGTGTGTAGGCCAGTGCCGTATCGAGAAGCAAATTATTAGTAAATAATAATTCTGCACGGTTCAGCAGTGTTACACCGCGATAAGGACTGGTATCCCCAGATAGTTGATTAAGATGATATAGCGTCTGCTTTGCATTTTTTTTCTCTGCATAATATTCAAACAATATTTCGTGCAGTTCGTTCACATAAGACAAATGAGCGGGAGCTACTATTTTAAGCATAGCTTCTGCCTCATTCTTTCTTTCTTCCTTATCCTCGATCTGGCGTAGATCAGCAATACGGAGGTCATAACCAGCTTCAGTAGTCGGATATTTTGTTTTTATTACATCCCTTATTGAATCAACCCGGGTCTTCTCTCCAATGATAAGATAACCCATCGTGGTTTTGTTCATGTTTCCTGGATTTCCGGGATTACTATAAAAATTATCTGCTATTACTTTTAATGCCCCCTGTTTGTATTTTTCTTTTTCCTCATCTGTGCTCTGGTTCATCTTGTTATGCAACAGGCGAACTTTAGCTTCATAATTACCAGGATGCAACTCGAGTTCTTTTTCCAACAATGCGGCCTGCATAGCAGGTACCCGTGGATCTTTACCCATCTGTGCAGAAAGACTGTAAGATTCATAAAGATATCCGTCGGGTACCCGCTGGCCTTTTTCATATACTGCAATGGCATAATGTTTGTCCGGTGCAGGCTTCTGTATTTTATCACCGCTTTCTAATGTGAACGTAGCATAAGTGGCGTATCGCGCGAGTGGGAAAGAAATCTGCCAACGATCATTTTTCTTTACCATAGGAAGACGGTAAGGAAGATTGTATAAGTTGGAATAAGTGAAGACCAGTGTAACAGCAGTATCCTGTTGCGTAATTCCTTTATTACCGGCAGCAGGAATAAATGTGATAGTCACAGACTGACCACGCTCCGGAAATTCAGGGCTTATCAAAAGTTGCTGCGCAATAACCGGCACCGTTAAGATCGCCGCTATAAACGTTATGCTCCATTTCAACACATTCATGGTAATCATTTATTTGATTTGATTTCCTTATTCGATTGAACATTTAAGCGGTTAATTATAACCGTTATTCTGTGTAAGATTTGTATTGGTAAGTCTGGCATCAAGCGGAATAGGATAATAAAGGTCCTTCTCCGTTAGTCCTGGTTTCTTCGGTCCGAGTACAGCCAGCGCCCTGCCTGTTCTGCGAAGATCAAACCAGCGATGTCCCCACTCCGTAAAAAGTTCCAGTCTTCTTTCGTTTTCGATAGCCAACAATAGTTGCTCCTTACTCAATCCGCTGGATAGGAACGGTATATCTGCCCGGCTGCGGATAGAGTCCACATCAGCAGTTGCGCCATCCAGGTTATTTTGTTGGGCGCGTGCTTCTGCGCGAATCAGGTATTGCTCTGCTGCACGCATTACTGTTGAATACTCGGTGACCGGAGAGCCAACTCTTACTTTGTATTTGTAGGGATAATAAACTTCAGGTCCACCGTTAAGAGGCTGATAAGTGTTTATCCAGGAAGCTGCTCTCTTATCGTTAGCTTCAAAGCTGGCCGGAAAATCGGAATATAAGAGATATCCAGGCGTGGAATTCGGATTCGTAAGATCGGGAACAATACTATATCCTTCCCAACTGTTGATCGCTCCGGTAACTGTATTAACAGCCTGCATCTGCCATATAGCTTCCCCACTTGTTTTAAGGAATACTTCTGAAGGATCGGGCAACGAATATTTTGGATCGTTGATAACAGCAGTAGCTGCTGCTTCCGCCTTATCCCAAACGCCTCTGTATAGATATACTCTCGCAAGCAAAGCGTTAGCTGCTCCTTTATTTACCCTAGTGCGCTCCATACCCGTTATATACTCATCGGGCAAAGAGGTTTGTGCTACCAGGAGATCATTTATGATCGTATCGTAAACAATATCAGCCGATGTTCTGGGTAATGAAGTATTCTCAATAAAATTGGTATTAGTTATTAAGGGAACATCACCAAAATAATTAACAAGATAGAAATAGAAAAAAGCACGAAGAAACTTGGCTTCTCCCATAAGCTGGGTGGCTTTTGCAGGCGTCAGCGTTGAAGATTCATTTAGTCCTTCAATAATAGAGTTAGCGTGAAATATGCTGGAATAGAGTTCAGACCAGAAACCTGAAATATTTCCGTTACCTATAGTCAATTCATTTTCCGTAAACTCATCAGAAGCAGTGCTACTTGTATAAGGCATGAGATCATCTGCACTGAAGGATGGATAAAAATTTCCATCTGTATTAATAAAAGAAGAGGTATAGGAATTCAAATTGGCATACAGTCCCACAACAGCCGAATTAGCCGTCTTATCATCGGTGAATACCAGCGCTTCATTTAAGAAGCTGCGCGGAGGATCTATATCCACATATTTTTTGCAACTGCTGTTTACACTCACCAAACCGGAGATAATAGCGGTATATATTATTAAACGTTTCATGTAATTCTTTTTAATTGGTAAAACAGACTTAAATAGACAGGTTGAGACCTATGGTGTATGTTCTCAGCACAGGCATAGCCGGTGTTTTAACAGAACCAAAAGGATTAATAGGATAAACAAAGCGCCTGTCAAATCCATTGATTTCGGGATCCAGTCCGTTATACTTTGTTATTGTGATCAGGTTTTGTCCCTGTAAGAAAATACTGCAACCTGATATTTTCCATTTTTTAGTGATAGCCGACAGATCATATTTCAGCGACACATTCTTCAGACGTATATAAGAAGCATCTCCCCATACTGCTGATGAAGTACGATAATAATTTCTGAAAGCCACATTTGCAGGATTGCTGGATATAACAGTGGCACGAGGCACATCAGTAATATCTCCAGGTTTTCTCCAACGGTCCAGCACTCTCGTCGTTTTGTTAGCCAGACCACCATAAGCGCCAGCTAAAGGTCCCCAATCCACTGTAGGCGCTTCCTGTTTTACAAACTGGAAAAAGATATCAAGACTTAACTTTTTATAAGTAAACTGATTTAAAAAACCACCGAAAAATTCAGGGAGCGTTTCACCAAGTATCACCCAGTCGCCTGCCTGATCCAATACTCCATCTTTATTTACATCCAGGAATTGTGCAATTCCTGTATTAGGATCAACACCAGTGAACTGGTATCCTTTAATAATCCTTGTACTCTTGCCTATTTCGTAAGCAACTGCATCGGATGATGTTTCAAGATTCGGATATTCTAACAGTTTATTACTGGGAAGCGAAATGTTGAAAGAAGTCTTCCAGGTGAAGTCCCTATTATTTATATTAATTGTATTCAGGTCAAACTCAAGACCGGCATTCTGTACTGTTGCAGGTGAATTGGAAAAATATCCGGAAAAGCCTGATTGCGGAGAAAGTGTCCTGTTAATAAGCTGATTGCCCGATCTGTTCCGGTAATAGCTGCTTATCAAAAATATTCTATCCTTTAAAAAACCTAGCTCGAGGGCGATATCCAACTTTTGATTTGTCTCCCAACTGAATTCAGGATTGTAAGCGCTTTCGGGATATATTCCTGTAACTCCTGCGTATGGGAAGCTGGATGATCCCCACCGGTCGATATAAATATAGTCCCCTATCTGATCATTACCGGTAGTACCGTAACTACCTCTCAACTTACCAAAACTCAGGAAGGGAAGAGCATTCTTAACAAAATTCTCTTCTGAGAATACCCATGCGGCCGCAGCGGCCCCGAAATTACCGAACCTGTTGCCATCACCAAAGCGGCTTGAGCCATCTCTTCTGAAAGTGAGATTGAGTATATATTTAGAGTGTATATCATATCCAATTCTTCCAAAGACCGCCTGGTAATTATAATCACTGAAAACATAATTTCTAAGTGTTAATGGAGTTGCGTACGACATATCCTTTAAAAGGGCATCGCTCGGGTAACCAGTACCAAAGAAATAATTGCCTTCCTGGTTGGAATGTTGCCAACTCGCTCCTGCCATAAGGCTCAACTTACCTACGCCCAACATCCTGTTATAATCAACCTGGGGCTCTACTATGTATGATTTATTTTCAGTAAAAGCATATTGCGCCTGACTGGCAACCGGGTTGATGGTTGAAAATCCCGATGCAGGCAGGGTTTGCAGTTGCCTCATATTTGTAATCGAAAATCCAAAATTGGTTTTTATATCCAACCCGGGCAGTAGGGTGTATTTGAGATTCGTATTGTATATTAGGTTGTTGGTTCTTGTTTCGTAAGTCCTGTTAAGATAGGCCACAGGGTTCTGAACAGTTGCATACCAATAAAGACTTCCATCCTCATTATAGGGGTTATAATTAGGGGCCAGACCAAAATACTGTGAAACATCAGTGGGAACGATTTCGTTATTATCCGTAACAAACTTTACAGAAGCGTCCATTCCAAACTTTTTGTTTTTGGAATTGTGGTTAATATTAAAAAGCGTACTTCCTCTTTTGTAACCAAAATCTCCAAGCAATACAGTTCCTTCTTTTCTTCCGGTTGCACTCAGTAAAAATGAAGTTTGATCATTACCTCCTGAAAATGCCACCCGTGCTTCTGTAACATTAGCAGTGTTACCTATCAAAAGATCCTGCCAGTCGGTATAATGGTTTCGGTCCCACACCAGGAAATCATAAGCGTTTGCCATCGTTTTTTCAGCAGTATCATTGGCAAAACCTTCTTCTCTCAGCTCAAAATACTGTTGTGTATTAAGCATATCCAGTTTATTAGCCACTCTGCTTGCGCCTGTATATATATTAATATCCAATTTGCTTGTGCCTGTTTTCCCTCTTTTTGTAGTGATAAGAACAACACCATTTGCACCACGTGAACCGTAGATGGCAGTAGCATCTGCATCTTTTAATACGTCTATGCGTTCAATATCGGCCGAGTTAATACTTGCCAGCGGACTTTGGTCGCCATTGGCACCGGAAAACTGGTTAAGTGTCGCCGACACTAGTGAAGAAACTCCGGGAAACATATATGGCATGCCATCCACCACATACAACGGATTATTTCCCTGGGTCATAGAATTCTCGCCTCTGATCCTCACCTGAAAATTTGATCCGGGCATACCATTGGAAGATGTTATCATTAACCCCGAAACACGCCCCTGCAAAGCAGCAGCGGGATCCGTTACCGGCTGATTGGAGATCGTTTGGGCCGAAACAGTTCCTACCGAACCTGTATTAGATCTTCTTGTTGTGCTGTAATACCCCTTAACCACTGTTTCCTCCAAAGGAGCGACGGCTGTTTTCAGGTTTAATACAAACGATGTTCTGCCGGCTACCTGAACCTCCGTTCTTTCAATATTCACTCCAGAAATCACGAGAACAGCATTGTCTTCAACATCCGTTAAGGTAAACTGTCCCCTGTCATCGGTGACCGTTCCTTTGGCAGTTCCTTTCACCATTACTGATATTCCCTGGAGAGGTTGCCCCGACTCATTGAGCAGCAACCCCGATACACTAATAGGAGGTGGCAGATAGAAATGTGGTTCTTCCTCCTTCCTGGGTTTAAGCACTATTGTTCTGTCAACAATAGTGTAAGAAAAAGGCTGATTTTTTAAGCAGCTGTCCATAGCCTGCTCGACAGGCATTTTATTAATGGAAACTGAAATCCTGGGAGCTTTTTTAACGGCATCCAGGTCGTAAACAAACAGATAATTCGTCTGTTTCCCAATCTGGCGGAAAACATCCTTAAGGGAAGCATTTTTTGCATTCAGAGATACAAGTTGGCCATTTACCCCTGCATAAAGGTGCATACAGGTAGACAGCATAAGTAAGGCAGTTAATTTCATCAGCATTAACGTTTTTCTCGTGAACGCGCCTGTGAAACGATGATAAAATAACATAACTTCGTTCTGTTTTGGTTAAACAATAAGTATTTCGTAAAAGATGCGAATTGAAACAACCGGACAATCTGCCGCTCTGGATGCCACCGGGGCGGTTTTTTATTCGTTGTTGGTTACTGAAAATTTTTATGTTTTATTTACAATCATAATTTAGATTAAGGTGAAACAATAATTGTTCTATCCCGTACTGTAAACTTTATATTCTCCGTAAGCTGCAATAATTTTAATACTTCCTGTACGTCTTCATACCTGGATATGGCTCCGCCAAACTGTTTATCTGTAACGTTGCCTTCATACTTAACATCTACATCATACCAGCGTGCGATCTGACGCATAATACCCTGGATATTTCCATTAAGCTCAAAACGACCATTCTTCCAGGCTATAACACTTTCCAGATCGGTGAGTTTTTGTACGTCATGCATCTTCCCGGAAAAAATATTCATTTGCTCTCCGGGTTTAAGCAGCGTCTGGCTGCCTTTTTTATTTACGGCAACACTTCCTTCAAAAAGAGTTGTCTGTATATTGTTTTCTTCAGGATAGGCCATTACATTAAAATGTGTACCCAGAACATTTATTTGCACATCGTTGCAATTCACTTTAAAAGGAACATTATTCGGGGTTCTGGCTACTTCAAAATACACTTCACCACTAATCTCAACAGTACGCTCTTTATCACTAAAGATGCTGGGAAAGCGGATAGAAGATGCTGCATTAAGCCACGCTTTAGTACCATCTGCCAGCTCCACAATGTATTGTCCACCTCTCGGGGTAACTACAGTGTTATATTTTATCTCCTTTGCAGGCAAGGCTTCGGCCGATGCATAAGTCAATTGTCCGTCTGCGAGCTTAATCACTTTTATGCCATCTGTTTTTTTCAAAAGGCCATTCTCCGCACTATCGAGAACTATTACCGTACCATCGTCCAGCGTAAGCGTAGCTTTATTCGTGCCTGGAATGATTTTATTATATGTATTCGAAGTGGCTGCAACAGCATAACCGGTATCAATCTTCTCTGAATTATTCTTCTGCGTAAAAAAGAGAATACCTGCACCCGCTATTATAATAAACATGGCAGCAATAGCGATACGCATCATTACGAACTTCCATCTTCCAGGATGTGAAATTGTCGGGTCCAGCTTCCCGGATAATATATACTGCCGTATCCTGGCAGACGACGAAACGGGCATATCCGTAAGCAATTTGGGTTCATCCAAGACCTGGTTGATCAACTCTCGCACCATCTCTTTATTTTCTGGTAATTGACAGAGGTACTCCAACTCTTCCAGCTCCTCATCAGAAGCGGTTTGCCGGAGACTAGCCTCCATTAAATATTTAAGACGGCTGAAAGACATTTCGTTAGATTAGTTCCGAAGGAATCTTATTATTCCTCACTATTATAGTCGGAGGTAATAAGAGTTTTGGGGGGGCGGCGGCGAGGAAAAAATTCTGGAGAGCTTAATTCAGTGGAGAGTGGACAATTGACAGTGGACAAGGGGCAGTGGGCTGTGGACAGTTGAGAGTGGTGAGTGAAAAGCTATCAACTGTCAATTGACAACGGTGTTTATTATTAATAAGAGACAAAGACTGATATCAATCATTGAATTACAATAAGCTCTAATCCGGCGCGTAGCCTGTTCAAGGTTCCATTTTACTGTTTCAGGAGAAACATTCAGCTCGCGTGCAGCTTCTTCTCTTTTAAAACCCCGATGCCGGATCAGGAGATAGGTCTGACGTTGTTTCCCGGGAAGCTGTTCTATTGCGCTATTAAGAATGGTTTGGTAGTCCTTATCAATAATAGTGTTATCTGTATCATTATGAAAGAGAATGGGTTTCACAACATTCCGTTCTTTTTCTTTGTACTGTTTTTCCAGTGCATCGTAAATCACGTGCCCGGCGATGCCATGAAGATATGCTTTAAGGGAAACGATTTCTCCAGCGGTCTTTCTTCCCTTCCAGAGTTTCATAAACACATCCTGTACTATTTCTTCAGCTATAACAGAGGAACGCGTCAGGCGTAAGGCAGTAGTATATATATTAGCCCTATGAAGGTTGTAAATCACTTCAAACGCTCTCTCATCTCCGTCTTCAAGTCTTTGAAGCAGCGCCGGTTCATCATATATACTGTGCGTGTACAAGTATGCTGCAGTTAGTGAACATAAATTTACAAGATTTTAGTCATATAATAATCGCAGGCATTTAATCTCAAAAAACATTTTGGGAAGGATAAGAGAATCGCTTCATTATACAAACAGTTGATCTCCCCCTAGAATCATTTCTTTTTGAAAAGAATCTTAGCATTGCTGAATTCAGCGGCAGCATCGATAAAAGCAAGCATCTGCTTCCAGTTTGCGGAGGATTCATAAGCATTCCGGTATATTTTCATAATGCTCAAATTAATGGATGATCCCTCAACAACAGCCTGACTTATAAATGCTCCTGTCGCATTCTCTACTTTTTTATTCAGCGCTTCCAAACCTTCAGCGGTATATCCTTCAGGTATCTTCAGGATTATTTGATATTGAAGACTTCGCGCAAAAGGAGAGTAGACATCCAGCGAACGATTTCTTTGATCACCCTCAATTTTTAACTGGCTGCCCTGTAGTTTACCGATATCAATAATATAGGAAGAACCGGCTTTTTTGATAATACCCGATAATTTAAACTGTGAACTATAAATAAAATCGGGACTAGTATGCCTTGCTCCAATATTCTCAACCTTATAGTCAGACATATCCGTTACATCCAGTTCAAAAAAAGATTTTGCCTCGCTTAAAAATGCTTCCTTATTATTTTTCCTGGCCTCCGCAAATGCAGCTTCCAGTTCCTCAGCAAATTTTTTAGTTTTTCTTCCATCACTTAATCTTTCAATTAAATCTTTATCATCGTTGAAATATTTTCTTTCAGAATTGTAATAATCCTCAAAAAGAACAAGATTCTGCTGACCCACAGATTTATAATGTCCACGCACAACACTCCTTCTCTTAACATCTAACATATTATCCTGCGAAGAGATCGCCAACTCCATTTTCTCTATTCGCGTATTAGCAGAAGCCGGCGTGCCGCCAATATTGGTCGTGCTCCTATTGAATCTTTTGAAATTTGTTTCGGTCTGACCCTTCGTATCGACAGTAATGGCATTTTTAATATTTTCAAGATACGGGGGAATATAGCCCGGTACTGTAAATATATTAGGAAACCCATAATAGGGATGATCAACATTTCTAATCATAATAATATTATTAAGATCAGCAGAGGTCATAATTTCATTTAACTTTGGCCCCCGGTTACCTGATGCGTAAACCATCAGATTATCTACTTCATGATATTTCATAAATTCCCCCAGGTTGCGGGAACCTATACATGAGCTCAGGAAAACAATTAAGGCGAGTATTGAAATTCTTATCATCTAGAATAATATTGAGTATTGCAATTGATTAATTTTTCTGTTGGTTTTTTCATCCGATAAAATAGCATGGTAATAATTTGCATTAAATCCAAGCATATGGCAAAGACCTCCTTTGGCACGAAACTCTACACCAATCATACCACCGGTATTCAAATAATCTGTTGATATATAATTGTAGTGCGGTTGTACCAGACCTTTAATGATGCTGTTCACCTGGTTGTTCGTCCAGTCGCTATCTGCCACAGACATATATGAAACTTTAGGTGATACGAACAAAGATAACTGTTGTGATACTTTTTTTCGCCACTGTATTGAAAGAGTTCCGCCTACATGCGTCGCATAGTAATGCGTTCGGGTGGCTTGGTCTGTAAATGACATTTGTCGGAAAGATGGTTGCAATTTCCATTGCCACAACTGATTGTTGGCGGTGGTAAACCACTGACTCCATTGCAAATGGGCATAGATATGTTCATGTAAAGCGCTTTCAGCCTTAAAAAGATAGTCATCCGCAAAGCCGGTTTTTTGTTTTGCTGTTAATAGCAGAGACATTCCTTTAACGGCATCGCCTCTATGCATCATCGCGTTGCCTTCGAAATAATAAGCGGTGAAATATCCGGTCACAGAAGGTACAGCTATTCCCTCGTACACTTCTTCTGATTGATAGCCCATATGCCCGGTAAGCAACCATTGATATTTGCTCTCCTTTTTTTCATAGTGAATAGTTGCTCCGCTTATACTACCAGTTCGTTTGCGTGTCCCTGTTACCATCGGCGTACGGGTAAATGTACCATACCCCCTCATCCGGTACAATAATACATCTTCATTACTATACAATCCTATTTCATTTTCTTCCTGTAAAAAACCGAAATTTCCGCTTATACCAAGTGAACTACTGGTATTCATTTGCCAGCTAACACCAGGTTGCAGGGTAATATTCCTGATCCTGTAAAAAGGTTTTGGTTCGTTCATGCGGGCGCCCGAACCAATATTGTAATCAATAGAAAGTCCGCTATAAAATTTGCGCTTTATCACTGGCGTTGCTACCTGTACCGAAGCATATACTTCATCTCTGATCCATTTTCCTTTATTACTATCTGCCCAAATAAACGGATTATCATTATAAGCATTATACACACTGCTCCACGGCAATTCGTAGTCATATTGTTTTTTATAACTAAATCCGCCCCGGAACCCCCAATCTTTTATTTTTTTATAACCACCGGTCCCGGCAATAAACGCATTAATCTTTCGTGCATCCATTGGACGTTTGTACAAACCTGATTCGGTACTACCGGTAAGATATGCATAACCATATTGAGGGATTTGTCCGGTATTTATCACAGAAGGATTTTTTGTATAACTGTAGTTGTTATACATTCTGTTTTCCTGTAGCGCTACAATGCTATCTACAGTCTGCGCCATCAGAAAACCTGGAAATCCTACCATCAGGCTGAAAACTAATTTCATCCGCATAATTTCTTTTTTAACAACCGTCAACTATCAACTGTCCACTATCCACCCTCCACTGTCAACTGCGTTATGCTTGATATCAGCAGAACCATAGGCTCTGCTGATACTGTAATTAAAAAAACTAATTAAAAGCACGGGGCGTTGGCGTACTCAACTTTTCAAAGTCATTACTGCTGTTGTTGGTATCCTGCAGCACTCTCCTTCCGTTAATGGTAGTTGATGTTTTCCTTCTGAAACTTTCTGCGGTATAGGTATCGCTTGCAAAAACAAAGCCGGCATCCAATGCTTCTGGTATTCGTTTGAAACCGCCGCTTTCTCCATCTTTCAATGCTTCAAAAGCATCCAATACAACTGAATTAGGTATTTTAATTCTGGCAGCCAAGGAAGAGCCCGGTATTGCTACCTGTTCGAGTTTATCAAAATCCTCTTTAAAAATTACCACACCCGGACCAAACACAGTCAATAGCCAGTCGAATCCACCAGTAAAGTATAACCTCTCCAGGTTTGGTACGGGAGAGTCTGCATCCCTACCATCTTCACGCTCGTTGTAAGTTTCCCAATCGGCTCCTGACAGATCAACCGGACTATTAGGATTGAGCAATTCTTCTTTGTGGTTTACACCATCCTGAGCTATGATAACACTTTCACCAGGAGCCAGTGGATGATCTTTTCCGTTACCCGGTATTCGCCATACATTGCTGGCATATACATGGTCTTTATCATCCTGGTAAGGCGAAGGAGGATTATCAGGATTTATTAGTCCCGACACACCATAAATATCAGCAATGCACAAACTATCCAGGTAAATCGTATCAGTAGAGTTATTATAGATCTCTACAAACTGATCACTGAAATAAGTTCCTCCTGATGATGTTCTGCTTCCGGTATAATATACTTCCTTAAATACCAGTCCCCCCACTGCGCTGCCACTCAGCTTTAGTTCGAAAGTAGCGTTTAATCCTCCGGTAACAACAGCATTGTTCTGGATAGCATTCAGTGAAATCGCCCCTGCAATGCCTGTTAAAGTTTCGGCTTCGGCACTGCTGAGGTTTCTGCTGGAACTGATGTTATAGTTACCAGGTAATACGTCTGTGAATATTACTTCTCCGTTACTGCCGGTAGTTGAAGATTTTACCGAACCATCGCTTATACTTGTAAGCGTAACAGTAGCTCCTGACGCCTGCATTTGGCTATAGGCAGAAGGATATAACACTCTTACTGTAATATCGGATGTTTCTAAACCATCAAACTTATCCCGTTTACAGGCAGCAAATAAAAGCACAAGGCTTGTTAAAAATAAAAACGACTGCTTCATGAATTGATTGCTTTTTTAATTATTAAAGAAATTATAGTTGGATTTATTTGACTTCCTGTTACCTAAGCCGGCATTGAACTCTGCAGCGAAATACATGGCTTCATTTCGTCGTACCCTGGCATTGGTTTGCTGGTTAAAATGCAGCGGACGATAGTTGAGAAAATTGTTTACCCTGAAAGAAAAACCATAGCCGCCTTTCCATTCTTTGGTAAGCTGAATATTAAAAAGATGCAGTGGGGGATACTGTGTAACAATAGGGCTACTTACTACTCGCCGCATATCTTCGTACTCTGGCCGTACAGCTTCTTTTTCTGTTAATGGAATTAATTCACCCTTCTTATTAATATATGCTACGGGTAATGTACTCAGACTAACAGGTTTGTTTTTGGTAAACCATATTGTTTGCCATAGCGCAGAGAATACAAGATTAAATTGAGGTATTCGGTGTATAAACCTAACACTGGTGTTCAGACGCTCACCGATTATCCTCGAACCAATTTGATATACACCTACACGTGAAGGAGCTGTAGTACCCTGGTAAGCTTTATCCGTATCAGTTACTGTACCATCATCAAAACTTTCTGTATTGTAATAAGCGCCGGTAATATTAAAAGAAGTGCGGATGCTTCTGATTTCAGGTGTAGTAAAAGAATATTCTACACCTTTATTAATAATTATCCTGTTATTGACCGGTACATCATAGGCAGCAAAAAAAGTGTCTACACTTATAGGAACAGGATCTAAAATCGGGGGTCGGCCTTCAGGCGCATCCAGTATCTGATACTTATCATAGCTGAAAGGTTTTAATTCTCTATTGAAACCAATAGCTCTCCTGGTAGTTTCATAAAAAGCAGAGATACTGGCTGCCAGCCAGGGTTTCTCTATATCCACTCCCACTTCCCATTTTTCAACTGTATAAGGATCTATAGGTTGATCATCTAACGGAATGGTTCGCGTAGTTAATATAACCAGACGTTCAGCGGAATTCCTGGCGAAGTAATTAAAATTAACCAGATCAAAATAACGTGTACCGGGATATAAATGATTTAACGCGGGCGTTTTAGCACTGGTACCATAACCTGCTCTTACCCATATATCTTTCCAGGTTTCAACCGCTGTATTGATACGCGGCGCTACTATAGTCTTATATTTACTTTTAAACACATCAACCGGTACAAAATTGTCCAGCCTCACACCCGCCTGTACAATTGTTTTGTGATTACCAACAGTAAAACTCATCCTGTCTTCAGCATAGTAAGCCAACTGATGAAGAGCAGGAATATCTGCATAAGAGCGAGGTCTGTCACCCATGCTATAATTTTGTCGGGGTGGCGTTAAGGGATCGAAATAGCGTCCTTTACCTTTATTAACATCCATTTGCCATTCACTACCCAGCAGAAAACGATGTGATTGTTTACCTATACGCTTCACTAAGGATAGCTCTAGTCTGGCGTATCCGTTTATGGGTTTACCATCTACAGTCGTCTGGTTTAGGTATTCGCTCTTGCCGTATACTGCTTCCTTTGTTGTATCTGTCATAGCATCAGATAGCGGAAACAAATCTCTTGTTATCAGTGTTTGGTAAAAAGACTGCTGACGATTATAGGTAATTGCAGAGATATAATATAGGTTGGTAATCCATGATTTGTTGAGTTTCCAATTTCCTTCTGTACTGAATTTAAATCCTTTCTCATCTGAATAATGTTTGCTTTGATATCGCTGATCATCGGGATCCTGTTTTAATTTGTCAAGTGTATTATATCCCGAAATAATTGTAGTGGTCACAAAAGTTTTTTCCAAGTTCCAGGCGCTGCGCCAACTCAACTGTGATTGCAGTCTTGTATATCGATTGAAAGGATCTCTTACATCATTTTTTGCATTAAGCAAATCAACACTCACGTTATAAGTATTGTTACCCTCGGGTTTTCCAAAAACTTTATCATCAAAACCTGTTATAAAAGCGGCCTGCATAAGATTAGGATTCAGGCGAACCCGCAGTTCGGGTGCTGTGTTTCCAATTCGTGAATTAACGATGACCAATCCCGAAGTAAGGTCACCATACTTTACCGAAGGAATACCTCTGATCACTTCAACGCTTTCAATATTGTCTGCCGGTATTTGTCGAAGGTCGTTACCCATACCTGCTACCGAAGAAAAAGGAGGTGTAGCTGATGGGGATGAGTTTAGAATAGTAACATCTGTTTGCAAATTCGCATTATTGGATAAGGGTACACCATCCAGCACTATTCTCGTACCCAGTGCATTTGCTCTTGCCGCATCGGTTGTAGAACCTGTTTGTCGCAGGTTTACCTGGTTAGCGCTACCAAGATTGGGATTAACAGCCAACTGACCCGGCACTAGTTGCAATACATCTGACAGACTTGTAGGTTGTGTATGAATAATAGCGCTTCTGTCTATTACAGATGATGACCCGAGTTTTTTCGATTTTGCAACAACGGATACTATTTTCAAACCCACAATACGTCGCTGTAAATAGATTTTTAACGGCTTTGTCCGCGGTACCTGAACATTTTCAACCACCGAAACATATCCGGTAATGCTGACACTAACCTGAAAATTGTCGGCGGATAGATTTCTAAATTCAAACCATCCCTCTTTATTTGAAATAACAGTTTCTTCAGAAGGCAACAATTGTATAGTAGCATTTTCTACCGGTAGTGAATCAGCCGACAATATCAAGCCATTCAAATGATAAACATTAGATTGTGCAAGACTTTGCAATGACGCTACAACAAGGAATAGGTAAATAAGCGTACGTTTGGATGATACACACATAAAATGCAGTTGACAGTGGACAGTTGATAGTGGATAGTATCAGCCTATATCAGAACATGACATAGTTGATAGTTCTTGCCGGAAGAAGACGTTGATCCTGAAATTATATAAGAGCGATTACGGGAGGTCCCCTATCAGAAATTGAAGAGGTGTAGTTTGTAATTTTATTTTTCTGCACATTAGTGCTGCAATAATTGGCAAGAAGATTTTCTACAGGTTGTATTTGTAAGCAATTAATCTCTATACAACCCGTAAACTGAAATTCACAAATATCACAGGAATGTGTATGGGAAATCATCAAAACACCTGCGATACTTCTGCTATCCGACTCATGATGATGTGTGTGAAAATGCTTAGCCGCCAGCACATACAGAAACGTAACGAGTATTAAATACCCACTAAAAATTCTTCTGTAAGAGTTGCCTGATGACCACATGCACCAAAGATAAGGCATTTATGCAACAGCGATGCAAAAAAATTTAACCTTATTTATGTTGCCTTCTTCGAATTGATTTTGTTAAGGCTTTGACTTCCAGATTTTGTCGGAGAAAGGCAAGTATTCGGGGAGTGCCGCCGAACCGTACCAGGTAAAAATTTCATAATCTAATAATCCGTTTTTTATGGCTGGATCGGTTTGTAGTAATTCTTTGGCGTCTTCTATCGATTTGAGATTGTTCAGAATAAAAATTCCTCTGTAATTCTTTTCATTCTTCCCTAAGGGACCAGCCACAATAAGTTTACCTTCTTCAACCAAACGGTTAATGTTATTCATATGTCCCCTGAAACTTTCGCTAATCAGATCCTTGCTGGCAGTTGTATTCGTTCCTGTTTTCAGAATAATGAAAAAATAATTTTTCATTCCGTAATCATCTCCTCTTAATTTATCGGCTAATTCTTTGTCGTAATTAGGATTTAAAATTGCTGTATCCTTTCCTAATTTAGTTTCACTTTGTTTTTGGGTATTTGATTGTCCCAAAGTCAGGTTGGTTATTAACACCATTATAATTAAAAAGGAATATTTCATTGTTGTGGAGATTACGATTTCTACTTGTTACGCCTGCAGCAAAATTAGAGAAACACTTCAGCTATCACAAGATATTCATAATTCATAACTCTCAACTATCCTCTGTCCACTGTGTCCTATCAATTCTCCACTGCTCCTAAACTCCCACGCCACCTAAAATTTCAAGCTCTTGCCCTTTGGTCGGTTGTCCGTCTAATATTGGCATTGCTTTCATGATTAGCTCTCTCACGCCCTCTACTTTTAATGAATTGTCGTGGTCTTCTTTACTGTCCCAAACTTCTGTTATATAAACAGCATTAAAATCACTTTGATCTTTACCGATTATGTACAATCTACACCCATTTGCAGTAGCCACAAGTTTGGATGCTTCTAACAGAATATTTGCGAGTTCATCTGCGTATCCATTTTTTGCATTTAATTTTCCGTGGAGTAGATACATCATTTTTCTGCTGATTTATAGAATAAATGTATAACGTGTGTGCTATTAAACGCTGAGCTGCCTATCAGATAATTTTTCAACGGTACAACACGTTAAATATATAATCATTTTACCTGATTTTCGTGAAATTTCCTCTATAAGAGTTTTGAAAGGCAAATTTCAGTAAGACAGATGATTGCAGATAATTATGTTAATTTTTCGAGCGAAATACTCTATATATCGGCCTGACTATACCAAAAATAATATAATCAAATGCTCTGTTTATCCATTCTATAAAGCCGCCGCCTTTCTTTAATTTAAGCAGATAGCTTTTTTTATTGAAACGCTTCCAGCTATCCATAAATACTTCCCAATCGGGGTATTTGGATTTCAACGCTTTGTAAGAGGACTGCTGTTTTTCTTTTTTATTTTTCAGATGATCATCATTTTGAGCATAATCATGAAATATAATGGGCTTGGGAGAATATATCTGTAAACGATGATCAGGATATACCTGGAGTAACCTATAAGAAAGCTCCGGTCCGCCATGTCCGAAATTAATATTGTTGCTCCATCCCCCTACGGTACGAAAAGCTTTTGCATCGAACGAACTGTTGCCTTCTAAATTAATAGCTGCCGGATAAGGTCTTCTTCCGAGATAATAGTGCCTGGCCAATTTATTGAACGCATTATTCGTTAATGATCTGCAAACGCCGCGAACGGCAATAACATTATATTTATTGAAAGCATCAAGATGACTTTGTACAAAATCATTACCGATAATTCCATCATCTTCCAGGAATATGAGCACCGGCGCTTTAGCAAACAATGAACCTATATTACGTGCGAGATATGCACCGGTATTCTGATTCAGTGAAATATATGTATCAACATCATCGATGATTGACGCAAACTCATTATCATCTTTTCCATTATTGACAAAGATGATCTCATAATTAGTGTTACGTTGTGAGCGAAGTAATTCAATATTCTTTTTTAGCCCTTTAACAAAACGCCAGGAAATGATAATAACAGATGCTGAAGGATTTTCAACGATAAAATTAAATTTCACCTTTTCAAAAAGAGAAGAATAGGATTCTTCGTAATCCGTCCAGTTAAATTCATTTAAGCAGGCCGATAGTTTTTCAATATGGTTGTTATATTTCATAAGTATTACCGCACTTTTTGTTTTACTTTATTCCTCACGATCACCAATGCTTTTTTAAGCTCAGTACGTTGCTTGATAAATACATGTAATCCATACAAAACAACGACGAACGGCAGTACTGAATGAGTACCGGTCCATAAAAGGCCCAGCAATACAAGAGATATCGTAATTTTTGGCCCCCAAAATGAGAGGATATCCTTAGGTTTGAAGTCGAGATTTTGGTAGTAACCAAAGTATAACAGGATCGGGATGTTAAGAGCGAGCCACCCAAGGGTATAAAATCTCGCTATATGAACCATAGAGTACTGGGCACCCAGAAAAATGAAACCAATCATTATCACAGCATTTGCTACACCTACTCTGAAGCTCACTCTTTCTTTTCCTAATAGTAGATTAACATTCCCAACGGTTGTGGTAAGACCTTGTGTTAATATTAAAATTCCGAAATAAGGAAGGAGTTCAGCAACCGGGGCCCAGCTTTTACCCCATAATAAAAGCACCAGGGGTTGAGAAAATAATAAAAGCACAGCGCCTACCGGAAAATCGATAATGCTGATCATCCCCAGAATATTTTGATACTCCTTACGAAAATCACCTCCTTCACTCATATGTTTTTTAAGACTGGGCATTAATACTCTTCCGAACAACCCAGAGATCATATTAAGCGGAAGAGTGAGCAACATATATGCGCGGTTATAAATACCAAGATCAGCTGCTCCGTAAATTTTTCCCACCAGTAAATTATCTGCGTTGCGCGCCCAGTAATTAATCATATTAAAACCAAGCACATTACCCATCAGTGATTTTGTTTTTCGGAACGCAACCCGGGTATATCGCCAGGGATATATCTTATAACCTAGTTTTACTTTATGTTCAAGAAAAATATAGGTAGCGATAGCATCTACCAGTTGTGGAATAATGAGCGACCAGTAACCGAAACCTAAAAAGGCAAGAATGATCGTGAGTGCCATACTGATGCAGATGGAAAGTAATTCTCTTTTACCCAGGTAACTGAATTCAAGATGTTTACTGAGTATGGCTGTTGGCACTATCGATAACGGCCTAAAAAGAAATATAGTGGAATAAACTATTGTTGGAATAATGAGTTCAAACTTATTATAAAAAACTGCGATAGGATAAGATAAGAGTACCATTATAAGAAAAAGGGTAAGACCCGAATAGAATGTAAAATTTCGAATGGATTTGTAAAAAGTTGTATTGTAATCGTGCCTGATGATAGCCGCTCCGAAGCCGGCGTTAGTAAATATGGATACAAAGCCTGTGAAAACAGTAATGAGAGCAAAGAACCCGTACACTTCGGGTAGCAGTAGCCTTGATGTTATGGTAGAAGAAAGAAAACCGATGAGCTGAGCGGTATAGGTATATCCCCCCACAGTAATAGCATTCTTCCAGAATTTTCTCTTAAAACTCAATGTGTTCCAGCGTTTTACAATAAATACAACGGCCGAAAATCTTCGGGGCACAAAAATACGTGTTCTTAAATTGATGGAGTATAAAAAAAGGAGTCAGAAACAATTAAGAAAAATAACGCCAGAATACGGTTACCAAAAAACATACGATGATGCCGAATACTATGGGAAGCAGTGTGGCTACGGTGGTCCATTTTCGGCTACCGGTTTCCTTATATATTGTGTAAATAGTTGTACTGCATGGATTGTGAAGCAGGCTGAACAGCATAAGATTTACTGCCGTTAATGTTGTCCATCCCCCGGCCCGTAATAATGAGGCAACTTCCAGATCGGAACCTTCAAACATTACTCCTGCACCGGCTCCCAGGGAGGTTGTTCCGACTACCAATGTTGTTAACATGAGTATTGTGGGAATAACGATTTCGTTAGCGGGTATAGCCACGATATATGCCAATAGAATAACACCATTCAATCCAATAAATAATCCAACCGGATCGAGGCCATTGATCAACCATAAAGCAATACTCTGATCGGCGATGTTGATGTTAGAGATAAGCCATATTACGGCTCCTGCAGGCATTGCGAAAATAACAGCCCTCCATAACACGATCAACGTACGGTCAATCAGTGAAGTGTAGAGCGTTTGTAAAAACTTTGGAGGTCGGTAAGGAGGGAGTTCTAAAACGAAAAAGGAAGCTTCTCCTTTTAATAATGTTTTAGATAACAACCAGGAAGTAAAAAAAGTAAAGGCGATGCCTAAAACGGCAATGCTAATAACCGCCAGCATAGAAACTGTTCCTGCCCATTTTGCAGGCGCTAAAGCGCCAAGAAAAATAGTAGCGATCAGTATCTGGGTTGGCCATCTGCCGTTGCACAGCGAAAAATTATTGGTGATAATAGCAATCAGTTTTTCGCGCGGACTGTTAATAATTCGTGTTGCTACTACACCTGCAGCATTACAACCGAAACCCATACTCATTGTCAACGCCTGCTTACCATGCGCCCCGGCTTTTTTAAATATCCTGTCGAGATTAAATGCCACTCTCGGTAAATAACCAAAATCTTCCAGCAGTGTAAACAACGGAAAGAAAATAGCCATAGGAGGAAGCATCACCGATACTACCCAGGCAGTAGCCAGATATACTCCGTCAATTAAAAATCCGCTTAACCACCAGGGAAAACTTAATGTTTCGGCTACACTTTTCAGAAATGGATATACATTATCCAGTAACAATGTCGCCAACATTTTAGAAGGATAATTTGCTCCTATAATGGTAAGCCAAAGCACCAATCCCAACAAAAGGAACATGATAGGAAATCCCCAAACCTTATGCGTTACGATATTATCTATTGCACGGTCAACCCTGAACGACCGTTGTGAAGTATCTGAAGCCACAGATGCTTTCACAATGCGCGTAGCTTTGGCATATATCGCTTCTATAAGATTACTTTTATATTGGTCACCCAATTCATTTCTATAATCATTTGCCATTGTGAGAACGATATCCATATTATCGCTATTGATGGCTTCAGATAGTTCGCCTTGTTGTAATGCTGAAGTAATACTTACATCACCTTCAATTATTCGCATGGCTAACCAATTTGTATTAGGCAGTTCAGGATCAAGAGCAGATAATGTATTGGCTATTTTGTGAATGGCTTCGCCTGCTTTTTCAGGAATATTAATCAGACTACTCTTCTTGGGTACAATGGAACCAGTGGCCACCTGATGAACAGCAGATAATAACTCAGGCAAACCCTCTTTTGTTCTGGCGCTGGTGGCCACTACCGGTATCCCCAGATCTCTTGAGAGCGTCCTGGTATCAATCCGGATATTATGTCGACGGGCTTCGTCCATGAGATTAAGGCATAGTACCACTTTGTTGGTAATTTCCATTACCTGTAACAACAGACTGAGATTCCGTTGAAGACGACTTGCATCTACCACTACTACAGTTACATCCGGTTTGCCGAACAATAAAAAATCCCTCGCTACTTCTTCATCATCAGAAGTGGCCAGCAGTGAATATGTTCCGGGAAGATCAATGACTTTGTATTTTTTCTCCTTATATAAAAAACTTCCTTCTGCGCGTGTAACGGTTTTGCCCGGCCAGTTTCCTGTATGTTGTTTAAGGCCGGTGAGTGCATTGAATACAGTGCTCTTACCGGTATTAGGATTCCCGGCCAACGCTATGGCGTAATCGAATTTCCCTGATAGTTCTCCCAACTTTTTTAAGGTGGTAGCCGAATTAAATTCACAAACTTCACAGACTGTCTTTGTCATACTTCACTGTCTTTAATGTCAATCAGGATATGCTGACTATCTTCTTTCCGAAGGGAGATTTGCGTGTCGTGTATCGTATAAGCTATAGGATCTTTCAAAGGACTTACATTTTGTATAGCTATCTCCGTTCCTTTGACAAATCCCAGATCAAGCAGGCGTTGTTTTATTTCACTCCTGCAATCGGCTGATATACCTGTTATAACAGCCTTCTGCCCCTTTTTTAACTGTCCTAAATGTTGAACCCCGTTCCTATTCTTCAGCATCTTGTCTCATTTAGTTCCACAAAATAATAAAATTAGACTAATCTAATAATATTTTTCTATAAAACTTATGTTATTTTGTATATCAATATATTATCGGAATAAATTATAACGCAACCCCACGAAACCCCGTCTGCCCTGGTTAGGGCCATATACATAGGACGGATCAAACGTCAGACCATAAGGGTTATCGGGTGTCACCATCGCCTGTCCGTTAACATCAAACTGTACATTTTTATCAAACGGATCATAGGCCCTTGCAATGATGAACGGATTTCCTTTATCAGGCGTCCAGTTCAACAGGTTTTTAATTCCACCATATATTTCTACTCTCTCACCTATCCGTTTTGTCAGTTGAATATTCTGAATACTCCACCAGGGAGAATATTCGTTGCGAGGATCCCTATCACTTAATAAAGGGAGACGCATAGGACCGTAGAGATTACCTGTATAATCGACGGTTAATCCGATAGTCCTGAAACGATAACCAATATTCCATACGCCTGTAAATTTTTCAGCAAACATCTGGCGTGTTTTTTCGCCCTCTTCTGTATTATATACGTCCATTGCAGTGACACCAGCCAGCAACTTCAACCCATTTGAAAACACCACATCGATATTCAGAGAGATACCTTTTGAAATCGCATATCCATCTAGGTTATCATATATAATTTTGTTGGCATCGGTATCATAGTCAGGTATAATCTTATTCGTGAAATAGGTATAGAAGGCAGAGGCATCCAGGCCGATGAAAGTATTTCCGGCTACTATTTTTTTCACAAAGTTGATATTTCCGTTCCAGGACGTTTCAGGTTTTAATGCTGTTTCAAATACAACTTCTCTTGCTCCCGTCAGCGCAGCATGATCTTCAGTAAAGACATTAGCAACACGGTAACCGTTACCAAAGCTTAAACGCAATACATTATTTTTATCAGGAGAGCTCCATTTGTAATTGATACGTGGCGACAGAATGCTTCCATGTAATGAATTATAATCATAACGTACTCCCAGCAAGAGCTTATTATTATCATTTAATGCAATCTCATCCTGCACAAATACACCTGGCAGATTTGTTTTTGTGGGCTTATTCAAATTAATATCGGTAGCATCTGACGTTGCAGGAGTGTTATCGTCATAATAAGTGTAGCGGTAAGTAAGACCTGTTAACAGGTTATGTTTTCCTGAAGTTTTGAACCAGGTGAGTTGTCCAAAACCAATATACTGGTCTGCGATATAAAATTCATTTCCGTAAGCGCTGTTTTGGTCGTGACCGTTAGCGCTGAACTGGAACATAATTTTTTCCTTCACTGGCAACTCGTAAGTACCAAAAACTTCCCAACGGTTGGTATAGATGCTTTCACCATACACTTCATCGCCGCCACGATATTTACTGTTCCAATTCATTTCACCGCCCCAGCGGTCCTCATACACATAACGTGTCGCCAGCGAAAACAATCGGTTATCCTTACGATCAACGTTCCATTTATTAAAAACAGAAAACCTGTTTTGAAGTGTTACATCAGTAAAATTATCGTTGTTATTATCAATAGGGTGCTGATAGTTAAAATAGTTCACTCCTAATAATGATTGCACTTTTTCGCCGGCTTTAAACTTAGCAGCAATATCAGCATTTACCTCACCCCAGCTTGTTCCGAATACATCGGCTGATAAAAGTGGTGCATTAGCCGGTTTTTTGGTAATGACATTGATCAGTCCACCAACAGCTTCGCTGCCGTAAAGTGTAGATGCCGGCCCTTTTACGATCTCTACCCGTTCGATCATCGCCTGGGGAAT
>CAZSFY010000037.1:0-35884 GCA_964606315.1 uncultured Chitinophagaceae bacterium | reverse complement strand
ATATCCTATTCCGTTAAACATACACCTTACGTTTACAAACATTCTACTCTTCTTATCCTTTACCATACTGCTTTGCTCCTGTAATGGTCATGCTGAAGAATATGAAAAAGAAATAACAGGATTATCAGACACCATGCTGGCGAAAGCAACATTTGCAAAAGCCACTATACAATCGGTGAGTACTGAATTAAAATTATATGGAAAGATACAGGCCGATAATAGTAAAATGTCTCAGGTCTACCCGATCGTAGGAGGTAATGTTACCAAAGTTAATGTCGAGCTTGGTGACTATGTAAAGCAGGGGCAAATACTGGCAGTTATGAGAAGTGAGGAAGTAGCCGGTTATGAAAACCAACGGCTCGATGCCATGAATGATATCGCTATTGCAGAGAAAAATCTGCAAGTGGCCCAGGATCTTTTTGCTTCAAAACTGAATTCAGAAAAAGATATTGTGGCTGCAGAAAAAGAACTGGAAAAAGCTAAAGCATCTTTACAGCGGATTAATGAAGTATATAGTATCTATGGATTAAAACAAGGCTCATTGTATCATGTTACGGCTCCTATCAGCGGATTCGTTATTGAAAAAAATGTAACACAAAACATGTTGCTGCATAGCAGCAATGTCAACAATCTGTTTTCTATTGCACAGATCGATGAAGTGTGGGTGATTGCCAACGTTAACGAAACAGAAATTGCAGCAGTCAAACAGGGAATGAATGCAAAGATCAAAACCATCAGCTACCCCGATAGAGTATTTACAGGTAAGGTCGACAGAATATTCAATATTCTTGATCCTCAAACAAAAACTATGAAAGTGAGGATCACCATACCTAATGCCGACCTGGCACTCAAACCAGAAATGAGTGTAACCGTCTCACTTGACCATATAGAAGAAAATCAAATGGTAGTGGTCCCTTCATCAGCTATCATTTTTGATAAGAGCAAAAACTGGGTTGTAGTATATAAAGACAAAACCGATATTGAAATACGCCCTGTAACTGTATATAAACAAAGAGACAGTATTACCTATGTTAAAGAAGGCATTAATGAAAACGACAGTATTGTCACCGGTAATCAGCTATTAATCTATAACGCGCTTAGTGAAAACTAATGTGCAAATAAATCTATATGAATAAGTTCATTCGAAATATAATAGCTTTTTCCTTAAAAAATAAATTCTTTACTTTCTTCTGGGTAGGAATTATCGTTTTTGCAGGAATATACAGCTACTCCAAAATTCCTATTGAAGCATTTCCGGATGTTACCAATACACAAATTATTATTGTAACAGAATGGAAAGGCAGAAGCGCCGAAGAAGTAGAAAGATTTGTTACGACACCTATAGAAGTGTCGATGAATAGCGTGCAAAAGAGAACAAGTATCCGTTCGGTAACCATGTTTGGTTTATCGGTCGTGAAAATAATATTTGAAGATGAGGTAGAAGATTTTTTTGCGCGACAGCAGGTCAATAACCAGTTACGTAACGTGCAATTACCGGATGAAGTAGAGCCTGATGTACAACCACCTTATGGACCTACCGGAGAAATATTCAGATATACTTTACAAAGCAGTAAAAGAGATACCAGGGAGTTGCTGACATTGCAAAACTGGGTAGTAGATCGGCAACTAAGAGCAGTACCAGGTGTTGCGGATATTGTAGCTTTCGGGGGACAGGAAAAAATTTATGAGATCAGTGTTGATCCTGTACGCTTGCAAAAATTCAATCTTACGCCATTACAGGTTTTCGAAAAAGTTGCCGGCAGTAATCTCAATGTAGGTGGTGATATTATCGAAAAAAATGGTCAGGCCTACGTTGTGCGGGGATTAGGTTTACTTTCCTCTATCGAGGATATAGAAAATACCATTATTGATAATGAGAATGGCAACCCAGTCTTAGTGAAGAATGTAGCTACAGTATTGGAAGCAAGTGCCCCACGCGTTGGACAGGTTGGATTAAATGATAATGACGACGTTGTTGAAGGCATCGTTGTGATGCGCAAAGGAGAAAATCCAAGTGATGTGTTGAAAGCGTTAAAAGCAAAAATCAATGATATCAATACAAATGTATTGCCATCGGATGTTAAAATTCAAACTTTCTACGATCGCGATAACCTGATGAAGTATTGTACCGACACAGTAATGCATAATCTTCTTGAAGGTATTATACTGGTTACGGCTATTGTATTTCTCTTTATGGCCGACTGGCGAACAACGATAATTGTAGGTGTTATTATCCCCTTGTCTTTATTATTTGCCTTTTTATGTCTCCGTTTAAAGGGTATGAGCGCTAACCTGCTCTCACTCGGGGCCATCGATTTCGGTATCATCATTGACGGTGCGGTTGTAATGGTAGAAGGATTATTTGTAGCGCTGGATCATAAAGCCCGAAAAGTAGGCATAGAAAAATTCAATAAGCTGTCGAAGCTCGGCATCATCAAGCAAACGGGTACCGAAATGGGTAAGGCAGTGTTTTTCTCCAAAGTGATCATCATTACTGCATTGCTACCTATCTTCTCTTTTGAAAAGGTAGAAGGAAAAATGTTTTCACCTCTTGCCTGGACATTAGGATTTGCACTATTAGGCGCTTTGTTATTCTCACTAACGTTTGTACCGGTAATGAGCTCGATATTATTACGGAAAAATGTAAAAGAAAAAAATAACTGGTTCGTCAATAAAATCAACAGTGGGGTCGAGAAAAGTTTCGATTGGGCTTTCGGTCATAAAAAAATGACACTTACTATTGCTGTTTTAATAATGCTGTCTACTTTCTTTTCGATGAGGTGGATGGGCACAGAGTTTTTACCACAACTGAATGAAGGAGCGCTCTGGATTACTGCTGAACTACCTATGAGTTTATCGCTTAATGAAACTAATAAAATCACTAATGAACTTAAAAAAGAGTTACGATCATTCGATGAAGTAGAACAGGTGCTTTCACAAGCTGGACGGTCGAACGATGGAACTGATCCTAATGGATTTTATTTCGTACAGTTCCAGGTCGATTTAAAAGATAAAAAAGAATGGAAGAGAAAAATATCTCAGGAAAAACTTGTTGAGGAAATGGATAATCGTTTAAAACATTACCAGGGTATTACTTATAACTATTCACAACCTATTTCTGATAATGTATCGGAGGCAGTAGCTGGTTTCAAGGCATCAAATGGTATCAAGATCATCGGCAACGATCTGTACACATTAGAAAGTCTTTCGCAGAAAGTGATAGAAGCCATTAAGGATATTCCAGGTATCAAGGATCTGGGAGTCATTAAGAATATTGGTCAGCCGGAAATTAGTATTGAACTCGACGAAGAGCGAATGGCTATTTATGGGGTGGGGAAAGCAGAAGCACAGGCAGTGATTGAGATGGCTATCGGCGGAAAAACGGCGACTTCAAAATATGAAGGGGAAAGAAAATTTGACATCAGAATAAGATATCAAAACGATTACAGAAAGAGCGTGGAAGATATAGGAAATATTATGGTTCCTACCATGCGCGGCGAAAGAATACCGATCAAAGAAATCGCTGCTATCAAAACAGTAACCGGACCTGCATTTGTGTACAGGGAAAACATGCAACGATTTATCGGTGTAAAATTTTCAGTAAGAGAACGTGATCTCGGTAGTACAATTGCAGAAGCACAGAAAAAAGTAAATGAGCTGGTTAAATTACCAGAAGGATACAGTATCCGTTGGACAGGAGAATTTGAAAACCAGGTAAGAGCAACAGAACGGCTCACTACGGTTGTACCTATCAGTCTGATCGCTATTTTCATCTTATTATTTATCATGTTTGGAAATGTGAAAGATGCCGGACTCGTATTATTAAATGTTCCTTTTGCATTAATAGGAAGTATCCTGGCATTACATATTACCGGCATTAATTTCGGTATTTCGGCGGGTGTGGGAATGATCGCTTTATTTGGTATCTGTATTCAGAATGGTGTGATCCTGATATCCGAGTTTAATAAAAAGCTGAGATTAAAAATACCATTGGCCGCCTCTATTAAAGAAGGCGTTAAAATAAGAACAAGACCAGTGGTAATGACTGCTTTAATGGCTGCTCTTGGATTACTGCCAGCAGCCTTATCAACCGGTATAGGATCAGAAGCACAAAAACCTTTGGCCATAGTTATTATCGGGGGATTGGTTACCGCGACAATTTTAACACTGCTGGTATTCCCTATTATTTATTGGATGTTTTACAGAAAAACCTACAGCCACTATGAGCAGATAAATTAATATTAACTAACGTGTTGTCTAAACACTTTAAGATTTGTCCGATTTTAACTGATATCAGTAAGATATTTCGCCAGTTTGGATGAGAGGTTTTTTGCCTACCAGGTAATTTTCTATCCTTCAGGTAGTGTATGATATTTCCATCAAAAAGGGCATTTCTGACTGAAATACTGTACACTTTTGAAGTGGCCGGATAAAGCAGTCAGAATATAATACACTTTTCAGATGATCATTTGTTAGCAGGTCCTTCAGCCTGCATGTAGATTCATCAGAGGCAATACTTTTGTATTGACTGCTGTAAAATCACTAGCTTCCTATCGGCTGTTTTCGTCGCTGGTTGGATCGGTTATTTTCAATAGCGCGATATGTTATTAATCACCTCACCTTTATCTCAACTCAACTGCTGTTTGATACAAGAACGGTTAGTATAAAAAGAAAAATCTTCAAAGCTATACGGCTCTGAAGATTTTTCCATCTTACATGAATGGTGCAATCAAAGGTATTATCATTTATTTTGTTGCCTGCCTTTATCTGATCTTTCAGATTCAGTTCTTCCTTCTCTTCCTTCATTACGGTCATCATTCAGATCCTGATCAACATCAGTCTCCCGGCTGGAAACATTTTCTCTTCCGGGCATACCTTGTTCAGATTGTTCGCGTGAACGATCACGGTCTTTCTCCTGTTCGCTCATTCCTGCCTTTCTTGTATCCTGATGTTGTTGTGATTGATGTTGATCCTGGCGAGTCTGTTCAGAACCTTGCTGACGACCCTGGTTTGATGTGTTTGCCATGGCTTACAATTTTTTGATATTTAATTAATAAAGTGACGACTCTAAAGATTAAATAACCATGCCGCTATAAAACGCATTTAAACCATTCCTTTCTAAAATAATTTGTAGAAGCAAATCATCAACTAAAAAGCGTGACCTATAGCCAGGTTAAAAATGAGGTTTTGCCTCCTCCAATCCCTGTCGCCCAGACTAATCTGATCAAACACCCATCTTTCAGACTCTGGTAACCAGGGTTTTCTGATAGGAAAAGCCAGATCCAGGCGAAGCACCAATACCGAAAGATCAAGTCTTATACCAACACCTGTACTTGCTGCCATTTCCTTAAACCAGTTATTGGACAATTTTGCACCTGGCTTAATAGCACTTTCATTGTATAGCCATACATTTCCTGCATCAATAAATAAGGCGCCAAAAACAGGCTTAACTATTCTGAATCTTAATTCAGAATTAATTTCCAGTTTAAGATCACCTGTTTGATCGGGCACAAAAGATCCGGGAACATCCAATCCCGGTGCGCGATAACTTCCGGGACCAACCGATCGGCTTCTGAATCCCCTTAAACTATTATTACCTCCAGCAAAAAATTGTTTGATAAATGGTAACTCTCTTGAATTTCCATAAGGAAGCCCCGTTCCAATAATCAACCGGTTTGCCCAAACATTTCCATTATTGTCTAACTTCCGGTAATACCTGAAATCAAACTCAGCTTTAACATATTGCGAAAAAGGCGCACCAAACATTCTTGCAGTATCACCTTCCTTAATAATATTTCTATTAATGAGTCCGGCAATATTACCTGATACATCAATTAATCCATTAAAATAAAATGCATTGTTGGGAACTCTTCCAATCAGCTGGTTATACTGGTAATTATAGGTAGCACCCAGAATAAACTGCGTATCGATGATCTTTTGAAGAGCGGGGTTATTACCCAAACTATCCTTGTAAAGCTGTGTAACCATCAAAGGCTGCACATATTGAATACTTATGGGATAAAGGTTATGTTCCTTCTGCGCAGATTCTTTCCAGGAATAACCATATGCCATTCTGAAAGAATTCAAAGTATATAACCGTTGACGATATAACCAATCATATCCTACCAATATGTTTGTGCGCGGAACAAAACCCCCTCTCGGATTAATATTGATTAACGGAATAACAAACCGGGGTATTCCTAATTTAACTTCGCCACCCAATCTGTACGTATTAAATCCTCTGAACTGACCACTAACTTGTACTTCTGCCCCTGCATTGGCGTTAACCGTGAGCAGCTCTCCACCTCTGAAAGCATTACGGTTGGTAAATCCTAATGTAAGTTGAGAACCGGTTAAGTTATTCGATTTTGTACTTCCACCAATCTGCGCTCTTAAAGATTTCTTAGGCATCGGTGTTAAATAATAATAAGCATTTAATAATGTATCGCCTGCCGTTTCAAACCTGTTCTTTACAAATTTGAAAATACCCATATTAATGAGCCTGTTCAATGTAGCATTGTGTTCACTTCTACGATAAATATCACCTTTATCAAATTGCATAGCCTGTTGAAACAACCTGGGCTTATAACTTTTGCTGGAGTCAACAACGAGATAATCATAGTGCATCACACCAAATTTTTTACTGGTATCCTCGTCAGCATTAGCCAAATCATAAGTTGGGTAAATAACTACATCGTTGATCCTGTATATTCTCTTAGCCTGATTGGGTATATTCTGCTTCTTCCTTACAAACAGGTTTACCTTATGATCGCCAATAGTTGTATCCACATCAACTATTAAATGATCTTCACTGAAAAAATAAAATCCCCTGTTTTTAAGCCTGCTATCAATTCTTGCCCGCTCCTCTTTTATCATATCCAACTCAAAAGGTTTGCCCGGTTTCAGCAAACTTCCCCCGATCGTTCTATTAATTGCCTTTTGTACTACGGATGAATCCTTATCAAATTCCACTTTATTAATCAGGTACTCGGGACCGGGATGCACATGATACGTTGCCTGTGCCCTTCTTTTTTTTATATCTACTTCACCGGAAACCTCCGCCCTGAAGAACCCGTTATTCTCCAGGTGATTCTGCAGCACAGCATTATTCTTTTCAATATTCAGATCGCTGAGTACCACAGGTGGCTCACCCATATTTTTAATAAGCCTTCTGACAGATATTTTTCTTTTAGGATTGCCGCCAATATTATAGAACCAAAGTTTTGGTCGAAGACCAAAAACACTGGCATTAGGTTTTGGCCGCGTCAGATCGAGGAGTTCAGCAGTAAGCGCTTTTCTTTTCTTTTTGCTTATGTCGCTATTTTCTATTTTAATTTCTGCACCGGTATATAATGATTCATTTGCAGGAAGATATTTGGTATTATTACACGATATCATACCCCACAATAACCATATTCCAATCAGATAACAAACTATTCTACGAATCATCATTAACTATTATTCTTTTTTCTTATCAGCATTTGCTCTTTTTACCAGCTTTTTCCCTTTAGGACTATGAAAAAGGTCCCTGAACTTTTCATAATCGAATGTTAGTATAAAATTCAATCCTGTTTCAATAATATAACCATCAAGTTGACCTTCAAATTGATTTTTACGATATCCCCTGATCATATACCTGCCATCTTTACTTAACATATAGTCGAGAGCCACATTGCCTATTAATTCGCCACCGGTGGCTGAACTCTGTGGCCCTTCAATTTCAAAATTATTACCAACAGTAACCCTCAAACGGTCATTCAGCAACTGTTTGGATACAGATACATTCAGGTCAGTACGGTTCTGCCGCGATCCTGTTGTATAATCATCAGATGAAGCCAAATCAAAATTGATATCCACACCTGAAATCAAATCTGCAGCAAGATTGTTTAGCTGATCGCTTAGGATACGGCTCACGCTTTGCCTGGCCATTGTTTCGGCACTGGTTCCGCCACTACTGGCAAAAGGGTTCTCCGCTACAAACCTGTTTAATAACAGCAGTGCGAATACCTGTTTATTCATTTCTGAAGTCTGGGTTCTTAACTGTGCCAGGCGGGTTTCTACCAGGTCGGTTACTTCGCCGGAAACATTTAATTGAACAGAATCCTGGTTAGGAAGCGTAATATCAAAAGACACATCTGGTTTCAGCATTTCACCTTTTAATATCAATCCGACGTTAAAAGGAATTTTTTGCTTGAATATATTAATATTAGAAACATTAGCCTGTCCCTCAACAAGTGTGATAGGAGCTGTATTCGCCACATACACAGCAGTCAGGTTCATATCAGCACGCGTTGGCTCACCGAGCCAGGTGATCCGGCTGCCTTTTTGTATTTCAAATCTTCTCTTCAGCAGGTTAACGGATAATTGATAAGCACCATTCTCCACATCAAAATTTCCTGCAAGGGTCGTTTTACCACTAGGATCTATACCACCAGTAAGCTGTGCCGTTCCACTAATATTCAGGTAATCACCATTTCTCTCATCAATCACCAGAGTAAAATGAGCATCTTTATTTGTTTCTATATTTACCGAAATATCCATCCCGGTAATATCAGATTTACTGAGTGAATCCATAGCAAGGTCCACTACCTGGTTGGTTTTAATAGAATCTGCATCAATAAATCTTACGATGCCTTCGCGTTCTATTACTCCAGGATCGGCCTGCGGCATCACGATAGTAAGATTTGTTTTATTATTTACTATTAATGTTCCATCTACCTTCGGACTGGCTTCAGTACCAGAAATCCGTAAATCAGTATCAAAATAAAATTGACCGTAAAAAAGTTTATTATCCTGTTTGGTACTGTTTAATGCCTGGAAGTTATCAGCTGTGAGATTAAGGTCAAGTTTATAATTGGTAAAGTTATCGGTATAGGCCCAGCCATCTAACTGCAAATCATTGTTAGCAGAATCCCTTATAGTGAATTTATCAAAGTAAATACCTTTATTGGAAACAGCAATTTTCTTATTATCAATAGTAAAATAACTACCAAGCATAGCTGGAACGAAACCAACATTATTAAAATTAATTTCTCCTTTTATATCAGGTTTACTGAATGTTCCTTTGAGATCGAAGTTTCCACTCAAATATCCGCTTCCTCTTCTGATAGCGCCTGCTGAAAGCGCTTCTACAGATGTCATCTCCAACCGTTTGATATCCATAACGAGATTAGCCAATCCATCCTCATTAGGAATAATTGTATAATCACCTGTTATGTCTACTTCATTATTATTACCACTAAGTTCAACATTTGCCTTAAACACATTGGCCGTTTCATTATCTACTTTAATAGCCAAATTACCCACTGTATCTCCTAAAACAGTCAGATTGGAAATACTGAGATTAGAAGTAAAGACTGGTTGTTGCATTACATCTCTCAATACAATATCACCATTAATTGTTCCACCTGCCAATAAACTGTCTTGTTTAACAAAAGCAGTAAACGTTTCAATACGGAAATCAGAAAAATTCACGTTCAATGGCGAATTACTCTCTTCACTGCTACTGTTTATTCCTAGTTTTTGTCCATTTCTACTAATAATAAAATCGCGGACATAAATATTATTATTCGCCAGGCGTATCAAATTAGTTTCTGGCACGTTCCATTTATCATAATTCAATAACAACTCATCCGGCAAAAGAGAAAAAACATTTACACCGGGTTCGGGTTGTTCAAACAATCCGCCTAAACGATATTTATTCTTCTCTTCCTGGTCTTCCACATTCAGCAGGAAATTGATCTTGTTATCTGCGATCTTCGCATCCAATGAAGTACCATAGATGATCATCGATTCACCAGCCGCAAACTGTTCTATAGAAGTATTAATGTTGATGGCATCGTTTTTCGTTTCCGCCTCCAGATTTAATTTTTGCAACCTATTAGCGCCCATTAATATCAAAGGTGCATCGAGGTGGGTATTAAAAATTCCTCCCTTCTCAAAATGCGCATTGAATTGTATAGGCTCCATCCTCTCCAAAGAAGAAACAAAAGTTTTAATCAAAGGACTATTTTCAACCCTGGCTACCACATTAAAATCATATTGATCAAGCGTATCTTTATTAGCCACACTATCCAAAGCATAATAAGGCTGAATAGTCTGCTGAATTACCGACCCTAATTGTGCAAGATTATATTTTCCTGTTAGCGCGACATGAATACCATCGGCATCCATTTGTAAAAAACTGGCTGTATCTGTTTTTCCTGATTGAAGAGATACTGTATCAAGGTGATAATATTGATTGCCGGATACAATATTGGAACGGGTAATAAATAAATTACCAGTTAAATCAGCGGGATTCGTATTAGGAAAATCGGCCTCTATCTTTCCAGCGTACGTTAAAGTATCCGTTGTAAAATTAAGTACATACGCGTTGATAGTATCTATGTTAGCGTTTAATTTAATAGCAGGATATTCACCTGAAATATTAGCATCGGCTATTAAAGCAATACGGAGGTTAGGATCGTCAATATCCAGTTTGATATTGCCCTGCTGATCAGCCAGTTCTCCCGAAAATTCAATATCATTATAACTGTACCTGTTTAGTACAGCTTCGGTAACCACTCCGTTCAATTTCGCATTCATGGTTTTGGGATCAAACCCTTTCCCCGAGGCGCTGATACGTGCAGATAATAGTCCGAACATAGAATCGTTCTGCAAAATTTTTCCGAGCTGCAATTGTCGTGCTTCGACTACAGCATTGTAGGTAGCTGTTTTTGTATTAGTAGCATTAGCAATATTTCCGTTTAATACTGCGCTTCCCAGGTTAGTGCTTAAACGCAGATCAGTCTTCATCTTATTCATTGAGCCCGTCACTTCTCCTTTGAGATTCATTACATCAGGCAAAGTAATGGTCGTAGGAAGAGTGCCTTTTGGCAGCAATGAAACAATATCTGTTTTACTGGTTGAGAAGTCATTAATAACCAAATGACCATTAATTTTATCGGCATCGGGTAATCCCTTAACGCGCCCGCGCACATCTATCCTTGTATTATTAAATGCACTTAATTGTAATAATGGAATATCGAGGTCATTCAATTTTCCTTTTAAAGAACCATTGACCAATAAGATATTTTCAGAATTGTCAAAACCAGGCTGACTGGCCAGGAATGGGGCAAACAATAATATATCTCCTACTTTCACATGACTCTCTTCAAGATCAATATTCATTTGTAATTGGCCAATGTCTTTTTGCAAAGCCTCCATAGAGGGATAGCTTATCACCAGATCTCTTTTAATAGCAGTGCCAGGAGTTTGAATATCGAGATTTTTCAAATAAGCGCCTTTCCCTGCATAGGAGAATTCAGTCGTCAGTTTGTTAAGGATCAACCCGCTTTTTTCTGTTAATTCTCCTTTTGTAATAGCGCCGGCTATTGAATCGGTGGTAAAATAAAAATCACGTGCATGTAATGTTAGCGAAGAAGCATCGAGGTGCACATAATCCATTCCCTTTTCCACCTTAGGTGAATTATCGTCGTCAAATACAAAATGATTATTATTCAACGCAATATTATTCACAACTATTTCCCATCCTGGTGATGCTTCGGGTTCTCCATCTCCAATATCTTCTGTTGTTTCCCCCGCTTTTTCCTGTGCTGTTTTTCCTAATCTTATTGAAGCGAATGTATTATCAAGACCTACCTTGTCAATCACTATACGTTGATTGTCGAGGTCAAGGTTATCAGTTTGTACATTCAGCTTATCCAGGTTAAGTTTTGCATATAAGGCAGAAGCATCGTCATCATAAGCAATACGTATATTATCCAGTGTAATTTCTTTTACCGAAATTTTCATGGAGCTGCTGTCACTGCTGGTTGTTTGCACAGTATCGGCCGAAGCAAAAGCATCAATGATAAATTGAAAGTTATAGATGGTATCGGGTAGCAGGCGTTTTACATTGGCGGTAATATCCGATAGCTGCACTTCACTTATTTCCAATTCGTTCCGGAGCAATTTGAGCATGGACACGTCAACCTTGATAGCTCCGCCATATAACAAAGTATCTTTTGTTTTGTCCTCAACATATATTTTCTCGAGTACTATCTTTTTGGGGAAACCAATGTATATTTTACCGATCTCAATCTTAGTATCAAGTTTATTGCTTAACCAGATTGTGGCTTTATTCTTAATAAATTGCTGGACGGGAGAAGTAGTAATGAGAAAGACAATAAGTGTCACCAGCAGGATAATACCCAGTATTACCTTAAAGGTTACCCGCAGTATTTTTCCAGCCAGCGACCGCTTCTTTTTCCCTACTTGTTGTTCGGGATGATTGTTAATATTTTCCGTATTTAATGTTTCTTTCCGTTCTGTCATCATTTAATATAAGCCTGGAAATTTGCTATTAGCTCTAAGGTGCAAATAACAGACCGTGAAGCATGTAGAAAAAAGTTCACAGGCGGTTTCAAACAATAATAAGATTTTATTCTATATATTAACAACGAATATGCAAGATGTTAGAAGAGAAATGGAGGATTTGTCCTTGCTGAAGGGGTAGCGGGAAAATTGTTTCAGGGATGATCCTGATCAATATCAATGGTCCACTAAAAATCCTAGTTATCAGCGGTGCAGATTAGTGTGAGTTTATAGGTCCTATTGGGAAGTTCCGTCGTAAGCAATCCAAATTCACTGTTCATGAATTGTTAGTGAAATAATCGGGTAAAAATAATACCATTACATGGAGTGAGTTGGTGATGATCTTCATAGGATTATAATAAAAAAAACTATGTATAACCAGATTTCTATAGTTTATCCTTTAATAGGGGAAATGCTATGTTGAACCAGGTAGTGAACCGTCCGGGGTCTTTTTCCAATGCCCGGTTAATTTCTTCTATACTACTGAACTTGTAAGCCATTACTTCTTTCGGGTCGGAGTGAATATCACCATCATAGGTTCCGGTGAAGACATGATCGTACTCATGTTCAGTAAGGCCATTGTCAAAAACCGACCGGTAAGTAAAGGAGAAAGATTTTTTTAAGGGAACCTTAAATCCTAATTCCTCAAACAATCTTCTTTCTGCGGCCTGTTGTGTATCTTCTCCCGGTGAGGGATGGCTACAACAGGCGTTTGTCCATAAACCCGGACTATGATATTTTTCCATAGCACGCTGTTGCAGGAGCATTTCTCCTTTACTATTAAAAATAAATACACTGAACGCCCTATGCAGCAATGCTTTTTGATGCGCCTCTATCTTTTCCATCGTGCCTATCTGCTCGTCGGCTTCGTTCACTAATATAACTTCAGTTTCATTCATGCTCTATAATATTCGGATGCAACAGCAAAATTACCGAATCGGTAACGTCTCACCCAATATTGATGAGAAAAACCAGTGGCAAATTAACATATAACCTGTTGTGAAAATAATCAGTCCTGCTAACACACTTCCCCGAGATCATTGAAAAACTAACATTTTCTAATTGTTAATGGAGAAATAAGGAGAGCTTCCAAAATGACTATTTGAAAAGTGTATTATATTCTGGTTAGAAAAGGCTAATCTGATTGAAATATCATCCATTTGAAAAGCTGCCCGAAAAGAGGGTGTTGAGTCACGGAAAGTGAATGAGTTTGTTGTAGGATAATAAACCGAATGATTTGATTGAAATAGACTGCACTAACTGAAGGGTAAAAAATTACCTGATAGGCAAAAAATCATTTCATCCAAACTGGCGAAATACATAAAAATACATGATTCAGCGAGACGCAGATCGCATCTATTAACAACAATGAGGAAAAAGGAAAAAATCAAATCGAAGAATTCAATAGCAGGCCATCATCTTCCAGTTTTTTGATAATATCTGTGAGATGTCCCGCTGACTGGAGAACATGAAGGTGACGGGTATGATGCAGGTCTGTACCTAACAGATCTACATATTTTTTTTCAACAAGGTGGGAAGCAATTTCAAGGGGTATCTTTCCATAATAGCCTGCTAACGACAGGAGATTTACCTGAAACAGGTAACCGGCTTCGCGCAACTCATCATAAACAGAAAGGTTCCTGGCGAAGTAAGTGTACCGTTCAGGATGAGCGAGTATTGGCTGATAGCCGGCCATTTGCAAGGCGAATAATTTTTCTTTCAGATCCAGCGGTGCACTAACGAATGAGAATTCGGTCAGCACCCAGTTATCTTTTATAGTGAGGAGTTTAGCGCCTTCTTCAATAAGATCATCAATATGATAATCCAAAAAATATTCTGCAGCAAACCGCAAAGGGACTTCCATATTGTTTTCTTTCAACTCCTGTTTCAGTATCGTGTGAGCCGACTGAATAGAGTCTTTATCATTCTTATAGATATCCCAAAGAATATGTGGTGTAGCCACAAACTTCCTGAATCCCAGTTCCTGTAAACCTTTTATCAACTCTATGGATACTTTTTCATTTGGCGAACCATCGTCAATACCCGGCAATATATGCGAGTGCATATCACTCACCAGGGAACTAAAATCAGGGGCCGGTATTTTTTTCTTTTTAAAGAAAGAGATCATGAGAATAGAAACGATTTATTCATATTGGTTTCTGATATAAAATCCGGAATCTTTCAATAGCTTTTCTCTTCTGAAATTCTCTATATCTGCCTGTACCATTTCTTTTACCAATCCTTGCAAATCATATTCAGGTTTCCATCCAAGTTTCTCCTGCGCCTTCGTAGGATCTCCTATGAGCAGGTCCACTTCTGTGGGACGATAATATTTTGGATCGACGGCGATAACTTCAAGACCCGGTTTTACTGTATCATATTCATTATCAACTTTAGTAATCACTCCTTTTTCTTTATCTCCTTTTCCTACAAATTCAAGAGTAATTCCTGCTTCCTGAAAAGCCATTCTTACAAATTCCCTAACCGAAACGGTAACACCGGTGGCAATCACATAATCTTCCGGTTCGGGCTGCTGTAATATTTTCCACATGGCATATACATAATCTTTTGCATGACCCCAGTCGCGCTGCGCATCGAGATTACCCAGATAAATTTTATCCTGTAATCCCATTAGAATTTTCGCGAGACCACGGGTGATTTTCCTGGTCACAAATGTTTCTCCACGCACAGGTGATTCATGATTAAACAGAATACCATTTACTGCGTACATGTTATAGGCTTCGCGATAATTAACGGTGATCCAATAGGCGTAAAGCTTCGCCACGGCATAGGGCGAGCGCGGATAAAAAGGTGTAGTTTCCGATTGCGGAATGGCCTGTACTTTTCCATACATCTCTGAACTGGAAGCCTGGTATATCCTGGTTTTATCCACCAGATTCAGCAGACGAACGGCTTCCAGTATACGCAGCGGACCTAACGCATCGGAATTGGCGGTGTATTCTGGTGTTTCAAAGCTCACCTTCACATGACTCTGTGCAGCAAGATTATATATTTCATCGGGTTGAACCTCTTGAATGACTCTTATCAGATTAGTAGCATCTGTAAGATCGCCGTAATGCAGTTTGAGATGCACATTTTTTTCATGAGGATCCTGGTACAGGTGATCTATCCTGTCGGTATTAAAAAGAGAACTTCTCCTTTTTAATCCGTGAACTTCATACCCTTTCTTCAGCAAAAGTTCTGCGAGATAAGATCCGTCCTGTCCTGTTATGCCGGTGATTAATGCTCTCTTCATTTGGAGTTGTCAATTTTTTTCTATTGTCAATCGTGGATCGCCAAAGACTTTATTTTAATATATACTGAAATATTTTTCTGATAGGTTTCAACGGAATGGTGAAAAAATATGGTTTTATATCATTCAGGCTCCACGCCTTCCTATCCTCACGATTTGCATGAATACGTTTTTTAATTGAGCCGTTGCTTGCACCTCCTGTACGCATACGAACGAGCACCTCCGGAATATATTTTACCTTATAATTATTTTTCACGAGGGCACGAAGCATAAACTCATAATCGGCCGAAGTATCCAATTGTGTATTGAATTTTCCTATTTCATCGTACACTTTCTTGCGAACAAAGAAAGAAGGATGAGGAGGCATCCATCCGAAATAAAATTTTTCTTTATTGAACGATCCCGATTTCCAGGTGCGTACAATTTTCGAAGTGTCGTCCTGTTTTACGTATTGGAGATCGCCATAAACAGCATCGACCGTTTTGTCTTCGAAAGCACGCATTACTTTTGAGATCACATGATTGTTGTTATAAATATCATCTGAGTTCAGTATAGCAATTACTTCTCCGCCCGATAGTAGTATGCCTTTATTCATGGCATAATAAATTCCATCATCCTTTTCAGATAATATTTTAGCGATATAAGGGTACTGGTTCACAATCGACATTGTGTTATCAATAGATCGTCCATCAACAATAATATGTTCGATATCCAAATAATCCTGCTGACCGACCGATTCGAGCGTGTCGCGGATGGTTTGTTCAGAATTATGTGTTACTGTAATAATCGAAATTTTCATTCCTTTTTCTTTTTTGCATCCTCTGTGCTGGTTCTGGTTAGCACTTATCGTATAAAAATTTCATTCCATTACTGAAAATAAAAACTTTATATGAATGTTTATTTCATATTATTTCTATCGATTATGCAATTTTCAAGCACCAGCATATCCATTTGTGTTCTCAGGAAACAGTCCAGCGCTTCTGCAGGCGAATTTACGATGGGTTCGTTTTCGTTGAAAGAAGTATTTAATAAAATAGGAATACCGGTTTTTTTCCTGAAGCAGTCAATCAGTCCATAATAACGCGGTGCAACTGCCTGATCGACCGTTTGCAGGCGGCCCGTGCCGTCAACATGCGTAACTGCCGGTATCAGTATACGTTTTTCCGGTTTAATCGGAAATACCTTCTCCATAAAAGGCACTTCAGCGGCGTTTACGAAAAAGTCGGCCGAATACTCTTTCAGGATCGAGGGAGCAAAGGGCCGGAAGCTTTCCCTTCTTTTGATTTTGCTGTTGAGCAGATCCTTGGCATTAGGATTGCGGGGATCAGCTAATATGGAACGCGCACCCAGCGCTCTAGGTCCAAATTCCGCACGACCGTTAAACCACCCCACCACTCCCGGTTCGATAAGCTTTTCGGTCACCACATCAAACAGTTGTTCATCTTCCAGTCTGCGATAGGGTATATTTTTTTGTTGCAAAAAAGCTTCTATTTCATCGTTCGTGAATCGGCTACCAGTGTAAGCAGTATAAACCGGCTTGCTGCGAGGTTGCCCCAGCATATGATTATAAAGGTAGAGCGCGGAACCCATGGATAGCCCGGCATCATGTCCGGCCGAGGGTATATATATCTGCTCGTAACCCGCTGCTTTAGCAATCTTTCCATTGGCAACCGAATTTTGAGCCACTCCACCCGCCATACACAGATAGGATAAACCCGTTTTTTTCCTCAGATAAGAAGCTATATGAAAAATAATCTCTTCTGTCAACTGCTGAACGGAAGCAGCAATATTCTTATGAAAATCATTAATTACTTCACCTGTTTGTCGCGCCGGTCCTAATAGTTTTTCTAATTCCCTGGTATAGATGACACCCAAAAAAGGTCTATCTTCTCTCATTTCCATCACCACACCTTTTCTGAAATAATTAAAGTATTTACTATTCAGTTCAAAAAAACCATTCTCTTTGATACATATAATATCCTTCAGTTTATCGACATATTCAGCTTTACCATAGGGAGCCAGGCCCATAACTTTATATTCATCTCCCACATTAAGAAATCCAAGATATTGCGTGAGGGCAGTATAGAACATTCCTATTGAATGCGGATACGATACTGAATCTATTACTTCAATCTTATTATCTTTTCCTTTGGCGGTCATTGTAGAAGTAAAATCGCCAAATGCGTCAATCGACAAAACTGCGGATTCTTTAAATGGAGAGGCGAAGAAAGCCGAAGCCAGATGACTTCTATGGTGTTCGATATTGTGGAATTGCGCCTTTAGTGATTTAACATCTTCATTGAGATAGTCTGCGATCAATGTTGTAATATCTCCTATCCTACCTGTTCTCTTTAATCTTTTGATGATAAAGTCCGGCGTAATAAAATTAGATACGCTATAAGCGATTTTTTTCGTCAGTTTGGCTTTGGGGTCATGTGCTATTGTGATATGATCAATTGCCGAGAGGGGTATACCTTCCGCATCAAGACAGAACTTTATTGCCTCCAGCGGTAAACCTGACCAATGTTTAATCCTGTTAAAGCGTTCTTCTTCACTAGCGGCGATAATCTCACCATCTTTCAGCAAACAGGCAGAGGAATCCCAATGGTACGCATTTAACCCTAAAATGTACATTACTTAGTTTCTTCTTTTAATTGATTAAGCCAATTCACAGTTAATTCCACTCCTTCTTGTCTCGAAAATGGAGGATGAGGAGCAACGTTATATAATTCTGTAAGATCAAGAATATTATCTGTTGTCATATTTTTCAATCGGAAAGATGTCATGGGGAAATTAATCCCTATATATTTCAGCAGATCTCCCGCGTAGGCCGCTGCTTTTATAAGAAAAAAAGGAACGGTAGCTGGCTTTTTTACATTCATCGCTTTTGCAATCTCTTTACCCCACTCCGATATAAAAATGGGAGGATTATCCCCTAAATAAAACGTTTTTCGATCTGTATGAGGGTTTTCCAGAATTTTATATATCTGATACACTGTATTCCCAATATAGCCATAGGTTTTACTGCAATAATGTTTTCCCAGATCGAAGAATCTTCCGGCGGCAACAGTATCAAAAAAATTTCTATACGGCTCTTTAAATCCCGGTCCCCAAATTGAGGTAGGCCGAACAATTGTCCATTGCCAACCCTGATGATGCGCCCTAATCATTTTTTCCATGTCCACTTTACTTTGTCCGTAAGCATTGGCTGGACAATAATCGGTATCTGTTGCAGGAGTGTACCCAACCTTGCACACAAGCATTGATGAGCAGAAAATTATTTTTTTTACTGTATTAATGCTTTTGCAGGCATTCATCAAATTCAAGGCACCAATAGTATTCACTGCATAATCGCCCGGTTTAGATCCTTTTAAATCGGTACGCGCAGCTAAATGGATAACGTAATGTGGTGAGAATTGATTTATTACAGAAAACAATGACTTTTCGTCAAGCAAATCAACTAAAACTGCATTATGGGCATTGACCGAACTATCATCTGATACAATGTCCACATTAAGAATATCAAACTCGTCCTTTTCTGAAAGGAATTTAATAAGATTACTGCCAATAAAACCTGATCCGCCTGTTATTAAAATCTTATTGCCCATTCCTAAAGAAATCTAAATAGCCATTAATAGCTCTGGTATTATTATGGTCATTATAATTTTTTGAATAGTCCCACGCCCCTTTTGTCCATATATTAATTTCATCCGTTTCCATATCCACTAATTCTTCTATTCTTTCTATAAAAAAATCAGCATCAGTAAGCGGTATATCCCATCCTGCTTTAGCCCTCGAGAGATTACGCCACGGAGTCTGGTCGCTTGTTATTACAGGCCGACCTGCACAGAGAGATTCGAAAATCGCATGCCCATGATTCTCTCCCTTAGTAGGAAGAATTAAAACATGATGTTGATGAATCAAGTTGACAATTTTTTTATGTGGAACTTCGTGAAGCACTGTAATTGTAATATTTTTTACTTGCGAAACAAATTTTCGGCACTTTTCCCAATAATTGTTATCATCAATTTCGCCAACAATTGTCAAATAAAAACCCCCGTTCGATTTGCTTAATAAATCAAGTGTATAATAAAGATTCTTAATAGGATGTATACGTCCAATAAAGATTAGCCTCAGGTGCCCTTTTTCTTTATGCGCCACCGGCTGAAATTCATCATTCAAATTAGACAAGTTAGGTAGCAGTATTATTCTTGAATGGACTGATATTGCTGTTTTAATATCCTCAACTTCTTCTATTGAAGTTGCCTGAAAAATGGCTTTCCGGTCTAATTTCAATAGTTTATAGAAAAAAAGAAAAATTTTCTTTTTTGATCTTTTAAACTTAAGGGCTGAACTTTTTAACATTCCTCTCGGAGCAAGAAGTATCCGAGGTTTCTGGTCAGAATAAAAATAACAAGCTAATTGAGGAAATAGAGAAAATTTCATTGAATACATACTATTCAAATAAATCCAAACAGGGTCAATGTTTTTGATTAACTCTCTTATTTTTTTTACCGTTAAATTATCTGGCGAGGCGTAATATATAAAGTACTGGCTTGTTTTTATCCACCTGTTCACAGTGATTCCTTCATAACCATTTTTATCGCCCAAGTCTCTATCGCTGGTAATAATAAAAAGCTCCAGCTTATCAGATAGTGATGATATAATGTTAGAGATAGACCGAATAGGTCCACCTGCCCTAAACCCCGGCTCAAACCAGTCACAAAAAATCAGTATTCTGGGTTTTGTTTTCAATCTACTTAATTAGAGAACTTCGTTTTAGAACGGTAGTCTAAAAAGTTAAAGAATAACAACATTGCAAAGAAAGGAGTGCCATAGTCAAAATACCCACCCAGCTTTAATGCTTTTCCCAGAAAATGGGATAAACAAGCAATTGAAATAACGCGATGATAATCATCAGCGCCCAGCAACAGAGATTTAATCAAACCCCATATATAGCATACAAAACCCACTATTCCTAGCTCTGAAATTATACGTATAAGTAAACTGTGGGCTGAAGCAGCGTTAATACCATAGATATATGAAAAACGAAAAGCAGAGCTTGCATAGTGTTTTGCGTACATTTCTTCATGTCCCCCTAAGCCAGAACCTAAAAGCGGGCTTTGTTTGATAGAAGCCAAAGCTACCTCTGCATTTGACAGGAAAGAAACTGATGTAGCAGCATATATACGGTTAAAATTCCTGTTTTCAAAGTAAGAAGCAAATCCCAAGTAGCGTATGTAAAATTTATCATAGGAAAATAAAAAATTATTGAATATAAGGAACAGAATTGGACCAATAAATAAAAGATATTGAATACGCCTATATATTAGAAGTAGTACAACAAGTAGTACCAGATAGGCTGTTGAACTAGTAGTTAATAACAATGCCAAAATTAAGATAAACGCCTGGAGTTTATACTGTCTGAAATAAAATATTGAATACGTGACCGCCGGCAATATTATTATCGCATAGTGTGATGGTTCAGGGGCTATGGAATCAACAAAGATTTGAGAGTAATCGGTTAATAATTTAATACCAAAAAAAAACTTTACCCAAAATTGAATAAGACCAAATATGGCAGTTAAATAACTAATTCTAAAATAGAGTTGAAATAATTTTTTGTAGCTAATTCTATAAAATATATCATAACTACATATATATAATAAGCTAATTGGGATAAATTGTTTAAACAAAGGCTGGAGTTGAAATTCTAAATATATTTTAGAAATCAAACTCGAAACAAAAATTAAAAATAGAATTCCAACCACATATTGGTTAATATACAGACTTCTCAATTGAATTAAAAAATACAATATAAAGAAAGTATAACTTATTAAATCAAAATCAATTCCAGCAATTGAAGCATACCCAATCTCTCTAGAAAACACCGTAAATACAAAGAGCCAAGCTACCCAGATCGGGACACTAAGGCTAAGCACAGCTTGCTTTTCCGCCACTTTCTTTAAATCTGATGCAATTATTATAGGATAATTATACATGTTAACTAACTAAACTTTACACAACTAGTCAAAAAAATGGAAACAAATCAGCGAGTAGACTGTAATTTATCTGTTATTATTAATTAATCCCATATAAATTATTCAGCTTTAAATGAGTGAAGAATACTAGAAACTTTTTCAGTCATATTAGAAAGAGAAAAATTTTGAGCCCAAGATTTCCTTTTATTTGATTCGTCAGGATTTTTTGAAGCTCTATTCAATTCAAGAAGGCCTTGTTGAATCGAAGTTGTATCTTCAGGATTAACTAATACTGCCAACCCGCCAGAAATTTCTTTCAATGCTGAAGTAGACGATGTTAGCACTGGAATACCTCTCGAGAAGGCTTCAACTACAGGCATTCCAAATCCCTCAATTAAAGACGGAAAAACAAGACCATCACTTAAAGTGACTGTATCAATTAAGTCATCTATATTTTTACTTCTTTCAAATAAAATATAATTTGAAATTCTTAATCTTTGTACTAGCTGACCAATATCACTAGGAATCATAGTATTCCCATATATAATTTTAATGTCAGGAAGATCTACTCCATCTTTCCTCAAATTGCCGTAAGCCTCTAGCAAATTAGTTAGATTTTTTCTTGATGTTATCATTCCCCACCATATCCAATATCTATCTTTATTTAACTGTACGTGGCCAAAAGGATGATCGAACCAAATATCACTAATACCATTGTGGACGACAGATATTTTGGAATATGATTCTGGAAAAAATGAAGCGATTTCCTGTTTTGTAAAATTAGATATAGAAATAATTTTGTCGCTATTATTAATTCCATCTTTAATCATAAATCTTCTTAGGATAAGTTGCCACGTTCTCTTATAACTACTATATTTTAAAGATTTAAAAGATGAAAGATCAGCTATTACAATAATTAGTGGGTGAGCATGTTTTCCCAAAGAGTTACAGTCTAAATTGAAATACAGATCAGCCTTTAAATTTATATTGCAATAGTTTTTAAACCTTAAGAGCCCCAATAGGTTGCTTCTAAATCTAGAAATAGGATAGACAACTAATTCCCAATTATTCAAAGCCGATATTTCTAACAGAAAAGATTTTACAATCTTATTCCTTTGCGAATTCTTCCTAAAAACCAGTAAAAAATGAAGGTCATTCCTTATCTCAATTAATTTTTTCAACATCCCTCTTGTGGGTGTACCAGTAGAAGGCACTACTAAGGATTCACAATAAACTAAAACTCTCATTTTTAAGATAAATCTTTATTTAGATACTTAGGTCCTTTTGACAATTTTCTAATAGAAAAGAATATTGCTTTAATCATTCGAAATATACTAATGAAAAAAAAATGAGGCTTTGTTATTGAGATGTTTTTATGAAAAAAAAATAAGTACATAGAAAGCATGTGAGGAAGGAAATGAAATATTGACACATTTTTAAAAAGAAAATATATTGCTCCATCAAAGTGGTGCTGGGCCTTTACTGCAGTTCTACCCCCCCAATTTCTAATACCGCCGTTAGGAGCACCAATATGAAAAAGAGTGGCTTCTGGCAAATAAAGAAAAGATCCATATCTTTTCTTTATCCTAATACAAAAGTCGGCCTCTTCTCTATGCGCACCTTTGTCAAAGTTCTCATCCATTCCACCTACTTCAAGTGCATATTCTTTTCTAACAGAGAGATTACAAGATCTTCCAACGTCAACAAAAGTTTCATGGCCATAATTCTGAGGAAAAAATAACCATCCTGTCTTTTTTAATCTACTCATCCAATGCCTAGTCATTTTTAATTCTTGCCTATTTTCCAAAACACCACCCACAATACCAGGAACTTTCGTACTATTATATCTGGTATAATAAATTCTGAGAAAACTTTTATTCTCTATTATCACATCATCATCAAGAAATAATAATATTTCACCATTTGACTCTATTATACCTTTATTTCTTGCCTTGGAGGCCGATAATTCTTTCTGATAAAAGTATCTTACTTTGGGAATATTATTAAATAAATCCTTTGAATTCGAAGATTGATCAATAATTATTATTTCAAAGTCCTCGAAATCCTGCAATAAAAGATCGTTAATTGTATTCTTTAAATCGCTATATCTATTTAAAGTAGGGATAATAACAGATATATAAATCATCGATAAAATCAGAAAAATTGATTATTTTTTTCGAATCCATATACTTGCACTTCCCCCTTTAAAATAGTCTGGGAAATATTTTTTTAAACTCTGGCCTTGAATACTTTCTAAGTATGAATTCCAAAATAGCAATTCCCATTCACTATTATTCATTAAAAAAGCTCGCAAAGTATATGCTTCATTCCAGCTAAACCATCTTTTTCCTAAAACATGTTCTTTAGGATATTCAAAGGGATAAAAAATATCGTGAAAATGAACTATAACACCCTTATTTAGCTTTGGCAAAATTTCAAATAAGATAAAATTAACATCACTACCTGTTTTAGAGACATGAGAAGAATCAACAAATAGTATATCATCTTTTTTCAGTTGCTCAAATTTGACGAGCGAAATATTCTGAACATTTGATTTTATGATCTCAATATTTTTATAACTGTCATGGAAAAATTTAAGTAACCGTTCCTCTGGATAGGGTTCAATAAACACAAGGGAAACAAGATTTTTAAAATATATGTTTACTACATCATACATAAGAGCAGAGGAGTAACCAGATCCTACTTCTATAATTTTACTTGGCTTAAAATACCTAATCATTGAATATAAAAATATTCCATCGCTATACCCATAAAAACCATTTAAAGGAGTATATTTTCTATTTTCATTTGTTCTATAGTCATCTATAAAATCTCTATAATAATCTTTAAAGTTCTCTAAAAGGAAAAGTTGCAAATCATTATTAAAATCAATCCCTGAAATATCATTCGTTTGTTTAAATATTCTATTTTCCTCCTTTTTAATTTCCCTCTGAGAGACAATAGGACTGTAGTAATGCCCGGGAGGTATGTACAATTCGAAAGTACTTAAGAATATTTTCAGTCTTCTATTTATTCCTCTTATAATTGGGAGCCGTTTAATATTCATCCAAGGGGACTTTTAGTTCAAGATAAATATTCAATGTATCTTTTCAAGAATAGAATCAATATAATTTAAGTGTATTTGATAAGTATTCTGAAGCGCTAGCTTAATTCTTGCTTCAACTAATTTTGAAGAATTATAGTACTGCATATTACTTATTACTCTGGAAAACAAATCTCTAAACTCTTTATCGGAATCCGCAGATACTATAATATCTTGATCAGTAAGATTCTTATAAGTAGAAACAAGTGTACTAACAATTACTTTACCAATGCTACAATACTCTAAGATCTTGTGCGAATTTGAACCTTTATTTGGATCACGCACGTGGTCATAACACCAAAAAAAGCCATCCATATTTTTCATCAGTGGCAATATATCTGAATGATGTTTCATGCCGTACATGATCACGTTACTTTGATTATTTAAAAAATTAATAAAAGATTTAATTCTGGACTCGATGGTAGGCGTAAATTTTATTCTTGAATAGTCAAAAGGGCCCCATATATGGAACTCAATATCGGGATTCTCTATAATTATGCTTTCAAATAAATCGTGATTTATGTACTCCATAAGCAGGTTACCCACATAACCAAATTTAATTCCTTCTGAATTCTTATTTATACTGTTTATACTATTCAAGCGTTCCAAGGCAATATTCTGAAAAGGGGCGCCAATGCCATGATTAATAAAGTATTTAGGAATTAGCGAGTTTTTAAAACAAGAGAGAATAACTTGTGATACTGAAAAAATAACATTTGCATTCTTTGTATCTTCTGTCATTCTCGACGTAATGTCAACAGGATGATAAATTTTAATGGGTGCTTTAAACCAATCCAAATTGGAAAACTGCCTATTTGGTTCAAAATCCCAAACAATATCAATTTCGTGTCCAGTCAAAGCCAATATTTTTCTAACTTGAAATCTCATAAAGAGATCAAAAAAAAATTTAAATCTAAACTTCCACCTCATGGGGAAGATCGGCCTATAATCAATAATATATATACTTTCTGCAGTACGAGAAGCAATTCTACACTCTCCGTATCTTAAATCGAAAGTTGGCGGATTTAAAAAATATACGGTATTACCATGTTTAGCAAGTTCTGCAGCGTAATGGTGTTTAGAAATCCACATCCCTCCCCATGGTTGTGGAGAAATAACAAGAATGCGTTTTTTTCTTAAAAAGGAAATCATTTATAATCAAAAAAGCCTTTCAACCTGGAAAAATACCTTATAATAGGAAATCTTGCTTTATAACTTTTTAAAGTTTTAAACTCTGAATGCTCTACTCTAGGTCTCCGCATAAGTTCTTCAAATTCAAAATCTTTTAAACCAAACTTCTTGAGTACAAAGCTCATATCTTGTTTTAAAAAATTTAAATCATAAATAGGTTTAGACAAAAGAGAAATTGCTTCATTCTTATTTAATTGACCAGAAAAAATTAGATTTGAAAAATGCGCCTTTCTTTTATCAATATTGAATTTCCTTGGTAAAATATATCCTTGATAAAACCTTGTCCATACTGATTCAAAATGCTTCCCACCATAATCTCGCCAATCCAATTCCCTCGTAATTAGGTCCTTTACTTCATCGTATCTATATTCAATAAAATTAAGGGGAGTAAACACTTTCAACTTAAGTACATTATCACAATACCATTTAGTCTTATAATTTAAGAAGGGGTAAGATTTTAAGTTACGTACAGGAATATTTCCAAATTTTGATTGGATATCTTTAATATTTACCACATCTCCTTTATTAAATATCCAATAACTTGGCAATACCTGCTCCGTAACAATATTCATTCCTGCTAACACATACTTTATTTTCCATTTACGGGCCTGTTCATACAATACTGCCATAAACGCATGATCAGTAAGAGCCTCAATGTCTACTACAGAAGATTTAAGATAAGATAGTTGAAGTTCGCAAAATTCCTTCCAATCTACAACATATGTAAAAAGATCAAAATTAAGTTTGGAAATAGTTCTTTCAATATTAGATACTGCCAATTCTGAATTCCACCCATTGTCAAAATGGACAACTAATGGTCTAAGTCCAAGTTCTTTAGCAAGCCAACATAAATAGGTGCTATCAACACCTCCGCTTAATCCAAGAATACAGTCATATCTTTTCCCCTTACCCGATCTTATAATTTCGTCGCTCATTTTCATCAGGTTTTCTTTACCATCATTTCCGGTAAAAAGATACTTTTCTTCTGCACTCTTATATTGTTCATAATAATTAGAGACACCGCTAACGTCAAATCTAATATATGGATCTTCAATTGTGTCCATTACACTCAATGAGCATTGTTGATAGGTTCTCCCACCATTTACAACAAGATTACTCTTAAGTAATTTTTGATCATAGTAATTATCCAGTAAAATATTCAACTTATTAATTTTATTAAATTCTTGCTTGCGAATAAATTCTTTCAATAATCTCAACCACTTTTAACCCATCCATAGCATTAGTTGTAATAGTTCCATTATTCTTTAATACATTAACGACATTATCAAAAACAAAATGATGATTTGCTGCAGAGCCAATGTAATTCCCGTAGTTATTGGGGGGGTTGGAAGGAGGAAGTACGGGAGTTGCATAATTTTTTACATGACAATACTCCAGATTATTCATGTATTGTCCCCCCACTTTAACAGTTCCATTTTCAGCAATAATAGTGATACTACTCTCGTGATTTTTGTCCCATACGGAAGTTGAATAGTTAATACATCCCATTCCACCGTTTACAAAATCGAAGCTAACAAACCCACTATCTTCAAAATCGGTTAACCCTGAATGACTAAAATTATACAAACGAGTGCTGATATTTTTAATATCCCCAAAAAGCCAGTACAATATATCTACAAAATGAGAAAATTGAGTGAATAGCGTTCCGCCATCCTGATCTTTTGATCCATGCCAGGTATTGCCTTTATAATAGCGCTCATCCCTGTTCCAATAACAAGATGTTTGCACAAGATATATCTTACCAAGAACATTATTATCTACTAATTCCTTTAGCCATACAGAAGGTGGAGAATACCGGTTCTGCATAACACAAAACACTTTCTTATGCTGATGCAAAGATTCATAAATGATTCGTTCTGCCCCTAGTTTAGTTAGGGCCATAGGTTTTTCAATAATTACATGCTTACCGGCACGCAGAGCATGAATAGCATGTGCTTCATGCAATCCATTAGGCGTAGCTACACAAAGAACATCAAAATCAGGTCCTTTGGTAAGTAGTTCAGAAAGATCAGAAAAGTAGGGCACATTAAATCCTACACAATCTGTTTCCTGCGAGGATCTACTATCTGCTAATGCCACCAGGCTACAGGACGGATTAGCTCTAATTAGGGAAGCGTGTCTTTTCCCAATATGTCCGCATCCTAACACAGCAAATTTAATTTCTAGCATTGGCCCTTATTTATAGCAAAATTGAATATTATCAAGAATTAAATTCATTCCCTCAATTATACCAAGGAATACAAATGATCACTTAAATCTTTTTGCGATGGATAACTTATAAGTACAGCATGGTGCGGTCGTTGAAAAACAAACATGCTGCCTGCAGCAACAGCAGAAGCCTTGCACATATTAACAGCCTCATAAAAATCCTTTAAAGAACTTGCTCCACCGCAAGCAATAACTGGAATACTGACGGCCGAAGCCACACTTTTTATCAGCTCTAAATCAAAGCCAGTAAATGTTCCATCTTTTTCTATTGAATTCAAAAAGATTTCACCCGCTCCAGCATTCTCCATACGTCTGGCAAATTGAACCGGGTCTAATCCTGTATTTTTTTTTCCATTCAAAGTATAGACCAGTTTTTTACCGTGCCAGTTTCTTTTTACGTCTATGGACACTACAACACTTGAGCTTCCAAAATGTTTAGCAGCGTCAGATATTAGGTCTGTATTTTTAAAAGCGCTGTTATTGAATACAGCTTTTTCAACACCTGAATATAGAACCTGTTTAACCTGATCAATATTAGAGAACCCACCGCCATAAGCCATTGGCATAAATGCCTCACCGGCTATTTCCTCAATTTGTTTAAAATTAGGAGAGCGATTCTCCGCAGTAGCATCGATATCTAATATGATGATCTCATCAACTTCTTTTTCATTAAAAATTCTGACTGCATTAATTGGATCACCAACATATTTATGAGATTTAAACTTTTCTGATTTGTACAAGCCCCCTTTTCTTATAAGCAAAACCGGAATAACTCTAATTCTTCTCATCAATAATACTTTAAGAAATTTTCATACAACTTTAATCCGTACTTATGACTTTTTTCGGGATGAAACTGAACACCAATGATATTTTCTTTTTCCACACCGGCAGTGAAAGAATAACCATATTCGGCAGTAAGCATAATATCGTTAGGATTCTCACACTCCCAATGATAGGAGTGAACAAAATAAAATCTTGGGTTGGCATAAAAATCAGTAAAAAGCGGAGTCGTTTTATTCAGCGTGATTTCTGACCAACCCATATGTGGCACTTTTAAATGCTGTGCGTCCATTTTTTCTTTATTGAATCTAACAACCTTCCCTTTAATCCAACCCAAACCCGGCTCCTTTCCTTCTTCACTTGAATCTGCTAACAATTGTGCTCCGAGGCAAACTCCAAGTATAGGAGTCTTTCGGACTAAAACTTTCTCCTGCAACAAATCAAAATAGTCCGAACCTTTCAGGTTTTTCATTCCATGATCAAACGAGCCAACGCCTGGAAGAATAAATTTATTGGCCTCAGCAATATCCTTACAATTTGATGTAATCTTCGCATCTTCCCCACATCGTTTTATCATATTCTTAATTGAGGAAGGATTACCAAGACCATAATCAATAATAACTATCATGGAGAACGTTTATAGTCAACTTAATTATCTCTACGAGCTGTATGTTTATGTCCTTTGCTTAATTCGTAAGCTCTAAAAAATTGAAAAATATAAACCAACCCGTATGTAATTGAATAAACTAAAATCAAATATTTTTTATCTGTAAAAATTTGATTTGCGACATAAAAAGAAGAAATTGTTGCAATCAAAAATATTATATGTAATATAAAGTCCTCTTTATACTTTCCTGCTATTGTGTAAACATAAGAAAGCGGCCTCACAATGAATCTTAAAAAATAAAGTCCGCCTAAATATCTGGCAAATTCTCCAGCCTGACGCCACTCTTCTCCAAAAACAAATGCAAATAACTGAGGGGAAAACAAAACTATTAAGATGAATGGGATAAGTGAAATAGCGACCAGAGATTTAAATGTTTTCATGAAAACTCTCCTGCAATTTCCTTCAGCGTTATAAGAAAAAGTGGCTTTTTGTTTAAAAACTTCTACTATTGCAGATGACAAAAACAATTGAGGGACTCCCAACAATCTCTGAGTAAAGTTATAATTACCTACGTGCGATAAGCCAGCGAACTTTTGTAGTAAAAAAACGGGCAGTTGATTAATTAAATTATTAATAAACTCAGAGGGAGTATAATACAAAAACAGTTTTTTATTTTTTCTGGCAACAGCTTTAAAGGTACTGGCATCCGGTCGACCCAGAGCAATGTTGTTATTTATTCTGAAACGATACCATAAAATAAGTACAATAGTTATCTGACCCACAATGAACCCTGTAAGCAACCCGGTTTCATTATTAATCAGCAATCCCAAACTAATTTGTATGATAACCGTTAATATTGCCTGAAACATACGGCTGGAAGCCAATATCTTATATTGCTGATGTCTGTTTGCCCAAACCATTATTGCTGCTGATGATCCACTAAAAAAAATAGAAACCGGCATTAGCAACAACCACTTACCTAATATTGATCCCGCTATATTGGTAACGAATAAATACAGACAGAGTACTATCAAAAAAACGGTCAGCGAAACACACAAACAAAAAAAAACCGAAAACCATAAAGCGTTCCTGGCATCATTATCATCCTTAGACAACATTATTGCCTGGGGAAAGTGAACATAGGCAAGAACTCCTATTAACGTAGTAATACTTATATACAACCCTAAAACACCATAATCCACCGTAGAATAGATCCTGGTCATCACCGGTGAAAACAGAATAGGAAATATAGTAGCAACAGCAGTACCTGTCATTAAAACAGATATGTTTTTTTGCGTGTCGGAAGAAACAAATTTGTTAAGCCATCTTTCCTGGAACCTTGACCACAAATTCATTATCAGATTTTTCCTTTTATTATATTTCTCCAGAAACTCCTCTTTTTAATCTTCTTATCCACTCCACTAATTGCATAACCGTAACCATATCCGTAACGCCTTGCACCATAACCATAATAACCTCTCGAACCTGTTACCTTCACATCGTTAATCAATATTCCCATCTGCGGAAGTCTTTTCTGGTTATACAATTCATTAATAAAATGCAACTGACGCTTATAGGTGTATTGATGTCTTATTACATATATTGTTGCATCCGCATATTGACTGAGCGTAAATGCATCACTTACCAGTCCAACCGGGGCTGTATCAATTACAATTGCATCATAGTGACTCTTGAGCCACACAAAAAGTTCATTAATTTTTGGAACAAGTAACAACTCTGATGGATTAGGCGGAACAGGCCCACATGAAATGACGTGAAGATTTTCAACCTCTGGAACACTTTGAGGCAACTCTTCCAAAGAAGTACTTCCAACCAGATAATTGGTAAGTCCATGACTCTTGGGCAATCCAAGACCAGTAAGAATTTTAGGTTTTCTAAGGTCAAACTCGAGAATAACTGTTCGTTTTCCAGATAGCGACAAAGTAGCGCCGAGATTAGTAGATATAAAAGATTTTCCCTCACCGCTGAATGAAGAAGTTACCAAAACAACAGGATTTTCAGATTTGTCACTCAAAACAAATCGAAGATTGCTTCTCAATATCCTGACTTGTTCAGCTACTACACTTCTGGAGCTGCCAGGAAACAATAGTACTTTTTCTTCCTCGCTATGTCCAATCTCTCCTACTATCGGAGTATTTGTATCCTTAATAATGTCATCTTTTGTTGTCACTTTATCATTCAAAAGATCCCTGATATATATAATAGCGATTGGAATCAATAATCCAGCCAACAAGGCAATTCCATATATTCTTAAAGGAATAGGATTTACCTTATTGGATAAAGGTAATGCAGTATCAATTATTCGGGAACTGGCAATTGTGGAAGCTTGTGCAATTTCTGATTCTTCCCGCTTTTGTAACAGATATAAATACAGATTTTGCTTTATTTCCTGCTGACGTGCTTTTTCCCTGCTCATTCTTTCTCTTAAGGGAATGGATGAAATTTCATTTTTTAGTGCCTTAGCCCGATTGTTTAAATTCTTTATATTACTCTGATATACCTGTTTAATATTCACAAGACTTTGAAGCATCTTTAGTCGCGCCTCTTCTATATTTGTTTCGATGTTCCTGATTATAGGACTATTTGTTGTGGCACCAGTTTGTAGCTCAGCTAATCTTTCGTTTACCAACTTATTATAGGCTGAAGCAAACTCGAGAAGTGTTGGGTCAGTAAGACCTAAAGTTGAGGGAACTAAAGACAACTTATTCTTAGGCTGGTTAATATACTCTTCCAGCAATTGAACAACTTCTAACTGAACCTCCTGTACTCTCAACGCTTCATTTAATTCACTAATATTCCCAAAATACATTGTTGACTGAGTCGTGAGGTCTATCACATTGCGGCTCGTACGATATCTTTCAAGATTACCTTCAACACTATCCAATTGTCCTTCTACCAACCCCAGCCGGTCATTGATAAATGAAAGAATTTTTCTGTTAATCTCATTTTTATCCTCTATTGCTGCCTGGTTATACTCTTGCATAAGAGTATTTAGAATAGTACTAGCCAACACCGAGTTTTCATTAACATAGGTAAGTCCCAAAACATTTGAAAGGTCATTCGCCGGTTTTACTTCAAGACCACTACCATAAAATATAGCCGCTTGTCTTAGTGGCATCCATTTAACTATAAAGTCGCGATAATCGAGATCAGTGTATGCAGACCTTTTAACCAAAAATTTAATCCTCCCACCCGGTATCTCAATTTCTTCCCCGACAGGCCATTGCCTTTTATTTTCCCCTAAAGTTAAAGCCGACCAATCTTTACTAAAGCGTACTTCGAGGGTTAAAGAATTGGTGCTATCATTAAGTTGAATGATTTTTAACTCGAATGGTTGTTCAGGATATACATTTGTTGTTTTGACATTTCCTACAACAGCATATTGTGTTTGAAGTCCCAGTATTTTGACAACACGTTCCATCATTGTTCGGGAGCTGAGAATAAGGATTTCATTCTGCTTATTAGTATTGGATTGAAAAAGAGCAATATCAGAAAACATATCCTGCCCATTTGTACTACCACTACTTCTGTTCGAAACATCATTTCTTATTAACAAAGTTGACGATACGCTGTACTCAGGTTTTTTATATCTTATATACAACCATGCAACACACAGCGATAACAGAAGAAGCAATATAAACAACCTGATATGGTGCAAATATTTTAACAGAATCTCTTTAGCATTGATTGCCATAGTTGGCCCGGTTGGGGAACCACTACTAGTATAAATGTTCGAATCGTTTTGCATATATTTTTATGTTCTAATTATTTAGAACATTTATAGTACTGATGATTACACCGAACGCTGATATAATACCAATAGCTATACTTGCTCTTCTTAAACCAGCCTGATCGGTATTGGGAATTTTGCGATTATTCATTTCAACGTACAAAACATCATTGGGTTGTAAATAAAAATATGAGGAAGTAAAAATATTGCCCTTGTTTATATCAATAGTTTCTGTTTGGATTATATCTCCGGTATTTCTTATTATCCGAATATTATCTCTCCGCCCATATACAGTAAGGTCTCCTGCCAATCCAATAGCGTCAAGAATGGTAACCCTTTCACTGGGAATTGAGAAGGTACCCGGTTTAGCCACTTCTCCTAATACTGTAATTCTGTAATTCAGTAAACGAACATTTACAATTACAGAATCTATGTATGCTCGCAGTTTATTACTTAAGGAATCCGAAAGTGCCTGTTTAGTTAATCCTGCTACGTAGATGTTTCCAAGATAGGGAAAGGTAATATTACCCTTTTCATTAACAAGATACCCTTGTGTAGGACCACTGGAAGTATTAGCAGAAGCTACTCCGGTTATTCGATCTGATCCCGCATAAAAATTTGGTTGATTAAACAATTGCGCACTCTTTTCATTCGGTGTTATTACGCCGATATATAAAATATCACCTTTCTGTATTAAGGGTTCATAATGACTCCCGGATATTTTTAATACGCTGTCTGATATGTTTTTGAAGTAAATGGAATCATCAGTGAGTTTTTTAGAAGATACGCAGGAGAATAAAAAAAAGCAGCTTCCAAAAAATATCATTAACCTTTTCATTTCTAACATAAAGAGAAATTTATATTATGCTTTTTTAATCACCCTATCTTTCTCAAGTACATATACTGCTCCTGTTTCGGAACATTTAGCAATATTGTTATCAAACTCCAGCCTATGACCGGCTTCACTTACCCATCCTATTTGCCTTGCGGGGTTGCCTACTACCAATGCGTAAGGTAGCACGGGTTTGGTAATTACGGCGCCGGCGCCAATCATGGCATACTCGCCAATCTCGTTGCCACAAATGATGGTAGCATTGGCGCCAATGCTTGCTCCTTTTCTGACGAGTGTCTGACGATATTCATGTTTACGGACAATAGCGCTGCGGGGATTAACTACATTGGTAAACACCATCGAGGGACCAAGGAACACATCATCCTCGCAGATCACTCCCTCGTAAATCGATACATTATTCTGCACTTTCACATTGTTGCCTAGCCTGACACCGGGCAAAACCACTACATTCTGACCGAGGTTACAGCGCTCCCCAATAACTGCTCCCGGCATTATATGCGTGAAGTGCCAGATCCTGGTTCCGTCACCAATCAGACAATCTTCATCTATTACAGCCGTTGGATGCGCAATATAAGCCATTTATATATTATTATTTTTTAGCATAGCTTCGCCTCCTCAGTCACACCGAGTTTACGCAACTACTTAACGCTCAATACATATGATATCTTGTTCTCAGGGTCCCAGAAAATAAAAACGGGCATACAAGTACACGTGTACTTTTATACCCTTCCAATATATCTTAAAGATAAATATGATTTGTTGGTTATTCGTTTAGAACTCCAGCAAATATAAGTGATTTTCATACTTGCAAAACGTTCATTCACAAGGGGAAATGAAGGGCTGTGATGGATAAAGGTCTCCTAGCAATTTCAATTAAACAATATATTGTAAGTAAGAGTTTAATATACCTACTTAGTAGCCATTCTAAAAGAGATCATACTGTCATCACCACTTTGGGACTCTATTAAACAAGCATCTCTCTGGGGTTTGACACTGTACAAATTATCAACCTCCTACTCTATAGAACGTCTTTCTTAATAATTGCCATAATCACCAAAGCAAATCTAATAGTACATAACTACCTGGCATAGGTGAAAATGCGGCTATAAAATGTTTTATCACTATTGAAAATGTCAAAGTATTTTTCTATAATATTCTCACTTTGATTTTTTCTTCTTGGCCTTTTCGAGATTCTCTTTTACTCTGAAACGAACAATTTTGGTGATCAATGATAAGGGTAAGGGTTTGTTGAGGGGAAATTGTACGGTCCCCTTACTGGTTTTATAGGGTGACAATTCCTTTTTAAAAGCTTCAGTGCCGGTAGGAGCGGGATAAAAACCAACATGTTCCTTATAGCCGCCAAAATGAACAAGATTACCATGAAAAACAAAGGTCGGAATAGCATATTTAATAGCTTCCTCCGCTTCAGGCACGGCCTTGTGAATAGTCTCGCGTATTTGCTGTAACAACAACTGCACTTCTCCGGGAAATGCAGCTATATATTCATCAATTGTAGAAGCATGTTTACTTTGCATAACAAATGTATTAATGCTGTAAAACTAAGTGAGAAAAATAACAAGAAAAGGGTAAGCTCAGACCAACAACACAACTAAAAAATATCGACCTATTCTCTTGGATCAGTTGGAAAAAAGATAAAAAATAGAAGGGGCGCATACAGAATCACACAGCAAAGCAAATGATCAAACTATAATTGGAGAGAAAAATCAGGAACACCTAACCCAATATTACACCGGTACAAATAGTTTGCTGGTGGAGCGGGAC
>CAZSFY010000036.1:8626-39859 GCA_964606315.1 uncultured Chitinophagaceae bacterium | reverse complement strand
ATTCTTCAGCATGACCATTACAGGAGCAAAGCAGTATGGTAAAGGATAAGAAGAATAGGATGTTTGTAAATGTAAGGTGTATGTTTAGCGGAATAGTATATCTCGCATTTTTATTATTATAGGCGATACTATTTATATTAAAATATTTCATCCGTGTGTTTTTTATTTTTACTTCGTACATTAAGTTTTTTATTGACTTCAGTGAATACTTCGCATTTCAATGGTCGAATGGAACAACTGTCACTTATCAATTGTCATTTGTCAACTGTATTGTGTTTCGTTTCATCTGTATATTTTTTTAATAAACTTCATAAGCTGTTGTGTAATTGATGTTTTCTGCAGATAGTGCCAGTCTTTTTCTTATTTCATAAACCTCTGCGACGGTCTCGCTATAGGATTCAAAAAAATCCACGAATTCAACCAGCGTAATATTTCTTTTCAGAAAGTTTATTTGCATTCCATTGAATACTTCCGTGAAATCATTATTGTACACTTCATTCACTTTTTTATATTCCTGTATGCTTCTGTTCATCTTTGACCATGCCTGGAATATTTCCGATTCAATAGTTGTTATAGTAAAGTCTCTGTTTACTTCTGTATATTTTTTCTGGATTTCAGCGGTTTTTATATTTCCCTGGTTCCGATGCCAGAGAGGAATAGGAACGCCAACGGTAAACATATACTGGTGATTAAATGCACCACCCATCTGGTCATAGGAAGTCCCCAGTGTGAGGTCGGGAACAGCAAGACTTTTCTGGTATTTTACATTGATATCGGCGATACTTTGTCCGACTTCACTTAGCTTAAGATCTTGTCGGTTACGCAATGCGAGATTAATAAGCGTATCAAGAGTGGGTAATTGTTTGAATTTTGGGGGCACTCTATGGTCAATATCAGGAAATATAAATTCCTTTGTTTGTAAGAGTAATTGCAGATCTTTTTGTTGCTGTTGAATGGAATTGATGATCGTTGTTTTATCATTATTAAGTCTGATATATACAGATCGAAGGCGAATCACTTCTTTAAGGGGTATATTACCTTTATTAGCTTGCTCCTGGTAGGCCGTGATGATAGTGTCGAGCTGATTCAGTTGAATATCGTACTTGTCTAATGCACGTAAATCAAAATGCAATGAATACATGTTGGTATGCAGTTCATATTTGAGGTTGCGAAGAAGATTTTCGAGTTCATATTCTGCCTGCCTTGTATTTTCTTTTGATAGTTTGATCTCATTTTTTCTTTTTCCGCCTAATAGGATCAACTGTTGAAAATCGAAGGTTTTTTGTCCATTGCGACCTGCATAAATCACTTTTTTATTATCGTTGTCATATGCGTTGATGCCTGCAACAAATTCGGGGTTAGGATAGAGGCGTGCCTGTATTTCCTGCGCTTTTTGGGCGTCTACATTGAGTTGTGCAGCTACGAAAAGAAGGTTTTTTTGCAGGAACAGCTTGTCTGCATTTTCTATAGTGATTCGTAGTGTGTCCTGAGAAAAACCATAGGTGGTTATTAAACAGCATAAGGCTGTAATAAAATACCTGTAAGTCATATATGTTTATTGTAATATGTATGGCTACCGTAGCGATAGCACGTAAATTGTCCCTGCTATCCGCAGCAGGAAACAAGATGTAGTGAATGGTGGGGTGTTAAACCGTCTTTGGAGGAGGGGAGATAATTTGGGTATAACCCTGGCAGATCTTATTAGATTGATCCATGCCGGGAAACCATTTAAAGGAAAGCAGTGGTTTGTTTTCTACTTTAATTTTCTTTTCTGATTCGAAGTATTGGTAGGTGTTATGTTTTTCGACGCCCTTATGCTGGGGTATGCCATTGTCTTCGGTGTCTTCTGGGGTAAAATCGGAGTCGCCGGTAAAATGTTCTACGACCAGTTCAAGAATGGAGTCGATGTCATCATAGTTCGCATCTTTTTCATTAACTCCAAATCCGTAGGTAATATAGTCAAAGTCGATACTTTGGTTGAGTATCGAAAAAGCAAGGAGAAAGACTAATATTTTCCTGGATACGCTCATTCAGTGACGAAAAGTATAACACAAAAATACTTTTATGGAGGGGAATCCAACGTTTAAGTTTTTTTTAACGGAAGGAGGTGTGAGGTGTTGTGTTTTTTCCGGAGAGCGATGATGACGGCAGGATGTATCCTGTAATCCATTCCTGCCGTCAAATAGTTGATACTTCTTCCTGAACTTTAGTTAGCCTGCTGAGCCAATTGAAGGTTGGCTAAGAGTTTTACGTCTTCACCGAGCGCTAGTCCACCGGTTTCGGTTAAAGCGTTATAAGTCAGCCCGAATTCTTTACGGTTAATTTTACCGATTATTTCAAAACCGGCCTTCAGATTGCCGTAAGGGTCTTTAGCCGCGCCTCCGAATTCCACATCAAGTTCTACCGGTTTGGTAACTCCTTTAAGAGTGAGGTTCCCTTTCAGTTTATAGGCATCATCGTCTTTTTTTGTAAATGATGTGGAGTGGAAGTTAATCGTTGGATAAGTGGCTGCTTCAAAAAAATCACCTGTTCTGAGGTGTTCATCGCGTTGTGCCTGGTTGGTATAAATACTGTCTACATCAATAGTAAAACTGATATCAGCATTTTCAAACTCATTATCCTGCGCAGTAACCGCGCTGCCTTCGAATTTGTTAAATGACCCGGTTACTGTGGAAATAACAAGGTGTTTAATCTTAAACTGTACTTCTGAGTGAGTTGGATCTACTATCCATTTAGTTGCCATATTATTTGTTTTTTGATAATGCAAACCTACTTATATTTGCTATATATAATATAGTACTTACCTTGTGTATAGCACTATACTTTAGTATAGTATTACTTTAATCATAAATTTATCACCATGCAGAGTGTAGAAAAAAAACATAAAAATCCCCAGGAGTGTACCAAGGCAATTATGCCGGTCAGGGATGCATTGGATATTTTAAGTGGAAAATGGAAATTGCCGATCATTATATCATTGATGTTCGGCAACAAACGTTTCAGCCAGATGGCTAAACAGATTCCGGGGATAACAGATAAAATGTTATCGAAGGAACTGCGGGAGTTGGAAATGAATGAGTTGATCAAAAGAACCGTGTACGATACTATTCCCGTAGTTGTGGAGTATTCGATGACTCCTTACGGCAGAACACTGGAAAAGCTTATTGATGAACTGCAAGCCTGGGGCTGCAAACACCGTCGCAGGATAATGGATAAGACAAGGCAGAGTTAAAATCCTTTCATATCTTGTTAATAATTTGATATTCAACTGCTAATTAAGTTGTATATCTTCCCTTCTAATAAAAAATTAGTCATATGAATCGCAGAGACCTCGTAGGAAAAATGACCGCCTTTGCCTCAGGTGGATTATTGCTGAACGCTACAACTGCCAGAGCAAGTGAAATAGTTGACATACAAGCGTATACCACTGTTTATGATGTGAAAAAATACGGTGCTAAACCAGACGGCAAAACCAATAATGCTGCGGCTATTCAGAAAGCGATTGATGCATGCAGCAGAAATGGCGGGGGGGTTGTTCTCTTCGATAAAGGTACTTTCCTGAGTGGAGGAATCAAACTAAAGAATAATGTTGAACTGCATATCAGTTCTACGGCTGTTTTACTCGGCAGCACCAACGTGCAGGACTATAATCACGATACCAACTTTAAACAGGGAAATGGTATCAGGTCGTTTATCAATGCTGAAGATTGTACGCATATAGCGATTACAGGAACGGGAATGATCAATGGACAGGGAGAGGTTTTTCCGGCTACTTCAGGATATTCTGTTCGTCCCTACCTGGTTTATTTCAGGCGGTGTAAAAATATCAACATCACCAATATTACCCTCTATAATTCAGCTGTATGGATATGCTGGTTACTACAGTGTCAGTATGTAAAGCTGCACGGTGTAATAATGAATAATCCTGTTAGTCCAAACAGGGATGGCATTGATCTCGATGGCTGCCGTGATGTAAATATTTCTGATTGTGTTTTTAATACAGAAGATGATTGCATTGCTTTTAAAGTAAGCGAGCTTGGTTTCCCTACACGTGATGTTACTGTTACCAATTGTGTGATTAGTTCTAAATGTGCGGCCATCAGGTTTGGGCCGGATGCTATCGACAATATTGAAAACGTGACTATTTCTAATTGTGTTATACGTGATACCAGACTGAATGGTATCAAGATACAGGAGTCGATGGGCGGAACTATGCGTAATCTTGCTTTCTCCAATATTGTAATGGATAATGTAGTAGGACCTATCTCTCTGCGTTGCGCGGGCTGGAAGTTGGGAGATGGAGAACCTGCTCCGTTTGAGATCAATGATAGCGCCTGGCAAAAAGGAAGAATAGAAAATATATTATTCAATAATATTGTTGGCACTACTCCCGAAAAAAACTATGCGATTTCGATTACCGGAACTTCACAAACAAGACCGCGTGATATTACTTTCAGCAATATAGATATCACTTTTACCGGTGGTGGAACTTCAGAGCAGGGAGCACGCCGCGATGTGCCAGACCTTGACAGAGCCTATCCCGAAATATATATATTCGGCGATTTGCCTGCCTATGCATTTTATATTCACCATGCTTCAGGTTTGGTATTTAACAATGTAATGCTTCGTTTGCAATCCGATGATTTACGTCCGGCTATCGTGTGCGATGATGTTGACGATATTGAATTAAACGGATTAAAGGTGGCTGGGTCAAGAGCGGCTGAATCTGTTATCCGTTTCCAGGACACATGGAATGCCTTTATTACTGCTACAAGAACATTAAATAATACAGGTCCCTTCCTTCGTATTGAAGGATCAAAAAGTAAGGATATTCTGTTAACTAATAATAAACTGAATAAATCTTCTAGGGTTACGGAGATAACCTCGGGCGTTCCGGAGAATGCCGTAACAGAAAAATAGTTGTCAAGGTTAACTACGAAATAATTACCCGATCGCTTTTTTTACTGCGGGCGCCACTTTGGTGCCAAGCAGTTCTATTGATCGCATTAATTTATCATGAGGTACTGCTCCGATATCCATTTGTGCGAGGAACCTTTTATTGCCAAACAGTTCGTGTTCGAATAATATTTTATCGATTACTTCCTGCGGACTGCCTACGAGTAAAGAACCCTTAGGTGAGCGCAAGGTATCGAACTGCTGACGTGTAGTGGGCGGCCAGCCTCTTTCTCTGCCTATTCTTGCCATTGAGTTGGCATAATAGGGGAAAAATTCATTGGCTGCCTGCTCACTCGTATCCGCGATATAGGCAAAAGAGTTGATCCCTACAGGTGTATCTGTTGGATGACCATATTTTTCCAATGCCTCGCGGTACAGGTTAACCAGTGGAACAAACCGCTCCGGCATACCACCGATGATAGCCAGCGCCATCGGTAAACCATAACTGGCGGCGCGTACAACTGATTCAGGGGTTCCGCCTATCGCCACCCAGACGGGTAATGTTGGCTGATAGGGCCTGGGATAAACTTCGCGGTTATCAATAGAAGGAGTAAGTTTACCCTTCCAGTTAATTTTTTCTTCTTTATTTAGTTTGATGAGCAGCTCAAGTTTTTCAGCAAACAGCGCTTCATAATCATCAAGTTTATAACCAAACAGCGGAAAAGATTCAATAAAAGAACCTCTGCCGGCCATTATTTCGGCCCGTCCATCAGACAAATGGTCGATGGTGGCATATTGCTGAAACACTCTTACAGGATCTTCTGAACTAAGCACCGTAACAGCACTGGAAAGTCTTATGTTTTTTGTTTTTACAGCCGCTGCCGCCAGCACTGTGGAAGGAGAAGAGACTGCGTAATCAGCTCTATGATGCTCACCGATACCAAACACATCTAAGCCTACCTCATCAGCAAGCGCTATTTCTTCAATAAGGTCTTTGATCCGTTGATGAACATTAATTGATTGTCCGGAATCGTGACGAAATGCTACGTCTGCAAAAGTGTATATACCTAATTCCATTGTATAAAGTTAACTGAAAAGGAGGGTGCAGTATTCATGTTGAAAGTAAGTTGCTTTTATAAAGTATAGTGTGTTGTATTAAACGCTTAAGTCCTGTCTGATGTTAACTGATATCAGTAAAGTCTTCATTGAGCTGCTTCCTATCGGGTAATTTTCTACCCTTCAGGTAGTGTATGATATTTCCATCAAAAAGGGCATTTCTGACTGAAATACTGTACACTTTTGAAGTGGCCGGATAAAGTGTCAAAGGAATGTGCGCAGCGGGAGTATGTGTTTTTGATTGGAGAGCAGGTAAGATTTCTGACGTCATCGTATTTATGATTTTCAATCCTATAAAAATGTCTTTTATTTCTATCAAAATGACTTTTTTTGACCAGAATATCATATACTTTCCAGATGGTCATATGTTAGCAGGTCTTCCACTCTAAAATTACCAACTCCCTGCCGGCTGTCTTCCCCGCTGGTTGGACAGGTTATTTCAATAGCATACACGCCTCATTTATATGAGATATTAATAAACAAACAATCTTTCAGCGAGTTTGCGTTAATTCAGCTATCTCTGTGGCCTTAAAAACCGCAAAAGTGAGCAAGAGCTGCGTAGTTTTGTAAATTGAATAAGATGGTACTTAAGGATTATCAGAAAGAGTTGCGTCGTTTTATCAGTGGCCAGTATCTATACACAGGCTTCAGGGTAACGGCATGCGTACTGGTTCCAGCCTGGCTATTATACCATTATGGGTTGCTGGGAACAATGGTGAGTATTCCTTTGGGAGCTTTGTTTGTGGGACTAACAGATAATCCGGGTCCGGTTCAGCATAGGAGAAACGGGTTGTTGGTAAGCAGCCTACTCAATTTTATTATCGTACTTATTGCGGGTTTCAGCAGGTTTAATCCCTGGCTGATACCTATAGAAATCGCATTGCTGGGATTCTGGTGTTCGATGATTGCTGTCTTTGGAAGTCGTGCGAGCGCCATCGGTTTGACTGCCCTTATCATTTTTATTATTAACACGAATGTTTTTCTCCCGTCTGATGTTGTTTTAACCGCCTTCTATTATCTCGCCGGTGGATTGTTATACCTGCTGATCAGTTTAAGTCTGAATACACTTCGCCCATACCGGCCTGTTCAGCAGATACTGGGTGAATGTATCATGAAAACATCATCTTATCTATCTGTGAAAGCACAGTTTTACCAGAAAGGTGTGAACTGGCAGCAAATATTACCCGAACTGATCGAGCGTCAGGTAGATATTCACCGGTACCAGGAACAGTTGAGAAACATGATGTTTACCACAACAAGGTTTGTTGCTGAATCAACACATAAAGCAAGGATCCTTACTATGATGTTTCGTGAGAGTAATGATCTTTTTGAAAAGGCTGTGGCTACTTATCATGATTATAAACTGTTGCATGATGAGTTTGATGATACGGATATACTGACGGTATTTCAAAAGAGTATTCAGTCGATAGCCTTTATCCTGTATAATACAGGTCTGGCTGTACAGGAAGGAACAGCTTATCGCGATGAGCAGGGATTAAAAAGCGCTATGCAATCGAGTACTGATGCGTTTCAGCAGTTAAGGGAACAAAGGATGTCTTCGACCAATGTAGAGTCGTTTATCAGGTTAAGACATATTTTATTCAGTTTGCAAAACCTGGCAGATATTATTAATCGCATTATGATCTATACCACTTACGAAAAATCCCTGACAGGTGAGTATAAGAATGATGTGGATGTTTCCAAATTTCCTACGCCTTCCCGAATTAATTTTAGTCTGCTTATATCAAATATTTCTTACCGTTCTACTGCTTTTCGTCATGCTATAAGATTGACATTGGCGCTTCTGATAGGATATTTTGTTTCGCTTTTTTTTGCATTGGGACATGGATATTGGATCATGCTGACCATTGCTACGATTATCAAACCGGCCTATAGTTTGAGCAAGCGGCGAAATATAGAACGTTTAACAGGAACGCTCGTTGGTGTGATCATCGGATTCCTGGTATTGTATTTTGCCCCGAACAATACGCTGATATTTATCATTATGACTGTGACGATGCTCATTGCTTATAGTTTATTAAGAATAAATTATGCGGTAAGTATAGGAGGTATTACTGTTTACTTGTTATTGTCTTTTCATTTTTTATATCCCCAGGGATTGAATACTTTGCTGGCAGACAGAATACTGGATACCGCTATTGGCTGTTTTATTGCTTATATCGTTTCTTATTTTGTGTTACCCACCTGGGAATATCAGCAGATCAATAAGATGATACGTGCTTCTCTGCAGGCGCAGCGTAAGTATTTTAATACGGTGGCAGCTAATTTCACTGGCGACTTTTCGACGCCAACCGATTATAAGGTAGCCAGGAAAGATGCATTTGTATCGCTCGCGAATTTTTCTGATGCCTTTCAGCGTATGTTATCTGATCCTAAAATTCATCAGCCTGATTTGCCATTATACCACCAGTTTGTTTCGGCCGATCATTTGCTGGCGTCTCATATAGCTTCTTTATCGGATTATGCCCAACGTTTTAGTCGGGCGTATCACAGTAAAGATTTCCAGCCATTGGTGAACCTTATCGATAAGATATTTGAAGGCATTGACGAAGAGCAGTCAACAGATTTGCAAACAACGCCTGTTTACAGGAGAGTAAAGCGTTTACTTGAGCAACGGAAAAAAGATATTGAACAACAGGGTTTGGAAGCTACTCCTGCAGAAACCAGAAAAACATTAAGTGAGTTGGTGAGAATTACTGATCAGTTCCGTTTGATCTATAGTACTGCTAAGGAGGCAGTTAAAATTGCGAGAGAGATAGAAAAAAGGCGGAATTGATAACTGACCAACACCGCCTTTGATAATTTATTTTACGTGTTTATTCACGACTTTGGCAAGTTCAAACATAGAGATTTGAGACTTTCCTCCGAATACAGATTTTAATTTATCATCTGCATTGATCATTCTTCTGTTTTTGCTATCCTGCAGACCATTCTTCTTGATATATGCCCAGATCTTTTTGATGATCTCTGTTCTTGGTAATGGTTTTGCTCCTACTACTTCTCCTAATGCTGCGCTTGGCGTTAAGGGAGCCATGAATGCTGCATTTGGTTTCCTGGTAGATTTCTTTTTAGCTTTCTTAGGAGCTGCTTTCTTTGCTGCTTTTTTAGGAGCTGCTTTTTTCGCTGCTTTCTTAGGAGCCGCTTTCTTCGCTGCCTTTTTTGGAGCCGCTTTTTTTGTGGCTTTTTTTGCTGCTTTTGCCATGATTGTTGTGATTTAATTAATGGGTTATTTAATGTTTTGACCTAAGGTTTGTCAAAGGTAATTCACCTTAGGGAAAGTTAAGATACAGAAGATATTTATAATAGAGGAAATTTTTAATTTTTCCGTTACCGCGAATGTGTAAAACTTATTTATATCTCTCTATAAAATCATGTTTGAAGGGCGATTTTTCTATGATTTTACCAGGAGTTGATCTCTTTTATCTAGGGTTTATAAATGAGAACTTACTGTTTTATTCTCTTTTTCTTCGCTTCTTATAGGGAAAACTGGTCCATTTCAGGTCATTGATACCCCGATTCTGTTAGTCTGGGTATCTTTTAGCAGTCGCTAATGCAGGTCAGTTAACTCGTAAATTGATCGCCTGTTATTATAGGAATTGATGGTTTTCCCTATGGTAACACCATGCATTGATCCACTACCTGACCATATCCTTTCTGCTGTTTGTGATATACAGGGGCGTAATTCCGATAAGCGTTTTACCATATTGGGAAATAGCTGTTCTGCTAAATCAGTTTGCCCTTTCTTTAAAATGAGTAAACCGCTTTGTGTCGGGATCCATATGAATTCCGTCATTCATTCCATAATAGGTGTACACTATTTGGGATGAGTCAGCACAAATGTTCTGTCCGAGCAGTTCCTGCAGAGCCGGATGCGGAAACCTGTTATCTGTGTGACTGGGTGTCGACAATCGGGATAGGATTTCACTCGACAGTGTCATATTGATGAAAGTTATTTGCCGATGGAGATGTTTTAATTCAAATGATATTCTATTTGATGTCAGTAATTACTTTTTTGATTGTTGCAGAATGATGGATCTTTTTTCCATTGACAAACACCATAAATCCTTTACCCTTCTTGTATTTTTCGCCGGTTTTATCGTATAAGATAGTAAGTATTTTACCATGGTATTTAACATTGTCGAGACAGAAATAGCTCCAGGTGTTTTCGGGAAGTAGTGGATTCACCACGAGTTTTGAACCGTTATTGGGTCTGATTCCTATCAATCCCGAAATAATAAGATCGCAGAAGCTGGAATGGTTATAATCTTTACCTCTTTCTATGAATCCGGGTCTTTCTTTAAGCAATGTTCTTGATATCCAGTCGCCGGTAAAGGGGTTTAGGTTTTCATCTATCCAACTCACTAATTTCCCATCTTCACGTATTCTCCTGTGTGAATAAGCAAAATTATATAGCAATTGGTAATAATGGGATGTAGTGATGTAATCCTGCTGATAATGATTAAGCAGATTGCTCATAGCTGTTAATGTTACTGCTGTAGCAAGTGGCCAGCTTGGGCCGTTCCATTGACATTCATGACCGGTATAGGCAACCTTGAATCCAGGGTGTTGCTGTTCGGCAGAAGTAGGTCCGTAAGGAGCGTAAAAATATCGCGCATCCATCAGGTACTGCCAGGCAGATGAGTGTTTATGCTCAGGGAGATTAACAAACCAGGGTGTATAGCCATGTAATTCGCGCGCATCGCAGAGTGAGGTATTCTCTCCTCTTGGCAGCACTTTAAAAAAGGATGCGCTATCGTCCCATAGTTTATCCAATACATGCCTGCGTAAAGTGGAGGCTTTTTGACTGAACTTTTCAGCAATATCTTTTTTGTCCAGTAATTTGGCCATTTGCATAATAGCCGTTGCATCACCATACATGTAGGAATTGATTGTTGCCCGGTATCCACTTCCACAAATAGATACTTCCATTCCATCGCGATCATCTATCTGCCAGAATAATCCATTAGGATCAAGTTTTTCCTTTTCCCACGCTTCATAGTTGGCGATAATATCAGGGAAATATTCTTTTATAGGGGCGATATCGTTAGTGACCAGATAATGATCATACAATGCTGAGGCTACCCAGAAGCTATAGGATCGGATGCTACCTCCGCCCCTGAACCAATAATTTATATAGGCATTCAGGTATTGCTGGTCGTGAAGCCATCTGCCTTCAGAAAAGTGAAAACCCGCGGGACAACTAATCGCATTGTACTTACCGGCCCAGGGAACATCGGGGTGAAACTCTGAGATGATAAATCCTTCCGGTGTTTTTTTGATATGTTTTCTATATGTCCACCATCTGAAGAAATAGGTTTTTTCAATGGTTTTATCCGGGCAGTCGAGTAAAGGAATGTTTTTTTCGAGAAATTCCCAGCTTTTATCGTTAGGGAAAAGACCTTTATACAACTCATTATCATTGGTGTTAAAGGTGTCTACATAATGCTTAAAAGCTGCTGGCTCCAGTACAAAACGGACATTAGATTGTGCCTTTGCAGTCGTGGCTACTATATAATACAGGACGGCTAATACAATCAGTTTATTCATCAGTGCTTGTTTTCATTTATCGACTAAGATAATATACTATGATAAATAGTCCCTATCGCCAAAATTAATGTCCCAATATTTCTTTGTTCTGATATCTCCATCTGAGCGGATATGTTGAAATAATTTTTCCCTGATCATAGGGATAGGTGTATTATCGATAGCCAGGATTTCTGTGCCGGCAGGTAATCCTACAGCGCCACAGGGTAGGTAAGCTTTATCTGCGTTAAAATGAAGATTTACGGGAAACATTTTTGTCTCGCTTTTCAATTTGCGTCTAATGGTCTCGGGCAGTGATGCTTCTGTATGACCATCTTTTACGGCACTCAGAAGATAGCGGATAGTAGCGTAAAAATTAATTGTGCTGAGCGCGTGCGTTTGGACATTAATCGTACTGTCAAATAATTGATTCAGTGAAGTTTCATTGGTGTATCTATACATGCCTGGATGAAATCCATCTAATGAATCCTTCAAAGTCTGAAGATCTTCCTGCAGAAGAGTTGCTGGTATTTTTTCGAAATGTTGCTGATTGGGTTGGCTTGATGACTGACCAGAAACTAAACAACTTAAAATAACCAGTAGAGTTTTCAATATTCTCTTCATTGATATTATCCTGTTAACGTTAGCATACTATCTGTTCAATCACCTCTTCCGTTTCTGTGTTGAACACCAGCAGCCCTTCGCATTTATCATCTAGTTGTTTCGCCAGAATTCCTCGGGATGTCCAGATTGAACTTTGTCCCACACTTAAAAAGTTATCACAGTAGCCCACACTGTTCACCATTAGTACAGGTATAGATAGTTGTTTTGCTATCGCGGGATAATGTACCATAGCTTTGTTTATTCCATTTTGTGATTTAGCTATGCTTGCTACATACATTCCTGCACCCAATTTTCCCGCATTCTCCGCGTGACTGGGTTGTAGGCTTTCATAGCAGATGGCTGGTGCAATCTTTATGTCAGAAATAGTTAGCATCAACTGCTGTTCACCATGAATAAAATATGGAAGCTCGTCAGTATGGAGTAGTTGTTTTGAATATGTTTGTCGCGGTTGGTCTGGCTGAAATATTATCATACTGATCCGAATGCCTATATCAGCTTTTGTTGGTATACCCACTGCGATCATAATGCTGCTTTTGTCACTCATTTTTTGAAAAGTGTCAAATCTGGAATCGTGTTGAGTGGTAGCAAGGTCTTTTGCTAATTCAGGTTCATAACCGGTTATAGAGAGCTCTGGAAAAAATATAGCGTCTGCATGATGAACAATTGCCTGTTGGATGAATCTCTTATGAAGATCAATATTCGTTGTTATATTTCCTTTTACCGGTTTTATTTGTGCTATCGCTACTTTCATTTATTGATAGTGTTTCTCTATCATAGAATATCTATGACAAATTTTTTCCATTTCCTCAATAATTTCTCTTTTGACTTGCTCAACATATTTATTTTCGTTGGCAGATTCAAATAAAATATAAGTGAGTAATTCTTTGTTCCCTTTCTTAAACCTTGTGAGGCATAGCAGGAGGTTCAGCGCTTGTTTAGGTGGCTTCTGATTTGATGGTGTCTATAAAACCCTTCTCAATCCTGCATTTCACGCATTTTAAGCAATTCCGGATACTTTTATGAAGGATAGTGGCCTTGCCAGGAAAACTTACGAACCAAGACATAGAGGATTTTTTAAATCTTAACGATTTGCCCGACTGTCATCTTGGCGGGGAGGAAGATACTAAATATTGGTGTGAAAAAGCAGGAACAAAAGTGGGGTCGCTGAAAAGTGAAAAAGGTGAGATATTGATAGGTAGGAAAAAATAAAAAATCCCGGCACTTCGGAGCTTTAATGGGTTTTTCCGAAAGGCTTATTCTTAAATCTTAAGATGTTTTTTGACTCTCCTGAATACATCATCAAATTTGGGCAAATCGTTGATTTGGTTTTCTAACTTTTTCTCCCATCCCTGTTTGAGATTTTTTTCTTTTGCCAGCACTTTGTCCTGAAATTGTTCAGGGTTATGATTTTTATTTTTGGCTTTTCGTTCAAATTCGGGTTTATGCTCTATTGTGCTTAATCCTTCAAGTTCTGTCAGATACCAGAAGTCGAACAAGTCTCTCGGTTCCGTTCTTCCCATGAGAGCGGCCATTTTCTCAATCAGGACTTCCGAGAGAGAATAACATGACAATAAAAAGGATTCTTCCGGTAGATCAGAATAAACACGAAAAATTTTTCGTTGTTCAACTGGAAACTCCATTATTTCTCTTCTGGTGATATCAATTTTAATATCCCGGCTTAGAATATTGGCTTGTAACGGCCCTGTATAGTTCACGTAAAAAACAAGACTACCGCTTTCATGAGTGTTGCTTTCTTTAAACTGTAATAGGATATTCGCTTCTTCTTTCACAAAAGCATAGATATTTTCAAAGGCAGTCATTATTTCTTCATTGGTAATATGCTGATCCAGTAGAGTGAAGTCAAGATCTTCGGAGAAGCGATAATCTTTAAAATATGCCTTTTTAAGCACTGTCCCGCCTTTGAAGGTGAGAATGCCGGATAATAGTTCATTTTTGGATACGCCATATAATATCCAACTTAGTACATAATCCTTTTCTATCTGTGTATCTTTTAGCCGATGCTTTGCAGCAACAGCATTGATTTCTTTTGGATGTATCATTATGAAAAAATTGGTCCGGTAATATCGGTGGTGTCAATGTTCTGCTGCACGCGCCATTTGCTGATCATCTTTCCTTTTTTTTCATAAGAAGGTTCCAACAAGATAAAAGATGTTGTTTTTAGTTGTTGTAACTTTTCTTCTATGGGGTTAGGAATGCTTAATATTTCAAGTAATAACCCCAGGCGTTTAATCACGGATTGTGCTTTGAATTTTTTGCAGTATGCCAATAGTTTGTCATAATCAATCTTTTCCTTTGATTTAAACAACGCTTTGGCAATTTCAGTAATGCCTCCTGCATAATCAGGTTTATAAAGGCAATCAACAAAAGTTTTTTCCAGGTCGGAACAGGGAACTTTATGATAGCTGTCTACCCACACTTGTTTTATACCAAAGAAATGTGCTGGATTGTGGTAGATAAATTGAAACCGGTTGCCTTTGACGGTAAGTACAGGCGGTTTTATCTGTTTGTTCACAACGATTTGTTCCCGCATAGCGGGTTGGGTGATCAGGCTGTGTATTTCCAGCGCACTGTAATAACCGATATAGTAATCTGATCCCCGAACCAGGTATTCGGCAACAAGATGCCGGTTAGGGAAATAGGCGGCGGGATCCTGTTCATAGGGAATGATCCAATAAACCCCATCTTTAAGCCTAAGCAGTAATCCCCGCTTCACCATATCCCGCATGAGTTTCTTCACGGCTTCCATTGAGGAAGTATGCAGTAAGGCTGCAGCTTCCACAAGAGTAAAAGCTGGTCGGTTCCGTCCGGTAAAGTGGCTAATCACTTCAGCAGACTGGTAGGAGAGTGTTTTATATTTTATATCCATTTAGGTACTTTTTAAGTCTCCATAAAGATATGAAATAGTATTCTAATTGTATTTTATATCCGTTTAGGAACTTGAAAAGTCCCCAAGCGGATGTGAAACAGGAAGGTGTTATTTAAACTAAAGCAAGCCCTTGTTTCTTTCCGTTCTTTCTCTCGTTATTCGAACAGCCGTTTTACGGATTGATTAGTATTATTCGGTAGTTGGCTGGTTCCCCTGTGTAACGGGTATTAAAACTCCGTTTAGTAAGGCAATGGTCAAATTAAAATTATAATTATAATTTATGACTGTTCCAGAGCCTAGATTTTATCTAAAAGTCCAATTCAAAAATAGATGCTTTTTAGCCGATGTTAAGTTTTAGACCAACAATCAAATGACCCATAGACGCTGGATATTGGCAAAAACAGGCCTTACAAGAAGATCCGCTACGGAAAAAAGTTGGGCGTTCGTGCTACAAATGGAATTTAAAATCAGGTAAAACATTCGAATGCTTCTTTAACCAAGTTTCAATCTCAATGAATATGTTATGAAGGTTAATGTTTAGCATCTCAAATGTTACTTTTGGAATTGTCGCAACCCAAACTCCATTTGATCCTCCGTCAAAATCAAGCCTAACATATTGGTCGTCTAGAGCATTGTCAACATCATAAGTTCCATAAATCTCAAAAACCTTCATCCTATTTTTTATTTCGGATGGCATCCAATAACTGTCACGAATTGTGTATAAATTCTTAATTAAATCTTCAAAATTGCCTGGAAATAAAATTGTTTTTCCTGCATCTGTTTTATAAAATAGGACCGAGTTTCTAATATCTTCAGATGACTGCATAGCATGAGCATAATACGTCATTCTTGTCGAGGTGGCAGTAATATTCATTTTCTTTAAGAGGGTCGCTAATTCAATTACTGTGTCGACTTGTTTTTCTTTAAACTTTGCATTAACTCCGAATCTGTCAAATAAGAGAATCGCAATAATTAGTGTAGTCACCGATACTATTGCACCCAAAATTGTAAAACAAGTAGAAAGAACGGAATCCCAAGAGTCAGTCGCGCTTTTAAGAATAAAAGGTATTGCCATACTAATTATGCAAATGACGCTTAGCCAAATAATATATTTTCGTTTTAGTAATTGCATAGCATTTAAGTTCTGTTAAAGGAATGTTACTAAATACAGACACGCAACAAAAAATTATATAAACTCTCTCATCTTTACAAATCATTTCAAATCATTTTTTATTACTTATCTAAATTAGCATAGACTTCTTCAAGTGTCGCATGTTTGAGTTTTTTATATAATAACATCAGTAATAACAGAATTAATTTTCTCGCATGTTGAATTTTTAGTTAAATACTTAGCAAACGGTATTTCTTTTATCTTCTGTAGTGCATTTTCATTATTATGCATAGTCAAGAATAATATAGGAATCTTTTTGTCAAAATTCATCTCCTTAGCTCTTACGGCTTTAGAAAAGGATATCCCATCTAAACCAGGGTGAGATATATCTGTAACAATCACATCTATTAATTCATTATTTTCCAGACACCAGGTAACGTACTCTAGAGCTATATTACCATCTTGAATGTTTTTGACAACTGCATTTGGAAAATTTCGTAAAACACAAGTTAAAAAGCCTTTGGAAAATAAAGAATGATCGTCTAAGTGTAGTATCTTTATTGCTCTTGAGTTTACTGATACTAACTTATTAGTAATCCTAATAACATCTCCCACCTTCTTTACTAGCCTTGCCTCATATTTTATTAATTCGTTATTTTCCAACCTCTAAATCATTTAGCTGTAATTGTAGTCTTTTTTTCGTGTCAGCAAAATACTCATCCCAGTTAACAATACTGCTAACTGTTTTATAAGTATCGCTTTCTTTTATTACTTGTACTTGTTTTTGAATTTCTGATATGCATAAACGTAATTTTTCTATTTCAGCCAGCAATAGTTGCTTTTCATTAATAGTATCAGATTTGCTAACAAAGAAATTACCACTTTCTAAATTTTCTAAGATTTCCCTTACCCGCTTCAGATCATTTCTTTCATAGGCGAGACTTAATTCGGCAAATATTTTTGTAGCCAATTTTTTCTGCTCCTCACTTACCATATCAGGATGGCAAAGCTTACTTGCTTTACGGTATTTTTCTTTTAACTCTTTAAGCTCATCATTTGTAAGTTTTATAACCTGTTCATCTTTAGTCGCTTCATATTCTTGATGATAACTATTATAATCATCTTCTGCTTCTTGTTGTTTAGATGTTCCTTTAGCTTTTTCTTTCCTGTGTTTCAGAATCTTTATAATCAGTTCGCCTAATTCCTTGTTATGCCTAATGCTAAATTCATGAATCAATTTTTCTAAATCGATCCTTTCATCTGACAAAGCATTGAGTTCTTCTTCTAAAGATTTTATCTCAAGTTTCAGTGCATTTATTTCCGGGTCAATATATACAGTAAGTCTATGATGCTGATTAATAAATATGTCAATAGCATTGATAGCCTTACCATAGGTCTTAGCTTGTAAAAATTCTATAATTGTACTTATTTCTAAAAATGTGGCAGCTTCTTCCAATTTAGAAATATGTGAGTGAATTTCTTCATCTTCCTCAAGAGCTATTAGGTTTTTGATAAGCTCAAGGCGTTTAATGATTTTGGAAAGATCTAGCTGTGTTGCTGTAGATGGCATTAGGGCTGAATTTATTAGCCCAAATTAAAGATAATATTCGAAATAATCTCTATGGGTCTCTCAGCTAAATTTTAAGCTTATAATTAATTTTCCACCAACCACAACCGTTAAAATACTTATCTGTATTATCTAATAAATGAGTAATCGTATAAGTTGCTACTTTTTGACAACTCTTTCATTTTCCTTTTGACAACCATCTTATAGCCATTTTTGAAACAATTTCTAAAAGTGCTTCTATCTTATTTTCCATACGCATATATTCTCTTTCTTTTCTCCTTGCTTTTGTATTCCGAAAACAGGCGTTTTATAAGAAGCAATTACTTCTGATGGCAGCGCATATCCGTTTTTAGCTATTACTAAGTCGAAATGCCTTTCTAAGTCAGTTTTCATCTGACTTATCTTTTTATTGTAAGTCTTATGCTGCGGGTTTGATGGAAGAACCAGTTTGTTTTCATCATCCCATTCACTATCCAGAACTCTATAGCTGGTAGAAAATTCTTCTTTACCAGCGCCACTAATGGTAACACGGCAATAAATAGGAATATATCCCTGCATATTGGCCTTTTTCCTCTTCCTGTAAAACAGGATCGACAACTGCTGATGGACTTGCATAACCAAGTTTTTACATTGTTAACCGTCTTTCAAACTCGTTTAAGCAAGGTTGGTAATGTGAGGGGGCCTACTAAGGTAAAAACTTTACCTGGCCCCCTTTTAGGCCCCCATTTTATTGATATTGATTTGAATTAATTTGATATGAAAATTTGTAGGAAAGCCTTTTTGGAAGCGGATTTCAAAAGAAAATAGCGTCTGAAAAGACGCTATTCAAATCTTCAAAAGTGGTCCCGAGCATACCAATTTCGAACCAGCTTGTGCATGATTTAAAGAGGTTGATTCAGGCTTTACCATCGTAGAACGTTGATATATATCGGGTTGCAATTTTCAGAAAAAACCGTGCCTTTTGCATAAAAACTTTTATATATACACCTTCAATCGGATACTTAAGAATTACTGCTAATTTTAGTTTTTACGGAGGTTGGTACAATTTCTAATTTGAAGGTTCCTGTACTGGTATTTTCCATATTTCCCACTTCAATAGCCTTAGTAACCGCCTCGTTAAACCGATGAAGAGTATTATTGCCTCTCTGCGACAAGTATAAGCAATGGTGACAATTGTCGTCATTAAGCTTTCTATTCAGCATGTTTGCGAAGTTTACATCCGTTGTAAATTCCATTCTAATTTCAGACAATTGTTTTCATCGTTTTTCAGATTTTGAAATTCATTTGATGTTTTCCAAACGCCCAAATATTCTAAATTCAAATTAATATACTGTTTTTTTCTCATTTAAAATCCGTAAACCTACTGTTTTTTACGGCCCCATATACTCTACCTTTACCCTTAACAATTGCCTTACTATGAATCGCAGGCTAACTTTCTCAATATTATTGGTAATAGCCATTTATCTTTTACCTCAATGTAACAAGCGGAGCTATTCGGAACGGACATGGAAAGATGTTTCCTTTCCCTCCACCCACGCTTTACGTGATATTACTTTTCTTAATGCCAACGATGGCATTATAGCAGCAGGGATTGCAGAAGAATTGGTGATGAATAATCGATACAGCCTGTTTCTTCGTACACATGACGGCGGACAAAACTGGTGGTTAGACACTTGCTCTCTTCCCAATTTCATTGTCTACGGAATTGTTTATTCCGCAGGTGCATTATATATGATGGGAATTGATTTTGAGGAGGGCGGACAGGTATATCGTTCTACAGACGGAGGACATCAGTGGTCCCTTGTTTGTGCTACCAATAACGGTGTTGTTCATTTTTTTGATGAGCAGCATGGGCTGATGACTCAATCTTCCAAAATACTATTTACCGATGACGCAGGAAAAAGTTTTTCCACAGTTTATGATGACCAGACCATGGGCTCATTTAAGAGTTTCCAATTTTTGAGTAGCCGTATAGGATTTGCCAGAGGAGGTATTCATATTGGCCCTAACCACTACGGCATGGTGGCTAAAACAACGGATGGCGGCAAAACATGGACTAAGCTTCCGCTCCAGGGAGAGTCAACGTCCATCCACTTTCCATCTCCACAAGTCGGTTATGCTTTTATATTCAGTAACGGGTTGTACAAAACCACTGATGGAGGAAAAAGCTGGACACAAATTTATAATGAGATCGTGCACGGTTTTTATGGTTGTTATTTTGTCACTAATACCACAGGTTTTGCCTTTAATGGTGACAATATCTATATTACTACTGATGGAGGAAGGAACTGGTCGCTGCATTACCATCAGCCTACCACAAACGGAATGGCCTTTGGAAAATTTTACTTTAATCCTTATTCACGGAAGCTATTTGTCATTGGTCTCGATGGATTAATTAAAAGACTTGATTGATTGATTATTTACATCTTCAACAACACCTTAAAAATATGAAAAGTAAACTAACTGGCTTGATCAGCCTATTCATGCTCAGCATGATTCCCTTATTTGCCCAACAAGGTATTGAGCATATTGATACCAGTGAGCTAACATCACTGCCCGCAGTCATCATTTTCAAGAAAGACTCACTACCAGATTTTCAATCCGCAAAGGATTTTTACCGACTGTTTTTTCCTGTGCAGGATAAAGACGATTTGCGGGTAATTCGTGAACAAAAAGATGAATTAGGTTATCGCCATATTTTCTACCAACAATATTATGATCAGGTTAAAGTCTTAAACGGCATATTCGTGCTTCATGTCCATCAGGGAAAAATTACGTCAGCCAATGGCAATTATATTCCAATTGGTGAATTACTCACGGCTCCCAAAATATCAACATCTGCAGCCATTCAGTCTGCTTTAAGTGATATTTCGGCATCGCAGTATAAATGGGAAATTCCTGAAGAAGAACAGTTATTGAGTCAAATTGCTGGAAAAGACTCCAGCTACTATCCGCGTGCAGAACTGGTGGTTTCTTTTCTTGACAGTCAGCCACGGCTATCCTATTCTTTTGTTGTGTATGCCCATCAACCCCTTGCCAGATATCAGGTTGTTGTTGATGCTGAAACCGGAAAAATGCTGTCGAAGAAAAACACTATCCGATCTACTAACTCTCCGGGAACTGCGGTAACGAGATACAGTGGCAGTCAGAATATCATTACAGATTCCTATACCGGGGGATTTCGTCTCAGAGAGACCAGAGGTCCTGGTAACGTTAACCTACACACCTATAATATGCACGGACTTTCCAGTTATTCTCCGGTAGTAGATTTTTCTGATAACAACAATAACTGGACTTCCTCCGAACATAATAATGCTAATAATGACTGGGTCGGACTGGATGCTCATTGGGGGCAGGAAAAGTACTTTGACTATTTTCAACAGGTTCGCGGTAGAAACAGCTTTAATAACTCAGGGGCCGCCATGTTGGGATTTGTAAATGCCGACCTGACACTGTTATTAGGCCTAAGTAATAGTGACAATGCATTCTGGGATGGTCTAAGAGTTACTTACGGAAAAGGGACTTCTCATGACGCATATACCACTTTGGACATTGTAGCCCATGAATGGGCTCACGCTTTGAGTGATTATACTATACCAGGAGGTGGATTTTTGTATGAAAAAGAATCAGGAGCTATCGAAGAAGGACTTAGTGATATATGGGCTGCCTGTGTGGAACAATGGGCTGCACCAACGAAAAGCACCTGGATTATTGGAGAAGACAATACTACTTTGGGAATACGGTCGATGAGCAACCCCAACACCCTTAACAATCCTGATACATATAATGGTACCTACTATCAGAGCACGAGTGGTTGTACTCCAACCTCAGCCAATGATTATTGTGGCGTCCATAAAAACAGTACGATCGCCAGCCATTGGTTTTACCGTGTTGCTATGGGGGGATCAGGTACAAATGATATTGGTCAACCATTCGATATTACGGGTATTGGTATTACTAAAGCTGCTGATATAGTTTACAGGGCACAGTCTATGGGTTATATAGGTACCCTCTCTACGTTTGCACAACTTCGGTCGGCGATGATTCAATCTGCAACAGAATTATACGGAGCCACCAGTTGTGAAACAAAAGTAGTAACCAATGCATGGCATGCTGTGGGTGTCGGTTCTGCTTATACGCAGGGAGTAACGATAACAGGGCCCGCATACTTCTGTACATCCCAGAGCTACTCGGTTTCACTACCAACAGGAGTTACTGTGGTATCCTGGAGCGCGTCTGGAAGTTTCTCCATATCCGGATCAACAACAGGTACAAGCGTAACTGTTAATAAAGTTTCCAATGGCTACGGTACGCTTAGGGTTACCCTAAATTATGGATGCACTCAAACAGTTCTTACCAAATCTGTATACGCAGGACTTCCGGTTTTTCCTTCCTACTGGACTATACCCGAAAAGCTGAATCAGTGTGATGAGGGTATTATCATATTTACATTACCTCCAGGGCAAAGTATATTATCAGCCGATGGTTCAAATGGATCAGTGACAGCTCCCTTAGTACTTGCAGGATCTGCTAATATGTTCACTGTTCCTGCAGATGTTTATCAGATTATCCTCACCATCACTAACGATTGTGGAACAGTCACTGTTAGCAAGTTAATTTTAAAGATGAGTTGCTTCGGCGGATTTATTACCTACCCTAATCCTGCCAACACCCAACTAACTATCGAAAATAATGTGCCAGCAAAAGACCATTCCATTGGTAATAAAACTGTTAATCATCCTACAGCTGAATTCAGGTTGTTTAATAAAAATGGTTTTTTAATAAAAACATTTAAACTGTCAGGTGACAAAATAACTATTCAGACAAGTGATTTAAGGAATGGCATCTATTATCTTCAACGTATTATGAATCAAGAAAAAGTGACACGTCAAATTATTATTCAACATTAAATACCTTAGGATACATTCTTGCAAGAGTTATTGTTAACGCAATAGCTCTTGCAAGTTATTAGGTAAGGTTTACACCCTTTGTTTCTACAGGGGTTTTTAATATTATAGTCTTTAACTACTTTAGTAATCTACCAGGAAGGCTAAATGTACCTTCGAGAGAATCTACAATTGCAAACCCCTCTGCTTTTGCCAATTCTGTTTTTATTTCGTTTATATCCTGATCTGGAAATACCAGTTCCAGAAACTTAAAATTCATAGTATATGGTTCTTTTAAAAAGGCAACCAGTGCAGAGAAAAGAGATATCATTGGTTCGATATTTCCAGAAAAATGGGTTTTTGATGGAGGTCAACATCGAACCGGAAGATTAAACAATTTTATAAGCTGTATCTACATGACGACCACGGAAGTATCAAAAAAAATAAAGGAGACAAACACGCCAATTTGCAAGTTGTCTCCTCAGGAGGCCTCGCCAGGAATCGAACCTGGATCTGGAGCTTCGGAAACTCTTATACTATCCATTGTACTACGAGGCCGGTTAATTCAGCAATCCACCCACATTCGATGTGAATATCTTAACGGCGATGGCCAGCAAAATTACACCAAAGAATTTTCTTACAGCCAGCGAACCTGCCGGACCAAGAATTTTGGCAATATAGTTTAATGATTTCAAAACAATGAAAACAATAACGAGATTAATCAATATAGCGAGCAGTATGGGCGTTCTGTCGTAGTTGGCTCCCAAAGAAATGATAGTGGTAAGTGTGCCTGAACCGGCAATCAAGGGAAAAGCAATAGGTACAAGTGTGCCTCCCTTTGCATTGGGATCGGCCTTGAATAACTCAATACCCAATACCATCTCTAACCCGAGTATAAAGATTACAATCGCACCACCTACGGCAAATGATTTAACATCAAGACCCATCATCCGCAGGAATTTTTCACCTATAAACAAAAACAATATCATTAAAGCACCCGAAACAAGAGTAGCCTTGGCTTCATCAATACCGCCCATTTTTTCTTTCATGGAAATTAATAAAGGGATCGATCCTACTATATCGATAATGGCAAATAAAGTAAAGGTAATAGTGATGAGGTCTTCGAGGTTCCAGTCCATAACTTAAAGGTAATATGCCCTTTTATATTTTAGGAAGAAGATCACAGAAATAAAATGAATAATTTTTTTCAGGTTGATCGCGGTAACACTCCCGATCATGATTAGCGGGAGCAGGATAGGTTTTGGTGACGATCTCTCCCTTTGTGAATTGCACGGGATTGTTAAATATAGGTCCGTCGAATACAAAAGAATGATACTCGCCGTTCTCGCCGCAGGGATCAACAGTAGAAGGAAGGTCATTGAGAAAATCTTTGTCAATTATTCTCCCACAGAATTTTTTATCGAGGTACTGTTCATTAACACATACTACTATTGCCCTGAATCCTTCTTCTATAAATTCTTCCATTAACTGATAGGTACTTTTGCTCCATAAAGGAAATGCGGCTCCTATGCCGATTGAGGATAATTGCTGCTCTCTGTAATGTTTGAGATCCTCCAAAAAAATATCACCAAATATGGCTACTGTATAATTATCATCTTTTAATGCCAGCAGCTTTTCTTTCATTAACCGCTCATATTCATCCATGCCGGGGTTTTCAGGTAGTTCAATAGTAGTGAGCGGAATACCTATCGATCTGACCTGCGCATTAAGCAATTCTCTCCGTACTCCATGCATGGATATACGATCATATCCTGTATTAATGCTGGTCAGTAATTGATCTACACTATAGATTTTGTTGCGTAAAATATGATGAAGAGCAAGTGAAGAATCTTTTCCTCCGCTCCAGTTCATAAAAGCTCTGGTCTTGTTCATTACCAGTTGTATTTTAAAGTAATTCCTCCGGTAAAATTAGCGCCAGGGGCGGCATTATAATATCTTCCGCCAAAGGCATTGATATCATTACCCAGACTGTATTTGACATTAAAAATATTATTAGCGGCGGCAAATATTTCCATAAAAGCATTTTTAAATAATCCCCGGCGATAGCTGATCCTGGCATCCAGCAAATTGTAGGAAGAAGCATAATCGGTGTTTGCATCATTCAACGCAAGAGGATCAGAATAAAAATAGGTAATGTTGAGACAGAGCTTTTTTCTTAAAGAAAAATCAGCTCCTGCCGAAATAAACTGACTGGGAATACCCGGTAATTTTTTACCCGAAAAGTCTTCGGCCGCCTCACCAACTTTCTGGAAATTATTATACCGGAAGTTATTCCATGTATGACTTAGCCAGAGACTTGCCTGGTCAAATACCAGGAAGTTATTTCCCGGAAGCCGGTACGAAACAAAAGTTTCTAAACCGAACTGTCTTGTACTACCGGCATTCACAAAATAATCAGCACCATTTTCGTCGCGGCGCTGGGCAATAGTATTTTTTAGCTGAAAGTAGAAAGTGTTGATATCAAAGTAGAGTCTGCCTTTTAAAAAATTACCTTTTGTACCCACTTCATAGTTGATGCCATCTTCTGCCTCAAGTGCTGTATTGATAATGCCGGTAGATGGTAATATTTCGGCTGTGGTAGGTGGAGAAAAACCTTTTGAAACACTGCCGTATACTGATAGGGAAGGCTTTAATTTTTTAAGTATAGCCAATCGTGGTGCTACTTCATTGTTGTAATTTCTTTTTTGTAACGATGATGGGGCTGACAAGCGAAGTATTTCTACGTTTATCAGGTTGAAGCTGGCCCCGCCCGTTAGCATCCAGTCCTTCGGCATTTCAAACATAGCCTGAATAAAAACTGAGTGGGTTTTATTAGTGACCTCATCATCTGTTTGTGGCGCTCCGGCAGTTCCATTATTGTTGTCATACACTTTAGTAGAGCCGGCGCTTTGCTGGAACTCAACACCTCCATGAAGAATTAATAATGATTTCCCTATGCTATCCCTGAAGCTGATCACATTTCTGGTACCGAAATGAGGCTCGGTTCTTCGCTCATAATTACGGAGTGTAGGATTAACCAACCTTGAAAAAGAGCCATACATCGAAGTGGAGCTCTCAAAATATTTGTTCCATTTTATGCTGTAGTTTAATCCTGCCAGGAATAGTTTTTGGTTAATGGACGCATGCGCTGCTTCGGCGCCGGGACGGGCAGCTTTGGGATCATTATTGTATTCGGTAGCAGTTAATGCTCCAGGTGTTTCATAAGAAAGATTGCCTTGCATAAAATGTGCTCGCAGCGTGCCTTTTTCGCCAACTTTTGCCACACCATCCCAGGAAGTCATACGCCTTTCCATGGCAGTATGATTCCGGTAACCATTGGAGCTTTGATATTGATGATGGAAAGAATTAAATAGTTTACCCTGCTCGCCGCCTCGTAAATTGGCATGAAAGGAATTTGTACCGAAAGAACCTCCTGAATACTCCACTGTTCCCCCTCTTTCAATATTATCAAGGTCATTATTGATCAGTATCACTCCTCCTGTGCCTGCTCCATACAGGCTTCCACCCGGACCCTTAATCACTTCGATCCTGCCTATATTGAATAGTCCTAACTGGTTCAGGAAAGTATTACCACCGGGGTCGGTATAGGGTATATCATTATAATAGACTTTTATATTACGAACGCCAAACGGGGAGCGTAATGAACTACCCCGAATGTTCAGGCGGTAACTACCGGGTGATCGTTCTTCCATTCTGACACCCGGATTAGTATTCATGACATTAACCAGGCTTGTATTGTTGAACCGGGCTATCTGGGATTTATTGATGACTGAAATTGCAGCGGGTACGTCTACCAGTTTTCGGTAGTTATCATAAGCCTTAACTACCACCTGGTCAAGCATTTCTGTGGAATCCTGTAAATCCTGTCCTTTAACCAATGAGGAAAGTAACACGCAAAAAATTCCTACTAATACAGCAACCGAAAACCTCATATTTCTTTAAGTGTTTTGGTAAAGATAGTCCCAATCGGTTTAAAGTATTATCCATCTTTCTTATTGAACTTTTAAGATCGTGCCAAAAGCAGCTTTTACCTTTCACATAAATTAAAAAGGCTGATCTTTAATTTCCTGCTATTTTTGTTTTATGAAGATGAGAATATTCGTGCTGGCCTTATCTTTTATGCTTTTTTGTGTTCCTGCCTCAGCCCAGGATATCTGGGATTTAAAACGCATAGTAGAATATGCATTAAATAACAATATTTCCGTAAAACGAGCTGATGTTGATGCAAGACTGGCAGAGCTTACCCTGAAACAGAACAAGCTGCTTCGAATTCCTACTGCTAGTGTTTCTGCAAGCGCGGGATTGAATGCAGGTCGTTCAATCGATCCTACTACCAACCAGTTCACCAACACACAATTGTTGAATTCAGGTTTTAGTGTCAGTTCCGCTATGACAGTGTTCAATTTTTTCGCTATCAAAAATACTATTGAAGGCAACCGCCTGGATAATGAGGCGGCGAGATTCAATGTAGAAAGAATCAAAAACGATGTAGTTATTAATGTTGCTACGGCTTATCTGCTGATCCTTGTAGCCGAAGAACAGGCTAAAATAGCGAGAGTGGCTGTTGAACAAACACGGCAAAACCTTGATAATACCCGTAAAAGGGTGGAAGCCGGTTCATTGCCTGAACTCAACCAGGCCGAGCTTGAAGCTCAGTTGGCACTGGATAGTGCCTCTTTAATTAGTGCCGATAACCAGGTAAGGCAAAATATTCTGCAGTTAAAAGCAATTCTGAATATGGATGCTGGTGTCCGGCTTACATTAGCCTCGCCACCGCTTGAAGATATTCCCGTGCTTCCACTCTCGGAATTAGAGCCGGAATATATATATGAAGAAGCTGTGAAAAACCTGCCCCAGCAAAAAGTGAATGATTTAAGAATAACTGCTGCAGAAAAATATGTTAAGTCGGCCAGAGCACAAATGTATCCTTCGTTTTCTCTGTTTGCCGGTCTCGGTTCAAACTATGCCAACAATAAAATTCCCGAAGTCATGCAGGTGCCAACGGGTAAATATGATACTACACCTGCGCTGGTGCAGGTAGGAGGAGCTTTTTACAACGTGTTAAGTCCCGAATACAATACAATCATTACTGCTAACAGAATTCCTTATTATACACAGCTCAGTAATAATTTTCGCCAGAACATTGGTATACAAATGAACTTCCCGCTGTTTAACAATGGATTGGCACGCACGGCCTGGGAAAGAAGTAAACTGAATGTAATTTCTCTGCAATTGCAAAAAGACCAGGATATGCTGACATTAAAACAGGATATCTATTCATCTTATAATGATGCAGCTACTGCTTTACAAAGGTATCTCGCCGGACAAAAAAGCGTACAGACAGCAGAAAAAGCTTATGGCTTTGCGCAAAAGAGGTATGACCTGGGACTGCTGACGACTATTGATCTGCTCACCAATCAGAATAATTTGAACAGGGCCCGCGTAGAACTGGCGCAGGCGCATGTGGATTATGTATTCAAACTGAAATTGCTTGAGTTTTATAAGGGAAAGGGTATAATGGTTGAGTGATTAATCTAATACATTTGCATCATGAGTTGGATATGGAAATTAATAATAGGATTGATAGTGTTGATTGCTTTACTCGTTACGCTGAAAGTAACAGGTGTTATCGGTAAAGACGAAGCCGTTAAGGTAACGGTAGAAAAAGTATCACGTAGAACGATTATCGAAACAGTAAATGCCAGCGGTAAAATTTACCCTGAAATTGAAGTGAAGGTTAGTCCGGATATTTCGGGTGAAATAGTAGAACTGAATGTTATCGAGGGCGACAGTGTGACGAAAGGAACTGTGCTTGCGAAAATATACGCCGATATTTATACTACACAACGCGATCAGGCTTCTGCAGTAGTGAACCAGGAAAAAGCCAGGGTGGAAAATAGCCGTGCCCAATTGCCTGGTTTGCAGGCAGCCCTTGATTTTGCCAAAACAAACTATGAAAGACAAAAACAACTGCTGGATCAAAAAGTAATTTCCCGTTCTGAATTCGAGCAGGCACAAAATAATTATCAACGGGCACAGGCAGATTATAGCTCGGCGCTGGAAACTATTCGGGGCGGACAGGCGGGCGTTGCCAGTGCACGAGCCAACCTTGAGAAAGCTGATAAGGACCTTAGCCGTACCTCCATTATTGCACCGATGAATGGTATAATCAGTTTACTCAGTGTTAAGAAAGGAGAACGTGTGGTAGGTAATACTATGATGGCTGGTACCGAAATGATGCGAATCGCTGATATGAGCAAGATAGAAATAAGAGTTGATGTTGGCGAAAATGATATACCTAAAGTGGCGCTGGGCGATTCTGCACTCATAGAAGTAGATGCTTACAATAACAGGAAATTCAAAGGAGTTGTTACACAGATTGCCAGTAGCAGTGTGCTGGCTTCTCAAACTACTACAACTGCCGCTACAACTTCTACTGATGTAACCAATTATAAAGTGTATATCCGTTTATTACCTTCATCATATGAAGATCTTATCGACCCTTCGCGTCCCAGGAGTTTTCCATTCAGACCTGGTATGAGCGCCAGTGCGGATATTCAAACAACTGTTAAGGAAAATATTCTTTCTGTCCCTATCAATGCCGTTACAACAAGGGAAGCTGGGACCGACAAAACAGCCGGAGAAAAAGCTGATGGTCCTACTATTGCAGCAGGTTTACAGGAAGAAATCAAAACCTCAACATCTTCTACCCTTGATGAAGTGGTTTTCGCCGTACAAAAAGATGGAACAGTTAAAAAACTGGCAGTAAAATCAGGTATACAGGATTTTAATTATATTGAAATCACTTCCGGTATCCAGGATAGCGTAGAAGTGGTATCTGCACCCTACAATGTGATCAGTAAAATATTGAAAGAAGGAATGAAAGTGAAAGTAGTTCCGAAAGATCAATTACTGTCTTCAGAGAAATAATACGAACTAATAATTATCTACGATGCAATTTGGCCTTATAGGAAGCGGTAGCTGGGCAACAGCACTCGCAAAAATACTTACTGATAACCGTCAATCCATTTACTGGTGGGTGAGAAACGAAAAGATTGTTCAACATCTTCAGAAAAGACACCACAATCCTAACTATTTAAGCTCTGTGCATTTTAATGAATCGCAATTAAAATTGTATACCGATGTGAACGAAGTATTGAAGAACGCAGATGCAATAGTAGTGGCCGTTCCTTCGACCTATGCCATTGATATTTTATCGAAGGCCGATAAACAACTACTAAAGGGGAAAAAAATAATTTCGGCTATTAAGGGAATTCTGCCCCAAAATAATCTCCTGCTTAATGAATATCTTGAAAAAGAGTATTCTGTTAATATTGCTGATTATTTTACGATTATGGGCCCCTGCCATGCCGAAGAAGTAGCGGCTGAAAAACTGTCTTACCTAACTTTTTCAGGAAAGGATAATGAAGCCACAAAAGATATCGCTACTTACTTTACTACTCATTATTTGAATACAATAGTCAATAATGATGTGATAGGCGTGCAGTTCGCTGCTATACTAAAGAATATTTATGCATTAGGGGCAGGTATAGCGCATGGACTGGAATATGGTGATAATTTTCTTAGTGTATTCATTGCTAATTGCGCCGATGAAATGGCAGGATTTTTACAAAAAACCGGTATTCCCCATATAGAAGTGGGAAAACATAATACCCACGACCATCGTACTAGTCCTAATTATGCGGCTTCCGTTTATCTCGGTGATCTGCTGGTTACTTGTTATTCATTGTTTAGCCGCAACCGGACATTTGGTAATATGATCGGAAAAGGATATTCTGTTAATGCGGCAAAGCTGGAAATGAATATGGTGGCGGAAGGATATCATGCCAGTAAGTGTATTTATACTATTAATAAAACTGTTGGCGCGAAAATGTCGATCGCTGACGCTATATATGAAATACTGTGGGAGCAACTGGAACCGGAACAAGGTTTTAAAAAGATAGAAGAAGTACTGGTGTAATTACACAATGAACAGTTCTGCTGCAATACCATCGGCAAATAATTTTCCTTCTTTTGTCAGCAGTATTTTATTGTCATATACAACTATCCATTTTCTGTTGATAAAAGGGTCGATCATTTTCAGTAATTCATTGGTAAACCTGCCCGTTTTGTTCAAGTCAATTCCTTCCTGTGTACGCAGGGCAGTCATAATATACTCGTTATGCTTTTGTGCTTCGGTAAGTTGTTCTATTTCATAACGGACTTCATTTTTATTGAGCGACTGTATGTACAAAGCATTATTGGCGATATTCCATTGGCGGCTCTCACCATTGAACGAGTGGGCAGAAGGACCCAAACCAAGATATTTTGCTCCGCTCCAATAAGAACTATTATGGCGGCTTTTATGGCCGGGAAGGGAGAAATTGGAAATCTCATAATGTTCGTATCCCGCCTGAGAAAGATAATCCGTCATTAATAAAAACTGCCTGGCCTGGTCTTCGTTATTTACTGGTAACACTTTTTTTCGTCTCGTCATAACTTCCAGTGCTGTTCCCGGTTCAACAGTGAGGGCATAGCATGAAAGATGAGGAATTTTCATATTCACTGCTTTCTCCAGGTT
>CAZSFY010000036.1:0-8616 GCA_964606315.1 uncultured Chitinophagaceae bacterium | reverse complement strand
CCAGGTTGCTTAACCAGTGTTTATCTGGTAAAGTAGGTGTTCCGTAGATAAGATCGATACTGATGTTGTTGAAGCCTTTATTTTGGGCCTTATCAATACATTGAAGGGCTTGTTGGGTATCGTGTGCGCGATTCATCCACCTGAGATCTTCTTCAAAAAAAGATTGTACGCCTATACTTAACCGGTTTATACCGTTGCGTTTCCATTCGTCTAGCGCTTCATTAGTGATATTGTCGGGGTTGGCCTCTAAAGTAATTTCTGCCTGCGTGCTGATAGTAAACTCGTTCTCCAAAGATTCCATGATTAGAGAAAGCTCTCTGCCCGAGAGTATGGATGGCGTTCCACCGCCAAAGTAGATAGTTTCTATTCTTTCTCCTTCCAGATAATTTTTACGCAGAGAGATTTCCTTCAATAAAGCCTCGAAAAAATCGTTTTTAAGCTTCAATGAAGTAGAAAAGTGGAAATTGCAGTAGTGACAGGCCTGTTTGCAAAAGGGAATATGAAGATAAATGCCTGCCATCGAACGGATATTTAAGCTAACTAATGGCAAAGGTAAATGTATATTATAAGATTGTTGGGGTAGTGGTTGCCATGCTATTCCTGAGTCAATTATTAAACGCGCAGTACGCTGTACGATATGAAGGTGTGGATGTGTCGGTAAAATTCATTACCGATACGCTGAAACTGAAAACAGGTTTTACTGATCCCGATGCCTGTATGCAGTACATCAATGGTATCCCAAAGATGTTAAGGAGTAAAGGGTATGCTGCCACTTCGGTCGATAGTGTCCATTACGACAGCAGTTTTGTCCTTTGTCGTCTGTACGTTGGCGAACCGCTTAAAAATATTGACCTGCGAACCGACTCTATTGAACCGGCTATTTTGGGATCGGTAGGCTGGCGAAAAAAGCGTTTACCAGATTTTTCCCAATTTGTTCAACTCCAGGAAAAGCTCATCGATCACTTTGAAAATAATGGTTATCCTTTCGCAACTGTGTATATGGACAGTATTGAATTTGTTCAGGATACCATGAGAGCAGTACTGAAAGTCGATAAAGGTCCGCTATATAAGATCGACAGCATCCGTAATCTTGGAAATGGTTCTATCAGCAGCGGTTTTTTACAGCAATATCTGGGTGTTAAAAACGGAAGCATTTACCGGAAAGAAAAACTCCAGGATATCAGCAGCAAGATTAGGGAACTTCCTTACCTGCAGGAAAAACAATCGTGGGATATGACTTTACTGGGAACCGGATCAATTCTGAATATGTATCTCGATACGAAGAAAAGTAATGAGGTAAACGTGCTGGTAGGCTTGCTGCCCGCTAATGAACAACTCCCCGGCAACAAAATGCTGGTAACGGGAGAAGCTAATATCAATCTCAAAAATGCACTGGGTGGGGGAGAGACGATTGGTGTGAATTGGCAGCAAATTCAGGTGAAGTCTCCACGGTTAAATGTATTATTCCAGCAACCTTATTTGTTTGGTTCCCCTTTCGGGTTCAATTTTAATTTTGACCTGCTGAAGAAAGATTCTTCTTATGTGAATGTGAATATGCAGATTGGGGCAGCCTATGCGCTAAGCGCCAGGCAATCGGGTACTGTATTTTTGCAACGGTTTACCACTAATGTGCTGACTGTTGATACCAATAGGGTGAAGAATACCAAAATTCTTCCACAGGAAGCGGATGTAAGCGCTGTTAATGTGGGAGTGGCTTATGAACTGTTTACCACCGACTATCGTTTTAATCCCCGCAAGGGTAGTGAATGGTATGTTACAGCTTCGGCAGGTACCAAAAACATACGAAAGAATAATGCGATCGTTCAATTACATGACTCAGGTGATCCTGCTTTTGATTTTAATAGTTTATATGATACGTTTCAACTTAAATCGTATCAGTTCAGGGTACAGGTAAAAGCGGCCCGTTATTTTCCGTTAAGCAGAGCATCGACTATAAGAGCCGCTGTGAATGCTGGATGGTTTCAGAGTCCTAATACTTTCCGGAATGAACTTTTTCAATTAGGAGGGTATAAAACGTTAAGAGGCTTTGATGAGGAAAGTATATTTGCTTCTTCTTTTGGAGTGGCTACAGCCGAATACCGGTATCTTATCGGGCAGAATTCTTTTTTATCTGCTTTTATTGATTATGGTCTCTCGGCTAACCAGTCCACTACTGTTAATGTAAACAACCAGTTTTTAGGTGCGGGTATAGGGATGGCTTTTGAAACAAAAGCTGGAATATTTAATATTTCTTATGCCGCAGGAAAACGGGACGATCAGAAGTTTAATTTAAGGCAATCAAAAATACATTTAGGTTACGTCAATTATTTTTAAACGCAATGCTACCTTCGGGGTGGTAATTTGATACGACAGCATCTTATGAGATATTATTGCTTATTGGTTTTATTGTTGTTTTCGATTGGCTCCAGCGCCCAGCATAATGCAGATACTGTCGGTAATGATGATCTATGGCAAATCATTGCCACCCATCCTTATTATAATTTTGACGGAGAGCCTGAAAGGCTGGTGATGGAAGAGCGCACGGTTGATTATGAAGAAAGCGTTTTTTATTTTATCGTTTCACTCGTTTTTTACCTGGCATTAATGCGACTCATTTTTACCAGGTATATCAGTACGATGTTTACACTATTCTTTCGCGTTACACTGCGTCATCAGCAACTACGTGAGCAAATGTTGCAGGCTAAACTGCCAGCTCTGCTCATGAACATTTTTTTCGTTGTTGTGTTTGCAACGTATGGTACACTGTTAACCAGGTATTATGGAGTTTCTTATACAGAAAGTTTTTGGCAAACTTTATTATTCGGGATAATACTTTTTGCTGCTATCTATATTGTCAAATTTTTTGTACTGAATATTGTGGGTTGGATATTGGGTATACGTCATGCCAGCGAAGCATATATTTTCATTGTCTTTCTTGTTAATAAGATGATGTCGATATTTCTGCTAGGTTTCGTAATATTGCTGGCTTTTCCGACTCCTCAATTAGAAAAAACTGCGCTGATCTTATCTTATATTCTTATTGCCGGCATGCTTATTTACCGGTTCTTTATTTCTTACCGACCTTTGAGAGCTGAAATAAAACTAAGCCGTTTACATTTTTTTCTGTACCTTTGCGCCTTTGAAATAGCACCTCTATTGCTGATTTACAAGGTGTTATTGACATTCGAGGGTTAGTAGTTTTAATAATTAAATCCATACTTAACAAATATGGTTAATAACGGGGTTAAAAGTGGCGCGTCAGCGACGAAGATCAAAAATATTCTTATCACCCAACCTAAGCCCGACTCTGATAAGTCTCCTTACTTTGAACTGGCCAGAAAGTACAATGTTACGCTTGATTTTCATCCCTTTATAAGGGTTGAGGGGATTCCTTGCAAAGAGTTCAGGAAGCAGAAGGTTGAAATTGGCAACTATACAGCAGTAATATTTACCAGCCGTAATGCTATTGATCATTTTTTCCGTATGTGCGAGGAAATGAAAGTTTCTGTCGCCCAGGATACCAAGTATTTCTGTATTACGGAGGCAGTAGCTCTTTACCTGCAGAAGTTTATCCTATATAGAAAACGTAAGGTTTTTTACGGGGCTGACGGTACGAATAAATCAATGTTCGATGCTATCAACAAGCATAAAGAAAATGAAAAATTTCTTTATCCCTGTTCCGAAAATCAGCAGGATAATGAAATTGTGAATTGGCTGAAAACAAATAATTGCGAATTCGCAACGCCATTTATGTATCGCACGATCAGCAACGACGTGAAAGAAATTCTGGATAATAAACATTATGATATCATCTGCTTCTTTACACCTAGCGGCGTACGAAGCCTCCTCGATAGTTTTCCTGATTTTAGCCAGAATGGTACCAGGTTTGGGGCTTTTGGGAATAATACTTCCAAGGTTATTGAACAAGCTGGATTACGGCTGGATATTGTGGCTCCTCAACCGCAGACGCCTTCAATGGTAGCGGCTCTCGAACAATATTTGTCTGCAAATACAAAAAAGAAGTAATTTTTTACCGCAATTTGTTCTTCTCCATTCCTATTAATCAGGAAGAACTTTTGCATGAATAGCCTGTATGGTCATTAATGGTCATACTAAAATACGTTTATGCCTAATAAGTTAGTCAACGAAAGCAGCCCCTATTTGCTTCAGCATGCGCACAATCCGGTGGATTGGCATCCCTGGGGTGAGGAAGCGCTGCAAAAAGCAAAAGAGGAAGATAAACCTATCCTTGTTAGCATTGGTTATGCAGCCTGCCATTGGTGTCATGTGATGGAGAGAGAAAGTTTTGAGGATCACGAAACAGCCTCAATAATGAACGAGCTTTTTGTAAATATAAAAATCGACCGTGAAGAGCGGCCGGATCTTGACCATATATATATGGATGCTGTTCAGGCAATGACCGGCAGTGGGGGGTGGCCGCTGAATGTTTTTCTCACTCCCGATAGAAAACCGTTTTACGGCGGCACCTATTTTCCGCCTGAACCGCTGTACAACAGAGCCTCATGGAAACAGGTATTATTAAGTATTGCCAATTCGTTCAGGGAAAAAAGGGAAGAGATCAATGCGCAGGCCGATTATCTGCTGCAACATATCGCTTCGGCTGGTAACCTGGTGGGATCGCAAGCTGAACCTGGTATGCTTTCAGATGAAGAGTCTGCTGAAATGTTCAATAATATTATGAAGTCGGCCGACACTCATCTCGGTGGATTCGGGCGCGCTCCAAAGTTTCCCCAAACCTTTACTGTCCGTTGGCTGCTGAAATATTATTACTTCACGGGCGAAGAAAAAGCATTGCAGCAGGCCTGCCTTAGTTTGGATAAAATGATTGAAGGGGGTATTAATGATCAATTGGGCGGTGGTTTTGCACGGTATGCTACCGATGATGCCTGGCTTGTCCCGCATTTTGAGAAAATGTTATACGATAATGCGCTGCTTGTAATGGCACTCGCCGAAGCTTTTCAGCTTACAGGTAAGGAAAAATACAAGATAGCCATTGATGAAACACTCGACTTTGTGGAGCGTGAGTTAATGTCGCCCGAAGGAGGCTTTTACGCTGCGTTGGATGCCGACAGTGAAGGTGTGGAAGGAAAGTTTTATGTGTGGGATCAGGAAGAAATTATAGAGGTACTTGGCAATGACGATGCACTAATTTTTTGCAAACTGTATAATGTAACGGAAAAAGGTAACTGGGAACATACCAATATTCTTCATATCACATCTTCTCTTAAAGAAGTGGCCGGGCAACTGGAAATAGATCCCGCTGTTGCGGAAATGATCATTCAGAGGTCGAAGCACAAACTGATGGTGGAAAGAAATAAAAGAGTTCGTCCGCTGACCGATGATAAGATCATTCTGAGCTGGAACGCTATGATGAATACAGCTTATTCGAAGGCTTTCTCAGCCACCGGTAATGAAAAGTACAGGGAGTTGGCTAAAAAGAATATGTCTTTCATACTGGAAAATTTTGCAGATGGTAGCACAGGAGCTTTTTACCACACCTGGAAGAACGGAACAGCCAGGTTTCCTGCTTTTCTTGACGATTATGCCGAATTGATCCAAGCGCTGATCCATTTACAGGAGATCAGCTCCCATCAGTTTTATCTTGAAAAGGCCAAAACTTTATTAAAATGGTGCATCAGCTATTTTAGTGAAGAAGAATCTGGTTATTTTTATTTTACGAATGTTGAGCAGGTAGATGTAGTCTTGAGAAAGAAAGAAGTGTATGACGGAGCCGTAGCTTCAGGAAATGCGCTGATGGCATGGAATTTATGCTATTGTGGGGTTGTGTTTGATGATGCTGGGTGGCGGGAGAGGGCTCGTAAGATGTGTACAGGGTTAAAAGAAATGTTGATCAAGTACCCCGGTTCTTTTGGCGTTTGGGCTTCTGTTAGCCTGGCCTTGATGAAAGGTATTCCGGAGGTTGTGCTGACAGGAAGTGACCATGACACACTGCTTAAACAATTATTACGCATATTTATTCCTTTTCGGGTCCTTCAATCTTCACCGGTGAAAACTAATGGTTTCCCCTTATTGGAAGGGAAAGCCTGGATTTCCTCTCCAATGATCTACCTATGTAAGGACTATTCTTGTCAACCTCCTGTAAATCAAGTATCTGTATTACAGGAAAAGATTGAATACATGTTGAAAAAATGATTGTGTTTTTATCATATGCCGGATACAATATTTTTATTTCTATGTCCGTTTAAGCTTACGGCTAATGCTGAATTTGCAGTTTTAAATTAAAATTCTAAACTTGTGACGACGTTGGTAACTAATATTATGATTATGAAAAACCGGTCTGCTCTTATAATCCTCGCTGTCGCGATGGTTGCCGTAAGTTGCGGTAAACTAAAAAAATCATCGAAGGGAATGCCCAATGACGGCCAACTTCATGGTGTTGCGCCAGGAAGCAGCTACAATTTATCCAAGCCACCAGGGATGGTATATGTACCACCCGGAACGTTTCATATGGGTCCCAGTGATGAGGACGTTAACTACGCCTATACGGCCCGTAACAAACAGATATCCATTAATGGTTTCTGGATGGATGCTACTGAAATTACCAATAACGAGTATCGTCAGTTCGTATTCTGGGTACGCGACTCTACCGCTGCACAGTTAATGCAAATAGGTAAAGAAGTAGACGGCAGATTCGCCATTGACTGGAAGAAGGCACAGACTATCAACTGGTCGGACAAGTCAACTGTTGAAAAAATTGACCAGATGATCCTTTCTCCCGAAAACAGGATCTTTGGCAAGAAAGATATTGATCCTTCAAAACTTGTTTATCATTCTGAGACTTTTGATCTGAAGGAGGCTTCTAAAAGAGAAAATGCCGGAAAGCCACGTTCAATGTTCATCATTAAACGTGATGAGAAGATCTACCCCGATACACTGGTGTGGATTCGTGACTTCACTTATTCTTATAATGAGCCTGCTACAAAAAGATATTTCTCTCACCCTGCTTTCGGTAACTATCCTGTAGTAGGTGTTAACTGGAAACAGGCTTCTGCTTTCTGCGAATGGAGAACACATTACCTGAACTCTTTCCTGGAATCAAAGAAGAAAACTACTGAATCAGATTTCAGATTACCAACAGAAGCGGAGTGGGAATATGCTGCCCGTGGTGGCCGCTCCCAGTCAATGTTCCCCTGGGGTAACTACTACCTGAGAAATAAAAAAGGATGCTTACTGGCCAACTTTAAACCAGGCCGTGGTAATTATCCTGAAGATGGTGGCTTCTATACTGTACGTGCCGATGCTTATTGGCCTAACGATTTCGGCTTATATTGTATGGCCGGGAACGTAGCAGAGTGGACATCGTCTTTATATTATGAAGGCGCTTATAACTTCCAGCATGATATGAACCCTGACATCCGTTATACGGCTAAGGATTCAGATCCTCCAAGAATGAAACGTAAAGTTATTCGCGGTGGAAGCTGGAAAGATGTAGGATATTATTTACAAACCAGCACACGTACTTACGAATATCAGGATACAACAAAATCCTATATCGGTTTCCGTTGTGTGATCGACTTACCACCGACGCAAAAGAAAAAGTAATCTTAGTTTATTATTAATTATCCCTTTTAAAATCCGTTCTAAAACCTTAAAAAACTATTAATTATGGCTGGAGTTTCAAAATCCACAGAAAGAATTGTAAACGTAATCGTGTGTATGGGCGCCGCTATCGTAATATTCGGCGCATGGCAAAAAATTACTCACCAGCCGCTTGCCGACTTTTTTCTTACGGCCGGTTTGATCACTGAGGCTGTGATTTTCGTGGTATACGCGTTTCTTCCTCCTCCAGGTTCGGAAATGCACGCTATTGCAGAAGCGCTTCCAAAGATGGCAGGTAATGCCCCTGGCAATCCGGCTATCGCCAAGATGGATAAGATGCTCCAGGAAGCTGATATTACTCCTGACAGCCTTTCACGTCTTAGTGAAGGATTCAAAAAATTAGGAACTCAGGTAGATAAAATTGCAGATGTATCAGATGTAGTAAAAAGCACCAGCGAATATTCTTCTAAAACAAAAGAAGCCGCTGTCGCTCTTGATGCTATGAAAACAGCTTATCAGGGAGCAACTACCTCTATCTCACATTTTAATGCAGCTGCTGACGGAACTAAACAGTTCCATGAGCAGGTACAAGCCCTGACTAAAAATTTAGGTTCACTGAATGCCATCTATGAAATAGAGCTTCAGGATACTAACAATCATCTGAAAGCGATGAATAGTTTTTATGGTAATATGGCTGCTGCATCTCAAACTATGCAGAATAGCGTTGACGATGCGAAAAAAGCTCACGAACAAATTGCTAAACTCGCCGGCAACCTTAGCAGCCTGAATACTATTTACGGTAATATGCTCGGAGCTATGCAGGGAAGACAGTAATAACTGTCACATCCGGCCACAGTTTAAAACAGTGGTAAAATATCCGACTTCGTCAGCCATGCCAAAAGCCTGGCTGAACCCTGGAAACTGATGAAAATTTGTTTAAAAAAGAAAAACCATAATCCCCATGGCTTTACCTAAAGAGCCCCGGCAGAAGATGATCAACATGATGTATTTAGTGCTTACAGCATTACTGGCACT
>CAZSFY010000035.1:0-40290 GCA_964606315.1 uncultured Chitinophagaceae bacterium | reverse complement strand
CTGTGGAATTATATCCAGAAGTTTGTGAATCTTACCTATAATGGTCAGGATGCCAGCATTACGGCAGTAAGATTTTACATTCACTGGAACCAATATGAACCTACACTGGGAAATTACAAACGGGCTGAACTTGTTCAGGCCATCCAATATCTGGCGAGTCTCAAGGGAGGTAATATGAAAATAGCCCTGCACTTTCCTTACTCACGGATGGGCTTCTGGAACGACAGTTATTTTCCTGATAGTACTATTGCCAGACTATATGACGGCACAAAAGTGGGGGATAACGTAGCAAATACATGCCCTTCCATTTTCTCCGAATGGGCACGTGAGCGGTTTTACGCTTTTGTTGATGATGTGCTCGGGCAACTCGGTAGTTTTTACAATAAGATATTGTATGTGCAAATGGGAAATACCCAGGCTGAAGAATTTGGTATACCCTGGATGAATATTAACGGCGCTATCCTTCCAGGCATGCATGATGCGCCGGCAGCTAATATGTGGAGAACCCAATATTTACCCTGTCGTTATCCAGGTCAGTCGACAGTAACCTGGGATGGAAATACACATAATATCTCCAGCGCTCCGCTTGCTGCTCAGGGACAATGGGCATCATGGAATACAGAACATGGTAGAGAATTTCACCGGTTTGCATCATGGGGATTAATGAGATTTTATAAAGGATTCAGAGACGTTGTAAAAAACCGAAGCAGCAATTTGAAAGTAATTTATTATGTATCTGACTTTGGCACCACACAAGGCAATTCACACCACATGCATAATGCCTCTCTACCAATGGCACTCAATGAGTTTGATGGTATTTATACCACCCAGGCCGACCTGGAACAGATTGAGCAAAAAATAGAAGCAATAGATGTAATTAAAGGAACGAATCCCAATAAAATTGCCGCGATAGAATTTGATCCCTGGGATCTGGGCACTCAATATGTAGATCATATGAACGTCCTGCCCGGTGTAGCGGAAGATTGGATGCCCCGCGCTTATAAACATGGAGCCGATTATATACACATAGCCATGGCCTTTCAGGATCAGGCTATTGAAACAATAAAACCTGCTCTTGCTCTGGTCAGAGCTAATTATGTAAATGGTTCTTATCAGCCACCATCAAGACAATCGCCAACGACGGTGAACGTACAACCAACAACGTTTGAAGGCTCAAATCTTTTCCTGCCTACCTGGAATAACTTAAATGGTAACAACTGGTCGGTAACTGATAATAATCCCGTTTCCATTAATATGATCGACGATGGCTATTGGGAAAATATATGGAGTTGTACACCGTCGGATCCCTGTGCTTTCACTGTTGGGGCTTCTGGTCCTACCGGTAATGTTACTGTAAATAGTTCAGTCACCCTGGATGCCTCCTGTTCAGGTAGTCAGTGTAGCGGGGTAACATATTCATGGAGTGGCAATGGTATCAGTGGCAGCAGCAATAGTGTAACCTTTAATGCACCCTCTTCACCCGGAACATACACTTATACAGTCACAGCTTCTAAATCGGGTTGCTCCAACAAAACTGCTACTCATACTGTTACTGTAATAAACACCTCCGATCCTTGTGACTTTACAGTTAGTGCGTCGGGTCCGTCAGGCAACGTTACAGTGAGTGATTCTGTGACCTTAAACGCATCCTGTTCAGGCGAATGCAGCGGCGTAACTTATTCATGGAGTGGCAATGGTATCAGTGGAAGTGGTAGCAGTATAACATTCAATGCACCGGCTACACCAGGATCATACACTTATACAGTTACAGCTTCTAAATCGGGTTGCTCCAACGAAACAGCTACGCATACTGTCAACGTAGTAAATGGTGGCGGAAGTACCTGTGATAATTATTCATTCACCGATGGGCAACTATTGGGAACGTCGCTGGGCAATCCAGTATATGTACGAGTGATCAATTCCTGCTGGTATATTACCGTTGGCGATCCTTCTAATACTCCATGGGCGCTTGACTGGTTATACATACTAGTAAATGATAACGGATGGGCATCAGGCATTACTCCTTTCTCTACATCAGTGGTTCAGAACTGCTTTAAGCAACCTAATCAGGGATGCTCTGTTGACCCATGCGCATTTAATGTAAACGCTTCCGGTCCAACAAGTAATATTACAGTGAATAGTTCTGTAACATTAAATTCATCCTGTTCAGGTGAATGCAGTGATGTAAGTTATTCCTGGAGCGGCAATGGTATCAGCGGCAGTAGTAGTTCTGTAACATTTAATGCACCGGCAACTCCCGGATCTTATACTTATACAATTACAGCATCCAAATCGGGCTGTTCCAATAAAACAGATACAGTTAATATCAACGTAATCACCAGTGGCGGTGGTGGCGGAAGTCTTTGCGATAATTATTCATTTACCGACGGACAATTATTGGGAACATCGCATGGTAATCCTGTATATGTGCGGGTGATCAATTCCTGCTGGTATATTACTGTTAACGAGCCTTCCAATACTCCATGGGCGCTTGACTGGTTGTATATACTGGTAAATAATAATGGATGGGCTCCCGGTGTGACACCGTTCCCCAAAGAAGTGGTGGACAGTTGCTTTAAGCAACCTAATCAGGGATGCTCTGTTGATCCATGCACCTTTAATATAAGCGCTTCCGGTCCAACAGGTAACGTAACAGTAAATAGTTCTGTAACATTAAATTCATCTTGTTCAGGAGAATGTAGTGGTATAAGTTACGCATGGAGTGGCAACGGCGTAAGTGGTAGTGGTAGTTCAGTAAACTTTAATGCACCCGCAACTGCCGGATCTTATACTTATACAGTCATGGCAACGAAAGCGGGTTGTTCTAATAAAACAGCTACACATACCATTACGGTAGTTGATAGTAACACTGTAAATTGCAACACTTCCGGAGGATTTATAGGTACTTCCAATTGTGATTTCCTTTCTGGCTGGGCATGGGATGAATCACAGCCTAATACACCCGTTATTGTAGAAATATATGAAGGAAGCAATTTGATACAAGGCAATATATTAGCTGGTGACTTCAGACAGGATCTCCTGGATAACTATATTGGTAATGGTGAACACGCATTTACCATACCGACTCCCGCAGCACTGAAAGATGGCGGCAGTCATTGGATTGTTGCTAAAATAGCTGGCTGTACTTTTGAATTGTTTGACTCACCAAAACATATCAATGGTTGCAGTGGTTCTCCTTCTGTTCTTGCTCCTTATGAAGAGGAAAATGCACAAAAGGGAATTAAGGTATACCCCAATCCAAGTAATGGAACTTTTGAAACTTCCTTCTACCTGGAAAGAGGAAAAAGAGCTACTATGGTGCTCACTGATATTCAGGGAAGAACATTGCTGAGCAAAGCTATCACCGGCAATGGCTCACACCTGGAAAAGATCAGCATTCCTAATAAAGCAGCAGGAACAATGTTTCTTAGAATTATTAAAGACAATGGCATTGATGTGAAGAAGATTAGTATTGTGAGATAATTATCTTCTATTTATTATAATAAGAGCCGGATCGTCAGATCTGGCTCTTATTGTTTATATTCAGATTCATGTCCTCATTAAAGATCGAACATAAAATCAGGTTATATTCTACTGCTACTTATCTACTTCAGGCCGGATTGTTTCACAACCGGATAATGAAAACTCTACTGATGATCAATCAGTAAGTTCAATAATCAAAAGAATTAATCTCGTATTTTAAATGACATTGTAGTTATCTGAAATACAACAGTATCTTTTTCTCCCATGGTGCTTCTTATTTCCGGGTTCGGAATATTATATGACCAAGAATATGTTGAATATAAGGTACAGCGTTTGAGAAACATGAAATAGCGTGTATGGTACATTTCAAGTATGCCATTTTTAAATCGCATAGGATATCTATCAGTAATATACCTCCGCGTTGTATTGATTATATCTATTCGATAAGAACTATCCTCTGCATTCACAATAAACATGTGTGGATAGAAATAATCACATGCCCAGTCTCCTTCGAAGACGTCATACTGTTTGAGCTCCTCTATAATAAGATATCCATTTCTCTCCTCTGCAATTTTTGCTGCACCGTCGGGTCCACCAATAAAGTTTTTATTTTGAAAATAAAATGTTTGATCAGTAGCAATATCCAATAAAAGTGTGACAGAAGAATCTTCTTCAATATACCGTCCTGGCGGACGGAAGATAGGTGCGGCCATCGTATCTATTGGGAAAGGGGGGCAGAAGTGATGTCCACACTGTTCTGCAAACAAAATCATGAATCAATTCCTGATCAGTAATGATCTCATTTTTTGTATACATTATAGGAATATCAACGATTCTTTCAGAGGACAGTATGAACTTACCCGAGTAAAAGACAAATCGTCCTGGTATTCCATCACGTTTACAGGAAAAAACAATAAAGCATAATAGCAAAATGACTACCCAAGATTTTTTGATTTTCATAACATCTTGTTATCGGGTTGTTAACTGTAATAGACCAGTCCACTTATTGCCTTACAAAAGGCAGCGTTGATATTTGCATAACAACAGTATCGGACGACCCCAATCTTTCTATAATATCAGGATGAGGAACATTCAAAACTGCGGTACTCAATTTACAACCCCTTATTGTATACATAAATGAAGTAAAATACATTTCAGGAACACCATTAATAAACCGCATTGGCAAACGCTCTGTGTAATATCTTATTTCGTTAGCATATGGATTACCATAAAATCCCTTAATACTGTCTAATCTGCTGGTAGCAAAAATCAGATGATCCATCGGTTGGCAATAAGAACTCCCTCCTATTGATGTGTATTGATAAGCCGTTTCCACAATCGCGTAGTCTCGAACTTTTTCGACTATTTCACCTTTATCCCGCGGAGCCTGGTTAAAATTAATCCTATTTTTAAATTCAAGTTTTCCATCTTTTAACACTTCAATGGTAAGTGATGATGGCGCCAATGAATGTCGACCAGAAGGACGAAATATATCCGACACCATCGAATCTCTACTCTTGGGAGGATCAAAATTACTTGGCCATATATTCCTGAGCGAATAATCCCTGATAATTTGTTGGTCTGTGATTTTTTGTCCTAAGACATACATAATGGGATCTTCTGCAATAGCTTCATCTGCCATTAAATACACTCCCTGGCGGGGAAGATGATTGTCAGAATTTTTACTACAAGATAGGTGTGTAATACAGAAAACCAGGAAAATCAATTTAGGGGTTGTTCTTTTCATACTAAGAAGGTCATTTATGATCTAAAATCTGTGAGTGATCTTAAAAGGTTGCATAGGCTTATATTTTATATTATTTCTCTGATTCCTCTATAAGAGCATTTAACAAATCAAAACAATGGTTAATAACACAGTCATACCAAGCCCCTCAACGGCTATCCTTTACCGAAAGTAGCAATAAAATTCTGATTATCGCAGCACTTTTTTCCTGACTTGACAGTGGAAAATGAAAAATATCAATTGTCAATCTTCCTAAATTTCCCGCGGGAGTAGTGGAAGGCTTAGACGATTTAAATATAGGTGCAAGTGATTTGTATAGATTCCGACTCTATTTAATTATAATCGTGATTTTTATTTTGGAATAATAATCATTTATTGTTAGCAACTGGTAAGAGTATCAATTTCTCGTTTGCAGGAAAATAATAGCAGAAAAAACAAAGAGGTAAATAAATATTTTTCACATTAAAAGTTTAATGTTTCAATGACAAAAGAAAAAGGAGAATCGTTGCTTGTATCGTTATCAAACCAAATATGGAATGATAAATATCTGTCCAAAATGCTCATTCAATACTCCTCTGACATTAAACTTTTCTAAAGTTGTATCAGTGGTTTTTTACATGTGGTCATACCTGTTAGCTGTTAGAAGATATTGGAAAATTATTGACCCTGCTCTATCATATGCCCAGCAAAGAAATAGTATTTCGGAAATATAACGAGCGCCATCCCTATTATCCCTCCGATCACAGAAGCAATTGCATCTTTAACATCGTAATGCCCTAGTCCGGATAATTTGGAAAACAGTTCAAAACCATAACTGATAGCAACCACCAACAGACCAACAATTAAGGTGATCACAGCAAAAGAATAAGGAAGCAGCCAAAATCCTGCTACCTGCAAAAAAGCTCCCATGACAATGCCGACAATAAAATGCTTCCACTTATCTGGCTGTATATTCTTAAACAATGAGAAAACGATAAATTATAAAACCGGGTTTACTAATCGTAAAATTAATAATATTTTACGTGCCGGGTAATGCAAGATAATACCATAACATGTTCAGCAAAATTTTCTCAATATTTATATTCAGTCTTTTAAGCAAATACCTAATGCTCAAAGGGTCTGTTCAACTTACATTCGGGATTTAGCTGAACGCCAAAGCCGGGTGAATCGAGCGCACTTGCTTTTATTTTACCATTTACAGGCACAGGTTCTCCTAATAGCAAGGGCGTAAACATTGGAACAACTTCATCTGCTTTCGGCGCCATCATTAAAAACTCGGCGAAGGGACTATTATGACGCGTAATCACAAAATGATAACTGTATACCGAAGAGCCATGCGGAACGACCATCATATTATGCGAATCAGCAAGTGCTGATATCTTAATCAACTCGGTTATGCCTCCACACCAACCTACATCAGGTTGAATAATATCACAACATCCCATTTCAATCAATAAACGAAAACCCCAACGGGTTGCTTCATGCTCACCTGTGGTGACGAGCATACCCTTCGGAACATTTTTTCTAAGCTCTGCATATCCCCAATAATCATCGGGCGATAAACATTCTTCAATCCACTTTAATCCATATTTATGTGCACCATGCGCCACTTTCGTAGCATAATTTACATCCATGCTCATCCAGCAATCAAGCATAAGCCAAAAATCATCTCCTACTCTATTTCGCATCTCTTCAATTTCTGCAAGCGTTTTTTTCAAGCCTTCACTCTCCGCAGGTCCATAATGTAGCGGCATTTTCCCCCCGATAAATCCCATTTCCTTAGCAAGATCGGGTCTTGCACCTGTAGCATAGAATGATAACTCATCGCGCACAGGACCACCAAGCAACTGGTGAACAGGTTCTTTCCTGATCTTACCAAGAAGATCCCAAAGAGCAAGGTCAACTCCTGAAATTGTATTTACTACTACTCCTTTGCGGCCATAAAACAATGTAGCATTATACATCTGGTCCCAAAACTTTTCAATATCAGTTACGCGCTGTCCCTCCAGAAATCTTGATAAATGTTTTTCTACTATGAACGCTCCAACTTCACCGGCAGTTGTTACACCCAATCCTATATTACCATCCGATGCTTCAATTTCAACAACAAGCGTTCCCAATACATTTATTCCAAATGACTGTCTGCTCTGCCGGTATTTTTCATACTTGCTCATGGGAGTGGCAATATGATCATCTATCCAATGTCCTCCTTTTTGATCGTGGTAGTCGGCCCCTCCACCCCGTACTGTATAGGCCCGCACCTGTTTAATAGTAGGTATACTCATGATTTGACGATTTGAGAATTGTTTTTCAGTGGAACCTGGCCGGTTAGTCCCAGCCGGTTAATAGCAATAATTAATATAGCGCCTAAGAACGCAAATATGCTGAGGACATAAAGACCGGCAGCTTCAGAATTAAAATATGTTTCGGCCCAGATCTTCGCATTAGGAGCGACAAATGCACCCAATGCACCAATAGCATTGACCATTGCTATTCCACCAGCAGCAGATGAACCGGCAAGATAGCCCGTAGGAAATGTCCAGAATATCGGCTGTACTGCTATTAATCCTGCAGCAGCCAAACACAGTGACAATAAGGCGATTAATGGAAAACCTGCAGCAGCAGAACCTACAATACCAAAACCGCCCAAAGCAAGAACAATAGAAGGAATGATCCTACGCTCACCTTTCATATCAGAAAAACGAGGCACCCACCACGCAGCAATAAATGCGCATACCCACGGTATAGCTGTAACTATGCCAACCTTTAAACCGATTTGCTGACCCATCAAATCAGCCACCTGGGCAGGCACATAATAAACCACACCATATACGCTCGCCTGTATCAAAAAATAAATAAGACACAGATAAAGTACCGCCGGATTTGATAATGTTTTGAGGACGGTTTTAGGTCCATGATCGTGTTTGATCGATTCTTCTTCATCAATGGTATGTTGAATCAGGTTTCGTTCTTCATCGTTGAGCCATTTCGCGTCAGCAGGTTTATCATCAAGATACCAGAATGCCCAGACGCCCACAATTGATGCCATAATTCCTTCTACAAGAAACATCCATTGCCATCCTTTCAAACCTGCAATGCCATCCATATTAAGAAGTAAACCCGAAAGCGGTCCTCCGAAAATAAATGCCAGTGGCGCACCAAAATAGAACAATCCCAGGGCGCGTCCGCGCCTGTTTGCAGGAAACCAATAGGAGACATATAAAATAACCCCTGGGAAAAAACCGGCCTCAGCAACGCCCAGCAAAAAACGCAGAACATAGAACATCGTTTCAGAATGAGCGAACATCATAGCAGAGGAGATGAGCCCCCAGGTAACCATAATTCTGCACATCCATATACGTGCACCTACACGATGCATGATCAGGTTGGAAGGAATTTCAAAAAGAGAATATCCGAGAAAAAATATCCCTGCGCCAAATGCAAACATCACATCTGAAATACCTGTATCGATCTGAAAGCTCGTTTTGGCAAATCCAAGATTGGCGCGATCAAGGAACGACAGGATATACATGAGGAGCAGAAATGGAAGCAGCCGTTTCGTAATTTTCGAAATTGTACTGTCCATCAGTTTTGTATGGGGCATCGTTATAAGCTATTTAAGATCCGTTGCCAGAAATTATTAATATACTGCGCGACCTCCGGAAATATCGAATACTGCGCCGGTTGAGAATGAGCAGTCTTCCGAGGCAAGCCAGGTTACCATAGCTGCTGCTTCTTCTATTTCAAGGAAACGGTTCATAGGTATTTTAGACAGCATATAATCTATATGCCGCTGTTCCATTTGTGCGAACATCTCAGTTTTTGCTGCCGCAGGGGTAATACAATTGACGAGAATGTTTTTCGTGGCGAGCTCTTTTCCTAACGATTTTGTAAGGCCGATTAATCCGGCTTTCGAAGCGCTATAATGTGAAGCCGTAGGATTACCCTCTTTTCCCGCAATAGAAGCAATATTAATAATGCGGCCATAACCATTTTGAAGCATGGCCGGAACTACCGACCGGCAGACAAGATAAGGGCCAATAAGGTTTACATCTATTACACTTCGCCATACTTCAGGGTCAAGTTCCCATGTAAGACCATTACCGCCGGTTATACCAGCGTTATTTACAAGAATATCGATCTTTCCATGTTTTGACACAACCGCATCGGTTGCCTGCTGTACGGATTGGGCATCGGTAAGCTCAACTACGTTAGTACTAACAGTGCCTTTCGCAGAGAGCACTTCACCCGCCTGTTGCAGACGACTGGCATTTATATCCCATAATGATACTATTGCACCCGAGGCGAGCATTCGTTCTGCTATGGCATAACCGATTCCGCGCGCACCCCCGGTAATCACTGCTACGCGGCCATTCAAATCAATCTGGTTCATTAATTGTTTATTTTCAGTTAGGTGTTTAAAAACCTTCTGCCTGTGGTCTCAGTAAACAATTCATAGTCAGGTGCTAAAATTCCAGATCTCCCAGGTTCTACAAAGAGAACGAATGTAAACCTGATTTTGCACTTTTAGGAATTTTTTCTTGGAGTGTGGGTTGGTTATATTATAGGCTTTAATCTTACCTTTTTATTATGATCCTTTTCATAATAATATCTGATCCGGTATTAAACCGTATAGTGTACACGCCCTCTGACAGATCAGACAGATCGATAATATGATTGCACTCATCCTTGCTGTACATTTTTCTGCCAATGGAGTTATAGACCTCAACAGAATTAATTGTTCTTAGGTTGATATCAGATGAAATATTGAACCTTCCTTTAGAAGGATTAGGGTAGATTGTCAGATCGGGTAAATTTTCCTGGTTTTGTTTTATCGAAATGATTGGGGAATACTTGGGATTGCCGGAAATATCGATTTGTTTTAACCGGTAATAGGTGATTTTCTCATAAGGATTCGCATCGATATAACTAAAGTCTGTCTTAGCTGATAAGTCGCTGCCGTAAACGCTCGCAATAGGCGTCCAACTGCGGCCATCTTTACTTTTTTCAATAATAAAGTCCCTATTTTTATCGTCAGGTAAAGTCCTCCACTTTAGGACATTATTATTGTTTTTCGATTTGCCCGACAGGTTCAAAGATTCGGCCGGCAACACAACCATTATGGCTTGAGTTGACAATGTAAACGCTCCATAATCGCTGACAGTACCACCCGAAACAATAGTTCCTTTTTCCTTGACACCTGTTGTGTTTCCAGCACCTTCATCCTGCCATCGGCTTCCATCCCATCGTGCGACATATATATTGGTTATCTCTACCACCTCACAACTTCTGGGTGTGTCCCAGCTTAGCGTTACTAATACATTAGACAGGCCATTGTTCCTTTGTAACATCCAGTATTCGCAACTACTTATTTCATCCAATGAAACAGCTTTAGAAGTTGCATCGTAAAGCGGATCGGGATTTGCAGCAATATATTCGGCTGTAAACTGATCGGTAATATTTCCTGGCGCAGATATGGCAATAGGAGCATAGTGATTGTTTTTGCCCACAGGGAAAATAAATGCATCATTCCCTATTTTACTGACAGGTCCATCCACAAAACTACTATCACTCGCCATTGCTACAGCCACATTATCTCCAATCGTAAGCAAATTGGTTGCACTGGAAACCAGTATACCTTTGGTAAATGTTATACTTTGGCCTGGCGCATCCAGCAAAAAGGCAGAAAGTAGGTTGACGTTACCGGATGATTTATTAATCACGACCGGACCATTAAAAATATCCGTAGCGCCGGATAAATTGAAATGCTGGTCATTCTCTCCATTAAATATTAACTGTCCGTTCCCTCCATCAAAAGAAGGTAATACAGCAACATTTCCAGCAACTGCAATCCTGGCTGTTGAAATACCATCCTGGTAGACCAGGTTATTCAGCACTTTTAACGTATCACCCGGTGCTGAAGCAATAGTTGAATTGACACAATTATATAATCCGTTAATCGTAAAATTATAAAACCGGGTTTCGGGTAAAACATCAATGGTATATGTACGGGTAGCGCAGCTATGACTGGGATTGATCACTACTGTGCCATTATTCGCATTAAAACTACCACCGGCATGCGTAAACAATGTAGCATTGCTATTCCACATGCCCCCAATATTCATCTCTCCTGTTGGGGCAGTAAAACTACCGGCTAATATAGCTAATCCCTGTATATACAGATCTGTAGTTCCCGCAGCAGGCATTACTGATCCGGATGGTTTATCCACTGTTATCTGGCAGGTCCGGGGAGCGCCTTCTGCCACTGAATAGGTTTGATTACCAGAACTATTTAACACAATTGTTCCTGTTCCTCCATCAGCATCTGCATTAACAATCAAATTTCCTTTCACAGAAAACTCTCCGTTAATAATACCATCGGAATGGATCAGGTCGTTGGCAACATGAACAATATCACCGGCAGCCGTTGTAATCGTAGAACTAACGCAATTGTATAGCCCTTTTATTTCCATGTTATAAAATAAGGTAGAGGGTAAGACATCAAGGGTATAAGTTCGGGTAGCGCAACCATGACTGGGATTGATCACTACCATTCCGTTATTTGCGTTGAAACTACCACCAGTATGCGTAAACAATGTAGTATTGATATCCCATTTCCCTCCTATATTCATCTCTCCTGTTGGAGCGGTGAAACTACCGGCCAATATGGCTAGTCCCTGTATATACAGATCAGTGGTTCCCACAGCAGGCGTTACTGATCCTGATGATTTATCCACTTCAACCTGGCAGGTGCGCGGAGAACCTGCTGCCACTGAATAGGTTTGATTACTTGAACTATTTAATACAATCGTTCCTGTTCCTCCATCAGCATCTGCATTAACAATCAAACTTCCCTTAGCAGAAAACTGTCCGTTAATAATACCATCGGAATGGATTAGATTGTTAGCAACATGAACAACATCGCCGGTAGCTGTAGTGATAGTCGAACTAACACAATTGTATAGCCCCTTTATTTCCATATCATAAAATAAAGTAGAGGGTAATACATCAAGGGTGTAAACGCGCGTAGCACAACCATGACTGGGATTGATCACTACCTTGCCATTATTCGCATCGAAACTACCACCGGAATGTATAAACAATGTAGCATTGCTATTCCACGTGCCTCCTATATTCATCTCTCCTGTTGGAGCAGTAAAACTACCAGCCAATATAGCTAATCCCTGTATGTACAAATCAGTGGTTCCCACGGCAGGAGTTACCGATCCCGATGGTTTATCCACTGCTATCTGGCAGGTGCGGGGAGTACCCGCGGGTACTGAATAGGTTTGATTACCTGTACCATTTAAAACAATCGTTCCTATTCCTCCATCAGCATTCGCATTAACAATCAAATTTCCTTTCACAGAAAACTCTCCGTTAATAGTGCCTTCTGAATGGATCAGATTGTTGGCAACATGAACAATATCACCAGCGGCGGTAGTAATCGCGGAACTAACGCAATTGTATAGCCCCTTTATTTCCACGTCATAAAATAAGGTAGAGGGTAGTACATCGAGGGTATAAACACGCGTAGCGCATCCATGGTTGGGGTTGATCACTACTCTACCATTATTCGCATTGAAACTACCACCAGTATGCGTAAATAATGTAGTATTGGTATTCCACATACCTCCTATATTCATGTCTCCTGTTGGCGCGATAAAACTACCAGCCAATAAAGTTAGTCCCTGAATGTACAGATCAGTTGTTCCTGAAGCAGGAGTTATTGAGCCAGACGGTTTATCCATTACAATCTGGCAGGTTCGGGAAGTACCTGCTGCTACTGAATAGGTTTGATTACCTGCACCATTTAACACAATTGTGCCTGTTCCTCCATCAGCACCAGCATTAATAATTAAATTTCCCTTTACAGAAAATTGTCCGTTAATAGTACCGTCAGAGTGGGTTAGATTATTAGCAATATGAATGGTATCTCCAGTTGCAGTAGTAATTACCGGGCTAGTACAATTATGCAGTCCCTTTATTTCCATATTATAAAATAAAGTAGACGGTAAGACATCAAGAGTATATGTACGGGAAGAGCAGTCAGCAGTGGGATTAATCACCACAGTACCGTTGTTCGCATTGAAAATACCATCGGAAATAGTAAGAAACGTTTGATTCAATACCCTGGTCCCTGTTATGATCAGGCTTGCAGAGCTGCTGGTAAAAGTTCCACCGGTCAAAACAAACGCGCCGCTTCCACCTAAAGTTATGTTGGCGGTCCCACCCAAAAATGTTCCCGAAGACTGAGTATATCCATAGTTTCCTATCACAATAGGAAATCCATTTTGAGTAATCGTTCCGGTATATCCATTTAAGCGGATACCAAGAATATTTACATTCGCATCGATTAAACAATCTCCATTAGAAATATTATCAAAAATGGCAATATCTGCTGCTCCCGGCGTACCCGCTCCTCCTGCACCTCCAGGCGTGAATGACCAGTTCCCGGGACTATTCCATCCTGATGGAGTGGATCCTACCCAATAGCGATCTACGGCAACAGCATTAAACGATATTAAAATAAAGATAACAATCCAGCATATGGGCAATTTTTGGGAGAAAGGGTACATATGGTTACATTGTTACGATCTAAGGGTATTCATGTATAAACCCAGCTTCTTCTAAAAAATTGCATAGCATGCACTAAATTGATTAGCATCAACTACATAGTTTAATAAATACTATCATAACAAATTGATTATTAAATAGTTTCAATAATTTAAACCGGAGTCTTGCACGTGTTCTAAGTTAAGATCTCTTGTATCAGACCCACATAAGCCCGCAGGCGCGCTAAACAGAACGGCCTTCTTTGAAGAAGGCCGTTCTCAATCCTATTAGGTGATGAATGTAATGCTCCAAACGTCAGAAATTCCTGGTAGTAGTAGCAAAATTCACATACTTATATTTATTATCCAGTATGGAACGCTCAAGAACAATTTTATAAGTACCACGGTTATAATTTGCTGAAACCTCAGTTCTTTCCGTCCTGACTTTCGGTAAAGGCTTTTTATTGCCCGATAAAAGCAGTTCGTGCATAACTCTGCCATCCATTGATGAGGGAACGGGCAAATTATGCAAGTACAATATAGTAGGGACAATATCGACATTGCTGGTAGGTATTTCGCTGGAGAAAGCCTTTTTGAATGAAGGTCCCGAAGCCAGAAGGGGAATTTGCACTTCGTAAGGACTTAATCCTCCATGCCCCGCAGCACCCCATTTTGAAAATGCCAAACCTGCATATCCCTTTTCATTCTTCTCATCATTCCAATTGCGATCAACTAAAATATCCGCACTCCTATCTTTATGATTCCAATGAATGGATGAAAATGACAGCGTACCATTAACCCATCCCTCATTACTTCCCGGATGTTTATCTTTCGTAAAGATCGCTCCGACCCAGGGCTGGCCCTGCAAATAATTTACAATAGCCTGGATTTTATTTTTATTATGGTCTTTTACATAGATCGCCCCTTCAGCAACCACCACATCCTGCGAAGCTGTATCCAGTTTAAATTTCTGTTTAATCAGATCGGCAACCAGGTTTTCTGCTTTCAAATAAGTTACGAAGCCATGATCTGACGAAATAATAATATTGAATATCGTATCAAGGTTCTTCTCTTTCAAAGTTTTAATAACTCTACCGAATTGCCCATCGACAATTTTAATTGACTCCACCGCAGCAGGAGAGCCGATACCATCGGCATGTGCCGCTCCATCGGGATCAGACAGCCAGATTGCACATACTTCCGGACCATTATCAACCAATCCGAATTTAATCAGGGCATCTGTAACCCACTCATGCCTTTCACGGTTAGGTTTAGCATATTTTGGAGCCGGACCAATTTGCTGGTACACTTCCTCTTTAAAGGATTCGGGAAGGATCATATCAGGATTGATTACAGCGCCACCACTCACCTTATGATTTTGCAATAAAGCCTGGCCGGTTGAACCTGAACTGAATACCATCATTCTTTTTCCCGACTGCTGTAGTATTTCACCAATAGAAACTGTGGTCAGTAAATTTCCATTAGTAGCAGCATTTATTTTCTGAAGATTCTGGGCTTCACCTGTATTTAATCCTTTTACAGGATTAACCTCCGGAAAATATACAGTATTGCCCATTATCCCATGTGTTTTTGGATAGCTGCCGGTAGAATATGATGATGAATTCACTCTGGTAACGGTAGGGAATACACTATGATGCTGCTTACCATAAGTTCCACTCTTACTGAAAGCAAATAAATTAGGCATGGCCTCCTCTGTGATATAATCCGGACGCAACCCATCGAAGAAAAATATTAATGTCCGGTAATTTTTATGCTGAGCGTTAACAGTAATTACTGCAAAACAAAATAGTATGCTGATTATTATTTTCATCCGTATATTTTTTGTTTTTTACTTCTCTTTATAGGTGGACACTACCCACTATCAACTGTCTACTGTCAACTATCCACTATCCACTTTACTTCTGCCACCAAAGCTTTGTTGTCTGGAGGTCTCCTCCCATTATCTCGGTTGCCTTTTTTAATTCCCCCGCGTTCAATGACTGCAGATAAGACGGATACATTGCCCTTGTTGGAAACTGGTTTTCGGCCGGTATACCTGATCCTCTTGGCAATACAGGATACCCTGTACGATTTTTTTCAAACCAGGATTGGTAATCGACAAAGAAATACGCATAATATTTTTGCAACATAATCTGTGCTAATTGCTCTTCTGTTGAACCACTCTCATTATAGATCACTCCGGGTTTAGATAAAAAACCATCAGGAAGCGTGAGACCCCATTGTGTCATAGAGGCGCGAATACCATTCTCATAATGTTCACGTGCTGTTTTGCCTGTTGAAAATCCTTTTAACGCAAGTTCGGCTTTGATAAATTCCACTTCAGCGTACGTCATCATAATTCCAAGCTCCGGCAATGTTTTTAATGCATCATTATAACTGGAATTTTTCCCTACCTGGTATTCAACGGTAGTTGGATATCCGCTTTGAATACCCGAATATGTAGGAGCTCCATCCACCATCACCTGGAACGACCAGACAGTCCTCCGTGGATCTTCATCTTCATTCAATTTATTCATAAAGAATTCAGTGAAATAAGTACCATCTCTCCAATCTAACTGGCGTGCATTGTAATAAGGATTGAAATAAGGAAATGTGCCAGGATACCTCAAAATCGCATCATCGGCCGTTGAAGTAAAAACCGGACGGCTCTCAGAGTTTGACAGGATATCATTAATCTGCTGTGAAATATTCAATTCACCATCTCTTTTTGAAATTCTCAATAGCAACCTGAGCTTGAGTGAATTCGCAAATTTTTTCCATTTAACAATACCTGGATTTGAAGAACCGGAAAGTGCATTTGCATTATATACCAGGTCGCCACCGTAACGTAAAGCAGCGCCTGCGTTTAAAATATTATTTACTGTATCGAGATTCTTTAACAGTTGTACATAAATATCCTGTTGCTTATCAAAGCCAGGTTGAAAAACTCCTTTGACCGCCTGGGTAGCCTGTGAATAAGGAACATCTCCATAGAGATCAGTTAATATTGAGTACGCCCACGTTTTGTATAACAGCGCAATGCCTTTATAGTTATACTCCTTCAGTGAATCTGCCATATAATATATATCTTCTGCATCAGTAAGATAACCATACATACTGCTCCATATTCCGGCATCGGGGTTCACAACATACCTGTGCAGGCCTCCACCTCCGGCACTGGAGCGGGGAGCATCAACCTGCATCAACTGGTGTGTAAAGTTTCTGGCCGCACTAATAGTTGTATTTACCATGCGGTACTGCATCTGCCCAAGCATTACACCCGGCGTTATTGTTTTTGGTCTGTTGGGATCGGTATTTATTGCGTCAAAATTCTTTGTGCATCCTGTTATTATCAAACAGATCGATGCCAGTGTTATTAGCCTGTTCATCTTTAATTAAAATTTGAATGTTAGGTTGATGCCCATGTTTCTCGCTGTTGGAAACTGGGTGAGTTCAACACCCGGAGTAAGCGTACCGCTATTAAGGTTTCCTCCTTCTGGATCAAAACCAGGGAATTTGGTGAAATTGAATAATTCTCTGCCATACACCGCAACGCTCGCCTGCTGCACGGCTTTACCCAGAAAACCTGTCGGTAATGTATATTCGAAACGCACCTCTCTGATCTTAATAAATGAAGCATCGAAAATATTTGTTTCCGCATTCGATATAGCATAATAATTATCGTAATAAGAACTCGCCGGAACATTTACTGTATTGGGTATATATTTTTGAGTAGCAGCATCAAACACTACACCTTTCCCTACAATTCCTCCCTCTCTTCCCGGCAGTGTGACTTTCGTTTTTCCGAGCGTATTATTCTTATGGTTGGTTTGAGAATAAATGCTGCCACCTTTTTGACCATCAATCAATATGCTGGCACGGAATCGCTTAATAATTACTTCATTATAGAAACCAGCTTTCCAATCAGCAAAAGCGTTGCCCCATTTCTTCATAGTAGGATCAAGCGGAGCAGGCAGACCAACCGATGAATAAATAATTTCACCATCAGGTGAGCGCTGGAAACCTTTACCATACAGATCTCCCATTCTTCCACCTACCCTGGCTTCAATATTTACATTACCGCTATGACTATAAATGATCTGGTTATTGATTCCTTCACGGAGTTCTTTTACATAACTTCTATTTGTACTCCAGATAATGGTACTGTTCCATGTCAAATTCCTATTGACTACCGGCTTGAAGTTAAGCGCCACTTCAGCGCCTCTGCTGTTAATTAACCCTGCGTTTACTAATGCGCTTGAATAACCGGTCACCGGATCAAGGGGAAGTGCAAGTATCTGGTTACGGCTGTTGTTATTATAAACGGCAATATCAACTCCAACCCTATTATCGAAGAACCTTACATCAATACCTGCTTCAAAACTTGAAGTGATTTCCGGTTTAAGGTCAGGATTAAATAATACTGTGGCATTAGTAAAGCTGTTGCTATATATTTTGTCGTAGTATTTACCTGTTTGATATGGCCTGGTGTCATTACCCACCTGCGCCCACGAAAGTCTCAGCTTCGCGAACGAAATTTTCGAAGGCAAAATGAACATATCACTTAACAGGAAGCTGGTACTTACGGATGGATAAAAGAATGAATTATTTCCATAAGGTAATGTACTGGACCAGTCGTTACGACCTGTAACGTCTAAAAAAATTCTTTCTTTAAATGCCAACTGAGTGCTGCCATAAACACTGTTAATTGCCTTTTGTGAGCGCTGGGGATCAGCCACTGCCTGATCAAGACTGTTGGATATCTGATAAATACCCGGCTGCGAAAGCTGGTCGGCATACATACCTGCAAAATCATAGCGTTGTTTCATACTGTTTGCGCCGGCAGAAACATTGAACTTTAATGCATCACTGAATTTATCATTATAAGTCAGCAAAGCATCTGTATTCATTTCGTAATTAAATATGTTTTGCTCACGAAACATGCCACGCGGATATTTGGTCATGCTGAACGGTCGTTGCTGGGAGCGATATTCGTAAGACATATCGAGCCCGCTTCTTACCATTAGTTCGAGCTTATCTGTAAATGAATAGGTTGCCGATACAGTTCCGATCACACCATGCTTATCCATTTTGTTCAGCATTTCATACAGGTCGAGATAAGGATTATCGGGACCCGGATTAAAGGGGTTTCTTTGTTCTATATTTTCCAGTCCGGGTTTCCAGTAAGGTTTGAACCAGTCGGCCTGCAAATTGGGCATAGTACCAATTATCAGAAAGTACATGATCGTCTGGTTGTTGTAACCGGCAGCAGGCAGATTATCACTTTTCTTATGTGTGTAGTTTATTTTACCGTTGATCTTTAATTTATCCGTTACTTTCTGATTTACAGAGAGCGCTGCATTGATTCTTTCAAAACCCGTATTAGGTAATATCCATTCATTTTTAAGATGCGACAATGATAAGCGTGCCCCACCTTTGTCTGATCCACCTTCTATGGCAATACTGTTCGATACAGTGTGGCCCGTTCTAAAAAAATCGGAGATGTAGTTTTTGTTTGCCACCCAGGGAGTGCGCTCTGTTGGCTTTCCATCTGGAGCATCCGGATTAAACTGGTAATACATTTGTCCGTTGAAACGCGGCCCCCATGCACGTCCCGCAGCAACACCGGTTGCTGTATTAGGACCATCTTCACTATCCAGATACGAATAATATTTATCCGTTCTTCCTTCTCCATACTCAAACTGGTAATCGGGCCAGCGGTTAACCCTATCGATACTACCGTTAACATTATAAGTAATTCCTAATCCTTTTCCTTTTTTAGATCCCGATTTTGTAGTGATGATGAGTGCTCCACCAGCCGCACGGCTACCATATAAAGCCGTAGCGCCTGGCCCTTTCAGCACTGTAATCTTTTCAATGTCATCCGGATTAAGATCTGAAATGTCGGAGCCAAAATCAACGGGACTGTCCTGCGACAAATGTGAAGTATGACCCGTTCCTGTGATTTTACTGCTAACCGGTACGCCATCTACTACAATCAGCGCCTGGTTATTATCAAGATTCAGAGAAGACTCACCACGAAGTGTAATTCTCGAGGACCCCATCGGTCCGGCGCCGGCCGACTGAACATTCAATCCGGGTACCTTACCGTTCAGACTGTTTACCCAGTTATTGGTTTTAGCATCTTTAACCGCATTTTCTTTAACGATTTGCGCGGCGTAACCCAGCGATTTCTCTTCTCTCCTAATTCCTAATGCAGTAACTACAACTTCGTTTAACGTGTTTTTCAAAAAGGCAGGCTGCGTGTCAATAATAATTTCCGTCATCCCGGGATTAAGTATAGTATCTGCTGCCAGTGCAGCATTCATACTATTACTTTGCGCCAATAAATTTGAAGATAAAAAGATTTTACTGATAAGGATAATCAGTATAAGAGCATAAATTTTTCTCATCTGCATTCAACTTTAGGCTGCAAATCTGGAGAAAAGGAGTGGCTGAAAATACAGTCATTATTTTATTAATTATTTGTTCAAAATGAAATAATATTTTGTTGATAATGCAATAACTTTTGGAAAAAGAAAGAAACCAGATAACCTGAATTATTGTATTTGATGGAACTTTAAATATCCCACCTCCTGAATCAACTCTCATACTCCAAATTGAGTATTTGTCTGCCCTCACTCCTTTGGTACTTTTAGCATACAACCAGCTCCATCATTTAATTTTATGACACATCTTACCAAAAAACATTCCTTGGTTCGCTCAACCTTGACATTAGTTCCATTCAAAAAAACGGACTATAAGAACCCGAATGAAGATAATAACACCAGGTTCTGATACTTCTCATAGAAAACTACCTAACTATTAATAATAAAACAATCAACAATGCAAAACGCTAAAATTCTTTGCTCCGGTTTTATATTGTTATGTATACTTTTCCTTTTTTCCTGCAAAAAGGACAAAGACAATTCACCCGATGAAGACAGGGGTGGAGGCGAAGGTGTAATAGATATAGATGGCAATAATTATAAAACTGTAAAGATAGGTACAAAGGTATGGATGACGGAGAACCTGAAAACCACGAAGTATAATGACGGTACATCTATACCAAACGAGTTGAGCAGCGCAGACTGGAGCACCACAACCACCGGAGCCTATGCTATATATGGTGACAATGCAGACAACGATGCCACCTACGGCAAGCTGTACAACTGGTATGCGGTAAACACCCGCAAATTAGCGCCTAAGGGCTGGCACGTACCTACCCGTGATGAATGGGAAACCATGATAAGTTTTTTAGGTGGCCTTGATGTTGCCGGCGGCAAAATGAAAGCCACTACCGGCTGGAGCAGCCCCAACGTCGGAGCTGACAACAGCAGCGGATTTTCAGGACTTCCCGGGGGGTATCGTTACCAAAGAAACGGAGTTTATGACGAAAAAGACTGGTGGGGATATTTCTGGTCTTCTACGGAAGAAGATGCTAACAGTGCACGCCTCTACGGCATGTACTACAATAGCGCCAGTATAACGTTAGGCTACACGAATAAAAAAAATGGCTATTCAGTGCGTTGTGTAAAGGATTGAAGATTATAAAATAAAAACAAACAGCATAAATAAAAATTACTTGAAAGTATCAATGATGCAAAACGCTAAAATTCTTTGGTCCGGCTTTATATTGTTATGTGTGCTTTCCCTTTTTTCCTGCAAAAAAGACAAGGGTAATAACAAACAACCCACCGAAGGCGAAGGTGTAACAGATATAAGTACCACCACCATAGGAGCGTATGCAATACTCAATAATGATAATGCCAACGATATCGCTTATGGTAAATTATACAACTGGCATGCAGTAAACATCGGCAAGTTAGCACCTGCTGGCTGACATGTAGCCACCGATGCCGACTGGCAGGGCCTGATAGATTATTTAGGAGGCGATGATGTAGCCGGACCCAAATTGAAATCTAGCACCTGCTGGCTGAACTGGGGTGAAGGCCCGCCACAATACTACCAACAGCAGCGGTTTTTCAGCACTTCCAGGGAGCATCCGTACCTTCAACGGATCATATACTAACGGTGCAACCTACGGTGCGGGCTATTTTGGTCTTCTACGGAGAACGGTATCAATGCATGGTATCGCCAAATGAGCTTTAGTGATGACAAAGTGTACAGAGGGAACTTCGAAAAGAAAGCCGGGTTTTCGGTGCGTTGTAAAAGAAATTGATTATTTAAGGCCGGAGAGGTTTAGAATCTATCTGGCCTTAAAGCTGTAAATAATGTATGCACATGAGGACAATTGTATTACAGTCATCAAGTGAGTTAACTCTTAGGAAAAAATTTTATACCACTAAAACTTCGATAAGTCAGCTTTATACAATTGCTGATGCAAGGCTTTTAATACTGCGGGTTTCATTTTAATTACTTTCCTATCATAAGTCATCAGACCATTTACCTCTATTTCCACATCAGTAGTTTGAGTGTATACGGCAGCCGATAATCCTTTTTTAATCAGCGATGGCATAAAATCAATCATTTCTTTATACCGCTTAAACAAATCATCCTCCGATTTAAAACTCTGGTATCCCCAGTTATTTTTATCCTGCCATGAATGTCCCTCGATTGGCAATCCTAATCCTCCAAATTCACCAAGCACCAGCACCTGCTTTGCTCCAAAAAGATAAGGATCCGGCATTAATGGTTCAGGATAATTATGCAGATCTATAATATGGCCAACGGGTTCAAAATTTCCACCACTTGCACTATTTACCAATCGTGATGGATCTTTTTTCATTGTCCACTCGGTGATCTCTTTTGTTTTAAATTGTCCCCAGGCTTCGTTAAACGGAACCCATACTACGATGCTGGGAAAATTATGCAGATCCTGCATAATTTCATTCCACTCTGTTTTGAAAATATCTTCTGACTCGGGTGTGCGCTTCTTATCAGTTGCCTTTCCATAAATACCCGGACGATTTTCCCATGCATTTCCCAAATCGCCGCTTGGCATATCCTGCCACACAAGCATTCCTAATTTGTCGCAGTAATAATACCAGCGGGCAGGCTCAACTTTAACATGTTTACGGATCATGTTAAAGCCCATTTCTTTTGTTTTTTCTATATCGAAAAGAAGCGCTTCGTCAGTTGGCGCTGTGTACAATCCATCGGGCCACCAGCCCTGATCGAGCGGACCATATTGAAACACAAATTTATCATTCAGCATCATACGCTGAATACCGTTTGCATCTGTTACAACACTCATTTTACGCATTCCTATATAACTCTTCACCTTATCAATTACTTTTCCATTGCGTGTAAGCTCGATCACTACATCATACAGGAATGGATTTTCAGGTGACCATAATTTTGCATCAGGAACCGGAATTGAAGACTCATTACCCACTGTTATTTGTTGCGAAGCAACTTGTTTATTTCCCTCCCATATACTTACATTTAGCTTATCACTGCTTTGCGCATTACTTACATCTGCTTTAACAGACATCGATTTTAAATCGGATGCAGGAGTTTGAATAATATTGTCGATGTATGATGATGGTACTGTCTCCAGCCATACTGTTTGCCAGATCCCTGTAACCGGAGTGTACCAAATCGATTCGGGTTTCTTTACCTGTTTGCCTCTAGGCTGCGGACCATCATCTGACGGATCCCATACCTGCACAACAATTTCCTGTTGATTGCCACTACGCAGTGCACCGGTGATGTCTACACTAAAAGGATCGTAACCTCCACGATGCGTAGTCACTTCTTTTCCATTGACGAACACCTTACTTTGCCAGTCAACCGCTCCAAAATGAAGTAATACTTTTTCATTCTTTTTTGGCTTGATGGAAACTGTTTTTTTATACCATAGCAGATTATCTTTTCCTACTGTTTTTCCAACTCCCGACAGAGACGCTTCTATTGCAAAAGGAACGAGTATGTTACCCTGAAACTGTGCAGGTATATTATCATTGCCTGCCGGCACGATAGCATACTGCCACATTCCGTTAAGATTTGTCCAGTTATTTTCTCTCACCATTTGCGGACGTGGATATTCAGGAAGTGGAGCAGCAGGGTTTACTTTTGCAGCCCATTCTGTAACTATTTTTCCCTCTACAGGCTTGTAATCAGATTGAGCCACCGAAGAAAGTTGCATTGCACCGCATAAGAGCGCTATATAGAAAATTTTCTTCATCATATTATTTTGATTATTGATATCAAACTTAAATAAAGTGAGTGAAGAATATTCCTTAATCTGACACAAATTCTCCATTCTATAAATATTTTTCCATCGGAAAGTGTTGTAGTAGGCACGGCATTATTATTGCAGCGCCATCACGATCAATTAAATATCAGAGTATTATTACTGTTGCGCAATAATTGTCCAATCGCTTTTACTATATCCTTTTTCCAGCCAGGTATCCATTCTCCTAGCAACTGCCGGGATGATCGTTAAGGTATTATTGGTTGATGCTGCCTGTTCCATCATGAGCCGGGCGTCCTTACGCGCCATACTCAATTCCCATGATGCCTCGTCAAAAGTATTACTTGCTATCTTTTTTAAGCGACCCTTTACCACCCCACTGGGATTAACTACTTCGAGTAAAGGCCCTAATTCGCTTGCATCTACTTTTAAAGATTTTGACAATGAAAGAAGATCGGCCACTCCACCAGTAAGAACAAGATGAAAAAGGTTACCAAGTAATTTGATGGCTGCTGCTTTGGCAGGATCATCACCCAGGTTCCACAATTTAGCTGTCATCTTTGATAATTCCGATTCAAGAGATTTAATAATTTGCTGATCGCCTGAAACCATCATTGTCCCGGTGCTTTCCAATGCATTTAACGGCCCCATAAACACCGGTGCATGTATATAAGGATTCCCTTTTTGTTTCCAGTAAGCCGAACGCTTTTGAGCGCCTTCAGCCGATGTAGTTGTATGATCGATGATAACTGATCCTTTTTTAAACCCTATAGATGCTTTTTCTAATACTTCATCCACAGCCTTATCATCTGAAAGCGTTATATGGATCCGTTCAGCATCTTTTACCGCATCAGCAATATTGTTAAAAGCTTTTGCCCCGTATTGTTCCAAATCTTTTGCCTTTGCCGGTGTCCGGTTCCACACCTGTACTTTTTCTCCTCTTTTTAATAGCGCGCGAGTAAAGTTTGCGCCAAGCAAACCCGTTCCTAAAAAACTTATCATGATTGAAATTTTTTAGTGCAAGTTACCACTTAACTCATAAAATGTGAATGTACAAACCTTGCCGTCTACTATTATGGTAAGACCAGGGCTTATTTCTATTTTTCTTACTGGTTGAGCATTGATTAATTCGATTACAATTTCTCGGATAGTAAATTGAGGTATATTTTTCATAACATGATATCCTATCCTGAAATCATTACCTGAAAAACTGTTATGAGTACGTCTCAATGAATTAATAATAGCAAACTGCTTAAGTAATTTCAGTAGGTCTTTATTCACAAATAACGAGATAGATTGTATTTTGGAAAACTGTCGGGAATATACTTCACCATTAGATACCTTGCTGACAAACTCCTTATATAACATCGGAGTTTCCATATCCTCCTCGCCGATTCCACCTAGTCTTAAAAATTCCTTTTGATATTCTTGTACTGTTAATTCATTTTTCTTCGTTTTTAGAGAAATGGTCTTATACCATGGTAAAGAAATAGTATCCAAAACAAGATTCTCCAGAGAAGTATCAATATTAATATAGTGCTTAAAAGCAATCTTACGCAAAGAATCCAAAACCTTTATCTGCCTGGTCTTTAGTTCTATTCCCCAATCGCCATAGTGATCTCCAATATGCGCCGAATTATTAGGTTGAAAAAATTCTATAACTGCCGACTCACCAATCAGGTACTTTCCTTTATATGTTTCTTTTTCAGTTGGAATTTCTTGTTCCTTACAAAAAAACAAAGTATCTCTAACATAGGTATTATTGAATAATTCCCGATATGATAGAGAATCAATACATACGAAAACAGTATTCAGATCAGTAGTAAGGTCTAACCCTCTTTGTCCGAATGAAGTTATTGAGACAAGCAATAGTATTATAAGAAGGTTACTCTTCATGCGTTCGTATTCTACCAACGTCTAACATGTTGTGCCCCTATGCTTTAAGCCTTTTCTGATTTCAACTGATATCAGTAAAGATATTAAACTACCTATCTGGTGATTTTCTATCCTTCATATAATGTAGGGTATTTCAGCCATTTAACCCTTTCCTGACCAAAAAATCATACAGTTTTCAGATGGTTATAGGTTAGCAGATCCGCTCTAAAATTATCAACTCCCTGTCGGCTATTTTCGCCTCGCTGCAAATTAATATTACTGACTATAAGCAGCCAATTCATCTTTAATCTTTTTCGACCACTCTATTTGTTTTTCACTATCCTGGCTATAATTAGTTTCTCTATCATACTGGTCCTGCCTTTCAAGATATAAACTATATATTTCATTAAAAAGAGTGTTGAAATCTTTCCTAATCTTTTTGGACGTTAGCTTATTTTCCTCAAATCTCTTTCTTAGATGTCTTATATACAATTCGCAAATATCGAAATGGGTTTGTTCATGCTCTAACAAATCGGTTCTGTAGAGCTGATCCGGCCTAACCCAGCTCAACTGACTATCAAATATTGACTTGGTAAACAATTTTGGTTTTTGAAATATATTTACCTGGTAAAGCTCATAACTGAATCTAAGGGCTGATCCAGCTGCTAACGCAGAGTCTAATTTTGGCTCCCCCTTGAAGTCTTTCCAGGTAAGCTTTCTATCAGGAGACCATTCAATTTCTTTCTCATACAATGAATAATCCGGTACATTGTATATGTTGGCAGTCAACCGAACACAAGTGCTCCAGTTATCAGGATTTTTCTGTTCAATAATTTTAATCAGGTTAGCCCCCTTATCGCGCGCCAATTGTTTTAGCAGAAAAATCATCTCGTTATATGAGCAATTTTTGGTGAAACCTTTTTCACCTATTTTAATTGTCCCCAATTCAATTCCATTGTTAACAAAGCTGTCCTCTTTCTGTAGTACCACAACATATGCATTATTAGCCAGCGGTGGATGTGAATTGCTGATTTTCGTAATAATCTTCGGCGTGCAGGCTGAAAATAATAACGAGGAAAATAAAAATAGAACAATGAATTTCGCAGGAAAGGTAAATTGAAAGGATGTCCTCATCTTAAATGCATGTGTTTAACTGCTAAGTTAATGTGTAGCTGATAAAAAACACAACGGATAAGTATTGAACGTTACAAATATAGTCCGGCAATTTTCCTTTAACGCTGCAAATGACTACTCGGTCACACGAACAGGAGCAGTGACTCTGGATAGTCCTGAAACTCAAATCAGACTTTTTAATTAGCGGATATGGGGGGATTTATGTCAAAACACGGATTAGGAAAATGTTTTTCCGACCGGGAGCCGCTTTTCTTATAGAAAGATCAAACGCAGACCATTATGAATAGCATGCAAGCCTGAATCAACTCTTATACTCCAAATTGAGTATTTGTCTGTCGCCTTTCCATTGATACTTTTATAACATCTGATCAACTCCATCATTTAATTTTATGACATATACTACCAAAAAAACAATCCCTGGTCTGTTTAAGTATACTAATGGCGGCCCTGACACCTGACATTAGTATCAAGCAAAAAAAAGATAATAAGAACCCGGCTAAATATTTCAGCTCTAACACCTTAATTAATATCGTTCCTGAACTCTCATCAACATGAAACAATTTTCAATTTATCTGGCCATTTTATTGATAACAATAAGCTCCTGTAAAAAGGAAGGTTCCGGTGAAAAAGATCCTGAAGAAGATAATAATCTGCCGGAAAACAACTTTTCTATTAGTGGAAATAAGTACGCAGCCAATTCCACCATTTATTTCGATTTAAACAATGAAATAATCTCATGCTACCAAATTAATCCTGATGGCTATGGCGGATTCGGTACAAAATATTGTGTACATATTTTCTTTAGCGGATATAACTTACCTACCCAGGGTGGAACCTATGACATAGTATATTTCAATAACCGCACCGTTACCAACAATGATAAAAAACTGGCACTGACGATTTATCAAAACAACGATGTATATTATTCTTTTGATTCAAAAACCTACCATAATCCTGATGCTGGTGTTACGCAAAAAGCGACCGTAATAGTTGCAAACGGTAAAGTGACTGTCAAACTCACAAATATTAAGCTATTTAACGAAAATCCGACACCAATAACAATAAGTGCGAATATTGTTGTTCAACAAGAATAGACCATTCTTATACAACTCCGGTTTTGTCTTGAATTCAAGATGAAATAATATGTATACTATTTCCTTCGCCATGCATTCGACTTAAGATATTTTTTCCTGTAATAGTCACGGCGCCGTTTGCGTTTTCTTTCGAACCCTCGCTGATTAAACATCACCACGGCTGCCGCGATAGCTATCACGAGTAAGATCTGAAAAACCATGTTATGACATCATTATTTTTTACGTTTGGCACATTCAATTTTCTTTCAAATTTTCATCATATCTACAATTATCCAGTATATAACGTTAAACCAATAGTGATTTAGTATATCATATTGTTGTCAATGTTTTGAAAACGTCATCAATTACTTTTGCCATCCTGTTAATGTCTAATGTCTCCATCGTATCTGTCGGTTTATGGTAGTTTTTGTTTCGGTAAAATGAAGTGTCGGTAATCATTAATGCGCTAAAACCGAATTTCCAATAATTCATATGGTCGGAAAAGTCAATCCCCGGCAATGCCGGAGGTCCGGTAAACTTCTTTGTTCTTATTACGTCTGTTGATTTATATTTCCTACAAAACCTCCGCGCGAATTGTCCAGCACCAAACTTTTTTACAAGTGTTATGTAATTCCCTTTATTGCCATAGAAAAGTGAAAGTATTCCAAGTGGATATGATTGTGATTTTTTCTCATCCTTAAAATAGCCTATCATTTCAAGCGAAATCATTCCGTAAACTTCGGTCTTGTTGTCGGCAAGAGATTTAGCGTGAATATAACTGCCCATATATTCAGTTTTAAAATAGTCTGCTGTCTTGTTGAGTTGGTCAATATTCTTATATGTTCGAAATTGTTCCGTTTTCGTAATAGCAGTCAAATGCGATTTTATTACTGACGTGTCAGAAACGATTGTTCCGAAACAATAATTTGTCAGAAGCAGAATTAATAAAGTTGGCATGTGTCCCGGTGGCATTATTGGATATCTTTATAATGTCCAGACGAAATAAACGCTTTTTTATTTATTTTATGCTTGTGAATTTGAGTATGGTCATTTTGCTTGCAGTGTCTTGTTTTGAACTATTGTCCAGGTCACAAGAACCAATGCTATCAGCTCCACAACTGTCCTTGCAATATGGAACTCCCACCATCTGTCGCGCGACTCTGCCCAGTTTTCAGGCATTGTATCTGTTGTCCATTTAAGCATTTCCGTCTGAATAGGAACGTTACCAAACCTTGTAATAATCATGCATGAAATAAAAAATGCAGCTGCTAAAACCAGCATAATAAATACGGGTTTGTTCTTTTGTTGAAGAAAAGCAGAAATCATTGTGATAACTGTAACCGCAATCACTAACCCTATCATCAATGTATTTAGTGAAAGAACAAGATTTTGTTGTTGTTCCAGATAAGTGAAAGCAGAAAATTTAGCTGGATTAAAACCCAACCAAATTCCAAAACTCGTCCCCGCAAGCAAGGCAGCAAGTATGATGTTTAAAAACCGTAATAATGGAAGAGGCATATCGTGAATTTATATTATAGTCTCTTCAATGCTGTCATCATTCTCCAGTCGGGAATTGATAATAATGAGATTGGCTTCTGAGGTTTAAGTCCTGCCTGTTGCTGCCACGAATAGACTTCTTCTGCCGGCCAAATCCCCGATTCGCTGGTAAGCGAAAAATAAAGACCCAGACAGGACGATATTGCATCTGTCTTCGCGGGATTTTCGCCACTTATAAATTCTCCGATCGCATACATTCCACCGGGCTTCAATGCGCGAGCTACTTTTTTTGCCAGGTTTATGTTTTGTTCAATGGTAAAATGATGCACCAGGTTATTGATCATAACCAAGTCGTACTGCTGTTCTCCGAGATCGTCTGTAAGCGCATTGCCTTCTTGGTATTTCACCCTATCGGTGAGTCCCTGCTCCGATGCTATGGTGCTTGCTCTTTCCATAGCTCCCGGCAATTCAAGAACAGTGCTTGTCAGCGCAGGATATTTTTTGCACAGTTCAATAGAATAAAGTCCATGCGAGCCGCCAATGTCGAGCATTTTTTCGGCATGGATCGGCAACCTGATTTTGCGCGGAATTTCTTTTGCAGAATTTACGGCTATATCCCGCATGCCATCCTGGTATTTTGCCCATTCTGAATCCTTAATTACCGAGTGAAGTTCCAATGGTCTGCCCGTGCAAATATGATCTTCAAGATTTGCCATCCAGTTCCACTCGATAATTTGAAAGCGAAGTTTCCCTATCAGATTGGATGAATATTCCCTAAGCAGCCATTTATAATATCTAGGCCTCAGCGAATATCTATTGTTACTCCATTTGAGATATCCAATACCTGTCAGGCAATCGAGCAATACTTTAGTCGTAGCAGGATGTGTCTTTATCCTATCGGACACCTGCTCCCAGGTTTTGCTCTCTCTACCCAAAGTCTCAAAAATATTGAGTTCGGCTGCCGCCATAATAGCTCTTGCTCCCGTAAAGGCTATTTGCGTATCCATAATTGGCGTAGGAACAAAGTTGAACAGGAGAGCGATCCGTTCCATAAAATTACGGGGAGTAATTTTTAGTTTCATATCGGTTATATTTAGAGTTCAATACAAGGAATAAATTTATTTCCCACTCTTTTTAATCCGATCTGCCAAGCAATTAGTCTAAAATTTTTTTCAAAATCTGAAAGAACAATCACAAAGTACCCTTTTTTTAATTCCGATCAGTTATTATTGTCGGCTTCTCTATCTACTCAAAACATTATTTCCAGCGTCTACGCATTGCAACAACACGCCGTCCCATATTACACTTCAAAAATCATGCGGGGATATTCAATCGTCTATTCATCTAACAAACGAAGGCCCTGAAACTGCTATACCGAGTTTTTTTACCCTGTAAGATTCGTAAAGCACCGTAGCTTTCCGGAAGTGTTTCGGGGAGAGCCATCATCTGCCTTTTATGAGGATCAGGTATTTTTTATTATGAATTCCTACCGCATATCAGTATGGATTTTCAGTATTTAATGGTAGTTCGGAATAAACAATATCGATCCTATAAATTTTGTCTTCCATCAGAAAATACTCTTCCACATTCAACTTTATTTTATATTTAACAGTGAGTTTTTCTCTCCGGCTCATTAAATAAACAGAAGCTGTAGGAGAAGACCCGCTAAACTACAACAAACCCAATGGGCAATTCTATAACGAAACTTCTCTTTTTCTTCCTTCTCCTGGGACAATTAGGTGCTACCGCGCAACGTGTCAATCAATGCGGTTATATTATTCCACCGCAATCGCTTAGATCCAGTTTTCAGTCGATTTATGAAGCTGGCGCGTATATCAACCAGATGCTGGACAGTATTAAATGGAAAGAAAATTTCGTATTACGTGAACAGAACGGCATCAACAATGCGTATGCTACTATAGTTGGCAACAAGAGATACATCGTATACGATAACAATTTCCTGGAAAACCTTGATGAATATGCCGGAACTAAAGCCGCATCCTTAAGTGTACTGGCTCATGAAATGGGGCATCACTACCGTAATCATGTGCTTGATTCCAGAGGTAGCACTCCACCGAAGGAAATTGAAGCAGATTATTTTTCAGGATATGTGATGGCGAAGATGGGTGTGTCGCTGCAAGAGTCAAAGGCTGCCATGGAACGCATTGCCTCGCCCCAGGCAAGTTCTTCCCATCCGGGGCGAGTTGACCGTCTCGCAGCAATCGAACGAGGCTGGAACTACGCCCAAGGGATAAATACTCCCAATCCAACCGGTCCAACAACCAGTCCGACGCCAACACCGACTCCGATGCCCGCGCCACAACCACAGCAGAATCCACCTCCAGCATCTAATGATGCCAGTTGGATATATCTTTTCCTTTATGGCAATAGCGAGATGACTGTTTTTCTCTCTGATAACGGCCGCGACTATTCTGCCGTGCGGCTTTCTCCTACTCAGCCTTTTGTATTTAAGTATGAGATTTATAAATATGGCTGGATGAAATTCGGTACAGGAAATTCGGCAAAAGTGTTTCGCCTTCATCATGGTCGCGACTATGCCATCATCTGGAGTCGGAGAAGCAATAGCTGGACAGTTATATCGGTACCCTGATAAAAAATATTTCTTGGGAATAGGGGTATTGTCTCTTTTGATTCAGGTTGCCTTTCAAACACCCATTATATTTACTTAATTACTGAAAGACTTTTTTCCAAACTTCTTCACGAACAATATTACTAACACGAGCATTAGGGTGAGGCACACAGTAAAATGGAAATTTCCACAGCTTGCCATCATACCCTTTGAACTTCACTTTGTTCCCTGCTTCAACCTTATGAATTTCATCAAAGCATAATCTCAAATAGGTATATACACTAGTACCTAAACAAACAATTTTAGACGGCTGTATTTCTGTAATAAGGTCTTTAAATATGGGAATGCTTAGTTCGTAGTCTTTGAAAGATAAGTCATTGGAGCTTGGTGATCTGAAAAAACATAAATTGGTATAATTGAATTCATCTTTGTTAATATCAATATTGGCATATCGGGTAAGATATGGACTTGCTTTTTTCAAAAAATCATAACTACCGTTTTTGAGCCCCTTCATAAATTCTTCTTGTGTCGGCATTTTTTGCTGTGGTGCAAATTCTTCATCAAACCTTCCACCACCCCAATTAATTCCCATTATTACAGCAGCATTTTTTCTGATTGGAGTACCGCAAACGGAATATGCCCATTTTTTGTTCAAATTTTGCTGCTTAGCCATCACTTTACTTTCGTTTGAAATAAGTTGAAGTTTAGTGTAAATTTTTTTAAAGATCTCTTCACTCATAACAGAATTTCAATTTGTATTTAATGATTAGTTGATAGCGGTCCCAGAGTAAGCCCATTCACCTCTCTAAAAAATTTCTTCATATCGTCCGGAATGTCCTTTTCCAAAACAATATAATTGTAGTCAAATTCTGGTTCCTGCCAGTCTGGAAATTCCTGTAGAAACTCTCTCAAGCAACATTTATCATTATATAATTTAGATATGATCAATTTCTGTCATTATACTAAAGGCGAATATTATCCGATAACAAATGAGCAATGCAACTGGTATTAACAAAGGAATGGATAAGGTAACATCTACAAACCGGAGAGGTTCTATTCAACTTGTTGCGAATATATAGAAAACATTACTTCCGCTGTTATTTTTAGCGAATCTCTTTTTGAATACAATTAACCTTGATCAAATTTTGCAATTATTAAAAAACGAGTATTCCATTGTATTGGCATGTCTGACAAATGGTTAAAGAAAAAAGCAGGGAATAAATTTCTTCTGTAACCTTCGTGTAAACAATAGGGTAATACAATTAGTGAATAATAATAATTTAATCTCCCAAAAAAATGTACCGATAAGTATTTATCATATATTCGCTTAACCATCATATGATGGTTCTAAAACTTTAAACTTTAATGCTATGGAAAAAAAATCCACTCTCTTCGGGAGTATGCTCCTGCTTTTCTTTCTTTTCTCTTTCTCATATTTTACAACAGTTGCTCAAAATGTCGCGAAGCGTTTAGACAACGTAGATCAGGATACTATTCCTTTTCTGGAATATACGCCTGCCGGCCATGACGCACCTGGTAATACGAGGAAGTATCCCCTTATTATTTTTTTACATGGTGGAGGTCAAAAAAGCGATAATCCCTCCATTAGTCCAGGTGCTCCGGTTTGGAATTTACAACAGGGATATGGCCCATCGCGTCAGGTAGCTCAGGGAAACAAAATGAATTTTACCTGGAATAACCAGACGGATACCTTTATAGTCATATCACCCATGTGTCGATCAACAGTTAGAACTGGAACGTATCAAGGCCAACCGGTAGGGATATGGCCTAACACATATACAACCAGGATACTGAATTATGCCAAGAACAATTTAAAAGTAGATCCCAACCGGATATACCTGTCCGGTTTTAGTTTTGGCGGTGGGGGCACATGGCTCTTTCTCTCCGGCAGTGCAGGAAATGCCCCTCAATTGGCTGCAGCAGCGCCAGTCGCAGCACCTGAGTATCATCATGATAACTGGGGAAACCAACCTAACGGACCAGAATGGGTGGGAGAAGCTAATCTGCCAGTTTGGGGTTTTCATGCTCAAGACGATGAAGTTACCAGTGTGATAGGTACAACTATCCCCGTCAATGCGATTAATAGTCGGGTACCTGCGCCCGCAGTGAAAGCACTCATGACCATTTGGCCAACTGGAGTCGTACCTCCTGGCCAGCATGGTAACACCCCTTCACGTATTTACGACGTTAATGTATCCGGAAACGAGTACGGTTCGGAGGGAATAGTCAGTATTTATGAATGGTTCCTGGGACAGGATAAAAGTTTGCCAGCCAATGTATTGCCTACGGCCAACGCTGGAAGTAATTTCAGTGTGAGCACCACAACAGCAACACTTGATGGATCGGCTTCTACAGATTCGGATGGTGATGTGGTCCGTTACGTATGGAAACTCATTTCGGCGCCAACAGGGGTTAGTTTGTCATCCGTTTCCATTACCGATAGACTCGGCCCAAGTCCTACAGGTATAAAAGCGAATTAGCAGGAAATATTATTAAACATCTTTCTGGTTATAGAATGTTAAAGCAGTAGACTCACCAACAAGAATTAGTCTACTTAAATACATGAAAATCAATTACTTAAAATTTTGTGTATGCCTTTAAGATCTTGAGGTTTATTTTTTAGTAAAATGCATTGACTATATAACTTGCATATCTTACTCGGATATTTTATCTTGATCAATAATTTCCAGCAGGTTAGCATGCTGATGAAACATGCAATGATGAGACATTCAAACTATATTCCATCGCCTATCCCATTTTTACATCCATCTATTTATCAGCAAAATGCAGAAGTGCGAAGCTCTGGAAGCGTATTTTTTCAGAACGGAAAAGTGTCCAGGGTAAACTATATTGCATGTGCCGCCTATAATAAACCGGAGGCACTTCCTGCATTGACACACGGTTTTGCGATAATGGATGAAAATAACTTGAACGTTGCAGCAACAGACGACAATCACCCCACCATTAATAGCGGGGTACTTCAGTTTTATCACTCCACACTCTCCTGCAATGGGGAGTACACTGAATATTTTCGAGGACCAGTATTTGCGGAGTGAACATTTTAGTGAAAAATATCATCCCAATTATTAAAACAGGAATCGGCAGTCTGGCGTTATGTAAACGTCAGGGCTCATCATTTACCGATGGTGAACTAAAATCTTTTCAGTCAAAAAAGGTATTCGATCTGAATATTCAGAACAAACGTTTGAAATAACATTTAAGAATAAGAAATGAAAAAACATTGTATTTTAATTCTCGTAAGCTATGAATACGAATCACTACAGTTAACTTTTAAAGGACTGGAACATACCGTTGATTCGAGTGTTCCCATCATTATTGTACTGAATGGTGCTCGCTTCAGTTATAGGGGTTCTAAGGTTGAACAACAATGCAGAGCATGGGCATCATTAGCTGAAAACAGGTATGTGATCAGGCCGATGGCTTCCGGAAAAGAGCCTGCTTATGCTATTCAGGAAGCGATAAATCTTTCTCCAATTCTGAAAGACATTGATTATATACTTAAAATTGATGATGATGTTATTCCATTAAAAAAAGGCTGGGATGTTGATTTAGCTAATTGTTATTTCGAATACGAAAAATTACAGGGAAAAATAGGATTTGTAACAGGACTAATAAATAATAATTGCTGGGGATTCAAAGAATTACTTTCTATTTACGACAAATGGGAGGAATATAAACGCTTTATGAATCATCCGTCAGTAGCCGGAGGGATCCGGGAAAGGCAGGTTAAAATCGGTGAAGTAGATCCGGGACGAAACGGAACGATCCATTCCTATCCGGTATTAGCCGCATGGTTACATGAGTGGACTTCTTTCGACATCGACTCTTTTGTTGAAAAGACCAAAAATGAAAAGGTGAAAGAAGTAGACCTGGATATTCATTATTCTATAGGGTGCATGTATTCTCATAAAAGTTTATGGACCGATCTCAAAATTACTGACTCTAAAAATTTTGATGAGTTACTCATTCATGAATACTGTCAGACAAATAAGCTAAGAAAGTTTGCGGTGATGTCACAACCAATGTTACATTTATACTACAACAACCAGCGGCTGATCAATGCTTATCTGTTGCCCCAATTCATTACGCATTTAAGCGCTTATTTTAAAGATGAAAGCATAAAGGATATAAAGTTAGCGACTATACAGGATCAGTCATTTGAGTTGGAAGATCAGTTAAAGACACTTAAAGATCTTGATAAAAGGTTTGGATATTTAGAAAAACATATCAACAGGGTGAAAAAGATCTTTAAACCATTTTCATAATCTGCAATAATTATCAACAATAGCTATTCTACAATTTAATTCTTCTTAATTCTTCGGGCATATTACCAACATTAATTATCTGAAGAAAAGATTATAAAATAGTTAGAACACATCATACGTTATTCGTTGTTCAGCTTCAAATCGCCGTCATAAAGAATACCATCTTTAGTTTCTTTTTCATCAGTATCTTTTTTGCATGCGCTGGCGACAATCAGCAGCAGCGCGACGGTCGATAGTAGTCGAAATCCCTTCATTTTTTCTTTTCTATTAATGAGACAATCGGGATCAGGCGACCGTGTCTACCCTGCCTTCCTCTTCCCGGATTATAGCCAATCATTTACCAGTGTAAATCGGGTCAGACTTTAAAATGTCCTCAGAAGTAAGAATTTTTTACAGTTAATATCAGCAATTTATCGGTCACTATTCCAGAATGACCTACAGAAACTGCAATCCCGGTATTCATCTTTTCAGCAGAACGATTATCTTAGCATCTTTCATACAGTAATACAAAACATGAACAAATTATCAGACATAGGTGTCATCGGCCTTGCCGTAATGGGTGAAAACCTCATATTAAACATGGCAAGTAAAGGATTTCGCGTCACTGCTTTCAACCGCACCGTTGATAAAGTAGAACAATTCATAAACACAAGAGCAAAAGATAAAAGCATAGTGGGTGCGTACTCTATTGAGGAACTTGTAGCTTCTTTAAAATTGCCACGTAAGATTATGCTGATGGTGAAGGCAGGCAAGCCCGTTGATGATTTCATTGAATTATTAATCCCTTATCTAAGCGCGGGAGACATCATTATCGATGGCGGTAACTCACATTTTCCAGATACGGAGCGTCGTGTAAAATACGCCGAAAGTAAGGGACTCAAATATATCGGTACCGGCGTTTCCGGTGGTGAAGAGGGAGCCCTACTCGGCCCTTCAATTATGCCCGGTGGTTCTAAACAGGCATGGACTGAAGTAAAGCCCATTTTCCAGGGTATCGCGGCACAAGTGGATAATGGCATGCCATGTTGCGACTGGGTTGGAACCGGTGGTGCCGGTCACTTTGTAAAGATGATACATAACGGCATAGAATATGGCGATATGCAGCTGATCTGCGAAGTTTACCAGATTATGAAAAACGTTCTGGGGATGTCGGCCGACGAGATGCATGAAGTATTTAAACAGTGGAATGAAGGCGAGCTCGACAGTTACCTAATCGAAATCACGAGGGATATCCTGGCCTATAAAGAGGATGGCATTCCCATTATTGATAAAATTCTTGATACTGCCGGACAAAAAGGTACCGGTAAATGGACCGGCACAGTAGCCCTGGATTTGGGAGTGCCCCTTACCCTGATCACCGAGTCGGTATTTGCCAGGTGTTTGTCGGCAATGAAAAAAGAACGGGTACAGGCAGCCCAGGTATTGACTGCCGGACCAAAAGATTCATTTGCCGGCGATAAAAAACAATTCATCGATTTATTAAGAGATGCTTTGTATGCTGCCAAGGTGATCTCCTATGCCCAAGGCTACCAGATGATGCGTGCCGCTGCAAAAGAATTTGGGTGGGAACTGAATTATGGAAATATAGCGCTGATGTGGAGAGGAGGATGTATTATCCGCTCGCGCTTCCTGGGAAATATCAAGGAAGCCTTTGATAAAAATCCCGAACTCACCAACCTCCTGCTCGACCCCTATTTTTCAGGTAAAGTACAAGCTTACCAGGAAGGTTTGCGGAAGGTAACGTCCACAGCCATACTAAATGGCATTTCGGTTCCCTGCTTAAGTGCCGGCATCAATTATTATGACGGATACCGCTGTGAAAGATTGCCAGCTAACCTCCTTCAGGCTCAACGTGACTACTTCGGAGCCCATACATACGAAAGGATAGACAAGCCGCGTGGAGAGTTTTTCCATACTAACTGGACCGGTCGTGGTGGAGATACAGCTTCCACCACTTATGATATATGAGACACTAGCTACAAGACCAGATAAGAGTCTCCACTCATTTACCTGATTTTTCAACTTAAAGCTACCGCTTCCGCGCGGTAGTTTTAATATATAAAAAACAACTCAGCAGTAACTGGAAACGCGAAGGCAGAGATCAGGCTAAGGAAAAATTAATTGAATATTTCTTGGAACATAAGGATGGGCAGGATTACTATACTCCCGAAAATTTACAAGAAATTTTCAGGGAGATGGATGCTGTGGGTATGCTCTTTCCTAATAATGATAGCGATATGATTGATGTTTATACTGACTGGCGGAAACAGCAAATGCTATTTGCCTAGGGAAAATATCTATAATCGAATCATGCTTGCTCAAAAGTAAGGGATATTTGATCTTACAAACGCCGACTAGTGTAAATTCCGTTTAACAGAAGTTTCATATTTCGTTCTGTGTAATCAATCCCCCGGCAGACAACAGGAAGGTCGTATAGGCATTCCTAAACAGCCTTAATATTGGTTTTTATTCAGAAGCGGAATTGACAAGTGTATTCCTTGTTTGCCTTACTATTGGCAAGGCAGAATGAATATAATGCTGCAGTTATCAGTCCATTTGGCACAAATAACAATCCAAAATCCACGATTAATAAATGATGGTTGTCGAACTTCCCCCAAAGGTCTATATTTATACATGAATGTATTGCAGCAATGTCTGCAGGTTGCGGGGGACAAAAGAGTCGCTGCTGCAGTATCTTTCGCCTATTGAAATTGTGCTTTCTTTTTATTTCATTGTATAATAATAATGCTAATATTATGAGATATGGATCAATGCTGAAAAGACAAATTCTTCTTGTATTCTTGTCTGCTATTTTGATGCTAGCTTGCAAAAAAGACAAAGACGGTGATTCCGATGGCGATGAATACTATATCAAATTCAAATTAGACGGAACGGAGCTACAATTTAAGGGAATGCCGTATGCGACTTTTTCTGTTGCAGATGATATTTATCTGGGTGGATTCGGAGCTTCCAAGGAGCAGGGTGTCACAGAGAATATGATGTCAGTTCTTGTAGGGAGTCTTGAAAGCATCAGGGCGGGCGTTACCTACACCGGCCTGATCTACCCCCCGGTTACGGGTGGATCTACACCAGCAGTATTTTTTTCTTACATTGATGCCGAAGGCGTCACTTTTGCAAACCTGTATGAGGATAATGCTATGAATATGGTGACCATCACGTCTCTTGATTCAAAAGAGGTAAAAGGCATTTTTTCGGGCGTGTTGCATAAAGTGGTCGACCCTTCCTCTGCCAGCATTCCAATTTCCGGTGATTTTTTTGTAAAGCGGATGAACTGATTTTAGTAAAACATTGAGACGCTTGAATATCTGACGTAAACATAAAAATCAGTTCTGAATAAACGAAGCCGGTTAGTTGATATGTTTCGGGGCTTTATCTGGGTTTGTGGTTAAATACCATGCCTTGAAACCTGTTTTTTTTACATGGTTTCTTTTCCTTTATAATTTTAGTGTTAAAAAATTAAACTTATTTACCAGGCCTGTTTTTAAACCCTATTCGTTCCCTGTTATCCCATTTTTTTTGAGTTGCTTTTTCGTCTAACAGGTTTTCTATACTGTCATAAATCTGGCTTAGTTGTACATCATGTTCCGTAATACGCTCCTGTAGCAAACGTAATTGTTTCTCAATATCAGTTTGCTGCAATAGTACCCGGCGCACCTCTACAAAAGCCCTCATTATGGCAATATTCATATTTATAGCTCGGTCGCTGTTCAGTACGCCACTAAGCATACCAACGCCCTGTTCTGTAAAGGCATAGGGCAAATATTTAGTGTGTTGCCCCCTGCCGCTCTTTAAGGTCGCAATTTGTGCCTGTTGCACAACCGCTAATTAAAAACTGATTTGCAAACTTGGATT
>CAZSFY010000034.1:28398-40629 GCA_964606315.1 uncultured Chitinophagaceae bacterium | reverse complement strand
TTCTCCATTTTTAACCTTATCCACACTTACTGGATTAGTTGTGCAACAGGCACAAAATGCGACCTCCAAAGAAGACAAGCAGGGTCTTCGGTACGCTCCATTTTGTTTTAGCGAACAAGGTGTTACCATGCTCTCCTGCATACTTAATAGCGAAAGAGCCATAACCGTAAATATCCAGGTTATACGTGTATTTAGTAAAATGCGAGAGATGTTGCTAACACATAAAGACATTTTATTAAAGCTGGAACAACTGGAACAAAAGGTAACAGCTCATGATAAGGATCTGCAAATGATCTTTACCGCACTAAAGAAATTATTAAATCCACCTAATCCACCCAGGGAACGTATCGGTTTTAAGCGCAATAGCGAAAAGGAATAATAATTATTTTATTTAAGAGGGAGCTTGGAGTATTTTGATCAGCAGTAGGAATACTCCTTATCATCTGTAGAATATATTATCATCAGTGGGAAATAAAGGCGCGCAGTGGCCGCCACATCGAGGGTAGAATAAAGCCCGGTAAATATATGAGCCTTTGAATGGTGATCCTGTTGCAGTATCGGGCAATACCAGGCGACTTCTACTCTTCCAGCAGTACTTTATTTTTTGAAACTTTCAGTTTATAACCTACACCTACTTTCATTGGCAGGTTTTTTTCATCATGACTTACCGGGAAATCAAAACAAACGGGATAGTCGTATTCGCCAATCACTTCATGTATGATCTCTTCCACGGTTTTCCCGAAGGGCCGTTCAGTATCCTTATTATCAGTAAAGCCCCCTATAATAAGACCTGCTAACTTGTCCAGCTTCCCGGCGCGTTTTAACTGACGAAGCATTCGGTCTATATTATATAAATATTCACCAACATCTTCAAGAAACAATATTTTACCTTTTGTTCTGACAGCAGAATCTGTTCCAATACTATGAGCGATCAAAGCAAGATTGCCTCCTACTAACTCTCCTATCGATTCTCCTTTCCTGTTAAAGTTGTGAGAAGAAACAGTGTATTTGATTTTTTGACCTGTAATAACATTCTTCCAGGCTAATAAATACTGGTCGTCGGACGATTTCCCTATAAATGCACCTGCCATCGGTGCATGCAATGTAGAAATGCCAAAATTGGTATATATATGAAGATGTAGTAAAGTAATATCACTAAATCCAATGATCCACTTGGGTTTCTCTTTAAATCTTTTAAAATCGATCCTATCAATAATTCTTGTGATACCATATCCGCCCCTTCCACAGAGAACGGCTTTTATATTATCATCATCAAGCATCTGTTGTAAATCGTCAAGTCTTTCTTTATCTGTTCCTGAAAAATAATTTTCGGATGCAGAACCCACTGTCAACCCTGTCTTCGTATGAAATCCCCACTCATGCAGCCTGTCAATGCAGGGTTGTACCCTTTCAGCCGACATATATCCGGCTGGACAAACAATGCCAATAGTATCGCCGGGTTCCAGGTAGGGTGGTGTTATTATCATAATGATACTATTTCTTCAAGCTTACAAACTTTTTCCGATACATAAAGCTTATGCTTTACCCCACATTTTAATGCAAAATTGTTTTTTTGATGCCCGACGGGAAAATCAAAACAAACAGGGTAGTTATACTCTTTTACTTTGTCCATGACTATTTCGTATAAATTTATACCAAACTCTTCTCCGGGATCATCCGGTTTGATCTTAAAGCCTCCGATAATCAATCCATTTAAACCAGCAAGTTTTCCCGATCTTTTTAGATTGCAGAACATCCGGTCGATACTATATAAATATTCCCCGGCATCTTCCAGGAATAATATTTTATCGTTAGTACGAAGATCGCTGTCAGTTCCTGACAGACTTTCCAGCAACTTAAGATTTCCTCCGATAAGAACGCCTTCTGTCAGCCCCTGCCTGTTATAGGCATTGGTAGTAAACGGGTAACGGATCTTTGTTCCTAACAAAGCATCCCTAATCGATAGAATAGTTTTCTTTTGCATTTTGTCTGCCACATCCCAATTCTTTGGAAAACTGTTGCACATCTTAGAATGTATGCTAGCTATACCACACTGCGTATGCAGGTGTGCGTGCAAAACGGTTACATCGCTGAAACCAACTATCCATTTAGGTTTTTGTTTAAATTTTGTAAAGTCAATCCTGTCAATTATCCTTACTATTCCATACCCTCCTCTCGCGATAATAATAGCTTTTACAGATTCATCATCGAGCATTTGCTGGATATCCGCCAGCCGTTCGCTATCCGTTCCTCCAAAATTGAAATACTTTTTTCCTATAGTTTCACCTATTTTGATCCTGAACCCCCAATTGACAATTTCCTTTACAGCAGGCTGAATATCTTCCAGGCTGATATGGCCGGCCGCTGCAACAATCCCGATAGTATCACCCTTACTGAGATAAGGAGGAATAATAATGTCCTGGAATTTGGAAGCAGTGCTTTCTTCCAAAAAAGTTGGAATGAAAGGCAGTCCCGCCATAGCCGACAAAAAACTCTTCCGGTTCATCTGATAAATATATTAAGTAATAACGTGTTGTGCTAGTGGAAAATCCAGGCCGGAGGACCTGCTAACATATAATAGATTCTGAAAAGTGTATGATATTTCCATCAAAAGGTCAATCTGACTGAAATATCCTACACTATCCGAAGGGGCAGAAAATTACCTGATAGGCAAAAAAACTTCATCCAAACTGGCGAAATATTTTAACTGATATCAGTTAACATCAGACAAAGCTTAAAGTGTTTAATAGCACAATACGTTAAATAATATCTGGTTACTCTTGTATAAACAACAGATTTTACCCGGAAAGTATCCTTTCAATCCCGTGTTTCCTCCCCTGCAATAATCAAAATGCAAACTATATTTGCATTCTATGGATTATAAACGAATACTTGTAACAGCAGCCCTACCCTATGCAAACGGGCCACTACATATTGGTCACCTTGCCGGTTGTTATCTTCCCGCTGATATCTACTGCCGCTATCAGCGTTCACAACAGAGGGATATTAAATTTGTAGGGGGTAGCGATGAACATGGGGTCCCTATTACCATCAGGGCGATGAAGGAAGGTGTAAGTCCACAGGAAATCGTTGATAAGTACCATGCCATTATTAGGGATAGCTTACTAAATATGGGCATCTCTTTCGACATATATTCCCGCACTTCCAATAAAATACACCACGAAACATCAGCGGCTTTTTTCAAGAAGCTGTACGATGATGGTTTGTTTGAAGAGAAAGAAACTGAGCAGTATTATGATGAAACAGCCGGGGTTTTTCTGGCTGACAGGTATATCACCGGCACTTGTCCTATTTGTGGCAATCCCAATGCTTACGGCGACCAGTGCGAAAAATGCGGATCCTCTTTAAGTCCCGAACAACTTATCAATCCCCGATCAACACTTAGTGATGCCGTACCTGTGAAAAAGAAAACTCGCCACTGGTATTTTCCTCTTCAACAATACGAAGACTGGCTAAGGCAGTGGGTATTAGAGGAACATAAGGATTGGAAAAATAATGTGTACGGTCAGTGCAAAAGTTGGATTGACGGCGGACTGCAATCCAGGGCCATGACCCGTGACAGTAACTGGGGAGTAAAAGTCCCCCTGCCGGGTGCTGAAGGAAAAGTGCTGTATGTATGGTTTGATGCGCCTATTGGATATATCAGCGCGACTAAAGAACTAACTCCGCTATGGAGCGATTACTGGTGTAAAGAAGATACCAAACTGGTTCATTTTATAGGGAAAGACAATATTGTTTTTCATTGCATCATATTTCCTGCAATGTTAAAAGCTCATGGCAATTTTGTACTTCCCGATAATGTTCCTGCCAACGAATTTCTCAACATTGAGGGAGAGAAAGTCTCTACCAGCCGTAATTGGGCGGTATGGGTTGACGAGTACCTGAAGGATTTTCCGGGACAGGAAGATGTATTACGTTATGTCCTTTGCAGTAGTGCGCCCGAAACAAAAGATAATGACTTTACATGGAAAGAATTTCAGGAACGGAATAACAGTGAACTCGTAGCCATCTTCGGCAACTTTATCAACCGTGCAATGGTGCTGATGCACAAATTATGTGGTGGTAAAGTACCTCCGTTACACACTGCGCTATTAGATGAAACAGACCAGGCATTGATCAGTGAAATAAGTCAGGCAAAAGAAAAGATTGAAGACGCTATTGAACATTATAAATTCAGAGATGCTTTATTCGAAGTAATAGACCTTGCACGCAAAGGCAATAAATATATGCAGGATAAGCAGCCCTGGATTGTTGCCAGGGAGCTTCAACAGGATGCTGATAAACAAAAGTTGATTGATAACTGTTTGCACCTTTGCCTGCAATTATGTGCTAACCTGGCCATATTCATCAATCCATTCCTCCCATTCACTGCAAAAAAAATACTGCACCTGTTAAAGGTGGTTGATAAAATGCTTGAATGGAAAAATGGAGGGCAAATTAAATTACTAAGTGTAGGATATTCCCTAAGAGCGCCTGAATTATTGTTCCGGAAAATAGAAGATGCAGAAATAGAAGCGCAAATTAAAAAGCTGCATGATGGCCTGGTTAAACCGGCTACGGAAACTGTTACCGGTGGACCGATAGCAAGCGCGCCTTTAAAACCAGAGATCGTGTATGATGACTTTGCAAAACTTGATCTAAGAACTGGAATTATCCTTTCTGCCGAAAAAGTAGAAAAAGCAGATAAGCTGCTTAAACTCGAAGTGGATCTTGGTTTTGAAAAAAGAACAATCGTTTCAGGAATAGCAAAACATTTTGCGCCCGAAACACTAACAGGAAAGAAAGTAGTGGTAGTAGCAAACCTTGCTCCGCGAAAAATGAGAGGCATCGAAAGTAATGGAATGATATTAATGGCTGACGATGGCAATGGCAACCTTCATTTCGTTAATAATGAAACACCGGTTCCTCCTGGTTCAGGCGTGAGTTGATTACTACCGTCTTGTAATTATTATTTTGTCAGGGGCGGTTTTATTCTTCCTAAAAAAGCCATACCTTCAAGGTAAATAGTTGTTTAACTAACTAATTTTTACCCATGTCGAATCGTAACATTAAGAAGGTAGCAGTATTAGGCAGCGGAGTAATGGGATCCAGAATTGCCTGCCATTTTGCCGGAATCGGCGTGCAGGTTTTATTACTCGATCTTGAAAAGAAACAGGCAGCCGATGCGCTTGCTGCTGCGGTAAAATCCAGCCCCTCTCCTCTTTATACCCCCAAAGCTTTATCACTCATTACCACTGGTAGTTTTGGGGAGGATATGCCCTCCATAAAAAACTACGACTGGATCATTGAAGTAGTAGTCGAGCGACTGGACATTAAAGAAAAAATATTTGCTGAAGTCGATAAATACAGGAAACCCGGAACATTGGTAAGTTCCAATACTTCAGGTATACCTATTCACTTAATGGCAGCCAACAGAAGTGATGATTTTAAAAAACATTTCTGCGGAACGCATTTTTTTAATCCCCCAAGGTATTTGCGTTTGCTTGAAATCATCCCTACGCCTGATACAGATCCGTCTGTGGTCGACTTTCTTATGCATTATGGAGATCTGCACCTGGGCAAAACAACTGTACTGGCAAAAGATACTCCTGCATTTATCGCCAACAGGATAGGTGTTTATGGTATCATGTCGATATTTAACCTGGTTGACAAACTACAGTTGACTATTGATGATATTGATATGTTAACCGGTCCGATTATAGGCCGGCCAAAATCTGCTACGTTTCGTACCGCTGATGTTGTAGGAATCGATACGCTTGTAAAAGTGGCTAAAGGAGTGTATGATAATTGTCCCAATGATGAGGCAAGAGATAGCTTTATTATTCCTGCCTGGCTACAGTCGATGGTAGATAATAACCGGTTGGGAGATAAAACCGGAGAAGGGTTCTATAAAAAAACTAAGAATGCAAAAGGTGAAAGAGAGATCTTAACACTTAACCTTTCCACTCAACATTATGAGCCGGCGAAAAAAACAAAGTTCGCTACTATAGAAACTGCCAAACCGGTTGAAGATCTTAAAGGCAGACTCAAGTTACTTGTTAAAGGAAGCGATAAGGCTGGTGAGTTTTATAGAGCATTTCATTATGGACTGTTTTCTTATATATCTCATCGCATACCCGAGATCAGTGATGAGTTATACCGCATTGATGATGCAATGATGACAGGATTCGGCTGGGAAATCGGCGCTTTTGAAAGCTGGGATGTGCTTGGCGTGGCAGCCACTGTAAAGAACATGAAAGAAGCAGGATATAAAGTAGCAGACTGGGTAGAGGAAATGCTTCAGCAAAATATTTCTTCTTTTTACAAGATAGAGAATGGTAAGCGTTTGTACTATAGCGTTAGTCAAAAGAAATATCTCCCTGTTCCTGGTTCCGATGCTTACCTAGTAATGAAGAATTTTGAAAACCAGCAGATATGGAAGAATTCGGCCTGCCGCGTATATCATCTCGAAGATGATGTAATAGGACTGGAATGGTACACTAAAATGGGAAGCATAGGTGGTGAAGTGCTGGAAGGGATCCAGAAGGCCATTGCGATAGCTGAAGAAAAATATAAAGGGTTAGTCATTGCTAACGACACACCTAATTTTTCTGCGGGAGCAAATGTCGGATTAATATTTATGCTGGCGATTGAACAGGACTTTGATGAACTCGATATGGCCATCCGGTTGTTTCAGCAAACAATGATGAGAGCGAGATACTCTTCAATACCTGTTGTAGTGGCTCCCCATGCTTTAACATTAGGTGGTGCATGTGAGTTGAGTCTGCATGCAGATAAAGTCTGTGCTGCAGCAGAAACTTATATCGGACTGGTAGAAGTGGGCGTAGGGTTAATACCCGGCGGCGGTGGTACAAAAGAATTTGTGTTACGCGCTGCCGATGAAATGCACCATGACGAGCCTGAAACGATCACACTAAAAAACCGCTTTCTGACCATCGCCACTGCTAAAGTGGCCACTTCTGCTATGGAAGGCTTTGACCTGGGTATCTTCAGAAAAGGGAATGATGAAGTAGTCTTCAATCAATCACGCAGAATAGCTGAAGCTAAAAGAGAAGTGCTTAACCTTTTCGAAAGCGGTTACCAGACTCCCGTTCAGAGAAAAGATATTAAAGTATTGGGACGTTCTGTGCTGGGAGCGCTATATGCTGGCATCAACGGTATGTGGCGTGCGGGTTATGCTACTGATCACGATAAAGTGATAGCTAAAAAACTGGCGTATGTAATGTGTGGTGGTGATCTGTCGGAGCCATCACTGGTTTCAGAACAATATCTGCTTGACCTCGAAAGAGAAGCATTTTTGAGTTTATGCGGAGAAAAGAAAACACTGGAAAGAATTCAAAGTGTGCTTAAATCTGGTAAACCCGTCAGGAATTAATATGGGACAGGCAGAACTAAGTGATGCAACCGGGGAAATCATTATCCATTCCGACTTTTTCTTTTATGGTGATGCATCCAGTGAGGACATTGCCCATAAAATTGCTACGGATATCCAGGATCACTGGAACGAGCCTGAAGCAGTAGTGATCATCAGGAAAAAAAGATATGCTGTGCGGTTTGTCATTAACGGACAACATATTCACAACCCCGATCCCGCTTTAGTGTGGTATAACGATAACCCCAGAAATAATTATTTCAGAATAGAAGAATACATAAACGGGAATGTTTCCTTTGTAGATGCCATAGGCTCCAATACCGGGTATTTTAAACTCGACAACCTGTTACAAACCTCTACCACTGCGGCCCATGAATATGGACACTGTATGGGATTGATACATCCAAAGAACCTTGATATACGTGGTGGCGGCTGGCCTGCCATTATGCACCCCAGGGGAACGATCTGTGATCCCCATCTTCAATATGTTCCAGAAGCGCAACCCGGAACTCCCGGCGGAACTCTCGATCCTAAATACAGGAAAGTGTCTTTATCTGAAATTCAACAACTCAATTTACACAAACTGGATTTTGACAGCACAGGCAAAGCAATGATAGGTGCATTCAGCAGTATTTTTCATGAAAAACATCTGCCGGCTTAATAACAAATACGGCTCATATCTTTAGAAGGTCCATTTACTAATTTTCTTACCAGGGAATTTCCAGCCGGTTATTTCTTCGCTCTACATCAGCCATTCGCTGGGTGGAATCAATTTCGATCACTTTAATTTCCCCTAAGCGTCTATTTACTGAAACAGTATAAGTAGCATGTGTCCATTTCCATGGCTCATAGTCTGTGCGGGCAATAGTGTCATCTTCAATTGGTTTTTTACCAAACATATTATACAAGGGAATATAAGCAATTTCCTGTGAACCGTCTTTATAATTGATCATTACATCTACCGGCATAGGCATTTTGCCTATTCTTTTAATGCGAATATTTGTTTTTCCACCTTCTTCCCATAAACTGTCGATAGAGTAATCAATGGTTTTAGTAGTATTAATAAAATATTCCTTGTACCAGTCAAGTTCAACTCCACTTACTTTTTCAGCTACTCTTAAAAAATCATCGGCATCAGGATGTTTAAATTTCCACTGATTATAATATTCCAGCATGATCTTTCTCAGTACACTATCTCCCACTATATATCCCAACTGATTTACAAATATGCATCCTTTAGAATAAGCGGCCATACTATAAGCAGTCCTGGTTTCGTAATGATCAGCATGAGTAGTGAGCGGTTCTTCCAAACCCGTTTTTACCAGGTAATAATAAGAAGCATAAGCATCTGCATAATACTTGGGTAATCTATTGTTCATTGAATCAATATACTGGATTTCAACTGTGGTAATTCCTTTTCTCTTTTTTATCACGTTTTCACGGTAGTATTGTTGTACCTGACCTGTTGCCCATTCTGTAAATCCTTCATCCATCCAGGGATATAAAGATTCATTTGTGGCCAGTATCATCTGGTACCAGGAATGCATCCACTCGTGAAAAGCGGTTCCCAGTCGGGGTCCATTGAGTAAAGTAGCCATAGGATATTCCATTCCTCCATCGCCACCCTGTATAAACGAATATTGTTTATAGGGATAGTCGCCAAAATTTTTAATAATAAATGGATAGACTGCCTCGGCAGCGTCTGCCACTTCTTTCCACTCAGCTTCTGGTCCTGTTTTGTACAATACATGGATGACCGGGCCATTATTGATTTTTCGGATCATGTGCTTAAATCCCGGATCCGCAGCCCACACAAAATCATGTACGTTAGGTGCGATAAAGTGCCAGGTAAGTTTATTACCTGCCGGACGATTGACTTTTGTTCCCTGCGCTTCGTATCCGTAGCCAATCTGCTGAGCATTTTGCAAGTAACCGGTTCCACCAAGAATATATTTTTTATCAATACTGATTTTCACTTCGTAATCGCCCCAAACACCATAAAATTCTCTCTCTACATAAGGAGTAGGATGCCAGCCATCTTTATCATATTCGCAGAGTTTAGGATACCACTGGCTCATGCTGTAACGCACACCGTTAGCACCGTCTCTCCCACTTCTCCTGATTTGCACAGGCACCTGCGCTTTAAAATCCATCTGCAAAGTCACTTTTTGACGGGGAAGAATAGGTTTTGTAAGATTCACTTCAAGAATGGTTTCCCTGATAATAAAAGGCTGGTGAACGCCATTCATTGTTAGTGAAATAATATCCTGATAACCTATTTGTGAAGAATCCAGCTTTTCAATCCTGTCCTTTACGCGGGCATCCCATTCAGGTCTGCTTCCCACTCTCACTCTTCCCAGATGTCTACTTCTGGTATCCATCATGCTGTTAGGTTGAAAAGCATTCCAATAAAGATGATAATAGACCTTAAAGAGAGTGTCCGGTGAATTGTTGGTGTACTCAAGCTTTTGCTTGCCTTTAAAGGTGTTCGCAACTACATCAACATCAATATCCATTACATATTTTACACGTTGTTGCCAGTAGGATTGAGAGAAAGCACTAACGGCAATAAATACCGCCAACGACAATAGCAAAGAAAATTTCATTCAGTAGAATATTTTGTCCTAAAATGCCACCGAAAATACGATTATCCTTATAAAGTGAGTTTGTCCTTCAGCAGGCGACCTTTTTTGTTGAAATAGAGATTCCTCTTCTTGATATCGCCCTTACCTACTACAAGACGGTAATTGACGTCGCTATCGGGGAACTCTATGTAGACAATGCTGTTAATAGTCCAATCGGCATAACGGCTCTTTTCAAAACCGTCTTTAACCGCATCAGGCAGTTCTTCATCTTCAATCTCATGTTCGGTATTCTCCCAATCTCCATTATTACTGAAATTGGCAATATAAGCCGTCCCCTCCCAATCAAAACCCACTGAAAATCCGACGAGTCTGTCTTTCCACTCCACTCTTGTTGCACCGGGATATTTTTCGTTAAAACTATCCGTCACCTCAGCAGGTATTTTCCTGAGCTGAGCATTAGCGGTGTAAGCAGACAGGCTGCATGCAAAAGCTATTCCTAACGCAAAAATTACTTTATTCATAAAGCAAATATTAGGTACTATTATTGAAATGAAAACTTAAAATTAGTATTTCGGGAACTGTTAATAACCCCCTGGTCTAATTTTGTTGTAATTATTTTATCTAATATCAAGCAAGATGATGGAACAGACCAAATTGTGGTGTTTTGAAGACTTCGATCTTTTTGAAAGCATGAGCGCTAAGGAAATAGAAAGCGTAGAGGAAAGTGTAATAACAAAAACATTGAAAAGGGGCGAACGAATTCATTTTGATAAAAAATATAATAGATATGTTTATTTACTGAACAGCGGGGTAGCAAAAATAATAGCCACAAATGATCAGAATAAGCATACGATTGTACGACTCATCAATAAAGGCAACCTGTTTGGCATTTTGCCGCTATTGGGAAACTTCGAGACAAATGAAGACTACGCTGAAGCTGTGGAAGATGCTGTTATTTGCTTTATTGACTTCGAAAAACTGGAGCAATGGATGGTAAACAACGATGATCTCCGAATTAAAGTGTACAAACAAATCGGAGAGCAATTACACCAGGTAGAAAACAGACTGTTATCGATGATCTTCAAAGATGCCAAAGCACGCATACATGAATTTCTTGCCAATTTTGTAAAAGAATTCGGGGCATTTGACGGTGAAAAATATGAGGTAAAAAATTTTCTTACAAACGATGAGATAGCCAGACTCACTGCTACCAGCCGACAAACGGTAAACAGTATTTTAAACGAACTGAGAGACAATCATATTATTGAATACAACAAAGATGTGGTAATCGTTCCACAAAACTCTCCTTTGATCGGGAAGTAATGCTTTCCTTTACATATTATGGCTACTATTTTAATTACTGGCGGAACGGGTTTGGTGGGTTCGGCGTTAAAGGATATGCTGATTGCCAGAGGGCATTCCATCGTTATATTATCCCGATCAAAAAAACCCACGCAGGGGGCAGTTTCCTATGCAATATGGGATATCAGGAAAGGAATTATCGATAAGGAAGCTGTAGCTGGCGCCGATCATATTATTCACCTCGCCGGAGCGGGTGTAGCCGATAAACGGTGGACAACCAAAAGAAAGCAGGAAATAGTGAACAGCCGTGTAAACAGCGGAAAGCTGCTGATCAAGGCTTTACAGGAAACAGACAATCGTGTACAGACACTTATCAGCGCTTCTGCTATAGGCTGGTATGGACCCGATGTAAAAGGGAGCAAAAAAGTATTTGCAGAAAATGATCCCGCCGATACGGCCTTTCTCGGTGAAACCTGCAGACTATGGGAAAAAAGCGTTGAACCGGCAATGCAACTCGGAAAAAGGCTGGTCATCCTAAGAACAGGAATAGCGCTAAGCAATAAAGGCGGCGCCTTCAAAGCATTTAAAAAACCGGTTAAAGCCGGAATAGCCGCCATCATGGGCGGTGGTAAGCAGGTTATCAGTTGGATCCATATCGATGATCTGTGCAGGATGTATATACATGCTTTGGAAAACAGTCAGCTTCAGGGCGTATATAATGCGGTAGCACCTGAATACGTCGCCAATAAAACACTTATTATCAAACTGGCCAAAGCACGCAAAAAACCGTTTATTCCTATACATATACCCGCGTTCGCCCTGAAATTAATGTTGGGAGAAATGAGTATCGAAGTGTTGAAAAGCACTACTGTAAGCGCAGAAAAAATAAGAAATACAGGTTTCAGGTTTTTATACGCCACGATCGATGCCGCACTTAACGAACTGGTTATG
>CAZSFY010000034.1:0-28298 GCA_964606315.1 uncultured Chitinophagaceae bacterium | reverse complement strand
CACAATTATCTTCCGAAATATTTATTGATAGCTTCTACTTTATTATGTACATGCAGTTTCTCGTAGATATGATACACATGTTTACGAACAGTTTCCTGGCTGATAAACAACTGGGCGGCAATTTCCTTATACAATAAACCCTTGGCGAGATGTTCCAGTATTTCAGCTTCCCTGTTCGACAATACATCTGATGTGGTTTTACCCGGAGCGCTTAATGCTATAGGATTTTGAAAAGCAGCCACTACTTTTCGGGCAATAGAACTGCTCATGGGAGCGCCGCCATCCCTAAGCTCATGAATCGCCTCAATTAACTTTTGCGGAGGCGTCTTTTTTAGAATATAACCGCTGGCCCCGGCTTTCAATGCCTCAAATATCTTTTCATCATCCTCATAAACCGTACACATCATGAAAAGCATATCGGGATGATCAGCTTTAAGCTTACGTACACAGTCAATCCCGTTTTCCCCCTCACCCAGATTAATGTCCATAAGCACCACCTCAGGTTTTAATATTGGAAGTGAGTGCAATGCATCCTCGGCATTTGAAAATGAGGCCAGCAGATTATATCCGTCCGACATTGATATAATTTGTTCTAATGCAGATCTTAACTCCTGGTTATCTTCAACAATACATACTGTTGTGTTCATGATACAAAAATGGAGGTTTTGAAGCTGTCATAAAATACCACTAACTGGTAATTTTTATCAAACAACGGGAAGGTGAATTATAAATCATTACTATAGAGGAACATACAGAATGAACTTTTCCTCAAAAGATGGTAAATCAAACAATCCGGCTATTTCCATCATACGCGGACGGGTGTGACTTTCGGCAATTTCAGCTGCCAGATCACCTCCCTTCAAACATATCAGTCCGTTGGGCACGGGCAAATCCCCTTCTTCCACGGGATATTTTTTCGATTTCAGCAGGGGTTTCGACCATTTCCATAATTCTCCCAGCGGCGCCACTGCCCGCGATACCACTACTTCGAATTTTCTGTTCCGGATATCCTCAACACGGCTATGCTGAAAACTTACATTCTTTAATTCCAATGCTGCGGCCACAGCTTCCACAACCTTTATTTTCTTTCCAATACTATCGACCAGATGAAAATTCACTTCGGGGAAAAATATAGCCAGCGGAATACCAGGAAAACCACCGCCGGTACCAAGATCGAGTACATTCATACCCCGACGAAAATCAAATGCGGCAGCAATGCTTAAAGAATGAAGAACATGTTTTTCATATAACTGCTCCTCATCTTTCCTGGATATTACGTTGATCTTGCTGTTCCATTCGCTATACACTCCTTCAAGAGCAGCCAGTTGCTCTATCTGTTTGTCAGAAAACTCAGTAAAATACTTTGTTATCGTTCCCAGCTTTTCTTTGGCTTTTTCCATAATGCAGGAGCAAAGATGATATAATAGAAGAACATCCAGAGATCTAATAACCACCACCATGCAAAAAGATCCTTTTCATCGAGTTTTTGCATGGCCTTATAATACACAATTGCCTGGGTGATCATTCTCAGTAAAAATACACCGAGTGTCAACCGCCAATCAGCCAGTATTAACGATACTACAAATGCCGGGTAAAAAAGAAAATGCGTTAAGGCATACAGCCCTAACAGGAATTTATGCAGCGGTTTATAATATTTACTGGTATTATAATGGCGGTTTTTTTGTCTTTTCCAATCTCCAAAACTCTTTTTGGGCTCCGACAGGGTAAATGATTGTTTATCGATCAATACAGCAACATTATTTTTATTCGCCACTTTATTGATAAAGAGATCATCATCTCCTCCTGCTACATGGTTAAGGGAAGAAAAACCTTTATTTCTGAAGAAAATATCCTTTTTATAAGAAAGGTTTCTTCCGGTAGCCATATAAGGAATACCCGATAAAGCGTATGAAAAGTATTGAAGAGCCGAAAAAAAAGTTTCAAACCTGATCAGCTTGTTCAGCAGGCCAGGTTTTTTATTATAGGCCCCATACCCGATGACTATTTCAGTGCTTTCTGAATAGGCATCCTGCATAGCAGTGATCCAACGTTCTGTTGCCGGTACGCAATCGGCATCGGTCAGTAATAATATTTCATGCCTGGATTCTTTTATCCCCATCGAAAGCGGATATTTTTTTCCGGGAATACCTTTGGCTTCCTGTTCCAGGTTGACAATATGCAGGTCCTTAAATGTTTTTTTGAATTCTTCCAGTAAATACCTGGTTTCGTCCTGGCTATTGTGATTTACCACTACCACTTCCCTTGTAGATTTATAATCCTGTAAAAGAACGCCGGGAAGATTCTTTGCCAGGTTAGCAGCTTCATCACGTGCACAAACAATCACGCTCACCGCATGTTGCTGCGATTTCTCTTTCTTTTTTGCTTTATAAAAAGAAACTCTGCTGAAAAAAATCCAATAAAATACTAATTGAATAAAGGTTAGGAGACAGAAAAAGTAGAAAAACATTAGCGAAAATAAGGATTTAGTACTTTTGTTTTCATGGAAGTAAACGATCTTTTAGTAGAGAATCTCGCAAAACTGGCCAGACTGAGTTTTAACGAACAGGAAAAAAATGAGATCCGGTCAGATTTGCAGCAAATGATCAGCTTTGTAGAGAAACTTAAAGAGGTAAATACAGAAGGTGTTGAACCGCTGTTACACATGAGCGCCAATGTGAATATTCTGAGAGAAGATATTGTAGAAGGATCTATTAGCCGGGACGAAGCGCTTAAAAATGCACCTGAGGCCGATGGCATCTTTTTTAAAGTGCCTAAGGTGATTAAAAAATGAATCCATCAGCCATTATACATCTTGAAGATATCCATAAAAGCTATTTTATGGGTAAACAGGCCATTAATGTATTAAAGGGTATTTCTACTGACATTTTTAAAAATGAATACGTGGCATTGATGGGTCCTTCTGGTTCGGGTAAGAGTACGCTGATGAATATATTAGGCTGCCTGGATTCTCCTACTTCCGGAAAGTACGTACTGAATGGCCAGGATGTAAGTAAGATGGAAGATGATGACCTGGCAGCAGTTCGTAATAAAGAGATCGGCTTTGTTTTTCAGCAATTCAATTTATTACCGCGCATGAGCGCCTTGGAAAATGTGGCGCTTCCTTTAATTTATGCGGGGATAGGAAAAAAACAGCGCCTGGAAATAGCAATGGATGTCATCAAAAAAGTAGGATTAGAAAGCAGAAGCAGTCACAGACCTAATGAACTGTCGGGTGGCCAGTGCCAACGTGTAGCGATAGCCAGAGCGCTGGTCAATAACCCCTCTATCATTCTGGCCGATGAACCTACCGGTAACCTGGATTCCAAAACCTCAATAGAGATCATGGAAATATTCAACGAAATACATGACGGGGGCAATACGGTTGTACTCGTGACGCACGAAGAAGATATTGCCAATTACGCCAAACGGATAATCAGATTGAGAGACGGCGTAATTGAGTCGGATATAAAAAAATAATGGTATGTCTACAAAGATCTACACTAAAACCGGCGACCAGGGCAAAACATCGCTCATAGGTGGAACAAAGGTTCCTAAAGATCATATACGCATCGACACTTACGGTACTATCGATGAACTCAATAGCTTTATTGGTCTGCTAAACGATCAGCTTACCGATAAAGAAACCATGCATATGCTGAAAGAAGTGCAGGACAGGTTGTTTACTATAGGATCTTCATTGGCCTGCGATCCCGACAAAGAACCAAAAATGAAATTACCTGATCTGAAAGAAAGCGATGTTACCATACTTGAATCGGCAATGGATAGCATGAACGAAAAGCTATCACCTATGAAATCATTTATTTTACCAGGCGGACATCCATCAATTTCAACTGCTCATATAGCAAGATGTGTATGCAGACGTGCAGAACGGCTTTGTGTGCACATGAGTCAGCAAAATCTTTTCATTGACCCATTGATCATAAAATACCTGAACAGGTTAAGCGACTATCTTTTTGTAGTTGCACGATACATCGCACATCTAAAGAATATTAAGGAAGTAGAGTGGAAACCCAGGATAAGTTAACAGATCTGTTGAAGCAAAAATGATCTGATCAGAATTAATATTCATCCTCATTGAAAAAGAAGTCATCCTGGCTGGGATAGTCGGGCCAGATATCTTCAATACCTTCATAGATCTCCCCTTCATCTTCCAGTTCCTGCAGGTTCTCTACCACTTCAATAGGAGCTCCGCTACGGATAGAATAGTCGATCAGCTCGTCTTTGGTTGCCGGCCAGGGAGCATCTTCCAGGTATGAGGCTAATTCAAGTGTCCAAAACATGGGTGGCGATAATTTGCGCAAAAGTAACTGTATAGTCGGAAAAACCAAATCAAACTTTTAAAAGAAGTCTTAAATCTCCATCTTTCCGTCTTTCATGTGTAAAACCCTGTCGCTCATCTGTGCCAGTTCCTCGTTATGAGTGACAATAAGAAAGGTTTGGTTAAACTGTTTTCTAAGATCAAAAAACAGTTGATGAAGTTCCCTGGCGTTAGTAGAATCCAGGTTACCGGTAGGTTCATCGGCAAAAATAATTTCCGGGTCGTTGATCAGAGCCCGGGCGACAGCTACCCTTTGCTGTTCGCCACCGGAAAGTGCGGAGGGCTTATTTTCCAGCCGGTGTCCCAATCCCAATGTCGTCAGCAACTGATTAGCCTTCTGGCGTACTTCTTTTTTATTTCTTCCGCTGATCCAGCCGGGAATACAGACATTTTCAATAGCCGTAAATTCGGGCAGCAGGTGATGAAATTGAAAAACAAAGCCGATATGTTTGTTTCGGAATGCGGCAAGCTGCTTGTCGGAAAGACCCTGAACAGGGCTGCCGTTAATGATAATTTCCCCTTTATCCGGCCTGTCAAGCGTTCCAAGAATATGTAAAAGCGTACTCTTGCCCGAACCTGAAGGACCGACAATACTTACGATCTCCCCCTTATTCAGTAACAGGTCCACACCTTTTAGCACGTGAACCTGCCCATATTGTTTGTAAATATTCTTTGCCTGCAGCATACTTATATTATTTCTCCATCTGCTCGATCACCGATTGTGTTACACCGGTAAATGAATAACCACCATCATGAAACAGGTTCTGCATGGTCACCATTTTAGTAAGGTCGCTAAAGAGGGTAACACAATAGTCGGCGCATTGGTCGGCCGAAGCATTGCCCAACGGACTCATTTTTTCAGCAAAGCTGATAAATCCGTCGAATCCTTTTACACCGCTTCCGGCGGTGGTACGAGTAGGAGATTGGGAAACTGTATTGATACGCACTTTATTTTTTACACCGTAATGGTAACCAAAGCTCCTGGTTATGCTTTCAAGCAATGCTTTAGCGTCGGCCATTTCATTATAATCGGGGAACACCCGCTGGGCAGCGATATAAGTGAGCGCCACCACGCTTCCCCACTCAGACAGTGCATCGAGTTCCCAGGCTGTCCTCAGCACACGATGTAAAGAAAGAGCAGATATATCCAAAGTTTTTTGTGTAAAACCGTAATCGAGCTCGGTGTAGTGTTTACCTTTTCTAACGTTAAGGCTCATTCCTACTGAATGCAATATGAAATCGATCTTACCTCCAAAATGTTTTATTGATTCTTCAAACAATTTTTTCAAGTCGTCCATATTCACCACATCCGCTCCAATTACCGGAGCATTCACCTGTTCGGCAAGTTTGTTGATCTCTCCCATTCTCAATGCTACCGGAGCATTGGTCAATACTAATTGGGCCCCTTCTTCATGGCAACGCAATGCCGTTTTCCAGGCTATCGATTTTTCATCAAGAGCGCCAAAAATTATTCCCTTCTTTCCTTTCAATAAATTATACGACATAAGATGTGAACTTTATTTATACCAGAATTCTGCACTTTTATAAAGTGCAATATTAATTTATTTGAGACAAGTCTTACCAACTAATTCATGATCATCTCCCTGGCATTCTCTAATGCAGCTGGTGTAGGTTTTTCTCCACTCAGCATTTTGGCAATACTAGTCACACGTTCTTCGCCGGTAAGCGTACGGATATGAGTACTTACTTTATCATTTTTTACCTCTTTATACACGAACAGGTGTTTTGCCGCTTTACCGGCAATCTGGGGTTGGTGTGTGATAGTAATGATCTGACGCTTACCAGCTAGTTGCTGCATAATGGCTCCTACCTGGCGTGCAGCTTCTCCGGAGATACCCGTATCTATTTCATCAAAAATCAACGTAGGCATATCCATTGATTCAGCTACAAGTGATTTTATAGATAGCATCAACCGACTCAACTCACCACCCGACGCTACCTTGCGCACTGGCTCAAACCTGCCATTTTTGTTAGCATCGAACAGGAACTCTATTTCATCTTTTCCGGAAATATCATGGTTCTTTTCAGTAATACTTACTTTTAAAATGGCATTAGGCATTCCCACCCGCTTTAATAGAATACCAACTTTATCCTGGAGAGGTTTAACCTGTTTCGCTCTTTTATGACTAATGGTAATGGCCATCTCCTCCACCTTTTTGAAAAAGGAAGCCATCTCTTTTTCTTTTTTACTGATAAGATCATCCATATTCAACACAGCCTGTAATTTTTCTGATAACGACTGCTGTATGGTCAACAGTTCGGCGGTAGTTTGTACGCCGTGTTTCTTCAGTAATTTATATCCGGTTGCCAGTCTTTCATTCAACCATTCAATGCGTGCAGGGTTGTAGGCCACGCGGTCGCTTAACCGTTCAACCTCGTCTGCAATATCCTGCAATTCAATTTGGGCAGAACGGATACGGTTAAGAACGTCTCCCAGTTCTTCATGATATTTTTCATAAGCAGATAGATGATAGCCGAGCGATTTTAATTGCTGCACCAGGGGTTGGTCCCCCTGCGCCAATACACTAAGCGCATTGGATAACCCTGATTTAATAGCTTCTGCATTGCTTAGTAATTTCAGTTCGTTTTCTGCTTCTTCGAGTTCATTTGCTGTGAATGCCGCTTCTTCTAATTCAGAATATAAAAACTGGTGATAATCCAATTCTTTATTGAAAGAAGATTGCTGCTCCAGTAGATGTTTCCATTCTTCCTGCGATGCACGCCATTTTTTATACTCATCCCGGTACTGCTCTATCAACGGAGCGTTACCAGCCAATGCATCCAGCACCTCTCTCTGAAAATCCGACCCTGCAATTGCTAAAGTATCGAACTGCCTGTGAAGATCTACCAGCAACGCACTCACCTGTCGGAGCACTTCGAGCGTTACAGGCGTATCGTTAATAAAAGCTCTTGATTTGCCATTGGGCGCTATTTCTCTTCTTACTATAATTTCATCTATATCCGATGGCTGGTCACCAGGAAACTGCTGCAGGTCATGCTCTTCCAGGAGTTGCTGCAACGCAATATTCTTTGTACTGGTAAATATTCCTTCTACAACACATTTTTTGTCTCTGTTCAACAATGCTGAACTATCGGCTCTTTCACCGAGAATAAGGGACAGGGCGCCCATAAGAATGGATTTACCGGCTCCCGTTTCGCCGGTAATAACATTCAGCGTAGATGAAAAATCGATATGAATTTCATCTATTATAGCGTAGTTGTTAACTGATAGTGTTTTCAGCATAAGTCGTATGCAAATATTAATAAAAAACGCCGGAGAATTTCCGGCGTTTCACTAATATTCATCAGTAAAATTATTTTACTTCAATGGCATCAAACAGATCCCTGTCGACAAGGATACGTCCGCAGTTCTCGCAAACAATTATTTTCTTTCGTTGTTTGATCTCACTTTGGCGCTGGGGCGGAATGGCATTGAAGCAACCTCCACAGGCATCACGCTCAACGGGAACCACAGCCAGACCATTACGGTAATTTTTACGGATACGATCATAAGAATTCAGTAACCTTTCTTCTACCTTTTCGCGGGCATCTGCGGAAAGTTTATTGAACTGCTTTTCTTCTTTTTCAGTAGAAGCGATGATTTTTTCCAGTTCGCCTTTTTTAGTTCCCAGAACACCTTCTTTAGCGCCCAGGTTCTTTTTAGCTTTATCAAGAACGACTACTTTTTCTGCTATTTCCTCATTAGCATCCTTAATATGTTTTTCAGAAAGTTTAACCTCCAGTTGCTGCATTTCGATCTCCTTATTGATCGCTTCAAACTCCCTGCTGTTCTTTACATTCTCACTTTGCTTCTCATATTTTTTTATGAGTTCTTCTGATTCTTTTATTGCAGCTTTCTTCTGATTAATAAACTCCTGGATACCGTTGATCTCTTCTTCGATACGTGTCTGGCGGGCTTGTAAACCGGTGATCTCATCTTCCAGATCACTTACTTCCATAGGAAGTTCTCCTTTAAGCACCTGAACCTCATCTATTTTTGATTCAATTTTCTGAAGAGTTACCAGAGAGGAGAGTTTTTCCTCAACAGAATATTCCTTTACATTAGCCATGGGCGTCTTTGCAATTTTTGAGTTTATTTTCCTGTGAAGTAATGAACCGGATTGGTTGCTACTTCGGATTTCAGGACGGCAAAGGTAGGAAATTTTTGCAGCAAAATATCCCGTAACAGATCTACTGTGAATTGCTCACTTTCGTAGTGCCCGATATCACACAACAGCATCTTTTCTTCTGCCCCAAAAAACTCATGATATTTAATATCTGAGGTAACATACACATCCGCCCCGGCCTCTAAAGCCTTGTTAATCAGAAAGCTGCCTGCTCCTCCACAAAGCGCTACCTTTTTTACGGGTTTGCCGGTCAGGGCAGTATGACGGACCTGTTTCAGGTTAAAAGCAGTCTGAAGTTGGGTTAGAAAGGCTTCCTCGGTGACCAGTGGTATCTCGCCAATTAAGCCCGCGCCAATATTGTCGCTGCCGGCCAGCACCTGCCTGTTTGTCAATCCTAATCTATCGGCCATCCGTCCATTGACACCGGTAATAATATTATCCAGGTTGGTATGAATAGCGTAAATCGCTATATCATTTTTGATGGCGGCTATAACGGCTTTCTCAACGTGATTATACCCATTAATCTTCTTAAGTCCTTTGAATATTATAGGATGATGCGCCACAATGCAATTGCACTTATTGATGACAGCTTCCTCTACTACCCCCACAGTAACATCAAGCGTACATAAAACGCCTGAACATTCCCATGAAGCATCTCCTGTTATCAGACCGGAATTATCATAATCCTCTTGTAGCGATAATGGTGCAAGCGATTCAAGATAACTGGTAATCTGTTGAATGAGCATGTTAATCATTTAATTGATTGGCAAGATACAGGTACATAGGATGCAAATGATGGACAAAAACATTTTCCTTACTATCGGGGTATAAAGCATAATAATCATCTTTGCCTTCCAGTACAATATTTGTTCCTGCCCGCATATAATTAATACTCGGATAATACACCGGTGGCTCAAAACCCTCGAGATTATTACTGATATATTTTGAAACCATTTTTCCCAGGTATTTCTGATAGTTTTTCAAAGCTTTCCGGGTAGGTTTATTCATCCGGTTATAAGCATAATTCAAAAATAGCCTTTGCGGAAACTTCTGCTTTTTGATCGCAGGCTTAATACTGCCAAACGGATTGGTAGTATTAAAGTCGTTAAGTGTTTGGACTGATATAGGTGTCTCCGGAACCCAGTCGGCAGCGCTGACAACATTAAATCCCCAGCCATCACGCGTCAATGCTTCGTAAGCATAAGCGTAATACAGGTTACCCGGCTTTGGCCCTGCGCTACTATAAGTTTTAATACGAATATCTTTCGGCAATTTCCCGGTTTTCTGTACACCGTTGATGTAGGACCGGACAAGGTAGGCTATAGCGCCACCCTGACTATGCCCCATAATAATAAAATCCCGGAACCCCTGCCGATAACAGGAATCGATTTTATTAATAATACCCTCGGCCATAAAACCTGTGGCTACCAGCCAACCCACATGTACTGCCGCCTTTGGATCATCAGCCAGGTCATATACAAACCGCAGACTGTCGGTCAATTGTATCTCTCCTTTAGCCGGAACCATTGCAGCATAAAAATTAGCCAGCCAGCTTATAGAACTCACCGTCGTTCCTCTAATACTAATCACCGCAATTTTATCGTCACTTACCCAAAGATCCCAGCGGTTGTCCAATCCCACTACAGGGGATCTATAATTCATCATATATTTCTGCTGCGGGGGAATCGAATTATAATAGGCGCTATCCCCATGCTGAGCAGATACCTTGAGCATATCAATATATTCGGCTTTATTAAAACCTGGCTGCAATTGCGCATTTGTAGTAATAGCAACAAAACATATACAGTAAAAGATAAGGACCTTTTTCATTGACCCATTGATTTAAGAGGTTAATATAAGTTAAAAACTTATCGATTTTGCCAATGATCCATTTTATGATTTTGAAATTTGAGGCGGCAGCATTACTTTTGCCACAGTTCTTAACATCTCTTATCAAGAAAGGCTGAGGGAAATGGCCCTGCGAAGCCTTGACAACCTACCCCGTCGAAAGATGGGACAAGGTGCCAACTCCATCCCAAGGATAAATTGGGACAGATAAGTCAGACCAGGCCTTTATTTCCGTAATACTCAAATATTACTTAAAATAGTAAAAGCTCCTCTGACTATCAGGGGAGCTTTTTTTATTAAAGCACTTCTGTTGAGACGTCTTGAAAGAATGTTAGCAGTAAAATTTTATAACAAAAAACTGTTTAACATGCAAGCAATTACCAAACTCATTCACAACATCCCGGTTGATGAGCTCACCGGCGCTGTATCGGTGCCTATTTACCAGACTTCCACTTTTGTTCAGGAAGCCCCTGGCATTAACAAAGGATTTGATTATTCAAGAAGTGGGAATCCTACCAGACAGGCGTTGGAAAATTTGATCGCCGGACTGGAAGAAGGTGCATCAGCCTCAGCATTTGCGAGCGGACTGGCTGCCATCGATGCTGTTATTAAACTATTAAAAGCAGGTGATGAAATTGTAGCCGTAGATGATATTTACGGCGGAGCTTTCAGATTATTTAATACCATTTACAACAACTTCGGTATAACTGTCCATTATGTTGACACAACACGGCCCGAAAATGTATTGAACGCCATTACTAATAAAACAAAACTGATTTGGCTGGAATCGCCTACTAATCCAACACTAAAAATTTCTGATATTACCGCTATCGCAGCGATTGCCAAAGCACATCATTGCTGGCTCTGTGTAGATAACACTTTTGCAACGCCGGCGTTGCAGCGTCCCCTTGAACAGGGAGCAGATATTGTTGTTCATTCCGCTACTAAATATCTCGGTGGACACAGCGATCTTATTGCAGGATTAGTCATTACCAAAACAAAAGAATTAGGAGATAAAATAAGATATATACAGAATGCCTGCGGAGCCGTTCTTGGCCCGTTCGACAGTTGGCTACTCATAAGAGGAACAGAAACCCTTCATCTCAGAATGAGGCAGCATACCTCTTCGGCCAAACAAATTGCGGCTTATTTATGCAGCCAGCCGGAGGTAGAAAATGTTTATTATCCCGGGTTTGGCGGAATAGTATCTTTCTCTTTACGTGATGATACTATTGATGCAGCAACGACCTTTGTTACTTCAACTAAACTGTTTAAGCTGGCCGAAAGTTTAGGGGGAATAAAAAGCCTGATTAGTCATTCTGCAAGCATGACCCATAAAACAATCCCGGATGCCAGGCGCAGAGCGGCGGGAGTGGCCGATAGTCTTATCAGGTTATCTGTCGGATTGGAAGAAGCAGAGGATCTGATTGCCGATCTTGCACAAACATTCAATACTATCGGATATACACAACCTAAATTAGAAATAGTCACTTCAAATTAATATGGATACACACAAGCAACTTACTATTGGATTATTTGGATTTGGTGTGGTAGGAGAAGGTCTCTACCAGGTTATGCACCAAACCCCTTCGTTAAATGCAACGATTAAAAAAGTATGCATTAAACATCCAGGAAAAAAAAGAAATGCTCCTGAAGAGCTGTTCACCACTTCGAGAGAGGAATTATTAAATGACAAAGGCATCAATGTTATTGTTGAAGTAATTGATGATGCCGATGCTGCTTTTGATATTGTAAGTATAGCACTTAAAAACGGGAAAGCCGTTGTAAGTGCGAGCAAAAAAATGATTGCCGAACACTTACAGGAACTTTTACGTCTACAGGAAGAAACCGGGGGATCCCTTTTATACGAAGCGGCCGCCTGCGCCTCCATACCTGTATTAAGAAATCTTGAGGAGTATTACGACAACGACCTGCTGCATTCTATCAAGGCAATCGTTAACGGTTCCACCAATTTTATTTTGACTAAAATGTTCGAGGAAAAACTGGATTTCAGGCAGGCCCTGCTCCTTGCTCAGCAATCGGGTTTTGCGGAAAGCAATCCCACTCTGGACGTAGAAGGATACGATGCACTTAATAAGTGGACGTTTTTATTAACGCATGCTTACGGCATAATAGAAAAACCAGGGAACATTGTTTTCACTGGTATACAGAATATACAGTCCGGCGACTCACTGGTAGCCAAAGAAAAGAACTATCATATTCGTCTCGTTGCCCAGGCCAGGAAATTACTGAGTGGTAAGGTTGCCGCTTTTGTATTACCACAATTTGTGAAGAACGACGATCACCTCGCTTTTGTACGCAATGAATATAATGGAGTGGTCATTGAAAGCGGTTTTGCTGACAAGCAATTTTTTTACGGCAAGGGAGCAGGGAGCTTCCCTACAGCTTCGGCAGTATTGAGCGATATATCCGCCTTGCGCTATCAATATAAATACGAATACAAAAAATTATATCACCATACCCCCCACCAGCTATCTGATGAGTTTTATGTTCGGGCATATGTGAGCTTCGATAACATAAAATATATTCCAAAAGATAAATTCGAATGGATCGAAGAGTGGCATGCTATGGAAGAAAGAAAATATTTAGTAGGCGTAATTTCTTTTAAGGAGCTTTCTCCCGGAACATGGTGGAAAGAAAACAATAACTCACTTATTCTCTCGCCGGATCCCGTGATCGAAGATATCGAATTGAGAAAGCTGAAAAAAAGAAGCCTGGAACTGGCCGGGTTACTCGATTAAAAAAACAACACGTCGTGTTATTAAACAATTTGAGCCTTGTCTGATTTTAGCTGATATCAGTAAAGATATTTTGCCGGTTCGTATGAAATGATTTTCTGCCTATCAGAATGGCTTTTTCAAGGGTTGGAGGGATATGAAGGGTCACATTTTTCTTTGCCTGTAATTTGAATGATATTTCAGTCACATTGACCTTTTCTGACCAGAATATCGTACAATTTTCTGATGGTCATTCGTTAGAGGGTCTGAAATCACCAGCTTCCTGTCGATCGTTTTACCGCTGGTTGGACCGGATATTTTCAATAGCGCCGCATATTAAAAATCAGTATTCATAAAGTCAAATAATAACTATTACCTATAAGCACAAAGAATAAAGGGAGAACATAATGATCTCCCTTTATTCTTATATAAATTAATTCAGAGATTATTTCAATGCAATACTGAAAGGTACTTCTTGCGGAGGCAAGCATTGTTCATTAGTACAAGCCATAAACTCAACTTTTCCAGTGAGATTAGTTTTGGCATTCCCTTTCACATTTACGACCTGCACAAACTCAACTTTATTATTAAAGAATTTAGTATCTACCTCAAAAACTTCTTCGTAGTGTGTTTCCAGCTTACCTACTTCTTTTATATTTCCTTCAGTAGATAAAAGAGGATTTTTGGCGTAAGTTATTTTAGTAGGCAGAGGTCCGCCTTCAGGCTGTGTTGTTGAATAAATATGCCAGGGGCTTTGCATGGTAGCAATGATTTTAACCTCATATTTGTTACCGGATATTTTTTTTGATTCAAAATCCCATTTCACCACATTACCTTGTGCAAAACCGGCTACTGAGAAAAACAAAGAGATAAGCAAAAACATAATTCTGTTCATAACGATTGTATTTAGGTGTTGACCACGAAGCACAAAATGCGTTTTTCTTCTTAAACACTTAGCAAAATTAATAGGAATTAACAATATTCTAACGTAGCCAGTCCTGACTGGTGGCATAAATTTTTCATTATACAAAGCATGAAAAAGTACACATTATTGATGATTGTCCTGATTACAGGACTCATTTTAACCGCTACATCTTCCTCTGCACAAACGACCGCCCCTGTTCTAGACAGTTCCGCAGCAGCTAAACAGGCTATTGCAATAGAAAAAAACAAAAAAGATTTACAGGGCCTTGAAAAAGATTTAAGAAAAGCAGATAAGAAACTAAAGAAAGCAGAGAAAAAAAGAAAAAGAAGTGAAAAAAAGCTGCATCACGCTGAAAAAACAGTGGAAAAAAGAGCTAAAGAAAGATCAAAGCATGAAAAAAAATTGATAGAAAAGCAAGGTACGCTACAGGGGTTGGAGCAACGGCAGTATTAATTAATTAATAAGGGTGAGAAGATATTTACTCCACAGCCATGTATTCTTCTTTTATTTTTTTGGGAAAAAAAGTAAAGAAGCATATAAGATTAAGCACATCGACAACGAGAAAATAAATCATCATCACTATCACAGAATGCTGTTTCCTGGTTTGCATACTTCTGATAAAAACAATAGCCAGAAATAGCAGAAAAAATATTCCGCCTGTTTTCAGACTAAAAAAGGAAGATATAATAGCTGCTATCATTGCTATAAACGATTTGTCCCTTCTGAGCAGGATGGCATATACTTCTCTATTAAAAAAATGATCTCTTAACAAAACACAGCGTGAAAAGAAAGGACGGCGGTTTTTTAATCCTTTCCACACTTCGGATGCATCCCTGTTTGAAATGATATAGCGACGGGCAATAATCTCACGTTTTCGTTTAAAGCGATAGTTTTGTTTAATTACTTTTAAACAAAAGTCATAATCCTCTCCCTCATAAAATTTAGTATTCATACCACCCACATTCTTCCATATATAAGATGCTATAAAAAATATTTTTCCTGCTGCTCTTTTATTGGAATTTATTCTGACAGATTTATTATCCGTTATTTCGATGATATCGCCGGATATAAAATGCTCTTTAATATACTCCATGGCACTGTTATAGGTACTAGCCAGGAATTTTCCGGAAATTTCCATGTTAGCCTCAAGAAAAAAGTAAACAGACCCTGAAGCTTCTTTGGCGCCGATATTACGGCATACAGCGGCGTTATACTTACCCGTAACCTTAAATATTTTTATTTCAGGGAATGCTTTAACTATTTCTACACTACGGTCAGTAGACCGGGCATCCACATAGATGATCTCATAGCGTGTAACAGACGCGTAAGCAGCAGCCGTATTAATGCTTTCAATACACTGCCTTACATTTTTCTCTTCGTTCCTTCCAATGACTATAAAAGAAATCATAAACTATAGATCGAAGTAAAGATTAGTGCAGGATACCGGGTCCGAACCGGCTGTCTTTTGCATAGCATGGAGGAATGACAAGTTATTTTTACTCTATAATCCATTAATAATAAAAAATCATATATATTTAAAAGCTGTAATTTAACAAAAGATCACTCTATTATAACTCAAAAGATAGGCAATATAGTATTTGATGCTATTTACGTCTAGTTTTTCCCGGACCATTTTTTCATGAAAATGTACTCGCCCCCGTTCATGCAGGCATTCCGGCTAAGCCCGGCCCCAACCATTAAAAATCATTGTAACTAAGCCTTCCAGACCTCCAATTTGGAATGTTTGGCAATCAGTTCAAAATCTCCATCCTTATGTACGAGTGGAATAGAAAATCCGATAGCGTAAAATGCTATCAGGCAATCGTTGCTTTTACGTACCGTAACACCTTTTTTCCTTAGAGAGCGGTAAAGTTCTGCTGCTCCAATAGCAGCAGCAACTGGTTGCATTTGTAGAATTGTAAAAGCAGAAAGTATCTCTTTGACCTGCTTATAATGAATATCATCCCTTATGCCCTGTAACACTTCCTGAACAATTGTTGGTGTTAACATCACCGGATCATCATTCTCTATATAAGATGTCAGCAAATCCACTTCTGGAGTAGACTCGTTACGGAAAAAATCAATAAATATTAAACTATCGAATAATAATTGCCTTTTAAGGCTCATATACTTCGCATTTGTTTGAGTTCACCTTCCCAGGTAACTTTTCCTTTAAGGGCGAGCAGTTGCTTTCTCTTTAGAAAAGCGATATAATTTTTCAATGCTTCTTCCACAACTTCTCTTTTTGTTTTTATTTTACTGAGCTTGAGGGCCTGCCGTATTAACGCATCGTTCAGATCAATATTTGTTCTCATTACCGGTCAATTGATGTGTAAAAATAATGAAATTTATACACATTGATAAAAATATTTAACCTCTTTAACAACCGAAAATCGTTTCTCAAAATTTGTTAGTGTAACAGCTTTGCCGTAAACTGCACGATGAATAAACGTAAGACCGGACTGCTGGTATTACTGTTGCTGACAATAGTCGCAATATTGCACGTGCTTCACCTGAACCATCTGATTTCATTCCCTGATATTGTACTGAAGGTTTCCCGGTGGGCATTCATCGCCAGCCTTGTATTATTTGCCTTTTCAAGACGATCGCTCACTACCTGGATCCTGGTATCGATGGTTATCGGGATAGGGATAGGACTCGACTTCAGTGAATTTTCACAACACCTGAAAGTATTGAGTACAATATTCTTACGGATGGTTAAGACTATTGTAGCGCCGCTGTTATTCTCAACACTTGTGGTAGGCATTGCCGGCCATTCGAGTCTAAAACAAGTCGGACGGATGGGCTGGAAGTCTATCCTGTATTTTGAGATTGTAACCACTATTGCCTTAATCATAGGACTTTTATTTATCAATCTTACGCAGGCTGGTACAGGAATTAATGTACCCGAGGCGCTGCTCTCTGAATTACCCGCCTCTCATCCGAAAACATGGGAAGATCATATAGTAGATATATTTCCTGAAAATATCATCAAGTCAATTTATGAAGGCAATGTGTTGCCTATTGTTGTTTTCAGCGTGATCTTCGGTATTTCACTGGCGATGTTAGGTGAAAAGAGAAAAAAGCCGATGCTGGAATTTTCTGAAAGTCTGTCGGAAGTGATGTTTAAATTCACGAACATCGTTATGCACTTCGCTCCTTTTGGTGTAGGCGGAGCAATAGCCGTTACCGTTGGTCACCTGGGTATAGAGATCCTGCAAAATTTATTTCTACTGCTGCTCACTTTATATCTCGCTTTAATCACCTTCCTACTCATTGTGCTAGTTCCGGTCATGTTATTGTTTAAAATCCCGATAAAACAATTTATCCAGGCAGTGAAGGAACCCGTATCTATCGCTTTTGCCACTACAAGTTCTGATTCAGCCCTCCCCAAGGCACTCGAAAACATGGAAAAATTTGGCGTTCCCCGAAAGATCGTTTCATTCGTTATTCCCACAGGCTATACGTTTAACCTTGACGGTACCACGCTGTATCTTTCGCTGGCCTCAATTTTTGTTGCGCAAGCCGCAGGCATGAATCTCTCTATCGGAGAGCAACTATTAATCGGACTAACGCTTATCCTTACCAGTAAAGGTGTTGCCGCAGTACCGCGAGCCTCATTGGTCATACTGATAGCCACCGCAGAAACTTTTAATTTTCCGTTATGGCCCATTATGGCCATCTACGGTATTGACGAGTTAATGGATATGGCACGCACTTCTGTAAATGTTATAGGCAATACCCTCGCAAGCTGTGTGATCGCCCGGTGGGAAGGAGAATTTGATGATGAAAAAGCCCTGGCGTTTGTTCCGGATTAAAACAGGAAGCGGAGAATGTTTTATAGTTGAAAGGTACTCATATTGTCCATAGATATCTGTATTTCCTCTTTCTGTCTTGCGATTTCCCGAAATGTTCTATCAATTCACTTTTCTACATAGGGTGATTTCAAAACTCTGAAAAAGTTTTAATAATAGGATGAAAGAGACTTAATTAATGTTAATTGAGACATTAAGGTAACCTAATTAATATAAATTAGGTCATAGGTGCAACGTTCGCTATTGTGGATCAGGATAATTATTTAAAATAGATTACAAATAAGCAATAACCTAGATACTCACACTTAGATTTTATACAAAACAATATCTTTATACATCTCCATACTGATCAATACCGCCAGCCCGGCAAAGGACCGCAATATCTTCACCGGCTTGTGGTATAGATAAAAATTAGCAAATGTCATATTTCTCCAGAATAGATTAGCATTTGTTTTCTTCCCTGTGTACAATACGCTACCTCGTAGCAAGGCTATTCTGATTGTGGTCCATAGTTTCAATACTTCAAAGAATGCCAAAGCTAATCCACTGTAACTTCTATTTCGATCTGTAGTTTACAAGGATTTAATCCAATAATATCCTATTGCACCATTAAAATAATAATGCTTGATCATAGGATGGTCTGTAAAACCAAGACCATTCGTATAAACATTCACATACCCAGGCCCTGTTCCTGTGTGTTTTCTAGTAACCATACTTCTTAGCCAACGTTTCTTATAGACATTCGTATTAATACTGACTACTTTGAAATGTGTATTACTTTTAATATCTAGATAGATATATTTTTCGAAATTATCATAAAATATTGCGCAACCAGGACCACATCAATATTGCCCCACTTGTGAGGTTTTCCATGAACGCATGAGTCATATAAAACAGCACGTTGTACACGAATTCCGGAAGCTTTAACTTCTTTCACAAACTCTTTAACTGTTTTTATCGCAGGTTTTTTGTAAGTATTTTCTATTTGAATCAACTGAAGTAAAAATAACAAAGGTCTTAGTAATACCCCTTTTATTTATCCCGTATAACCAATACTCGTACAGGTCGTGTGTCTTTAACCAGGTAAATACCTTGTTTTTCCAGGGCATTTTTAAACGCTGAGAAATCTGTTAAGTCAGCATTAATTTCGATGTCGATATTGCCAGTAATTCCGGTGTCATCAATAAATAAAGGTCCCACCTGATGAGAGTAGAATAGTTTGACAATAATTTCTTTCACAGGAACATTTTTAAACTTGAATCCTGAATAGAAATAATCTTCACGTACGGTTTTGCCGGAACGGGCGCTTAGCTTTTTCCTGGATTGATCGGTAGTTGTGAGCAGCCAGCAGGGCATTTCTCTTATTTCAATACTGGCATCGAATCCAAAGATTCTTCTTAAATCTTCCTGCATGGCCTCTTGCATGCGAGTGGCATCGGCTCTACCAGGCGGGAGAGTGAGCGAATAATAAAAACAGTTAATGTTCTTCTCGCCGTCCCATTGAAACAACGCCGAATCTTTCACCTGCAGAACAGGTTCCCTCCAGTAGGTTCCATAGTTGTCCTGCATAGAATGATAGCTTTCTAGCGGAAAAGAATAAACTGTGTCGGTAAAAGCTACCCAGTAAAGCCATTTGAGCATACCGCTACACTCAATAGTATTTCCATACGCGGAGGAAATATGAGTTATTCCGAGCCCATACGCAGGGTTCCAGGGTTTGAGTAAAGATTGTGCTATTATGATGGAATCGGTTGCAACAAAATCGGCGACCGCATCAGTTGTATCTGCACCGTTTCCATAAATTACCCGGTGCAAAATGGAAGAGTCCAAAGGTTTGTCATTGTCAGAATGATAACGAACAATCCCTGAAGGATCGATCACTATCGTTACTGGTACTCCGGAAACGCCAAAGTCATTAAACATCTTGTTGTTGATCGCAAACGCCACATCCAGGCGGTATTTGGTTCTGAACCGATCAAACGCTTCAATTCCATCAAGCCCGTAGTCCCAGCTGATAAAAAAGAATTCCGCGATATCCGAAAATGTTTTCTTTAGCGAATCAAATTTTGGCATTCCCTTTATGCAGGGAACACACGATGGCGACCAGAAATCGAGTACTACCCATTTTCCTGCAAGTTCAGAAGAGCTAATGGAAGCGCGATGATAGTATTGAATGTCTTTAAATTCAAATGAGGGAGCCGGTTCGTTGATTTTCAACGGCACACGTAATTGTGCAGGTGAGGGGAGATATACTGCCAGTAATAACGTGAGCAGGAAAAAAATACGCTTCATTGGAATAATTTGTTTGGAGTAATATAGTTTCGTGGAGAATGTTTTCTATAATTAATACCCAGGATTCTGCGGCAAGAGATTTCTGTTATTGCTGATTTCCTTTTGAGGTACAGGATAAAGTATATCGGTGTTCTGCCACCCGGTTTTAACAGGGCTCAATACCTCATTAGCCGTTCCGGTGCGCGCCAGATCAAACCACCGATGCCCCCACTCTGAAAAAAGTTCGAAACGTCTTTCCTGGTAGATAGCATTTAACAGGTTATCTATATTGCTATCTGTTAGTGGAAGCAATCCTGCTCGCGTATGGATTATATTCAGATCTTCTAAAGCACCATCAGTATCTCCGGATTGCGCTCTAGCTTCAGCACGGATCAGGTATTGCTCGGCCAGCCTTAACACAGACAGGTATTCAGTCACAACAAAGCCTCCTCTTATTTTATACTTATACGGATAATAATAGGTCTGGTCATTAACGGCCAGTTCTCCTATCCATTTCTGTCGCCTTTGGTCTGCTATATCTAACTGCTCTACAAAAGCATCGTTAAGAGCAACGAAATTTGGAAAGGAGGTTAATATAAAAGTCGCTCCATCGAAAGTATTATATCCCGGGGCATTTGGCATGAGCTGCCAGATCGCTTCCGTGCTATTGGCAAGGAAAGAGTTATCGATATCATTATTGAGATAGTAAGTGTCATTATCTATAATGGACGAAGACATTAATTCCGCCTGGTTCCAATCCTTTTTGTATAGGTACACTCTTGCCAGCAGCGCAGTAGCAGCAGCCCGGTTAGGCCTGATTTTTTGGCCACCGCCTGCAGAATAGTTGTCTTTTAAAAGAGAACGCGCTTCATCCAGGTCGGAGATGATCTGGTCATAAACAAGATTGTTTTCACTTCTGTTGAGCGTGTTATTTATTCTATAATCCGTAGTTAAAGCAACGGGTATAGCACCGAATAAATTAGTTAAATAGAAATGACAAAATGCACGAATAAATTTTGCTTCGCCATTTAACTGATTTTTTACTTCAGAACTAAGGTGAGTAGCATTACCCGCACCTTCGATGATTGTATTAGCCTGATAAATGATCCTGTATAAATCGGACCATAAGGATAAAGTGGCATCACCATTAAGCGAATTGTTATAGAATTGCATATTAACTTGAGATCCTGAAAAATCGATCAGTTCATCGCCGGATAACCCGGTTAATACAGTGATGCTATGCATGCCACTCGTGAACAAATATTCACTTTCCATCATCCTGCTGTAAAGTCCCGAAAGTGTTGCAAGGGAAGTGGCATCGCTGGAGAATACCGCTTCCGCGCCAATCTGTGTAACGGGAGGGCTGACTGCTATGAATTTTTCGCAGGAGCCCTGGGTGAATATCAAAAAGATGAAGACGACAGTGTTTTTAAAGTATGTATAAAGTAGCGTTTTCATATCATTATTCATTAAAAGGTTAGTTGTACTCCTGCAGTTATGGTCCGAAGGGCAGGCAGCGTGTAAACGGATTGCATTTCCGGATCCAGCCCCTCATAAGGAGTTATTGTAAACAGATTTTGTCCCAGTAGGAATAGCCGAAGTTTGGAAGTGCTTATTTTTTTGAGTTCCCACTCATAGGATATAGAGGCATTTTTTAGTCGCACAAAGGAAGCATCCACTATATTATTGTCGCCATAGCCGGGAATCAGGTAGTAGACGTTTGCGGCTGTACTAGCCCCTGTTGTGTACCGTTGAACCTGTGCGACAGAACCGGGATGTTGCCATCTGTTCAGTACCCGGATGGGCTGGTTACTGATAGTTCCAGGTGGACCGAAACCAGCAAAGTATCCGAGCCCCGTCTGCCTGACGAATTGAATAAAAAAGTCCAGCTGAAAACGTTTGTAGAAAAGATGATTGTTCAGTCCTCCAAAGTATTCCTGAGTCAATTGAGTCAAAGGCTGAAGATCCCCGGGAAAATATGTTCCTGTTCCGTTTCCAGAGATGTCCTGGAACTGGTAATCGCCAGTTTCGGGATTTATGCCGGTGTAATGAAACCTGTTTTGGACAAATAGGGACTTGCCCACAACATAAGTATTGGAATAGGAAGAATTACTGATATCAGGGTAGGACAGCAGTTTGTTTTTAGGCGCCGTAAAATTGAATGAGGTGGTCCATTCGAAGTCAGAACGTTTAATATTAACAGAAGAAACTTCGATTTCCACTCCTGTGTTTCGTACAACGGCGGGCAAGTTATACTGAATGGAATTAAATCCTGTGACGGCAGATAGTGAATATCCGACAAGCTGGTTGGAAGACCTATTTTTATATACGCTTACTGACATGGATAAACGATCTTTAAAAAAAGATATATTCAGGGCGCCTTCGAGTTTGGTATTCTTTTCCCAGGAATAATCAGCATTGGCCAGCCTGGTAGGATATAATCCGGGTATACCATCATAAGAATACATTGCCGGAGTGAAAGTTTCCAGGTGTTGATAGTCTCCAATTTGATCATTACCTGTTGTTCCGATGCTTGCTCTAAGCTTGGTAAAACTGATAAAGGAAAGTGACTGCATGAATTTTTCCCTGGAGAATATCCATGCGAATCCCGCAGCGCCAAAACTGGCAAAACGTTTATTCGGTCCGAAACGGCTGGAGCCATCCCGGCGGCCGGTTAAGTTGACGATGTACTTTTCATTGAGTAAATAATTCAACCGGGCAAATAATGCATTATAACGATATTGGGTAGCGTTACTGGAAAAGACAAAATTCATTGACGCCGCCTGCAGGTTCTCCAGCAGTGCATCGCTGGCAAAACCAGTTGCATAGACCGTTTTTCCATTTTGTGCAGTTTGTTGAAAAGTGGCTCCTGCGAGTATGGTAAGCTGACTTTTGTGATGATGCCAGAGGTATTGAGCCTGTGGTTCAGCAATCCAGGTATTGACATTGTTATCGGTGAAGGTAGAGCTTCCGCTGCTTAACCCAAATGCGGGATTGTAGGAACTCATGGGATAGAGGACATTTTCAGTTAAGAACAGAGTATTGTATCCGATATTGGCTTTGATGGATAGCGAGGGGAGAACATTGTATGTTAACCGCAAATTGGAAATGATATTAGTAGTATTGAGTTTATATTGTTCCAGCAGGCTTGCGTATGGATTCTGAAATCCATTTTCCCAATTTAATGAGCCATTACCGTCAAATATTTCCGGAGCGTTCGGTGGAAGACTAACAGCCTTGCCCGTAGGATCCTGATATAGCAGCCTGTTTCTGTCATAAATGATATTGGAACCGAAATCAACACCAAACTTCTTATTAAGCGATTCATGAATGATATTGTTGTGAAAGGAAAATTTGTCGTCTTTAAAGTCACCTGGAAAGACGGTAGACTCATGAAAATATCCAGCCGAAAGCATATATTTTGTTGAGGATGAACCGCCTGCCAGGGATGCCTGAATATTAGTAACGTTGGCTGTTCCGCCAATGAGTACATCCTGCCAATCTGTATATCTGGTGGTATCCCAAAGTAGAAGATCATTAGCATCGGCGGTGGAAGGTTCGATGCCATCATTTGCAAAAGCTTCTTTCCGCATAGCGATATATTGAGATGTATTGAGCAGGTCCATTTTTTTTGGAATCTTACTGATGCCGGAATATATATTCAGATTGAGCCGGGATTTTCCCGAAGCTCCTTTTTTAGTAGTAATCAGCACTACTCCATTGGCTCCTCTTGAGCCATAAATCGCAGTTGCGTCCGCATCTTTCAGAATTTCAATGCTTTCTATATCGGATGGATTAAGATTATTAAATGGACTGCCGCCAATAATAACGGCGTTGCTAAACAGTGATCCCTGCGGCGTGGGAACAAACGGAACATCGTCTATAATGTATAGCGGATAATTTGCATCGGTGCGAAGGCTGTTGCGACCGCGGATCTGAACTGTAAATGAACCTCCCGGAACGCCTGTGTTTGGTTGTATGTACACTCCGGCAACCCTGCCCTGTAAGGCTGCCAAAGGATTGCCTACCGGCTGATCTTCAATTACGTCTGCGCTTACTTTTACAATATTGCCGGTTGCTTCACGCTTTTTTACATTGTAGTAACCGGCTTTGATAATAACATCTTCTAATACAGTTTCTGATAAAGTCAAAGTAATAGTAACAGGTTCCCGGTCAGAAGAAGCGGCAACGGAAGGAGTAATGATAATTTCTTTTTCCTGGTATCCTGTATAAGAAACAACAAGTACCTGACCGAGATTGGCTTCAATAGTAAACTGGCCATTAGCGTTAGAAGAAACGCCCTTGGCGCTTCCTTTTATACGGATGGAAGCGTCTGCTAGCGGTTCGCCTTCGGGAGACAGGATAATCCCGGTAATGGGATTGGCAGGTCGGTTAATAGTTATCTCCCGTTGGTTAAAAGACACAACTACAGATTTGCGGGAAATAAATATGGTTTTATCCTCTATCTCATATTCAAGTGGTTGATCCTTTAAGATCATATCCAAAAACTCGTAAAGCGGTTGCTTGGCGACAGCAATTGAAACGGTTTTGTTTTTGGAAAATAATTCCTGATCATACAACGCTACATAGCCTGTCTGCTTTTCGATAGCAGTAAAGATTTGTTCGTAGGTGAGTTCTTTACCGGAAATAGTAACGGATTGGGCTGCGCCGGACGCGGAAGCCGACAGACTGGCGACAAAAAGAAAAAACGTGAGCAGCCTCATAACGCGCATCATTTGAGCCGGTAGCCGGTTAACATGCCGGTCACGCACGGCATGAGGGGACAAGCTACCAATAGCAGTTTTTTGCATAAATTGCATTGTTTGGTTAGATAAAAATGGTTATCATCCTTTTGGATCAATCCAAACATCACCGGGAGTGTGTCAGCACTTTCGGTTTGTTTTTTAATGGACAGATCCTTATTTATAAAACAGTTTTCTCGCGGGCAATACGTTTTCTTTTGGCTGATATATTACCAGCCATTGGTTTCGTTTCAAATGGGGATAAAGCTTTAGCAAAAATCTATTTGGACAAAATGATCAATTGTCTATTGTCGAGTGTATAGTGTACGTCCATTTTCTCTAAGTAATTCAACACGCCATTCAGCGAAACGCCTCTTGTCATTTTCCCGGCCAGTCGCTTATTGGGAATCTTATTATGCTCGTATGTTACTTCGATATCATACCACCGTTCCAGTTGTCGCATGATTTCTTCAAATGTCAGTCCGTTGAAATTGAATAATCCATTTTTCCAGGCTATATCCTGTTCAATATTCGTTGCCATAACTTCTCCATTCACATAAGCCTGGCCAGGTTTTAATATGCTATTATTGATCTTTATCGAACCTTCGAGTAAAGACGTTTTTACTGATAGTTCATCTAAATAACTGTTAACATTAAACGAAGTTCCGAGTACGATGATTTTATAGTTATCCGATTCGCGTCTAACTCCGTCAGCGGGAGATATGGTCACTATAAATGGTTTTTTCTTATTCGGTTGAACTTCAAAATAGGCTTCACCTTTTATTTCAACTTGGCGCTCTTTTCCTGTAAATAGAGTTGGATATCTTATAGAACTTGCTGCATTCAACCATACTTTTGTACCATCGGGTAAAGTAACCTGATACTGCCGGCCTTTGGGAGTGGACATAGTATTGTAAGTAACATCACCTGTTGATTTCCCTGTTACATCATATACTAACTCACCATTTTTTATAACCGCCTGCGAGCCGTTTTGCAGAGCGATCACTCCATTACCTAAACTATCTAACACCACTTGCGAACCATCGGCCAGCGTGAGAATAGCACCGTCCTTACCAGGAGCAATATCGATAGTTTGCTGCGCTACGACAGGCTGTTGTGTATTTTTTTTATTATCTGTCCACAGATAAGCGCCAACACCAAATAATATAATAATTGCCGCCGCATATCTAAACCACACAGTTTTCAGGAAATGCACACGGTGAACGGGTTGAGTAACTGGTTTACTGTCACCGAAACGCTCACGAAAATGGACGAACCGCTCTTGCCAGAATTGAATTTCTTCAGCATTGTCAGGTTCAAAGGAGGCAAGCTGCTGCTCAATGAATGAAACAACCGCTTCATCATGCTGGTTTTGTTTAACCAAAGTCAGCAGTTGTTCGAGTTCTTGCCGGGACGCCCACCTATTGGCAAACTTCTCCAGGAGCGTGGTGATATTTTCCTCTTGATGGGACATAGTGAACAATCATCCTTACAAAGACAATTATTAAGTAAACGACTGGAAAAAGCCAAAGTACCAAACGATTTTAAAAAAAGATTCAGAGCAAAAAAGCAGTATTATTTTCGATAGTTGACTTTATACTTCTGACCAGAGAAGACTTTACAGCCAGTGCGCTCACTTACAGAAGTCAGTTGCTATCTCCCGCTGGTAGGAGCGTCTCGTGGTAATCACGAGACGAGGGTGGATCATGAACAATTGAACTGCCTATCAGGTAGTTTTTTACCCTTCAGATAGTGTAGGACATTTCAATCAAAATGTCTCTTTTTGACCAGAATATAATACACTTTTCAAATAATCATTTATTAGCAGGTCCTCCGGACTGAATTTTTCAATAACATAACAAGAATATTATTTATTTTTCAACTGTCCACTCCCCATTATCTATTGTCCACCCTTGATCTCGCGACAATGCTGTTTTCTGTGCAATCTGTCTATTGCGAGACCGTTCCCACCATCGGGAAATAAACTGTTACCCAAAAAATTGTAAAACCTTCTTCACACAATGTGTAAAGTCAACTGGGGAAAAAGACAAGCAGTAGCGTAAGGCCGAAAAAGTCACCACGCTCCAACAGGTAGGTACGGATATTTTGCTGCGCAAGGTTCAACTGGTTGCGGATGGTGTTTTTGGACAGGCCAAGTTGCAGGGCGATCTCATCGTAGCTCAGACCCTGTCCATGCCGCAGCTTGAAGATCAACGCCCGCTGCGAAGGCAGTCGCTCAATAGCCTCTTGTAACAGTTGCCGGCTTTGGCGAAAGTCTAACTCGTCCTGTGTGTTGTGAGAAGCGGAGTGAAGATACAGGCTAAGGTAATATTGAAATTTAAGTTCCTGGTCGCGGTGCTTGAGATAATCCTTAGCCCGGTTGGCTGCCATCCGGTAGACAAAACCCGCCGGGTATTCCATGTCTCCCACAGTTTCCCGGATGTTCCAGAGTTTTAAAAAAACATCCTGCACAATCTCTTCCGCCCACAGGTCGGACCCCAGGAAGCGGGACACATAAATAGACATCTTAGTCGCATGCCGGTCAAAAAAGGTAGTGAAGGCCGTTTCATCTCCCTGTGCAATAAGGCCAAACAACTGGCGGTCGCTGTTATGTGGAGTTGTGTTCAAATAATGATGGTTTCGATAATAGCTTCGACTGCCGAAGCAGTTAGTGACTGCCAAACTTAGCTAAAATAGAGCAATGTGAGATTTTGGACGATTAGGTAGTCTTTCCCCGGACGATGCCAATGCGCTTAAAAACAAGAATAGAAAAATGTATTACTTAAAATCGGCATCGTCAATCATTCCACGCAAAATGTTGGCGGCCCCCCACAGGTAATCTTCTAATTGTTTTTGTGTCATAAGTTATTGGTGTTTTGCAGTAGCCAATCTACTATGTTTATTTTTTGTATGCCGTCAATGCTGGTGCTGTCAAAATCGAGCGTAAGCAAATATTTGGGGTAATTATCACGCACATTTTTAAAAGACGAAATTTCTCGTTCAAATGTCTTTTCGTCATTAACAGTAAATGCTACCTGCCCTACTTATTACGTCTATACTTCCTAAACCAGAACTTAAAATACTCCTTTCTCCATGAGCTGCTATGCAGGTCAAGGAACTTTGTTTTGGAGGTGGGGGGACAGACCCTATATGGATTCCAGTTCCTTCATCATTTTGCGCATATTCTCTCACGTACCGCTGCCGCAACCGGATGCGCCCGTTATTGTTGTAAGCTCCGATTTCTCCTTTTGACGATTTAGGTTTTAGGCCCATTTTGAAGATGAATGGGCCATTTTGCGTCTAAGCCTTAAAGAAGTAAAGCGAGGATATTAAAAAACAAAAAGCCTCGAAACGCTTACCCATCTTACGTTTCAAGGCGTTACTATTATGTGGAGGATACCGGGCTCGAACCGGTGACCTCTTGCATGCCATGCAAGCGCTCTAGCCAACTGAGCTAATCCCCCCTTTTATC